>NZ_MVHE01000058.1 GCF_002086155.1 Mycobacterium angelicum | reverse complement strand
CATCACATCGAAGAATCACACGACGACGTCGTACACCACGTCCCTGGACTTGACCCGAGATGACAGGGAGATGACTACCTAATGGCCGAAAAGTCTGTTGCCGATTTCTGGTTCGATCCGCTGTGCCCGTGGTGCTGGGTCACCTCACGCTGGATTCTCGAGGTCGAGAAGGTGCGCGATATCGAGGTGAACTTCCATGTCATGAGCCTGGCGGTGCTCAACGAAAACCGGGAAGGACTGCCCGAGCAATACCGGGAGAACATGGCCAGGGCCTGGGGGCCGGTGCGGGTTGCGATCGCCGCCGAGCAGGCCCATGGCGCCAAAGTCCTTGAGCCGCTGTACACCGCCATGGGCACTCGAATCCATAACGAAGGCAACAAAGAACTCGACGAGGTCATCAAACTGTCCTTGGCCGATGCGGGACTGCCCGCAGAACTGGCCGAGGCCGCAACCAGCGACGCCTACGACGAAGCCCTGCGCAAGAGCCACCACGCGGGCATGGATCCGGTCGGCGACGACGTCGGCACGCCGACCATCCATGTCAACGGTGTGGCGTTCTTCGGGCCGGTGCTTTCCAAGATCCCGCGCGGCGAGCAGGCCGGCGAACTCTGGGATGCATCGGTGACTTTCGCCGCCTATCCACACTTCTTCGAGCTCAAGCGAACTCGTACCGAACGCCCCGAGTTCGATTAACGGCTGCGCCCCGTCAGGCCCGTAAGGGCCACGGCACGCATAGTGCAGAATGTCGGGCATGCGCGTCTACCTGGGTGCCGACCACGCCGGATATGAACTCAAACAGCAGATCATCGAGCACTTGGAGAAATCCGGCCACGAGCCGATCGACTGCGGCGCTTTCGGCTACGACGCCGACGACGACTACCCCGCATTCTGCATTGCCGCGGCAACGCGCACGGTGGCCGATCCCGGCAGCCTGGGCCTCGTGCTGGGTGGATCCGGCAACGGCGAACAGATTGCCGCCAACAAGGTGCCGGGCGCTCGCTGCGCGCTGGCCTGGAGTGTGGAGACCGCGACACTGGCGCGCGAACACAACAACGCGCAGCTGATCGGCATCGGCGGCCGTATGCACACCGTCGAGCAGGCCCTGGCCATCGTCGACGCGTTCATTGCCACACCGTGGTCGAAAGCCGAACGCCACCAACGGCGTATCGACATTCTCACCGAATACGAACGCACCCACGAAGCGCCGCCCGTTCCCGGCGCTTCGGCCTGAGGCACCCGTGCCCGAAGGGCATACCCTGCACCGGCTGGCCCGGCTGCATCAGCGCCGCTTCGCCGGTGCGCCCGTCGCGGTCACCAGCCCGCAGGGCCGATTCGCCGATGCGGCGGCGGCGGTGAACGGCCGTGTGTTGCGGCGCACCAGCGTCTGGGGAAAACACCTTTTCCACCACTACGATGGTGGCTCGATCGTGCATGTGCACCTGGGGCTGTACGGCACGTTCGCCGAGTGGGAACGGCCCACCGATGCCCCCCTTCCCGAAGCGGTGGGTCAGGTGCGGATGCGGATCGTCGGCGCCGAATACGGCACCGATTTGCGCGGTCCGACGGTGTGCGAGTTGATCGACGAAGGCCAAGTTTCGCAAGTGGTGGCCCGCCTGGGACCCGATCCGTTGCGCGGTGACGCCGACCCGTCTTGGGCATGGCAGCGAATTGCCAAGTCGCGCAGGCCTATTGGTGCTCTGTTGATGGATCAGACGGTGATCGCCGGAGTGGGCAACGTCTATCGCAGCGAGTTGCTGTACCGGCACGGTATCGATCCGTACCGGATTGGCCAGCAGGTGTCGGAAGCGGAGTTCGACGCGGCCTGGACGGATCTGGTGGCGCTGATGAAGGTCGGATTGCGTCGCGGCAAGATCGTTGTCGTACGTCCCGAGCACGACCACGGAGCGCCGTCGTATGGGCCGGGGCGGCCCCGCACCTATGTGTACCGGCGCGCCGGCGATCCGTGCCGGGTGTGTGGGGAAACGATCAGTACCGCGGTGCTGGAAGGTCGCAACGTTTTCTGGTGTCCGACCTGCCAAAAGTGATCGGGCCGCCGCATCTACAGTTTCACTTCAGGTTCGGTGGGTATCTGTAAGTGCTATGCGAACCTCATTACGTTTAGCTGCAACGACTTTCGCTCTGACTGCCGGTTTAGGGCTCGGTGGGCTGGGTGTCGCCGCTGACGCGCACGCCCAGCCGGGACCGTTGCCGCAGTGGTGCCCGGGAGACTTCTGGGACCCTGGTTGGGGCGACAACTGGGATTGGGGCACCTGTCACGACAACTGGCGTGGGCCTGGCCCCAACCCGCACCCTGGCGGCTTCGGTAATGGACCAGGCGGACCGGGTGGACCGGGCGGACCGGGTGGACCGGGCGGACCGGGTGGACCCGGCGGGCCCGCAGGGCCTGGTGGCCCCGGGCCAGGGGGGCCGGGCGGGGGCGGCGGACCCGGAGGTCCCCGGTAGCCCCCAATAAAGTCAGTCGGGCTTGATGCCGAGTACCGCGTAGACCTCGTTGCTGAGTGCAACGCTGCGCGGGTCGGCATTGGCCTTACTGGCGTCGAAGCGGTTCATCACATACCCGTAGCCGATCCGGTGTTCCAGGTCGACGAACCCAAAAGAGCCGCCCAGCCCGCCGTGGCCGAAGATCCAGCGGTTGGGCCCGTTGATGCCACGCTGGTTGAGCATGTAGCCCAGCCCCCACCCGTGGTCGGCGACCCGGGGACCGAGCACCAGATCGGTGTCGAAGCCACCCTGCGACACCCGGACCAGGTCCATGTGCTCGCGGCTGAGCAGTTTCTCGCACGCCAGCGCGTTGTAGAACGTCGCCAAGCCCAGCGCCGACACCTGCGCGTTGGTGCCTGGGAACTCGAGCTGGCGCCACCGTTGAAGGTCATTTGACGCCAGCTCGTCGTCGGGCGCGAATCCCATGGAAATCGACAAGGCTGCCTTGGGATGCTGGTCCAGACTGGTCGGATAGCCCGGGGCTGCGACGCCGGCCAATATCTCCCGAATGTGCGGTTTGTTCACCCGCTCGGCGCAGCGGCGTTGTTCGAACGGGCTGAGGCCGATATGTACGTCGGCGCCAATGGCTTCGGCGATTTCGGTGCGCAGGTACTGCCCGACCGTGCGTCCTGTGACCCGTCGGAACACCTCGCCGAGGATGAAACCGAAGGTGGTCATGTGGTAGCCCTGTGCGCTGCCCGGTTCCCACCACGGTTTGGCGATGGCCAGTTGCCCGCAGACGAAGTCCCAGTCGGTGACGTCCTGCCAGTTCATCCGCTGGTTCGGTCCGATCACCCCGGAGCGGTGGCTGAGCACCATGGCCAGTGTGATGGCTTCCTTGCCGGCCTGGCCGAATTCGGGCCAATACCGGGCCACCGGCGCATTCAGATCCAGTTCCCCGCGATCGGCGAGTTGGTGGATGCAGGTTGCCGTCAGCGCCTTGCTTCCGGATAGCACGGTGCCCAGGGTGTTCTCTGCCCAGGGCCGGGTGCCCGCGGCGTCAGCCGAACCGCCCCACAAGTTGACGACGAGATCGCCGTCCACCCACACCGCGACGGCCGCGCCGATCTCGCTGCGCTGCGCGAAGTTGCGCTCGAACGACTCACGAACCCTGATGAAGTCGGACGCGCACGAGCCATGGATTTCGAGGTCGCGCATGGCGCCTTTCTGTTGAGCGAAAAGCTCATCGGAGCGGGCGACGGGAATCGAACCCGCGTCGCTAGTTTGGAAGACTAGGGCTCTACCATTGAGCTACGCCCGCGTGTATTAGTCGAGCGAGACTGTACGTGGTGGCGCGAATCAAATCTAATCGACGCACTTGTGTGACCGCTCTGTGAAGACTGAGAGGTCGTTGCGGGCCTGGTACCGCCGGGCCGTAGGATCGCGAGGTCAGTGCGGGGTGTAGCGCAGCTTGGTAGCGCATCCGCTTTGGGAGCGGAAGGCCGCAGGTTCAAATCCTGTCACCCCGACAAGCACTCACGCCGGAACAACTCAAGGAGCACACCCGTGAAGAGCACGGTCGAGCAGTTGAGCCCCACTCGGGTTCGCATCAATGTCGAGGTGCCTTTCGCCGAGCTGGAGCCTGATTTCCAGCGGGCCTACAAGGAACTCGCCAAGCAGGTGCGGCTACCCGGCTTTCGGCCGGGCAAGGCGCCCGTCAAACTGCTCGAGGCGCGCTTCGGACGCGAGGCGATGCTCGACCAGATCGTCAACGACGCGCTGCCCAGCCGGTACGGACAGGCGCTGGCCGAATCCGAGATCCAGCCGCTCGGCCGGCCCGACATCGAGGTGACCAAGAAGGAGTACGGCCAGGACCTGGCCTTCACCGCCGAGGTCGACGTTCGGCCCAAGATCCCCCTTCCGGATCTGAGCGAGCTGAAGGTCTCGGTTGATCCGATCGAGGTCAGCGACGACGACGTCGACACCGAACTGCAATCGCTGCGCGCCCGGTTCGGCACCCTGACCGGGGTGGAGCGGCCGGTGGAGACCGGCGACTTCGTTTCCATCGACCTGTCCGCCACGGTCGACGGCGAGGAGGTGCCCGGCGCCGCCGCCGAAGGGCTATCCCACGAGGTCGGCTCCGGCCGGCTCATCGCCGGCCTCGACGACGCACTCGTCGGCCTCTCGGTCGATGAATCCCGGGTCTTCACCGCCAAACTGGCGACCGGCGAGCACGCCGGAGAGGAAGCGCAGGTCACCGTCACGGTCAAGTCCGTCAAGGAACGCGAACTGCCCGAACCCGACGACGAATTCGCCCAACTCGCCAGCGAGTTCGACACCATCGAAGAACTGCGGACCAACCTCGCCGAACAGGTGCGCGCGGCCAAGCGCGCTCAACAGGCCGAGCAGATTCGCAACGCCACGATCGACGCTCTGCTCGAGCAGGTCGACGTTCCGCTTCCGGAGTCCTATGTCCAGGCCCAGTACGACAGCGTCATGCACAGCGCGCTGAGCGGCCTCAACCACGACGAAGCACGGTTCAATGAGCTGCTCGCCGAGCAGGGTTCCTCGCGCGAGGCGTTCGACGAGGAGGCGCGCAGCGCCTCGGAGAAGGACGTCAAGCGGCAGCTGCTGTTGGACGCGTTGGCCGATGACCTGAAGGTTCAGGTGGGCCAGGAAGACCTCACCGAACGACTGGTGATGACGTCTCGGCAGTACGGCATCGAGCCGCAGCAACTGTTCGGCTATCTGCAGGAGAACAACCAGCTGCCGTCCATGTTCGCCGACGTGCGACGCGAGCTGGCGGTCAGGGCCGTGGCCCAGGCGGCGACCGTCACCGATACCGAGGGCAACACCATCGATATCAGTGAGTTCTTCGGCACGCCCCCGGAGAACGACGTGACCGACCTCCTAGACGACGAGGCCGACCTCCTAGACGACGAGGCCGACGCAGACAAGGCCGACGCAGACAAGGCCGATTAGAGCGGCCACCTTGACGCTCTGAGCGAACGCGCCCATTTCAGGGGGTGCGTGGCCGCAAACAGCGGGCGAGGTTGGCTAGGGTCGGTGCATAAGAAACTTCAGAAAGCAGGTATCCCCACAGTGAGCAATGTGCCTGACATGCGTTCGACCTCACCCGGTCTCAACCTCACGGACTCGGTCTATGAGCGCTTGCTCGCAGAGCGCATCATCTTCCTGGGTTCAGAGGTGAACGACGACGTCGCCAACCGGCTGTGCGCGCAGATTCTGTTGCTCGCCGCCGAGGACGCCGACAAGGACATCCACCTTTACATCAACTCCCCGGGTGGATCGATCAGCGCGGGCATGGCGATCTACGACACCATGGTCCTGGCGCCCTGCGACATCGCCACCTACGCAATGGGTATGGCCGCCTCGATGGGTGAGTTCCTGTTGGCGGCGGGCACCAAGGGCAAGCGCTACGCGCTCCCGCACGCTCGCATCCTGATGCACCAGCCGCTGGGCGGCGTGACCGGTAGCGCCGCCGACATCGCCATCCAGGCCGAGCAGTTCGCCGTCATCAAGAAAGAGATGTTCCGGCTCAACGCCGAGTTCACCGGCCAGCCGATCGAGCGCATCGAGGCCGACTCGGACCGCGACCGCTGGTTCACTGCCCCAGAAGCGCTGGAATACGGCTTCGTCGACCACATCATCACTCGCGCCGCCCACGTCAACGGAGAAGCAGAATGAACCCTCAGACCCAGCCCCAGGCGCGCTATATCCTGCCGTCGTTCATCGAGCACTCCAGCTTCGGCGTCAAGGAATCCAACCCGTACAACAAGTTGTTCGAGGAACGCATCATCTTCCTCGGCGTCCAGGTGGACGACGCGTCGGCGAACGACATCATGGCCCAGCTGCTGGTGCTCGAGTCGCTGGATCCCGACCGCGACATCACCATGTACATCAACTCGCCCGGTGGCGGCTTCACCTCGCTGATGGCGATCTACGACACCATGCAGTACGTCCGCGCCGACATCCAGACGGTGTGCCTGGGCCAGGCCGCTTCGGCGGCGGCGGTGTTGCTGGCCGCCGGCACCCCGGGTAAGCGGATGGCGCTGCCGAACGCGCGGGTATTGATCCACCAGCCGTCGTTGTCGGGCGTGATCCAGGGGCAGTTCTCCGACTTGGAGATCCAGGCTGCCGAGATCGAGCGGATGCGCACGCTGATGGAGACCACCTTGGCGCGTCACACCGGCAAGGACGCTGACGTCATCCGCAAGGACACCGACCGGGACAAGATCCTGACCGCCGAGGACGCCAAGGAATACGGCATCATCGACACGGTCCTCGAGTACCGGAAGCTTTCTGCCCAGAGCGCATAAGGCGCCCACCGAACGTGTATTCACTGCGAATCCTCGGCTGATTTTTCGCGCTGAGTACACGCTCGGCGGATGGCGGCGATGTCCGCCGTCGCTGATCAGCACGGAATCAACGGCCAATCCGATTGCGTCACGGTAGGGTGATGTGCGGGGGTCTGCTCAAGGTGGCGTAACGACCGCGACACGCCAGAGACACGTATTGCGCGTCTCGACGAGTGACAAGACCCGTCGAGCTATATGTTTCATTCAGAGAGGCACGAATACCCAGGAAATCCCAATGACGCTATTCGCCGCTAACGGTCGCGTGGGGCCGCAATAAGCGGGTACCGTCGGGGATTACACGCGGCACAGCAAGACGGACAGGCGACAAGGAACCAACCAGGAAGTAGGCCCTGAAGCATCATGGCGCGCATCGGAGACGGCGGTGACCTGCTTAAGTGCTCGTTCTGCGGAAAGAGTCAGAAACAGGTCAAGAAACTTATTGCGGGTCCCGGTGTGTACATCTGCGATGAGTGCATCGACCTGTGTAACGAAATCATCGAAGAGGAACTCGCCGACGCCGACGATGTGAAACTCGATGAGCTGCCCAAGCCCGTCGAGATCCGAGATTTCCTCGAGGGTTATGTCATCGGGCAGGACACCGCTAAGCGGACGCTGGCCGTCGCGGTCTACAACCACTACAAGCGGATCCAGGCCGGCGAGAAGGGCCGCGACTCCCGATATGAGCCGGTTGAGTTGACCAAGTCCAACATCCTCATGCTTGGGCCCACCGGCTGCGGCAAGACCTACCTCGCCCAAACGCTGGCCAAGATGCTCAATGTGCCGTTCGCCATCGCCGACGCCACCGCGCTGACCGAGGCCGGTTATGTCGGTGAGGACGTCGAGAACATTCTGCTCAAGCTGATCCAGGCCGCCGACTACGACGTGAAGCGCGCCGAGACCGGGATCATCTACATCGACGAGGTGGACAAGATCGCCCGCAAGAGCGAGAACCCGTCGATCACCCGCGACGTCTCCGGAGAGGGCGTTCAGCAGGCTCTGCTGAAAATTCTCGAGGGCACCCAGGCGTCGGTTCCCCCGCAGGGCGGTCGCAAGCACCCGCACCAGGAGTTCATCCAGATCGACACAACCAACGTGCTGTTCATCGTCGCGGGTGCGTTCGCCGGGCTGGAGAAGATCATCTACGAGCGCGTCGGCAAGCGCGGGCTGGGCTTCGGCGCCGAGGTTCGGTCCAAGGCCGAGATCGACACCACCGACCACTTCGCCGAAGTGATGCCCGAGGACCTGATCAAGTTCGGCTTGATCCCCGAGTTCATCGGCCGGCTTCCGGTCGTCGCGTCGGTCACCAACCTGGACAAGGATTCGTTGGTCAAGATCTTGTCCGAGCCGAAGAACGCCCTGGTCAAGCAGTACATCCGGCTTTTCGAGATGGACGGCGTGGAGCTGGAGTTCACCGACGACGCCCTGGAGGCCATCGCCGACCAGGCGATTCACCGCGGCACCGGTGCCCGAGGCCTGCGCGCGATCATGGAGGAAGTTCTGCTGCCGGTGATGTACGACATCCCGAGCCGCGACGATGTCGCCAAGGTGGTCGTCACCAAGGAGACCGTGCAGGACAACGTGCTGCCCACGATCGTCCCCCGCAAGCCGTCGCGCAGCGAACGCCGCGACAAGACCGCATAGCTAAGGGGTCAACGTCAGCTTGGGTGCAGTTGCCGCGGCGACCGGAATCGGCGCGTCGGTGTCCAACTTCGTCGCCGGCTCGATCGTTGTCGCAGCGGGGTACAACGCGGCATTCATGGCAATGGGCGCCTCGCGGTGCCCCAAACAGCGCCCATGAAGCGTCAAATAGTCAAAAACTAGAACGTGTTCCTCCCGGTTGGCGGGCAGCTGCGCCGATTGGCCGCAACCCGCCGAAGTGACGTGACCAAAACCACAGTTTGCTTCCGCATCGCTCTTCGGCAAGGCGCTGACATCGGCTTTTAGTCGTGGCATAGGCGCACATGGCATGCCCGACGCGCCAACGCGGTCCTTAAAGTAATGCCATAATTGATACCGCCAGTGACATAAACGTGAAGACCGGGGGAAGTCACTCCGACGGCGCGTAACCTGAAGCTGCGATGGAGTGCCTGTCCGGATAACAGATGGAAGGCGGAGACGTGGATCCGAACGGCAGCGGGGCCGGGTCAGAGTCTGATACCGGAGCTCCTGATTCCGGATCCGGCCGGAAGCGCCTGGAGAATGTTGTTATTCGTTTCGCTGGCGACTCCGGCGACGGTATGCAGCTGACCGGCGACCGGTTCACCTCCGAAGCAGCACTTTTCGGCAACGACCTGGCGACCCAGCCGAACTACCCCGCCGAGATCAGGGCTCCCGCAGGCACCTTGCCCGGCGTTTCCTCTTTCCAGATTCAAATCGCCGACTATGACATTCTGACCGCCGGCGACCGGCCCGACGTGCTCGTCGCCATGAATCCCGCGGCATTGAAGGCCAACATCGGCGACCTCCCGCGAGGCGGAATGATAATCGCCAATTCCGACGAGTTCACCAAACGCAATCTGACCAAGGTTGGTTATGTAACCAACCCGCTGGAGTCCGATGAGCTCGAGGAATACGTGGTGCACTCGGTCGCGATGACGACGCTGACGCTGGGCGCCGTGGAGACGATCGGTGCGTCGAAGAAGGATGGCCAGCGCGCCAAGAACATGTTCGCGCTGGGGTTGTTGTCCTGGATGTACGGACGGCCGATGAAGACCAGTGAGAGCTTCATCAGGGAGAAGTTCGCCCGCAAGCCCGACATCGCGGAGGCCAACGTCCTGGCGCTGAAGGCGGGCTGGAACTACGGCGAGACCACTGAGGCCTTCGGCACCACCTACGAGGTGTCCAAGGCTTCATTGCCGGCCGGGGAATACCGGCAGATCTCCGGCAACACGGCGCTGGCCTACGGCATCGTTGCGGCCGGCCAGCTCGCCGACAAGCAGGTGGTGCTCGGCAGCTACCCGATCACCCCGGCGTCGGACATCCTGCACGAGCTTTCCAAGCACAAGAACTTCAACGTCATTACCTTCCAGGCCGAAGACGAGATCGGCGGCATCTGCGCCGCCATCGGCGCCTCTTACGGCGGCGCGCTGGGCGTGACGAGCACGTCGGGTCCTGGTATTTCGCTCAAATCCGAAGCGCTCGGCCTCAGTGTGATGACCGAGTTGCCGCTGATCGTCATCGACGTCCAGCGCGGCGGACCCTCTACCGGTCTGCCCACCAAGACCGAGCAGGCCGACTTGCTGCAGGCGCTGTTCGGCCGCAATGGCGAGTCGCCGGTGGCAGTGGTGGCGCCGCGGTCGCCCTCGGACTGTTTCGAAACCGCCATCGAGGCCGTCCGGATCGCGGTGTCCTACCACACACCGGTGATCGTGCTGTCCGACGGCGCCATCGCCAATGGCTCTGAGCCGTGGCGTATCCCGGACATCAATTCGTTCAAGCCCATCAAGCACAAGTTCGCCCAGCCGGGCGAGCCGTTCCAGCCTTACAACCGCGATCCCGAGACCCTCGCCCGCCAATTCGCGGTTCCGGGGACTCCCGGACTGGAGCACCGCATCGGCGGACTGGAAGCGGCCAACGGCTCCGGCGCCATCTCCTATGAGCCCATCAATCACGACCTC
Source organism: Mycobacterium angelicum (assembly GCF_002086155.1). Classification (GTDB taxonomy): domain Bacteria; phylum Actinomycetota; class Actinomycetes; order Mycobacteriales; family Mycobacteriaceae; genus Mycobacterium; species Mycobacterium angelicum. The sequence goes on along the minus strand of NZ_MVHE01000058.1, from coordinate 22,208 downwards.
ATGGTCCGGATACGCCAGGCCAAGATCGACGGCATCAGCATCCCGGATCTGGAAGTCGACGATCCAACCGGCGACGCTGAGCTGCTGCTGATCGGGTGGGGCAGTTCCTACGGCCCGATCGGTGAAGCCTGCCGGCGCGCGCGACGCAAAGGCGTCAAGGTCGCGCATGCCCACCTGCGCTACCTGAACCCGTTCCCGGCGAATCTGGGTGACGTGCTGCGGCGCTACCCGCAGGTTGTGTGCCCGGAAATGAACCTGGGTCAGCTGGCGATGCTGCTGCGGGCAAAGTACTTGGTCGACGTCCAATCCGTCAGCAAGGTTCAGGGGCTCTCATTCCTGGCCGACGAGGTGGGCCGCGTCATCCGCGCGGCGCTGGGCGGAACACTGGCTGAGATTGAGCAAGACAAAATGATGGTCGCCAAACTGGGGGCGGCCACAATTGGAGCGGGAGCTATCGAATGACCGGCAATCTGGCGGGCACCGATCTCGGTCTGACACCGAGGTTGACCAAAAACACCGGGGTGCCCACTCTGCCTGTTGGGGAACCGCCGCTGAAGGGCAAGGACTTCACCAGCGACCAGGAGGTGCGCTGGTGTCCGGGTTGTGGCGACTACGTCATCCTCAACACCATCCGTAATTTCCTGCCTGAGCTCGGGCTACGCCGCGAGAACATCGTGTTCATCAGCGGCATCGGCTGCTCCAGCCGCTTCCCGTACTACCTGGAGACCTACGGGTTCCACTCGATTCACGGCCGCGCACCGGCGATCGCCACCGGGTTGGCGCTGGCCCGCGAGGACCTCTCGGTATGGGTGGTGACCGGTGACGGCGACGCCTTGTCGATCGGCGGCAACCACCTGATCCACGCGATGCGGCGCAACGTCAACATCACAGTGCTGCTGTTCAACAACCGGATTTACGGCCTGACCAAAGGCCAGTATTCGCCGACGTCCGAGGTCGGCAAGATCACCAAGTCGACCCCGATGGGTTCGCTGGATCAACCCTTCAACCCGGTGTCCTTGGCCCTGGGCGCCGAGGCGACGTTTGTCGGCCGCGCGCTGGACTCCGATCGCGCCGGCCTGTCGGAAGTGCTGCGGGCGGCGGCCGAGCATCGTGGCGCGGCATTGGTTGAAATCTTGCAGGACTGCCCAATCTTCAACGACGGTTCGTTCGACGCTCTGCGTAAGGAGGGCGCCGAGGAGCGGGTGATCAACGTCCGCCACGGCGAGCCGATCGTGTTCGGGGCCAACGGCGAATACTGCGTGGTGAAATCCGGTTTCAGCCTCGATGTCGCCAAGACGGCCGACGTGGCCGTCGAGGAGATCGTGGTCCATGATGCACACGCCGACGATGCGGCGTACGCCTTCGCCCTGTCCCGGCTGTCCGACCAGAACCTCGAGCACACCGTGCTCGGGATCTTCCGGCACATCAGCCGGCCCACCTACGATGACGCGGCGCGCTCTCAGGTCCACGCCGCTCAGAGCTCCAAGCCGTCTGACACCGCCGCGCTGCAATCGTTACTGCGCGGTCGTGACACCTGGACAGTCGACTGAGGTGGCCGAATCCATGCCCGACACAGTGTCTCTGGCCGGGGTCGTCTTGGCCGGCGGCGAATCCCGCCGGATGGGCCGCGACAAAGCCACCATGCCGATCCCTGGCGGAACGACCACCCTGGTGGAACAAGTGGTCGGCATCCTTGGACAGCGCTGCGAGCAGGTGTTCGTGATCGCTGCCCAGGGGCAACCGCTGCCCGCGCTGCAGGTTCCGGTTCTGCGTGACGAGCTGCGCGGGTTGGGACCGTTGCCGGCGACCGGTCGTGGATTGCGCGCAGCCGCTGAGGCCGGCGCGCGGTTTGCGTTTGTCTCCGCTGTCGACATGCCTTATCTCACAGTCGAATTGATCGACGAGCTGGCCCGCCTGGCCGCCGAGACCAACGCCGAAGTGGTGTTGCCGTGGGACGGGCGCACCCACTATCTGGCGGCGGTGTACCGGACGGATCTGGCCGACCGGGTGGACGCCCTGTTCGCGGCCGGCAAGCGCAAAATGAGCGACCTGGTCAACGCTTCCGACGCACAGCAGATCGTGGTGTCGGATTCGCGGCCGCTGACCAATGTGAATTCGGCTGCCGACCTGCGGGTGGCCGTGGCGCCCGGTCGCTGAAAACGCCGAATTATTCAATGTGAGGCAGTTGCGGTAATTTCTAGCTAAATTCCGCCCATCCTTTCTTGCGGATATGCTGCATTCTTTTTTCTAATTCAGACGTGAATTTATGCCGCGCCTTTGGTTTTTAGCTTTTCCGAAGGAATGGGCCCGTCCGGGCCGCGGGCTGGCGTTATCTGCCGTAATGCGTTGTGGCAGAAGGAGTTTAGGGCTGCGCCGGCCGATATGGCGATACCATTCGATTCGCGTACCAAGTTGGGAAATCAACGGTCCGCAGCAAAGGCGTGAGCGGTAAATGACGCTCCGGCGCGGCTACCTGACGAAGCGCACTTGCGTAGCGGTCCACACCGGGGCGGGCCCATGTCACTTCTGTCTGGACGCAGCGAAACGCGTTGGCAGCAAGGAACATTCGGATTCGGTGCGATTCGCCGTCCCAAGGTTGGTCTCTTGCGGCAGGGGTACCGTATGGCCGACGAATAGTGTTGTACCCCTGTGCATTAGGGAACCGGATGCGCTAGCGCATCGGCTGAATGTGAGGTGGACGTTGAGGTGCGGTCCACTATGACATGGGTCACCGGGAAGTGCTCGCCGCAAGTCGTCGCGGCGCCAACCTATTGCCCACGGCAAATGCGTGGCCCAGTTCACAATATGTGCGTGATTCGGCTCACGGTAGCGCTGTCCGAGAAAAACTTGACGGGCGTCGATAATCGCAAGCTGACCTGCAAGAACAATTTCGCGGCGCTAGCGTGATCGGCTTGTTATAGAACTGATATACCCACTGGGCCGGGGTGACGAATCCAAATCGTTATCGTACGGTCCTCTTAGCCCGAAAATGGGCCGCAGTAATAACACAAAAATTGAATCCACGGACCCGCGTGCGAGCGGAGCCGGGGCTGGCGCTGAATGATCAGCCGCCCCGCAGGCGTGGCAGAGAGCCGCGCCGGGCGATCCAAGCCCTCCGCTGTCGTGTCGAAACCAGACGGCACGTCTCAGAGCAGCAATAACGAACCGCATGACCCCAACCCACCGCAGTGGGCTGGCTTTGGCGCGCGCGCACCGCGAAAGGAACAAGATTGAAGAACGTCCGTAAGACGCTCGTTGTCGCCGCGATCACAGGGACGCTCGTGACTTTGCCCTCCGGTATCGCCTATGCCGATCCGGCGGACCCCAACGCCGCTCCCGGCCCCGACGCTGTGGGCTTCGACCCGAACGCGGCGCCGCCGGCTCCGGATGCGCCGGCCGCCGACGCGCCGGCCCCCGACGCACCGGCTCCGGAGCTGGTCGGTTTTGACCCGAACGTCCCACCGGCGCCCGACGCCGAAATCGCCCCGGTCGACGTGCCGCCGGCGCCGGCTCCCGAGCCGGTGGACTTCGACCCGAACGTGCCGCCACCGCCGGCACCGGTCGAAGAGCCCCCCGCGCCCGCCCCGATCAAGGCGTACAGCGTGAACTGGGACGCGATCGCGCAGTGTGAGTCGGGTGGAAACTGGGCCATCAATACCGGCAACGGCTTCTCCGGCGGCCTGCAGTTCACCGCCGGCACCTGGCACGCCAACGGTGGCTCGGGTTCCGCGGCCAGCGCCAGCCGTGAGGAGCAGATTCGGGTGGCCGAGAATGTGCTGCACTCGCAGGGCATCGGCGCCTGGCCCGTCTGCGGGCGGCGTGGCTGATCGATAGCAAGACTCGATCGCAAGACCGCTGAAGTGCCGGGCCTTCGGGCCCGGCACTTCGTCGTTCTAGCCGGGTTGTCGTCCTGAACGGGGCCGTTAAGCCGGCAACGTGAACGCCGAGCGCCCCGCAACCGAGGCCAGATGCCGGGTGAACCGGGCCTCGGGTGCCAGGCCGGCCGCGCGGCACACGACGGTACTGAGATGCGCCGGCCGTAGGTTGATAGCCCGGCCAATTAGCGCAGACTCGCGCACCGGCGACGCGACCCGCGGCCGGCGGAACCTAGCGAATCGGTCGAACGCGGTTGGCAGGTCGGTCGCCCGGTCGACGAAAGCCCCCAGGATCGCGGCGTCTGCTATCCCCTGACACCCGCGGCACCCGGCGATGTGTCTGTGCGTGCTTCGATGACGCTGACGTCAAAACCCCGCTGCTGAAGCCGCTACCGCGGTCGCCAAGCCGGCGATGCCCGCTCTGATGACAACGAACCGTTGTGCCATGGGCTAAAGCTAGCCCGAGATGGTCCCCGAGACGGCCTGTCGCTGCCCACCGAACAGCAGTAGTAGCGTCGGGTCAGTGACTGCACCGGATCGTGAATTCGACATCGTTCTGTATGGCGCAACCGGCTTCGTTGGGAAGCTGACCGCCGAATATCTGGCCCGAGCCGCCAACGGCGCGCGCATCGCGCTGGCCGGCCGCTCCACCGACCGTCTCAAGGCCGTCCGCAACACCCTGGGGACTTCGGCGCAGTCGTGGGAGCTCGTGACCGCCGATGCGTCTTCGCAATCGACGCTCGACGAGATGGCCGCCCGCACCAGGGTCGTCATCACCACGGTTGGCCCCTACGCCCGCTACGGACCGCCGCTGGTGGCCGCCTGCGCGGCCGCGGGCACCGATTACGCAGACCTCACCGGTGAGGCGATGTTCGTCCGCGAGAGCATCGACCACTATCACAAGCAAGCCGTCGACACCGGCGCGCGCATCGTGCATGCCTGCGGATTCGACTCTGTCCCATCGGATCTGACCGTTTACGCGCTGTACCGGGCCGCACGCGACGACGACGCAGGTGAGCTTACGGACACCAACTTCGTGGTGCGCGCATTCCGCGGCGGCGCATCCGGCGGAACCATCGCCTCGATGCTGGAAATATTCAGCACCGCCTCCAGCGATGCCGAGGCTCGGCGCCAACTTGCCGACCCGTACACGCTGTCCACCGACCGCGGCGCGGAACCCGAAGTCGGCGCGCAGCCCGATATGCCGTTGCGGCGGGGTCGCCAGCTCGCTCCGGAATTGAAGGGCTTGTGGACAGCGGGATTTGCGATGGCGCCCTACAACACCCGGATCGTGCGGCGCAGTAACGCGCTGCTGGACTGGGCGTACGGCCGGCGATTCCGCTACACCGAAACCGTGAGCCTGGGGTCGTCGCCGCTGGCGCCCGTGGCATCAGCGGTGGTGACGGGCGCTACCAACGCGATGTTCGGTTTGGGCAGCCGCTATTTCAACCTGCTGCCGCGCCGAGCGGTGGAGCGTGTCGTCCCCAAACCCGGCAGCGGTCCCAGCGCCAAGGCCCGGGAGCGCGGCTTCTACCGCATCGAGACGTACACCACCACGACCAACGGCGCTCGCTACGTCGCGCGGATGGAGCAGCGCGGCGATCCGGGTTACAAGGCGACCTCGGTGCTGCTGGGGGAGTGCGGCCTGGCGTTGGCGTTCGACCGCGACAAGCTGTCCGACCTGCACGGGGTGCTGACGCCGGCGGCCGCGATGGGTGACGCGCTGCTCGAGCGTTTCCCGGCGGCGGGGGTATCGCTGCAAACCGAGCGGCTAACCGATTAGGGAGGACAGGCCATGACAGACACGCTGAACGAGGGACAACAGCTCGGCCGGGGCGAGTCGCTCACCTCCTGCAATGGGGCGTTCACCGTCACCCTGCAGGAGGACGGGAACCTGGTGCTGGCGGCGCGGGGCGAACCCCGCTGGGCTTCGGCGACCAACGGCCAGGACGTCGTGCGCGCCGAAGTGCAGGGCGACGGCAACTTCGTCCTCTACACGCCGGACAACCCGGTCTGGCACACCGACACCAAGGGCAAGAAGAACGTCAGACTCGTGCTGCAGGACGACGGCAACCTGGTGCTTTACGCTGCGGACGGGACGGCGGCGTGGGCCTCCCACACCGAGGGTGATGTACCGCCCCCGCCACCGGCGGCTGAACCTGCCAACCAGGACGTGACCACGAACGTCGCGCCCGAACCCGTGGCCGAGCCCGCCGCCGAACCGGTCTCGGGGCCGGCCGGGGACGGCAGCGCGGCGATGGCCCCCGGGCCCGCTCCGGAAGACACTGCCCGCACGTACACCGTCGAACCCGGCGACACCCTGTGGGGCATCGCGGAGCGCTTCTACGGCGACGGCAGCAAATACCAGGTGATCGCCGACGCCAGCGGTATCGCCAACCCGGACCTGATTCATCCCGGCCAGCTGCTCACGATCCCCTGAGGCGGGTTTGGGCGCTTACACGCCCGTAAGTAGCGGTTCCTAGAATTGACCGGTGACCGCCAGACCCCGCCCCGCCGACGACCAGCTGCCCAAGACCTGGGATCCGGCTGCGATGGAGGACGCGATCTACCAGAGGTGGGTGGACGCCGGATACTTCACGGCGGACCCGGCCAGCGGCAAGCCCGGCTACTCGATCGTGCTGCCGCCGCCGAACGTGACCGGCAGCCTGCACATGGGCCACGCGCTGGAACACACCATGATGGACGCCTTGACCCGCCGCAAGCGGATGCAGGGTTACGAGGTGTTGTGGCAGCCGGGCATGGACCACGCGGGTATCGCGACCCAGAGCGTGGTGGAAAAGCAGCTTGCGGTCGACGGCAAGACCAAGGAGGACTTCGGCCGCGAGCTGTTCGTCGAGAAGGTGTGGGACTGGAAGCGCGAGTCCGGCGGCGCCATCGGCGGCCAGATGCGCCGGCTGGGCGACGGGGTGGACTGGAGCCGCGACCGGTTCACCATGGACGAGGGCCTGTCGCGCGCGGTCCGCACGATCTTCAAGAGGCTCTACGACGCCGGGCTGGTGTATCGGGCCGAGCGCCTGGTCAACTGGTCCCCGGTGCTGCAGACGGCCATCTCCGACCTGGAGGTCAACTACCTCGATATCGAGGGTGAGCTGGTGTCGTTCCGGTACGGCTCGCTGGACGACTCGCAACCCCACATCGTGGTCGCCACCACCCGGGTGGAGACCATGCTGGGCGACACCGCGATTGCGGTGCATCCCGACGACGAGCGTTACCGGCACCTGGTCGGCACCAGCTTGCCGCACCCGTTTGTGGACCGGGAGCTGATCGTCGTCGCCGACGATCACGTGGATCCCGAATTCGGCACCGGCGCAGTCAAAGTCACGCCCGCACACGACCCGAACGACTTCGAGATCGGGATGCGACACCAGCTGCCCATGCCCTCGATCCTGGACACCAAGGGCCGGATCGTGGACACCGGAACACAATTCGACGGCCTGGACCGTTTCGAAGCCCGGGTTAAGGTGCGGGAAGCACTCGCGGCCCAGGGCCGCGTGGTGGCGGAAAAGCGGCCTTACCTGCACAGTGTCGGACACTCCGAGCGCAGCGGTGAGCCGATCGAGCCACGGCTGTCGCTGCAATGGTGGGTGCGGGTCGAGTCGCTGGCCAAAGCCGCCGGCGACGCGGTGCGCAACGGCGACACGGTGATTCACCCCGCAAGCCTGGAACCGCGCTGGTTCTCCTGGGTCGACGACATGCACGACTGGTGCATATCGCGACAGCTGTGGTGGGGCCACCGCATCCCGATCTGGTACGGGCCCAACGGCGAACAGGTGTGTGTTGGCCCGGACGAAGCGCCACCCGAGGGCTGGGAACAGGACGCAGACGTGCTGGACACCTGGTTCTCCTCCGCGCTGTGGCCCTTCTCCACACTGGGTTGGCCCTCGCAGACACCGGAGCTGGAAAAGTTCTATCCGACAAGCGTTTTGGTCACCGGTTACGACATCCTGTTTTTCTGGGTGGCGCGGATGATGATGTTCGGCACGTTCGTCGGCGGTGACGACGCCATTACCCTGGGCGGTCGGCGGGGCCCGCAGGTGCCGTTCACCGACGTCTTCCTGCACGGCCTGATCCGCGACGAGTTCGGTCGCAAGATGAGCAAGTCCAAGGGCAACGTCATCGACCCGCTGGACTGGGTGGAGAAGTTCGGGGCCGACGCGTTGCGGTTCACCCTGGCCCGCGGCGCCAGTCCCGGTGGGGATCTGGCCGTCAGCGAGGATGCGGTTCGGGCGTCGCGCAATTTCGGCACCAAGTTGTTCAACGCCACCCGTTACGCGCTGATGAACGGCGCGAGCACGGCTTCCGGGGCGCCGCTACCGCCGATGGACGAACTGACCGACGCCGATCGCTGGATTCTGGGGCGGCTGGAAGAGGTTAGGGCCGAAGTCGATTCGGCCTTCGACACCTACGAATTCAGCCGCGCCTGCGAGTCGCTCTACCACTTCGCGTGGGACGAGTTCTGCGACTGGTACGTCGAACTGGCCAAGACGCAGCTTGCCGACGGGCTCGCCCACACCACCGCCGTGCTGGCCACCGGTCTGGACACCCTGCTGCGGCTACTGCACCCGGTGATCCCGTTCATCACCGAGGCGCTGTGGCAAGCTTTGACGAATCAGGAATCGGTGGTGATCGCCGACTGGCCGCAGTCGTCCGGAATCGCTTTGGACCAGGTTGCCGCGCAACGGGTCACCGATATGCAGCGGCTGGTTACCGAGGTGCGGCGGTTTCGCAGTGACCAGGGTCTGGCCGATCGGCAGAAGGTGCCGGCGCGATTGGGCGGCGTCGACGAGGCGGACCTGAGGAGCCAGGTGCCCGCGGTGACGTCGCTGGCCTGGCTCACCGCACCGGGCGACGACTTTCGCGCGTCGGTGTCCCTGGAAGTGCGGCTCAGCCGCGCTACGGTCGTCGTCGAGCTGGACACCTCCGGCACCATTGATGTCGGTGCTGAACGGCGGCGTCTCGAAAAGGACTTGGCCGCAGCGCAAAAGGAGCTGGCATCGACCGCAGCGAAACTGGGCAACGCGGACTTTCTGGCCAAGGCGCCCGAAGCCGTCGTCGGCAAGATCCGCGATCGCCAGCGGGTGGCACAGGAGGAAACCGAGCGAATCACGGCCAGGCTGGCTGCGCTGCAATGAGTTTCGCTGTGACTCCCACTCCGGACGAGATCGCGTCCCTGTTGCAGGTCGAGCACCTGTTGGACCAACGCTGGCCCGAGACCCGCATCGAACCGAGTCTGAGCAGGATCAGCGCATTGCTGGACCTGCTCGGGTCACCCCAACTCGGCTATCCGTCCATCCACATCGCGGGCACCAACGGCAAGACTTCGGTGGCCCGCATGGTGGACGCGCTGATCACTGGGCTCAATCAGCGCACCGGCCGTAACACCAGCCCGCATCTGCAGTCGGCGGTGGAACGCATCTCGATCGACGGAAAGCCAATCAGCCCAGCGCAATACGTGGCAACCTACCGGGAGATCGAGCCGTTCGTGCAGATGATCGACGAGCAGTCGCAGGCCGCGGCTGGGCCGGCGATGAGCAAGTTCGAGGTGCTCACCGCGATGGCGTTTGCGGCCTTCGCGGATGCGCCGATCGACGTCGCGGTGGTCGAGGTCGGCATGGGTGGACGTTGGGACGCCACCAACGTGATCAACGCGCCGGTGGCCGTCATCACCCCGATCAGCATTGACCACGTCGAGTACCTCGGCGCCGACATCGCCGGGATCGCCGGCGAGAAGGCGGGCATCATCACCAGGGCCGCCGACGCCGCACCGGACACCGTGGCGGTCATCGCGCGTCAGCCCCCCGAGGCGATGGAGGTCCTGCTGGCCCAAGCGGTAAAGGCCGACGCGTTCGTCGGCCGCGAGGACTCCGAGTTCGCGGTGCTGGGCAGGCAGGTCGCGGTAGGCGGCCAGGTGCTGCAATTGCAGGGCCTCGGCGGGGTCTACTCCGACATTTACCTGCCGCTGCACGGTGAGCATCAGGCGCACAACGCGGCGTTGGCACTGGCCGCGGTCGAGGCGTTCTTCGGCGCGGGCGCCCAGCGGCAGCTCGAAGTCGACGCGGTCCGGGCCGGCTTCGCCGCCGTCGCCAGCCCCGGCCGGCTCGAGCGGATGCGCAGCGCCCCAACGGTTTTGATCGATGCGGCGCACAATCCGGCCGGTGCCGCGGCGCTGGCCCAAACCCTGGCCGCCGAGTTCGACTTCCGGTACCTGGTCGGTGTCATCAGCGTGCTGGCCGAAAAGGATGTGGACGGCATTCTCGCCGCGCTGCAGCCGGTCTTCGATGCCGTTGTGGTGACTCACAATGGGTCGCCGCGCGCGCTGGATGTCGAGGCGCTGGCGCTGGCGGCGCAGGAGCGGTTTGGTCCGGACCGAGTGACCACGGCGGCGAATATGCGCGACGCTATCGATGTTGCAACGGCCTTGGTAGACGACGCCGCCGCTGACGAAGGCGAGGACTTCGCCGGGGCGGGAATCGTCATCACCGGTTCGGTCGTCACCGCCGGCGCTGCCCGCACTCTGTTCGGTCGTGATCCACAGTGACCGACCAACCACCGGCCGATCCCTGGAAGAGCTTCGGCGCGGTCATGGCCGCGACGCTGATCCTCGAGGCAATTGTGGTGCTGCTGGCGATACCGGTAGTCGGAGCGGTCGGCGGTGGGCTGACCGCGGCGTCGCTGGGCTACCTGATCGGGCTGGCCGTAGTTCTGATTCTGCTCACCGGGGTGCAGCGCAAGCCCTGGGCAATCTGGGTGAACCTCGCCGTGCAACTGGTGCTTCTGGCGGGCTTCGTGGTCTATCCGGGCGTGGGGTTCATTGGCTTGCTGTTCGCCGGGGTGTGGGCCCTGATCGCTTATTTTCGTGCCGAGGTTCGGCGGCGCCAGGAACCGCGCCGCCCGCCGCCGGACTGAAGCTGCGCAACTGAAGTTTGCCAACCGTTCGCTTTCGCGGTTGCCTGCCCGGCTGGTGAATCGTGACCTGCGACCAGCCCGCTAATGGGATAGCGGCGCAGGTCAAGCCGGTAGAGCGTAAGTTCCATCGCACGGCGCCGCGGCCGGCGCCGCGGGCCCGGTTCAGTGGTTATGTCGCCATATTTTTTTTCGCTGGAAAGGCCTAGCATCCGATATTTGTGGTCGTAGCGCAACGATCATGCGTCCAACGAAGGAAAGGCACATCGATGAGCAAGAAGAACACCCTGCGGTTGCTCGGAGCAGCCCTGGCCACGGCCTCGGCGCTCCTGCTGGCAGGCTGCGCTAGCGGTGGAATGGGGAACCCGACGGCAATGCCGGCCGGCGCCGCGGTGGTGGCGCCCGCCACTGGCGTCTAGTCAACCTGACCGACGATCTGCCCGGGACAACGTCCCGGGCAGATCCATGTAGACCGGTGATCGAGCACCAAGTTCGGGGCCAGTTTCTGGCAGTGCCCTCGGCCATCTACTGTTGTCCACCGTGACCGAACGGACCCTTGTACTGATCAAGCCGGACGGCGTCGAACGCCAGTTGATCGGCGAGATCATCAGCCGCATCGAGCGAAAAGGCCTCACCATTGCCGCGCTCGAGCTCAGGAAGGTCAGCGACGAGCTGGCCAGCAGCCACTACGCAGAACACGAAGGCAAGGCCTTTTTCGGGTCGTTGCTGGAGTTCATCACTTCGGGATCGGTTGTCGCGGCGATCGTGGAGGGACCGCGAGCCATCGCGGCGTTCCGCCAACTCGCCGGCGGCACCGATCCGGTGGAAAAGGCCACGCCAGGCACCATCCGCGGCGATTTCGGACTGGAAACGCAGTTCAATCTGGTGCACGGTTCTGATTCGCCCGAATCGGCCAAGCGCGAGATCGCGCTCTGGTTTCCCGGCAGCTAGTTCAGCGGCGCGCCGCAAGCTGTTTGCGGGCACCCAGGTCAGGGCATCGTGAACCGGCCCAGTGATGTGGGATACTGACTCCGGGTGAACGTCGCCAGACCGGCGTCAGACACCCGAATGAAGACTTGGACAAGCGCGACCATCGCCATCTCATGATGCGGCGCGGCACGTCAGGCCGTCATTCAGCACGGCGCCGAGTGGGTTCTCCCTGAGCCGCTCGGGGCGAGACCATCACAAGCTCGGGAGAAGCAGCCCGGGCCCATAGCGAAGCCCTCGCGTGGCCGCGTCGACAGGACGCGCCCGGGGGCTTGAGGAGAATACGTGGTAGACGGCGCGCCATCTGCAAACCCAGCAAACGAGCCGACCCAGGACGACGAACTGCCGGACCGCCGCATGCGAGTCCACCAGCTCGCACGAGCGCTCGGTAACACCACCACTGAGGTGTTGGAAGCCTGTGCCGAGCTCAACATTCAGGTGCGCAATGTGCAGTCCGGCGTGGACCCCGAGGACGCGCTACGTGTTCGGGATCTGTTGTTCCGCAAGCCTTTAGCGCACATTCCGGGCTTCAGTAGCCCAGTCAGCACCCCGGTGCGCGAACCGCAGCCGGCGTCGGCGGAGCCCGCCGAGCAGCGGCCGCACTACATGCCGCTGTTCGTTTCTCCGCAACCGGTGGCAGCCGAGGAGGACGCCGGCGACGATTCCGCGGCCGACGACGGCGACGACCTCGAAGCCGACGAGGACGACGAACAGACCGACCGGCCGGCGAACCGGCGGCGGCGCCGCGGTCGTCGCGGGCGCGGCCGCGGGCGGGGCGAACAGGGCGGCGCCGACGGCCAAGGGCAGGCAGGCGACGACGGCGAGACCGACGATTCCGGTGACGACCAGGACGCAGAAGACGCCGAGGACAGCGATAACGGCGAGGACGACAACGGATCCGCGGAGGCGGGCAACCGCCGCCGGCGTCGGCGCAGACGGCGTAAGTCGGGTGCCGGCGATGACAACGACGAGGGACCGGCACCCGACGATCCGCCCAACACCGTGGTGCACGAACGGGCGCCCCGCTCCGGAAAGTCCGGCGGCTCGGGCAACGGCGAAGACGCCGGCAACGAGATCAAGGGCATTGACGGCTCTACTCGGCTGGAAGCCAAGCGGCAGCGCCGCCGCGATGGGCGAGACGCCGGACGGCGCCGCCCGCCGGTATTGAGCGAGGCCGAGTTCCTGGCGCGTCGCGAGGCCGTCGAGCGGGTGATGGTGGTGCGCGACAGGGTCCGCACCGAGGCTCCGCATCCGGGCGCGCGCTACACCCAGATCGCCGTGCTCGAAGACGGCATCGTCGTCGAGCATTTCGTGACTTCTGCTGCCTCTGCATCGTTGGTGGGCAACATCTACCTCGGCATCGTGCAGAACGTGCTGCCGTCGATGGAGGCGGCATTCGTCGACATCGGCCGCGGCCGCAACGGCGTGCTGTATGCCGGTGAGGTCAACTGGGAGGCCGCCGGACTGGGCGGCGCCGACCGCAAGATCGAACAGGCCCTCAAGCCCGGCGACTACGTCGTGGTGCAGGTGAGCAAGGACCCGGTAGGGCACAAGGGCGCGCGGCTGACCACGCAGGTGTCGCTGGCGGGTCGCTACCTGGTTTATGTGCCGGGCGCCTCGTCGACCGGGATCAGTCGCAAGCTGCCCGACACCGAACGTCAGCGGCTCAAGGAGATCCTGCGCGAGGTGGTGCCGTCCGACGCGGGCGTCATCATCCGCACCGCGTCCGAAGGGGTCAAAGAGGACGACATCCGCGCCGACGTCGCGCGGTTGCAGGAGCGCTGGAACCAGATCGATGCCAAGGCGACCGAGACAAAGCAGAAGGCCGCCGGTGCCGCAATAGCGCTTTACGAAGAGCCCGACGTGCTGGTCAAAGTCATCCGCGACCTATTCAACGAGGACTTCTCCGGGCTCATCGTCTCCGGTGACGATGCCTGGAACACCATCAACGACTACGTGAATTCCGTTGCCCCCGACCTCGTTTCGAAGCTGACGAAATACGAGCCGGCTGGACAGGAGGGGCAGCCTGGTCCGGATGTGTTCGCGGTACACCGCATCGACGAACAATTGGCTAAGGCGATGGACCGCAAAGTGTGGCTGCCCTCGGGCGGCACGCTGGTGATCGACCGGACCGAAGCGATGACGGTGATCGACGTCAACACCGGCAAGTTCACCGGGTCCGGGGGAAACCTCGAGCAGACGGTCACCAAGAACAACCTCGAGGCGGCCGAGGAAATCGTGCGGCAGCTGCGGTTGCGCGACATCGGCGGCATCGTGGTGATCGACTTCATCGACATGGTGCTCGAGTCCAATCGCGACCTGGTACTGCGCCGGCTGACCGAGTCGCTGGCCCGCGACCGCACTCGCCACCAGGTGTCCGAGGTGACCTCGCTGGGTCTGGTGCAGCTCACCCGCAAGCGCTTGGGGACCGGTCTGATCGAGGCCTTCTCGACGTCGTGCCCGAACTGCAGCGGTCGCGGCATCGTGTTGCACGCCGATCCCGTCGATTCGGCCCCGGCGACCGGACGCAAATCCGAGTCGGGCGGGCGGCGCAGCCGGCGTTCGAAAAAGAGCCGTGCCGAGGAGCCGAGTGACAAGGGCGTCGTGGCCAAGGTCCCGGCCCACGCTCCGGGCGAGCACCCGATGTTCAAGGCGATGGCGGCGGGCTCAATGGCCGAACGCGGCGACGAGGAATCCGACGTCTCCGATGAGGAGATCACCGAATCGGTCGATGAACAGGCCGATGAGCAGGTTGCCGCCGTACTCCAAGACGCCGAAGACACCGACGACACTGAAGACTTCGAGGACACCGAAGACGCTGACGAAGACGAGGACGAACTCGACGACCTCGATGACGACGACGACCTCGACGACGAAGACCTCGACGAGGACGTCGACGAGGATGACGACGAGGAGGAGGTCGAGGACGACGACGACGACCTCGATGAGGATCTCGCGGACTCAGAAGACGACGACGATGAAGATTCTGATGCAGACGAGTCCGAGCCCATGGACTTAGCGGTGGCTGCCGAGCGTCCGCGCCGGCGGCGGGCGGCGGGCCGGCCCGCCGGCCCACCGACGCACGTGGACTGAATCCACTAAACCCTGAGCCAGGGGCCGGTTTGACCCTGTAGCTGCTGGTCAAGTACCCTTGGACAGTTGTCGTCAGGCCGGGTGACAAGGCTGTGACATTACTTGGGCCGGCGGCAGCGGGATTTATGAACCCGCACCCAAGACCAACCCAAGCGCCCCGCCGGTAATGCGCGCGCGGAGTGCAGAGTACGAACGAGACACGGACCAGAAGAGGTAGGAGCAACGATGGCGACGTACGCAATCGTCAAGACCGGCGGCAAGCAGTACAAAGTCGCCGTCGGAGACGTCGTCAAGGTCGAGAAGCTCGAGTCCGAGCCCGGCTCCAACGTGTCGCTACCGGTCGCGCTGCTCGTCGACGGCGCCAAGGTGACCACCGACGCTAGCGCGCTGGCCAAGGTCGCGGTGACCGGCGAGGTGCTCGAGCACACCAAGGGCCCGAAGATCCGGATCCACAAGTTCAAGAACAAGACCGGCTACCACAAGCGGCAGGGACACCGTCAGCGGCTGACGGTCCTCAAGGTCACCGGTATCAAGTAGCAGAGGCGGCAGAAATGGCACACAAGAAGGGCGCTTCCAGCTCGCGCAATGGTCGCGATTCGGCCGCTCAGCGGCTTGGCGTCAAGCGGTTCGGCGGCCAGATCGTCAAGGCCGGCGAGATCCTGGTCCGGCAGCGCGGGACCAAGTTCCACCCCGGCGTCAACGTCGGGCGCGGTGGTGACGACACGTTGTTCGCGAAGGCGGCAGGCGCGGTTCAATTCGGCGTCAAGGGCGGCCGCAAGACCGTCAGCATCGTCGGGCAAAGCACCGACTGATAACCGTCGTGGGCGAGGGGAAGCCCGATGCCTCGTTTTGTCGATCGGGTCGTCATCCACACGCGAGCCGGTTCCGGCGGTAACGGCTGCGCTTCGGTTCATCGCGAGAAGTTCAAGCCGCTGGGCGGCCCCGACGGGGGTAACGGCGGCCGCGGCGGCAGCATCTTCTTTGTCGTCGACCCGCAGGTGCACACGCTGCTCGACTTCCATTTCCGTCCGCACATCACGGCGCCGTCCGGCAAGCAGGGGATGGGCAGCAACCGCGATGGCGCCGCCGGCGCCGATCTGGAAGTCAAAGTTCCCGACGGCACCGTCGTGCTCGACGAGAACGGCCGGCTGCTCGCCGACCTGGTAGGCGCGGGCACCCGCTTCGAAGCCGCCGCGGGTGGACGCGGCGGGCTGGGCAATGCCGCGCTGGCCTCGCGCGCGCGCAAGGCCCCCGGCTTTGCGCTGCTCGGCGAACAGGGCCAAGCGCGCGACCTGACACTCGAACTCAAGACGGTTGCCGACGTCGGCCTGGTTGGATTTCCCTCAGCCGGGAAATCCTCGTTGGTGTCGGTCATTTCGGCGGCCAAGCCGAAGATCGCCGACTATCCGTTCACCACTCTGGTGCCCAATCTCGGCGTGGTCTCGGCCGGCGAGCACGCCTTCACCGTCGCCGACGTTCCCGGGTTGATCCCGGGCGCCTCGCAGGGTCGTGGCCTGGGCCTGGATTTCCTGCGGCACATCGAACGCTGCGCGGTGCTGGTGCATGTCGTGGACTGCGCCACCGCCGAGCCGGGCCGCGACCCGATTTCCGACATCGACGCGCTGGAAGCCGAACTGGCCGCCTACACACCGACTTTGCAGGGCGACGCGACGCTGGGCGACCTGGCCGAGCGGCCCCGGGCGGTGGTGCTCAACAAGATCGACGTCCCCGAAGCCCGCGAACTTGCCGAATTCGTTCGCGACGACATCGCGCAGCGCGGCTGGCCGGTATTCAGCGTGTCGACCGCAACTGGAGAAAGCTTGCAGCCCTTGATATTTGGGCTCTGGCGGATGATCTCGGAGTACAACGCCGCCCGGCCACAGGTCGTGCCGCGGCGCCCGGTCATTCGTCCGGTGCCCGTCGACGACAGCGGCTTCGCCGTTCGCCCGGACGGGGAGGGCGGTTTTGTCGTGACCGGTGCGCGGCCCGAGCGCTGGATCGGCCAGACCAACTTCGACAACGACGAGGCCGTCGGCTATCTCGCCGATCGCTTAGCGCGCCTTGGCGTCGAGGAGGAACTGCTGCGTCTGGGCGCCCAACCCGGCTGCGCGGTGACCATCGGCGAGATGACATTCGATTGGGAACCGCAAACGCCCACCGGCGACCAGGTCGTGCGGACCGGCCGGGGCACCGATGTGCGGCTGGAACGCAGCGAGCGGGTCCGGGCGGATGAGCGCAAGGCGGCCCGCCGACGGCGTCGCGAGCGCGACGGCAAAGACGGTGACGGGTGATGGCCAGCCCACACCGGGAAGCCGTCCGGACCGCGCGCAGGCTGGTCGTCAAGGTCGGCACCACGGCGCTGACCACGCCGTCGGGGATGTTCGACGCCGGCCGGCTGGCCGAACTCGCCGACGCGATCGAGGCGCGGATGAAGGCGGGCTCCGACGTCGTCATCGTGTCCTCGGGGGCCATCGCGGCAGGGATCGAGCCTCTCGGATTGTCCCGTCGCCCAAATGATTTGGCGACCAAGCAGGCCGCGGCCAGCGTCGGCCAGGTGGCGCTGGTGAACTCGTGGAGCGCGGCGTTCGCGCGGTACGGCCGCACGGTAGGGCAGGTGTTGTTGACCGCGCACGATATCTCGATGCGGGTGCAGCACACCAACGCCCAGCGCACACTGGACCGGTTGCGGGCGCTGCATGCGGTGGCGATCGTCAACGAGAACGACACGGTGGCCACCAATGAGATCCGGTTCGGTGACAACGATCGCCTTTCGGCGCTGGTGTCGCACTTGGTGGGGGCAGAGGCCCTGGTTCTGCTTTCCGACATCGATGGGCTCTACGACTCGGATCCGCGCAAGACGCCCGGAGCGAGATTCATTCCGGAGGTCTCCGGGCCGGCGGACCTGCAGGGTGTGATCGCCGGGCGCAGTAGCCATTTGGGTACCGGCGGCATGGCGTCGAAGATGTCGTCGGCGCTTTTGGCGGCCGACGCCGGGGTGCCGGTGCTGCTGGCGCCGGCGGCCGATGCCGCGACCGCGCTCACCGACGCCTCGGTGGGCACCGTCTTCGCAGCCCGCTCCGAGCGGATGTCGGCACGCCGGTTTTGGGTGCGCTATGCCGCCGAGTCGGCCGGCTCGCTGATGCTGGATGCCGGCGCGGTGCGAGCCGTTGTGCGGCAACGCCGGTCGCTGTTGCCCGCGGGCATCACCGCGGTATCGGGCCGCTTCTTCGGCGGCGACGTGGTTGAGCTGTGTGGACCGGATACCACGATGGTGGCCCGGGGCGTGGTCGCCTATGACGCGGCAGAACTCGCCACGATGATGGGGCGGTCCACTTCCGACCTACCCGGCGAGCTGCGCCGCCCGGCCGTGCACGCCGACGATCTGGTTGCCGTGTGAGATTACCGAGACGCCTTGAGATACAGTGCGCCCCAAACTATTTCGGCTAGTGTTGCGGCCAGTTCGGCGTCGTAGTCGGGCGGCTTGACCGGCAGGTTCTGCTGACAGGCCCGCTCGACCATCCACACCAGCGCGCTGGCGGTGGTGGACGCGGTAAGTTCACGGCGGATTGAGCCGTCGCCCTGGCCGTCCTCGATGACTCGGGTCATCCGCTCTATGACGGCGCCCAGCAGATCGCGATAGGTCTGCGCGGTCGCCGGCTCATAGGCGGCCACTTCGTTGAGCGCGACGAGCACCGGTTGGTGACGGCGATAGCTGGCGATGATGTCGGCCATCGCGGCCTGGACATCGGCAGGGTTGTGCCGCCAGGACATGTCCCACCAGCGTTGCCCGGCCGTGGACAGATCGCCGAATACCTGACCGGCGAGGCGGCGCAGCAGATCGCCCTTGTCTTCGAAGTAGATGTAGAAACTGGCCCGCGAAATGCCGGCCTCGGTAGCCAGCCGATCCACGCTGAGCTCGGTGAAGCTGGTGCCGTCGCCCATCAGGCGTTCGGTGGCCTCGAGCAGTTGCAGTTCGATCTGCTCGCGCCGCTGCTGGCGTGTCGCTTGAGATTTTCGCGTCACGGTCGGCATGTGCCGAGCTTAACGGATGATTGAACGTATTGACTAGACACTGTGTCTAGGCATATCGTCACGTTCCATGGCCACCTCTTCCGAAACGGTCGCAGCCGCCCGTCGCTATGACGCGATCGACTTGTCGGCCCGGGAGTTTTGGTCGACGACCGCCGAACAACGCGAACGCTCGTTTGCCGTGTTGCGCGCCGAACGGCCGGTCAGCTGGCAGCCTCCCATCGAAGGCGATCTGATGCAGGATCCCGACGACCCCGGCTATTGGGCGGTCACCCGGCGCGCCGACATTGTCACGGTCAGCCGGACCAACGAGGTATTCCTGTCCGGCAAAGGGGTGATGTTCGCGAACATTCCCGAGGAGCTGTTGGAGGCCTCGCAGTCCTTCCTGGCGATGGACCCGCCGCGGCACACCAAGCTGCGCAAGCTGGCCAGCGCCGCGTTCACCCCGCGGCAGGTCCGCCGCATCGAGGAGTCCGTTCAGCGCAACGCCAAGGCCATCGTCGAAGAACTGCGCACTGCCGGCAGCGGTGCCGATTTCGTCGAGCACTGCGCCAAAGAGCTGCCCATGCGCACACTGTCGGACATGATGGGGATCCCGGAATCCGAGCGGGAGCAGGTGGCGCGCGCCGCCGATGCGCTGGTGTCCTGGGCGGACCCGGAGTACCTCGACGGCCGCAACCCGCTCGAGGTGCTGTTCGAAAATCAGGTCTATCTGCATCAAGTTGCGGGGACGCTCGCCGCGCAGCGCCGCGAACATCCCGGCGACGATCTGTTCAGCAGCCTGGTGACGGCCGAAGTGGACGGCGACCGGTTGACCGATGCGGAGGTGGCCGCGTTCTTCGTGTTGCTTGCCGTGGCCGGCAACGACACCACTCGCCAAACCGCCAGCCACGCTTTAAAGGCGCTGACCGACTTTCCCGACCAAAAGGCTTGGCTGCACGCGGCTTTCGAGGAACGGGTAGGCACGGCGGTAGAGGAGTTCGTCCGTTGGGCGACGCCGGTGATGACCTTCCGCCGAACCGCGGCAACCGATTTCGAGTTAGGCGGCCAGACGATCAGGGCGGGGGAGAAGGTGGTGATGTTCTACGCCTCGGGCAACTGGGACCGCGACGTGTTCGACCGTCCCGAACGCCTGGACCTCGGCCGCAGTCCTAACCCGCATGTCGGCTTCGGCGGCGGCGGAGTGCACTTCTGCCTGGGAGCCCATGTGGCGCGGGCGCAACTGCGTGCCCTGTTCGGCGAACTACTGCGCCAGGTTCCCGATATCCAGGCCGGCGGACCGTCCTACGTGGTCGGCAACTTCATTCACGCCATTCGCCGCATGCCGTGCACGTTTTGATCCGGCAACTCGGCGGCTAATAGGGTCAGCAATTCCGAACAGCCGCCGTCGACCTTGACAGCGGCCAAGTAGTCGCCGCGGGTGCGGCCTCTATTGACGATCGCGATCGGGATGCCGAGGGCGGCGGCGTGTCGTACGAAGCGGTAACCGGAGAACACCGTCAGCGACGAGCCTGCGACCAACAGCGCGTCAGCTTGATCCACCAGTGAATAAGCCTGTGCTACACGGTCTTTGGGAACGTTTTCGCCAAAGTAGACGATGTCGGGCTTGAGCATGCCCGCGCAGCGCGGACAGTCGAGATAGCGGAACGAGGCGGTATCGGCGACGACGGCGTCGGCGTCCGGAGCGACGGCCAGGCCGCCGACGGCCTCGGCGCGCTCGATGAATCCTGGGTTGAGGGCTTCGAGCTGTTCGGCGAGCACGGCCCGGGAAATGGTAAAGCCGCAACTCAAGCACAGCACCTGCGCGTAGCTGCCGTGCAAGTTGACCACGTCGGTGCTGCCCGCCTTGGTGTGCAGCAGATCGACGTTCTGGGTAATGACTCCCATCACCAACCCGGCGTGCTGCAGCGTGGCCAGCGCCCGATGCCCGGCGTTGGGCTGGGTGTTGTCCATGTGTCGCCAGCCGACGTGGTTGCGTGCCCAGTACCGCTGCCGGAATGCCGGGTCCGAGGTGAACTGGCGAATGGTCATCGGGTTGCTGGGCGGCGCGTCGGGGCCGCGGTAGTCGGGAATGCCCGAGTCGGTCGAGATCCCGGCGCCGGTCAGCACCGCGGTGCGCCGACCGGCAAGCAGCGCAACGAGTTCGGGCGACTCCACATGGTCCACCCTAGCCAGCGCCCTGGCCAGTGGATTCAGGCTTTGCTCAAGGTGCATTGCGCACAATCGGCGACAACGGCGTCGGTTGGAGGTAGTCGGTGTCCTACATGGCGGTAGTTCCAGAGATATTGGCGGACGCGGTGGCCGATGTGGCCGGAATCGGCGCTGCCGTTCGCGCGGCCAGCGCAGCTGCGTCGAGTTCGACCACCGGCCTGCTGGCCGCCGGGGCCGACGAGGTATCGGCCGCGCTGGCGGCGCTATTCGGCACACATGCGCAGGGTTATCAGGCGGCCAGTGCCCAGGTTGCGACGTTCCATCAGCAGTTCGTGCGGGCCTTGACCGCGGCGGCGACCTCCTACGCCGGCGCCGAGGCCGCCAGCGCGTCACCGCTGCAGGAACTGCTCAATGCGATCAACGCGCCCACCGAACTCTTACTGAAACGCCCGCTGATCGGCGACGGCGCCCCCGGCGGCGTGGTGAACGGGATCGGGCAGGCCGGCGGGGCCGGTGGGCTGCTCTTTGGCAATGGCGGCGCGGGCGGCAGCACCACCGTCGCCGGAGGAATGGGCGGGGCGGGCGGTGCCGCCGGGCTTTTCGGCAACGGCGGAACCGGTGGTCAGGGCGGGCCCGCCACGGCCACTCTCATCGGAGGCGCCGGCGGCAGCGGCGGCGCGGGGGGCATGATCTTCGGCGCCGGTGGCGCCGGAGGCCCAGGTGGAATCGGCACCCTCAGCGCCGCCGGAGGCACGGGCGGCATCGGCGGCAACGCCGGCTTGTTCGGCACGGGCGGGACAGGTGGGATGGGTGGTCAGGGCGCGACCGGCACCACCGGAACCAATCCCGACCAGCTGCCCGGACCCTATCTCCATGCGCACGACGGCGCCAACGGCACGAATGGATCCGACGGTAAACCGGGCGACGCGGGCGTCGGGCCCAACCAGCAGGGTGGCACCGGCGGTGCCGGCGGAAATCGAACTGCCCAAAACTCACTCGGCACCATCACGGCGGGTGCAGGTGGAAATGGCGGCGACAGCAGCCCCGGTGTGCCGGGCGGAACCGGCGGCGACGGCGGGACCGCTGCCAACGCGCTAGGGCCCGCTCAGGGGGGCCACGGCGGTACTGGCGGGATGGGCGGCGTGGGGG
>NZ_MVHE01000057.1 GCF_002086155.1 Mycobacterium angelicum | reverse complement strand
GGTCGGGCGGAGCGGGTGGCCCTGACCCGACGAACCTGCTGACCGCCAATGCCGTAGGCGGCAACGGCGGCCCCGGCGGCAACGGCGGCGGCGGGGGGTGGTATCTCGGCGGCGGCGGTGACGGCGGGGCCGGTGGCAACGGCGGAATCACCTATACCGCCGGCAATAACGGCGGCGGCGGCGGTAGCGGCGGAGCCGGCGGACCGGCGGCTCGCTACATCGGTTTCGGCGGCGACGGCGGAGCCGGCGGCAGGGGTGGGGCGGCGGCCGGGACTCCCCCGGGAAACACCGGGTCCGCTGGGGTCGCCGGCCTCGGCGGTGCCGGCGGACGACTGTTTGGCGGCGCTGGGCGGAGGGGCTAGACGGTGGGCACCGAACTGTGCCAGAAGCGCCCCAAAACCGCGAGATGGCGAGTGCGAATCAGCGGTTGAGCTTGCCGTCACGCACGCCGGTCAGGGCGTCATCGAGCGTCGGGTACAACGGGAAGGTCTTGTCCAATCCGGTCAGATGAATCGGCCTCCTCGTCGCCGGACCGCGGGCAACCACCCCGAACTCAGCAGTGCTACCGAGTTTCTCGTAAGTCGCGGCCAGAATCTTCAGGCCCACCGAGCCGAGGAACTCCACCGCGGAAAGGTCGATAACCAGGGCCGTCAGATCGTCGGCAATCACTCCGCCGATGGCTTCCTCAAGGGCCGGCGCGGTGACCAAGTCAATTTCACCGCCGATACTGAGGACCTTGACCCCCTCGTGGTCCTCGACCGTTGCGGTGATCGAATCAGGAGCTGACAATGGCGATCCTTTGTCTGAGCCGTCAGTGTGCTGCAAGCCTAACCCCCCATGCGAACTGCGAGAAGAACAAGACCTCAACACGTCCAACGGCCCGACTCACGTTAGTCTCCCCATAGGACTCGCGCTCGGTGCAGAGCGCGGCGCAGCAGCGGGAGGTCTAGATGTCAGATTCGCCGTCGGATTTCAGCACTACCAGCGTCGCCGCGCAGACACTCAACATATCCAGCGAGGGTTTGCTGCCCCAGCTGGTTCAGCATCTGCGCCGCAATCGAACCGCACTGCGTGAAGAGTGGGCCCGCAGAATCACCGACGCGGAACTACTCACCGCAATGACGCCCGAAGAGCTCTTCTCCGAGGCGACCGCCGTCTACGACAACTACGTCGAGGTGCTCGAGACCGGTAGCGTCGAGGCGTTGCAGGCCTACGCGCGCGACCTGTCCGAACGCATCATCCCCCGGGGCGTGGAAACCGACGAGGTCGTCGGCATCGTGCTGCTGCTGCGTGACGTCCTGGCCCGGTCGCTGTTCGAGAAGTACCAAGCCGAGTTCGGGATGTTGAACCGGGTTCTGGATGCTTACGAACCGGCGGCCAACCGCATCGCCAATACCGTGGCCGTCAGCTTCGTGCAGGAACGCGAGCGCATCATCCGCCAGCAGCAGGAGGCCATCCGCGAGCTGTCGACGCCGGTGCTGCAGGTGCGTGAGCAGCTGCTGATTCTGCCGATCATCGGCGTGCTGGACAGCCAGCGTGCCCGGCAGGTCACCGAACAGCTGCTGCGCGCCATCCGCGCCAACCGCGCCAAGGTGGTCGTCATCGACATCACCGGTGTGCCCACCATCGACTCCACGGTGGCCAACCACCTGGTGCAGACGGTCGATGCGTCCGGGCTGATGGGCGCCAGCGTGATCATCACCGGCCTATCCTCTGAAATCGCCTTGACACTGGTCACAATCGGGCTGGACCTGTCCAAGATGAACGCCGTCGGTGACCTGCAAGGCGGTATCGAAGAAGCCGAGCGCCTGCTGGGCTACGAAGTCACCCGCACCGGCGAATAAAGGAACGCGACCGCACGACCGACGCGAGCACACCATGCCAGTACCAATCTTGAAGCAAGGCGCCTTTCTCATCGCCTCGGTGCAGGCTGCGCTCACCGACTCCGACACCGAACGGCTCCGGTACGAACTCATGGAGCGCGTCAGCCGGTTCCGGGCGCAGGGCATCATCGTCGACGTCACCGCCATCGACGTGATGGACTCGTTCGCCGCCCGGTCGCTGCGCACCATCGCCCACATGACCCGGCTGCGCGGTGCCGAGACGGTGATCGTGGGGCTGCAGCCGGAGGTGGCCTTCGCGATGGTTCAACTGGGCCTGACATTCGACGACATGAATACCGCGCTGGACCTGGAAGAGGGCATTGCCCTGCTCAATCGTCAACCGGGAGCAGGCAAATCAGCGATCGGGCGCGACGGTGCCGGATGACATCGTGGTCGTCATAGGCAATCCCGACGACATTGTCGCCGCCCGCAAAGCCGGACATCAGCTCGCGCTGGATCTCGGCTTTTCGCTGACCGACGTCACCATGATCGCGACCGCGATCTCCGAAGTCGCCCGCAACATCACCAGTTACGCCGGGCGCGGCGAGGTTTCGGTCGGCGTCGGGGATCGGGAGGGTCGCAAGGCGCTGGTGGTGCGCGCCGAGGACGACGGTCCCGGCATCGCCGATATCGAGCGCGCACTCGAAGACGGGTACTCCACCGGCCGCGGCCTCGGGCTGGGCCTGCCCGGTGCCCGGCGCCTGATGGACCGGCTGATCGTGAAATCCGCACTGGGCCAAGGGACGATCATCGAAATGTGGAAATGGGTACCGGCCCGTGCGTGATCACGGCAAGCTGGGGCCGATCGAGTGGGCGATCGCGAGTCGCCCACGACCGGGCGAGCTTGTCTGTGGCGACCAGGCGATCGCGGTGGGCGTCGACGACACTTCCGCACTGTTCGGAGTGCTCGACGGGCTCGGGCACGGACCGGCCGCCGCGACCGCCGCGCTGACCGCCTTGGACGCGCTCCGCAGTGCCCGCAGCGAGCGGGTCGAGGTGCTGGTCCAGCTCTGCCACCGCATGCTCGGCGGCACCCGGGGTGTGGCAATGACCTTGGCGCGCATCGACTTCGACACCGGCCGGCTGAGCTGGACCGGAATCGGAAACGTCACCGCCAACCTGGTGGCCAAGGCGGCAACCGGCATCCAGCTCCGCTCCTCCGCCCGCCTCACCGGTGGAATCGTCGGCTATCGAATACCGGAAATCACACCCGCACAAGTGGTTTCGACACGCACCGGCGATCTGATGGTGATCGCCAGCGACGGCATCACCGAGGACCACCTCGACCACATCGACTTCGCCGCCTCGGCAAAGGACATCGCCGACCACATCCTGACCAAGCACGCCAAAGAGACCGACGACGCGCTGGTGCTCACCGCGCGTCACCGAGGCAGCTCGCGATGACCAGCACAGACGAATTCCGCGACCAGTACATCGCCACGCTCAACGGCTACCTCGACGCGCGCGGTGAGGACTATCTGGCCGCCGGCCACGAACTGGGCCGCCGCGCGCTGCTGGAACAGATCAGCATGCTCGACATCATCGAGGCCCACTTCCATACGGTCGACAACCTCGCCAAGACCTCTCAGGTCGATGCGCCTGCCGCGCTGGAATTTTTGCTGCAGACATTGGCCGCACTCGATGTGGCGACCCGCGGATTCCTGGACGGCACCCGCCGATACGCCGAAGAACGGGCCCGCGCCGAGGATCTCGCCGATCGCGACAAGTTCCGCACCGCCCTGGTGAATTCCCTGCAGGAGGGTTTTTTCGTCGCCGACCACGACGGCGCGGTCGTCGAGATAAACAACGCCTTCGCCGACATACTCGGGTATTCCGCGGAAGATCTGCCCTACGAATGGCCCCACCCGTGGCTGGTCGACAAGACGACCGCGATGCAGGAACAGCGGCGGGTCCGGCAGGAGGGCAGCTCCCAGTACGAGACACCGATCCGGCATCGCGACGGCCATCTGGCCTGGGTGACGGTGAGCATCAACGCGGTCACCGGGCCCGGCGCCGATCTCGACGTGTACGTGGGAACCGTTCGCGACATCACCGCCGAACGCGCTTTCGCGGCACGCGAAAGCGCGGTGCTGCGGCTTGCCACGGCCGTCGGCGTCGCCAAGAGCGTGGCAGAGGTGCTGTCGATCACGCTCGACGAATGCCGCACGGCCGTAGATGTGGGCAGTGTCGTCTTAGCCATGTGGCCACCGGGCGACGGCGAGCCGATCGTCCAGATCGCCGACGAGCCCGGCGAATCGCCGTGGCGCACCCTGGATCCGTTGCTGCGCCAGACATTTCAAGACGCGCGCCATCAACTGCCGCTGACGGCCAGAACCGTCGAGTGGCCGGAAGCCCCGGGTAAGGCCAAGGGTCTGGTCGCGGTGCTGTCCGGCACCGGCGATGTGGCCCTGTGGCTCGAGCTTGGCGTGCCGCGGTGGGTGACCGCCGAGGACCGGCTGCTGGTCACCGTGCTCATCGGGCACCTCAGCCTGGCGATCCAGCATGTCCGCCAGTTCGAGAGCGCCCGCGTGACCTCCCTGACGTTGCAGCGTGCGCTGCTGCCGCCGATGGAACCGCCGCCGGGATTCGCCGTTCGCTATGAGCCCGCCGTTCCACCGCTGGAGATCGGCGGCGACTGGTATGACGTGTTGCCCATCGACGATCACCGGATCGGCATCGTGGTGGGCGACTGTGTGGGCCGGGGATTGCCCGCGGCGGCCATCATGGGCCAGCTGCGCAGCTCGGCCCGCGCGCTGCTGATCACCGGCGCGAAACCCGCGCTGTTACTCGAACAGCTCGACGCGGCCGCATCGCTCATTCCAGATGCCTACTGCACCACGGTTTTTCTGGCCATTCTGGACACCCGGTCCGGGGTACTGGAATACAGCAATGCCGGGCACATGCCCGCCGTTCTCGCGAGCGCCGGGTCTGGGACGCAGTTGCTGACCGATGCCTCATCGGTACCACTTGCCGTGCGCCGCAACGAAACTCGTCCGCAGGCAGCCAAAACGCTGCGGCCCGGCTCAACGCTCATGTTGTTCACCGACGGGCTGGTGGAGCGGAAACACGAGTCGATCGACAAGGGTCTGGACCGCGTCGCGGAGGTTCTGTTGGAAAGCAATCACTTGCCGATCAGCGATGTCGCGGATGCGGTGCTGAACCAGTTGGCTCCGCTGGGCGGCTATGACGACGACGTCGCCATGGTGGTGTACCGGCACCAACTGGGGCCGCTGCGTATCGAAACCGACGCTCATGCAGAGCAATTGGCGCCGTTGCGGCGTGAGCTCACCTCGTGGTTGAAGGCCGCCGAAGTCCCGGACGAACACGCGACCGACATCGTGCTCGTCATCAGCGAAGCCTGCACCAACTGCGTCGAGCACGCCTATCGCGGACACGATGTCGGCACCATGCTGCTCGAGGCAAAGGCCGTCGACGGCGAGATCCATGCGCGGATCGTGGATTCCGGCTCGTGGAAGACACCGGCGGTCAATCCGGGCAACAGCGGCCGCGGCCTGCCCCTGGTCAGGGCCATCAGTAACACGGTGGAAGTCGAAAATACCGAGAACGGAACCACTATCGATGTGACCTTCCGGGTGGCGGGCTCCACCGTCCCGGCAGTTTGATCGGGTGCAGGAGGGGTACACACGGACGTGACTCGCGCATCGATCTCGATAGAGCCTGCCCTGCCGGAGGGGTACGGACCCTTGTCGATCGCCGTCCGCCACGCGCTGAACGGGCCCGCCCCGCACGACCAGTTCGCCCGCATCGCCGCTCCGGTACGCGACGTCGATCCGTATGGGCTTGACCTGCAACTGGCCCTCTACATGTGCTATGAGCTGCACTATCGCGGATTTTCCGGGGTGGACCCCACCTGGGAGTGGAATCCCGCGCTGCTGCAGTTGCGCGCCGAACTCGAGCGGGCCTTCCTGGCCGCCGTGCACCGCGATGTAGGACCCGTCGAAGCGCACCACACGGCGGAAGCCGAAATGGAAACGCTCTCAATCGAGCCCGCCGAGGGCACCGGCCCGTCCTACCACCTGCGCGATACCGGCACGTGGGAACAGATGCGCGAATACCTGGTGCACCGATCGCTGTATCACCTCAAAGAGGGCGATCCGCACGCGTGGGCGATTCCGCGCTTGATCGGGGGCGCAAAAGCCGCGTTCGTCGCGGTCGAGTTCGACGAATACGGCGCCGGCCACGGTGCGCGCGTACACCAGCAGCTTTTCGCTAATCTGCTGGACGCCGCGGGGCTGGATTCGACCTATCTGGCGTATCTGGGCATCGTGCCGGCCGAAGCGCTGGCAGTGGTGAACATCATGTCGATGTTCGGCCTGCACCGCCATTTGCGCGGCGCCGCGATCGGACACTTCGCGGCCACGGAGATCACCTCGCCCCCGGGGTCGCGCCGCATGGTCGATGCCCTGCGCCGGCTGAACGCACCACCGGACTGCGTCACCTTCTACAGCGAGCACGTCGAAGCCGACGCGGTGCACGAACAAGTGGTGCGCCGCAGCGTGGTCGGTGATCTGCTGGCCAGAGAACCACACCTCGAAAACGACGTGGTATTCGGGATGCGTGCGCACGCCGTCGTGGAAAACCGCTTGGCAGACCACATGATTCGGTCGTGGGAGGCGGGGCGTTCGTCGCTACGGGAGCCCTTGCTTTAGCTTTTTGAGAGCTTGCTTCGGCTCGGCCGGCAGCGGCGGTGGCTGGTGTCGCACAGCGGATATTCCTTGCTCCGACGGCAGGTGCAGATTGCGACCATGAACCGGTCGGACTCAACGACCTTGCCGTCGGGCATCTCGATTTGCACCGGTCCGGAAACCAGGACCGGGCCGTTGGGAACCACCTGGACCCGGGTGGTGGTCATGGTTTGTCTGCCCGTATCACCACAAGTTCCTCCTCGCGACAGCCGCGCGCCAGTCGGCCCGTCTCTTCCAGCCATTCTGCGCGCGCTGACAGGACCGGGCCAAAGGGTATCCACTGGGTCGCAATCACCTCGGCGTCCAAGCCGCCGGCCCGCAGGGCGTCCAGCGACTCCTGCACGCCGGCGAACGCCGACTGGACCAACAGCATGGTTCCGTTGTCGCGCAACAGTTTAGCGGCCGACTCGCACAGTGGATCCAGGATCAGCCGCCCGTCGGTCCCGGCGTTCCAGGCCCACGAGGGGCCCGGTGTTTCGAGGTATTCGTCGGGCGGGGTGGGCACATACGGCGGGTTGGACACCACCACGTCGAACGGGGTGCAATTCAGTGCGGCGATCCAGGACCCCCGGCGGACATCGACATCGACACCGGCAACGGCGGCGTTGCTGCGGGAGTTGCGCACCGCGTGCGGGCAGATGTCGAAGGCGGTGACGCTGGCACAGCCCAGTTCGGCGGCAGCGATCGCGACGAAGCCGCTTCCCGTGCACAGGTCGAGCACCCGCCTACCGGTGATGACAGCGGTACGTTCCATCGTGTCGACCAGCAGGCGCGAATCCTCTTGCGGCAAATACACCTTGTCTTGCTGGTCCCGCGACCAGGTGCCGTCCGTGATTGGATACGTCGAAGTCAACGTGGGCCTTTCGCCATTCCGCCGTGGCGGTCACGGCTTGGCCTGTCTAATGCCCGCAAACCGATGGGTTGAAACCGAATCTGGCTTGTGAATGCTGTCGCTGCTAGGCGGTAGTGGTACGGGCGTATTGGTGGATGATCTCCTGGCAGAAGGCGGGGAGATCGGCCGGCGAGCGGCTGGTGATCAAGTTGCCGTCGACCACGACTTCCTCGTCCAGCACGTGGGCACCCGCGTTGCGCAGGTCGGTGCGAATGCTGGGGTAACAGGTCATCTTTCGCCCGGCCACCACACCGGCCTCCACCAGCGTCCACGGGCCGTGACAGATCGCGGCGACCGGCTTCTTGGAGTCGACGAAATCGCGCACGAACGATACCGCCGACTTGTCCTTTCGCAGCTTGTCCGGGTTCACGGTGCCCCCCGGCAGCAGCAGTCCGTCGAATTCGTCGACCGCGGCCTCCGATACCTTGCGATCGACGGCGAAGGTCCCGGCGGGTTCGAGATCGTGATTGCGCGCCTGGATCTCCCCCGACTCCAGGGACAGCACCTCGACCTGGGCGCCCGCGCGGCTCAGCGCCTCGCGCGGCTGCTCCAGTTCGACCTTCTCCACACCGTCGGCAGCCAGGATTGCAATCTTCTTGCCTTGCAATTCATTTGACATCGTTGTGCTCCTTTACGGATTGAGAACGACTTTGGTGCAGCTGTCCTGCTTGTGTTTGAAGATCTCGTACCCGTGCGGGGCCTGGTCAAGCTGCAAGTGATGGCTGATGATCACCGTCGGGTCGATCTCGCCGTTGCGGATCCGGTCCAGCAGGGGCCGCATGTAGCGTTGCACGTGGCACTGGCCGGCCTTGATGGTCAAGGACCGGTTCATCAGCGCGCCAATCGGGAATTTGTCCATCATACCGCCGTAGACGCCGACGATGGAAACGGTGCCGCCGTTGCGGCAGCTCATCAAAGCTTCCCGAAGTGCATGAGGCCGTTCGGTTTCCAATCGCACCGCTTGCTTGACCCGGTCGTAGGCGTCGACGACCGCGGTGCCGTTGCGGGCCTCCATACCCACCGCGTCGATACAGTGATCCGGCCCGCGCCCGGCAGTCATATCGCGCAGTTCGCCGAGTACCGAGGTTTCGGCAAAGTTGATGGTCGTCGCGCCGATGTTTCGGGCCAGCTCCAGCCGATACGGAACCTGGTCGATGGCAATGACTTTGGCAGCCCCGAGGAGATAGGCGCTCATTATCGCGAACAGGCCCACCGGCCCGGCGCCCCATACCGCCACGATGTCACCGGATTTGATGTCGCACATCTCGGCGCCCATGTAGCCGGTCGGCAGGATGTCGGACAAGAACAGCGCCTGGTCGTCGGTGAGGTCGTCGTCGATCTTGAGCGGACCTACGTCGGCGAACGGGACACGCGCGTATTCGGCTTGCCCCCCGGCGAAACCGCCCAGCATATGGGAATAGCCGAACAGCCCCGCCGGAGAGTGGCCCATGAGTTTCTCAGCCATGCCGGCGTTGGGGTTGGAGTTCTCGCACAGCGAATACAGCTCCCGGTCACAGGCTGAGCAGGCACCGCATGCGATCGGGAACGGCACCACGACCCGATCGCCGATCGCCAAATTGCCTACCCCCCTGCCGACTTCGACGACCTCGCCCATGAACTCGTGACCGAGGACGTCGCCGTGCTTCACGGTGGGGATGTAGCCGTCGTAGAGATGCAGGTCCGAACCGCAGATCGCCGTCGAGGTGATGCGGACGATGGCGTCGCGGTCGTTGAGGATGGCCGGGTCTGGAACAGTCTGCACCTCAACGCTATTGCGTCCCGCCCACACGGTGGCTTTCATGCCGTCGCTCCCTTCCGGTTTGCGGGTTGCTTTGCGGGCTGCGCCGTCTGCTGGTGCATCTGGCTGAATGAGGTGGTGCCTTCCGGTGATCCGTCGGACCGCAGCACCTGGCCCGTTTCCAAGATCTGCTTGAACCGCCGCAGGTCGTCGTTGACCTGTTGCTCGGGCGACTCACCCAGCAGCGTGGACGCCACTTTGCCCAGCGCACCGCCGGGCAATTGGTAGCCGATCGTGACCCGAACCTCGTTGCCCTTTCCGGAGTTATCGGGCGCGAAGTCGACCGATCCGCCGTTCTCAATTCCGGAGCCGGGCAACGATTGCCACGCGATCCGCTTACCCGGCTGGTCTTCGGTGATCTGGGCATCCCACTGCACGGGCTGCCCCACCGGCGCGTTCGCCACCCAATGGGACCGGCCGTCGCCGTCGGCGGTCACCGACTTGAGGTGGTACATGAAGCTGGGCAGGTTCTCGACGTTGCGCCAAAAGCCGTAAACGTCCTCGGGCGAACGGTGTACGGTGATCGCCGCACGCAGCGCTTGATGGCGCCTGTTGTTCGCATGGCGCGCCGGTGACTGGTTGCCGGTGGTGCGCAGCGCAGCGTATAGATCGGCCGCACCGATTGCGGTCAGCGCGATCGCGGAGACGATGCCGCGCCTGCGCTGCCCGGGCCGGCGCCCGGCTACGCCTGCGGCCAGCACCGCGACATCCAGCACGTCACCGGCGACTCTGGTCCACACCAACTTCTCCGAGCCGAGCAATAACGCTGCCGCGTGGCCACACTCGCGCACGCCGAGTGCCCGGATGACCGCACGTGAGCGGCGCGTCTCGTCGACGCCCGCGAGCGCCGCGACTCTCGCCGGCGCCAGCACTTCGGTGAGGCCCAGGCCCAGGCTGGCAACCCCGAGTCCTTTCACCAGAGTCCCGGTTCTGCTTTCTGCAGCCTCGCTCATAGCCAAACTCCTTTGCACCGCCGGATATATGCGAGCGGCAATTCCGGCGGCCTGTTTTGGTAGCCGATTACCAGCGGATCCGACCCACCGCGTTATTCGGTTCAATACCCGTGCGACGGACAGCCAAACGTGTCAGTTAGCCGCAGTACGCAGTGCTTGCAGCAACGGTTCGGCCGCCTCCTTGAGAAACAGATCCTGGGCCTGGCCGCCGATTTGGACGAGGGCGATATCGGTGAATCCGCTTTCCCAGTAAGGCCGCACGGCTTCCACGATCGCGTCCAAGTCCGGTCCGCAGGGAATGCTTTCCGCGACGTCGTCGGGACGGACGAACTGCGTGGCGCCGGCAAAGCCCGCCGGCGTCGGCAAGTCCGCATTGACCGTCCAGCCGCCGCCGAACCAGCGGAACTGATCGTGCGCGCGCTCGATCGCGGTGTCGCGGTCGGGATCCCAGCACACCGGTATCTGCCCGACGACCCGTCCGCCGCCGGCCATACCGGAGGCCTGCCGCGCCGCATGCCACCCGTCGACCAGCTCGCCATCGGGTTCCACCGCGATTAGGTGATCGGCGAGTTTGCCGAACTTTTCGATGCCATTGCTGCCGCTCATCGCCACCGCGATGCCAACCGGAATCTCCGGGACGTCCCACAGCCGCGCCGAGTCCACCTGGAAATAGTCGCCGCGCCAGCTCACCAGCCGGCCACCGAACAGTTCCCGGATGATCTTGATGGCTTCGCGCAGCATGTCCTGCCTGCGTTCGACTACCGGCCACGCTTTGCCCACCACGTGCTCATTGAGGTTCTCGCCGCTGCCCAGACCGAGGGTGAACCGCCCGTCGGCCAGGATCTGCACGGTCGCGGCCTGCTGCGCGACGACGACCGGGTGATAGCGCATCGTCGGGCAGGTCACGTAGGTGTAGAGATCCACCTTCTCGGTCGCGTGCGCCACCGCACCCAATACCGCCCAGGCGTTCGGGGCGTGCCCCTGCGAGGTCAGCCAGGGCGAGAAGTGATCGCTGCAGACCTCGAAGTCAAAGCCGCGTTCTTCGGCCGAAAGTGCGTCGCGCACAAGGTCTTTCGGACCGCTCTGCTCCGTCATCAGGGTATAGCCGAACCGGGTCATACCAATCCGGGTACCCAGGTACCGCGAGGTTAAAGCCGGTCTTTGACCGCCGCGGACAACCGCGCCCCGTCCGCCTTGCCCTCGGCGATCACGGTGGCCGCCCTCATGACCTGCCCCATCTGCTTCATGCCGGGGCGCTCACCGATTTGCTCGGCGACCTGGGCGATGGCAGTGTCGACGACATCGGCGACCTCGGCATCGGTGAGCGGTGTCGGCAGATACTCATCGATGATCCGCGCCTCGGCGTGCTCGGTGGCAGCGAGCTCGCCGCGGCCATTCTGGGTGTAGATCTCGGCGGCCTCGGCGCGTTTGCGCGATTCCCTGCCCAGTACCTTGAGCACCTCTTCGTCGGAGAGCTCCTTGGCCTGCTTTCCGGATACCTCCTCGGTCTGGATCGCGGCCAGCAGCATGCGTAACGTCGCAGTGCGCAATTTGTCCTGCGCCTTCATCGCCTCGGTCAGGTCCGACCGGAGCCGGGATTTGAGTTCCGCCATTGCACGGACCCTACGCGCCTTACGTTGTGAAATTGCCCGACCGCCGACAGGATGGACGCCATGACCAACGACGACAGCCGCCACACCTGGTGAGCACGCTGCCGCCTGGTTATCCGGTAGAGCCACCGCCCGGGCCGGCTGGGTATCCCCCGGCGGGTTACCCGCCGGGGGGGTATGGCACACCGCCGGGGTATGGCCCTTACGGCCCGCCACCGGGGTACGGAGCCCAGCCCGGGTACGGCCCTTACGGTCCACCGCCGGGGTACGGCCCTTATGGGCCCCCGCCGGGTTACGGATCCCCGCCGGGTTACGGACCACCGCCGGGTTACGGACCACCGCTTGTCCCGGGCGCCGTCAAACCCGGGATCATTCCGCTGCGCCCGCTGACCTTGAGCGACATCTTCAACGGCGCGGTCGGCTATGTCCGGGCCAACCCGAAGGCGACGCTGGGCTTGACCGCCATCGTGGTGGTGATCATTCAACTGGTCACGCTGGCAGCCACGCTGGGCCCGCTGGCCGCGTACGGCAAGTTCTCGACGGCGGATCCCCAGGAGCTCAACGGCGGCGTCATCGGCGCCTGGGCGGCGTCGCTCGGTGGTGGTCTGCTGCTCAGCTGGCTGGGCGGCATGCTGCTGAGCGGCATGCTGACCGTGATCGTCGGGCGGGCCGTCTTCGGATCGCCGATCACCATCAGCGAGGCATGGGCCAAGGTGCGCGGGCGGCTGTTGGCGTTGCTCGGTCTGGCGCTGCTCGAAGGTGTGGGCGTGGTGGCGCTCGTCGGGCTGGTGATCGTCATCTTGGTCGGCGTAGCCGCCGTTGCCAACGGCGCTGCGGCCGTGCTCCTCGGTTTCCCGCTGCTGCTGCTGGTGGGGTTGTTACTGGCCTATCTGTACACCTCGCTCTTGTTTGCCCCGGTGCTGATCGTGCTGGAGCGGATGCCGGTGATCGAGGCGATCACCCGGTCGTTCGCGCTGGTGCGGGGCGGGTTCTGGCGGGTGTTCGGCATCCGCCTGCTGACCGGGCTGGTGGTGGGGCTGGTCGGGGGTGCGCTTTCGGCGCCGTTCAGCTTCGTGGGCCAGATACTGGTGGGTGTCGCCGGGTCCACCACCATGCTGCTCGTGGGCACGACGCTGTCGTCGATCGGCGGGGCGATCAGCCAGATCATCACCGCACCGTTTACCGCCGGAGTGGTGGTGCTGCTGTACACCGATCGGCGGATGCGTGCCGAGGCCTTCGACTTGGTCCTGCAGACCGGCGCCCTGAGCGGGACCGCCGCCGTCGAGTCCACCGACAACCTCTGGCTCACGCGGCCTTTCTAAGCGACCTGAGGACGGATTGACGGTGCCCTCCATCGACATCGACCGCGATGCCGCGCACGAGGCCGCGCAGCGCGAACTCAACAAACCGATCTACCCGAAAGACTCGGTGACCAAAGAGATCATCGACTGGTTCAACGAGCTGCTGTATCGGCTGCTGGAGAAGGCCGCCTCAGTGGATGGGGGGTGGCTGACCATCGCCGCGGTGCTCGCGGTCACGGCGATCGTCGTGGCCGTCGCCGTGTATATCGCCCGCCGTACCATGCGCACCAACCGCGGCGGTGATTACGAGCTTTTCGGGGCCGGTCAACTCACCGCGGCCCAGCATCGGGCGACAGCCGAAAGCTATGCCGCCGAAGGGAATTGGGCCGCAGCGATTCGGCACCGGCTGCGCGCCGTCGCTCGTCAGCTGGAGGAGACCGGGGTGCTCACCCCGGTTCCCGGCCGCACCGCCAACGAGCTGGCCACCGACGCCGGCGAGGCACTGCCGCACCTGACAGGCGAATTAGCCCGCGCGGCAACCACATTCAACGACGTCACCTACGGCGAGCGGCCCGGCACCCCAGAGGCCTACCGAATGATCGCCGACCTCGACGACCACATCCGCTCACGCGCCACCGGACCCGCAACGGTGGGCGAGCCCGCCGCGCTCGAGTCATGGGCGCAGGTTCGATGACTTCCACCGAACTGGCCCCCGCCCCGCCACGCCAGCGCCGGCCGTGGCGGGCAATTCTGCTCGCGCTGGCCGCGATCACGATCGTCGCCTCGATCACCACCTACCTGACGGCACCGCGGCCCGGCGGCACCATGGATCCCGAATCAACCAGCTCCGCGGGAGCTCACGCGCTGGTGACATTGCTGCGCGAGGGCGGTGTCGAGGTGGTGGTGGCCCACACCATCGCCGATGTCGAGAGTGCGGCGCGCTCCGGCTCGCAATTGCTGGTGGCCCAGACTCAGTACCTGACCGACAACATCTTGCTGGACCGGCTGGCGAAGGTTCCCGGTGACCTGTTGCTCGTCGAACCGACCTCCCGGACTCGCAACGCACTGACGCCGGGACTGCGCATCGGAAAGGCCGGGCCGTTCGACAGCCAGCCGGATTGTCAGCTGCGCGAGGCTATCCGGGCCGGCAAGGTGAAATTCGGGCCGACCGACACCTATCGGGCCAAGGGCGAGCTCGATTTGATCAGCTGCTACGAGGGCGCACTGGTCCGCTTTCGCGACGACGGCCGAACCATCACCGTGGTCGGCAGCAGCGACTTCATGACCAACGACGGGCTGTTGCAGGAGGGCAACGCCGCGCTGGCGATGAACCTCGCCGGCGCCCAGCCCCGGCTGGTCTGGTATGCGCCCGATCGCATTGAAGGTGAAAAGTCGTCTCCCTCTTCCATTTACGACCTGATTCCGGCGAACGTGACCTGGATCGTCTGGCAGCTGTGGCTGGTGGTGATCCTGGTGGCGCTCTGGAAAGGCCGGCGGATCGGTCCGCTGGTAGCCGAGGAACTGCCCGTCGTGGTCCGCGCGTCGGAAACCGTCGAGGGTCGCGGCCGGCTCTACCGGTCCCGCCGGGCCCGCGATCGCGCGGCGCAAGCACTGCGCACCGCCACCTTGCAGCGGCTGGTGCCGCGACTTGGCATCGGCGCCAACGCGGCGCCGCCGGCGGTGGTCATGACCGTGGCCCAGCGCTGGGGGGCCGATCCGGAGTTCGTCCGCTACCACCTGTTCGGCCCGCCCCCGGCGACCGACAACGACCTGCTACAACTTGCCCGTGCGCTCGACGACATCGAAAGGCAGGTCACTCACTCGTGACACAGACACCTGACAGTCCGCAAGCCGACTCGGCCCGTGCGGCGCTGCTGGCGTTACGCACCGAGATCGCCAAGGCCGTCGTCGGGCAGGAGGGCGTCATCAGCGGGCTGGTGATCGCGCTGCTGTGCCGCGGCCACGTGCTCTTGGAAGGTGTTCCGGGAGTGGCGAAGACGCTGATGATCCGGGCCATGTCGGCCGCGTTGCAGCTGGAGTTCAAGCGGGTGCAGTTCACCCCCGACCTGATGCCCGGCGATGTGACCGGTTCGCTGGTCTACGACACGCGCACCGCGGCGTTCACGTTCCGGCCGGGTCCGGTGTTCACCAATCTGCTGCTGGCCGATGAGATCAACCGAACTCCGCCCAAGACGCAGGCCGCGCTGCTCGAGGCGATGGAGGAGCGGCAGGTCAGCGTGGACGGCGAACCCAAGCCGCTGCCCGACCCCTTCATCGTCGCCGCGACGCAGAACCCCATCGAATACGAAGGCACCTACCAGCTGCCGGAGGCCCAACTCGACCGCTTCCTGCTCAAGCTGAATGTGACGCTGCCGGCACGTGACGCCGAGATCGCCATCCTGAGCCGTCACGCGCACGGCTTCGATCCGCGCGATCTGTCCGCGATCAAGCCGGTGGCCGGGCCCGCTGACCTGGCGGCCGGCCGCGAGGCGGTGAGTCAGGTGCTGGTCGCCGACGAGGTGCTGGGCTACATCGTCGACGTCGTCGGGGCCACCCGTTCCTCCCCCGCGCTGCAACTCGGCGTGTCACCGCGCGGGGCAACCGCGTTGCTGGGCACCGCCCGTTCGTGGGCATGGTTGTCCGGGCGCAACTACGTCACACCCGACGACGTGAAGGCCATGGCCCGCCCGACACTGCGGCACCGGGTGATGCTGCGTCCGGAGGCCGAACTCGAAGGTGCCACACCCGACGGGGTGCTGGACGGGATTTTGGCGTCGGTTCCGGTGCCCCGCTAGATGATCCTCACCGGACGTGTCGGCCTGCTGGCGCTGATCTGCGTCCTGCCGATCGCGCTATCCCCGTGGCCGGCAAGCACTTTCGGATTGCTGCTCGCCGGGCTGGTGTTGGCCGTGGTCGCCGACGTCGTGCTGGCGGCCAGTCCGCGCCGGCTGCGGTATACCCGTTCCCCCGATAGTTCGGCCCGGCTGGGACAGCCGGTGGATGCCGGCTTGGTCATCCACAACGACGGCCGCCGCCGGCTGCGCGGCCGGGTCCGCGACGCCTGGCCGCCCAGTGCTCGCGCGCAGCCGCGCACCCATCCGGTGCGGATCGCGCCCGGGCAACGTCAGCGGGTCGTCACCGCGCTGCGGCCGGTTCGCCGCGGTGACCAGCGCGCGGCCGCGGTGACGGCCCGATCGCTGGGCCCGCTGGGCTTGGCGGGACGGCAGAAGTCCGTCGTCGTGCCCGGTCAGGTCCGGGTATTGCCGCCGTTTCTGTCGCGCAAGCATCTGCCGTCACGGCTGGCGAAACTGCGTGAGATCGACGGGCTGCTGCCGACGCTGATCCGTGGCCAGGGCACCGAATTCGACTCGCTGCGCGAGTATGTCGTCGGCGACGACGTGCGCTCGATCGACTGGCGGGCAACGGCTCGCCGCTCCGACGTGATGGTGCGCACCTGGCGCCCCGAACGCGACCGGCGCGTGGTGATCGTGCTCGACACCGGGCGCATGGCCGCCGGCCGGGTCGGTATCGATCCGACCGCCGCCGATCCCGCGGGCTGGCCCCGGCTGGACTGGTTCATGGACGCCGCGCTGCTGTTGGCGGCGCTGGCGTCGCGGGCCGGCGACCACGTCGACTTCCTGGCCCACGACCGGGTGAACCGCGCCGCCGTGTTCGGCGCGTCGCGAACCGAGCTGCTGGCACAGCTGGTCGGCGCCATGGCTCCGCTGCAACCGGCCCTGGTCGAATCCGATTGGCGCGCAATGGTCGCCAATATAGTGCGGCGCACGCGACGGCGGTCGCTGGTGGTTTTGCTGACCGATCTGAACGCGACCGCGCTCGACGAGGGCCTGCTGCCGGTGCTGCCGCAGTTGTCGGCCAAACACCATGTGTTGGTAGCCGCGGTCGGCGACCCGCGGGTGGACCAGCTGGCGGCTGGGCGTTCCGATGCGGCTGCGGTGTACGACGCGGCGGCCGCCGAACGGTCGCGCAATGACCGGCGCGCTATTGCCACCCGTCTGCGCATGAGTGGGGTCGATGTGGTCGATGCGCCCCCCACCGAGATCGCGCCCGCACTCGCCGACCGCTATCTGGCGATGAAAGCTACTGGGCGGCTTTAACTTTTCGGTTCGGTTCGCCGAGTGCGAACTGGGCGACGCCGGGGCGGCGTGTCGCGTCGTGTGGTTCACAGTCGCGGCTAGCCGGTGGGCACCACGTCCGGTGCGTCCTCGATATCGCCGGTCTCGCCGGCTTTTACGGCGCGACGGCCGAAGTACACGACGTAGCACAGGAACGCCGCTTCCGCGAGCACGCCGATGGCGATCCGGACGAACGTCGGCAACGGCGACGGCGTCACGATCGCCTCGATCAACCCCGACACCAGCAACACCGCTACCAGCCCCACGGCGACCGACACCACGCCGCGGCCCTGCTCGGCCAGGACCTGCCCGCGCGGGCGGTCCCCCGGCGATATCACCGACCACCCCAGCCGCATCCCGACCGCCCCGGCCAGGAACACCGCCGTCAGCTCCAGCAGCCCGTGCGGCAGCAGCAGGCCCAGAAGCAGGCCGCCCTTGCCGGCCTGGAACATCAGGCCGCCGATCACACCCACATTGGCGGCGTTTTCGAAAAGCACGAACGGAATTGGCACGCCCAGCAGGACGGCCATGCCGATACACTTGGCAGCCACCCAGGAGTTGTTCACCCAGACCTGCAGCGCGAACGCCGCGGCGGGATGCGCGCTGTAATACGACTGCACGTCGTGGTTGACCAATTCGTCTATGTCCGTTGGGGTTCCGACGAGGGACTGCACTTCGGGGCTGTTGGCCACCCAGCCGCCGATCAGCACCGTGACGGCGAAGAACGCCAGCGCCGTCGCCAACCACCATCGCCAGGACCGGTAGGCGACCACCGGGAAGGAGACCGTCCAGAAACGAACGAACGTACTGCTCAGCGGGGCGTGTGCACCGGTGACCGCCGAGCGGGCGCGTGCCACCAGGCTCGACAGCCGGCCGATCAACAGTGAATCCGAGGACACCGAACGCAGCATTGACAGATGCGTGGACACCCGTTGGTAGAGCTCGACGAGTTCGTCTACTTCGGCGCCGCTCAGCGAGCGGCGCTTCTTGACCAACTGATCGAGCCGGTCCCAGGTGCCGCGGTGGGTCAGCAAGAACGCGTCGACGTCCACCCTGCGCAGCCTACCCAAGCCTGTACCGTTCCCAGGTATGTCGGAGGTGGTGACCGGGGACGCGGTGGTGCTGGACGTCCAGATCGCCCAGTTACCGGTGCGAGCGGTAAGCGCGATCATCGACATCATCGTCATATTCGTCGGCTACTTCCTGGGACTGATGCTCTGGGCGACCTCCCTGGGGCAGTTGGACGAAGCGTTGACCGTGGCGTTTCTGATCATCTTCACGGTGCTGGCGATGGTCGGCTACCCGCTGGCGATCGAGACGGCAACGCGGGGAAGGTCCATCGGCAAAATGGTGATGGGCCTGCGCGTGGTGTCCGACGACGGTGGCCCGGAACGCTTCCGCCAGGCCCTATTTCGTGCGCTGGCCTCGGTGATAGAGATCTGGATGATGCTGGGCAGCCCGGCGGTGATCTGTAGTCTGCTGTCGCCGAAGGGCAAGCGCGTCGGCGATCTGTTCGCCGGCACGGTCGTCGTCAGCGAACGCGGTCCCCGGTTGGGACCGCCGCCGGTGATGCCACCGGCGCTGGCGTGGTGGGCATCGTCGCTGCAACTGTCCGGACTGACGGCCGGCCAGGCCGAGGTAGCGCGCCAATTCCTTTCCCGTGCAACACAACTCGACCCTGCGTTGCGCGAGCAGATGGCCTACCGGATCGCCGGCGACGTGCTGTCGCGTATCGCCCCGCCGCCACCGCCGGGCGTTCCGCCGCAGCTGATCCTGGCCGCGGTACTGGCCGAAAGACACCGGCGCGAGTTGGCGCGGTTGCGCCCGATGGGCCCGCCAGTGGGATCACCCGTTCCGCAACCGGGACCCGTCTACTGGCCACCCGCTCCGCAGCAGCCGGCCCCGTGGCCGCAAACCGATCCGGCGCCGCCGAACACCGGGGGATTCTCGCCGCCGAGTTAGTGCGCGACCGTGAGCACCAGGATGGCGACGTCGGCGACCAATAGCGCCCAGCCGACCAGCGGGACCACAATTCCGGCCCGGCGCCGCGCGGTGAAGACCGACGCGGCGATGACGAGCAGGGCGATCACGGGCGGGCCATAGAACAAGACGTCGAAGTTGATTCCGCCGCCCAGGTTGGGGCACTGGCTCTGCGTGCAGGAATCGGTACTCATCACCGCCCCCAGTGCGAAGAGCATGACGATCGCCGCACCTGGAACCGTCAGCAGCGCCATCACCCAGTTGACCCAGATGCGCGTCTTGCTGCCGCCGCCGGTTGCGCCGTATCTGGGTTGGCTCGCGCTGCCGGGACCGGTCTCGATGGTCCGACGATTTCCGTTCATTGCTCAGGTGCTACCCGGCCAGAGCAGGATGCAAACAGGGGAGATTTCGCCTCGGGCGTAGTTGAGTGCGTTGCATCGCGTTAGTTTGCGATATATCGTGATACAAAGTGATATTCCGGAGACGCCCGGTGGGCAGCTCCTCGAGAGACTTAGGAACAGAGATGAACTTCACCCCTCCCAATGGACCTTTCGGCTTACCTGGCTTCGGAAGGCCCGGGCCGACACAGATGCGCGCCCTGCACGGTGCCAAGCGGCACGCACGGCGGGAATTCTTCGAGCACCTGCGCGACCACGCCGCCGATCAGGACGGCCCCTTCGGCTTCGGCGCGGGGGTCGGGCCTGGTTTTGGGCCTGGTTTCGGGTTCGGCCCCGGGGGTCCGCGTGGCGGCTGGCGCCGGGGCGGCGGACGCGGCCGGCGCGGCGATGTGCGCGCGGCCATTCTGGTGTTGCTCAGCGAGAAGCCGATGCACGGCTACGAGATGATCCAGCAGATCGCCGAACGCAGCAACGGAATCTGGAAGCCCAGCCCCGGTTCGGTGTACCCCACACTGCAACTCCTCGACGACGAAGGGCTGATCACCGCCAGCGAGAGCGACGGCAGCAAGAAGCTTTTCCAGCTGACCGACGAGGGTCGCGCGGCCGCCGAGAAGATCGAGACCCCGCCGTGGGATGAGATCGCCGAGGGCGTAGACCCCGGGCACCTCAACCTGCGTACCGCCGCACGCCAACTGTTCGGTGCTGTCGCGCAGTCGGCGCATACCGCCACCCCCGAACAGCAGCAGCGCATCGTCGAAATCCTCAACAATGCCCGCCGGGAGATCTACGGCATCCTCGGCGAGGACTGAGCCACTTGGCCGCGAGCGTGCGCAAATGTGCAGCCGAACCGGCGTGTCGGCGTACCAACACGCACGCTCGCGGCAGGCTACGAGACGTCGACCCAATCCAGGGTCCGCTGCACCGCCTTGCGCCACCCGGCATAGCCCGCGGCGCGCTGGTCGTCGCTCCAGGTCGGCGTCCAGCGCTTGTCCTCTTGCCAGTTGGCCCGCAGGTCGGACGGGTCGGCCCAGAAACCCACCGCCAAGCCCGCGGCGTACGCCGCGCCCAGGGCGGTCGTCTCGGCAACCACCGGCCGCACCACATCCACGCCCAACACGTCGGCCTGAATCTGCATGCAGAGATCGTTGCCGGTAATCCCGCCGTCGACCTTCAAGACTTCCAGCCGCACGCCGGAGTCTGCTTCCATGGCCTCCATCACATCGCGGCTCTGGTAGCAGATCGCCTCCAGCGTCGCGCGCGCCACGTGCGCATTGGTGTTGAATCGCGACAGCCCCACAATCGCGCCGCGCGCATCGGATCGCCAATAGGGAGCAAACAGCCCGGAGAATGCCGGCACGAAGTACACGCCGCCGTTGTCATCGACCTGGCGGGCCAGTGACTCGCTCTGGGCCGCGCCACTGATGATGCCCAGCTGATCGCGCAGCCACTGCACCGCCGACCCGGTCACCGCGATCGAACCCTCAAGGGCGTAAACGGGTTTGGCGTCGCCGAACTGATAGCAAACGGTGGTCAGCAGACCGTTGTCGGAGCGCACGATATTCTCGCCGGTGTTCAGCAACAGGAAGTTTCCGGTGCCGTAGGTGTTTTTCGCCTCGCCCGCGTCCAGGCATACCTGGCCGACCATCGCCGCATGCTGGTCACCGAGCATCCCGGTGATCGGCACCTCCCCGCCCACCGGTCCACCGTCCAACGTGACACCGTAGGGCTGCAGCGGCGACGACGGCTCGATCGCGGGCAGCATCTGGCGCGGGATGTCGAAGAACGACAGCAGCTCGTCGTCCCAGTCCAGCGTCTCGAGGTCCATCAGCATGGTCCGGCTGGCGTTGGTGACGTCGG
This sequence comes from Mycobacterium angelicum, assembly GCF_002086155.1. Taxonomy (GTDB): domain Bacteria; phylum Actinomycetota; class Actinomycetes; order Mycobacteriales; family Mycobacteriaceae; genus Mycobacterium; species Mycobacterium angelicum. The sequence goes on along the minus strand of NZ_MVHE01000057.1, from coordinate 11,259 downwards.
TGACGTGCACGCCCCCGCGAGGACCACCGGTCAAATTCCACAGCACCCAGGTGTCCGGGGTGCCGAACAGGGCGTCTCCGTTTTCCGCGGCCTCGCGGACCCCGTCGACGTTTTCCAGGATCCATTGCAACTTGCCACCGGAGAAATACGTCGCGGGCGGCAGCCCCGCCTTGCGCCGGATCACCTCGCCGCGGCCGTCGCGGTCCAGTGCCGACGCGATGCGGTCGGTGCGGGTATCCTGCCAGACGATCGCGTTGTAATAGGGCCGGCCGGTCCGCTTGTTCCACACCAGCGTCGTCTCACGCTGATTGGTAATACCCAGCGCCGCAATGTCTTTCGGTGCAATGTTGGAAGTATTCAGCACCGACATCAACACCGACGCGGTACGCTCCCAGATCTCGACCGGATTGTGCTCCACCCACCCCGCCCGGGGCAGGATCTGCTCGTGTTCGAGCTGATGGCGGGCCACCTCCGCGCCTTCGTGATCGAAGATCATGCAGCGCGTGCTGGTCGTACCCTGGTCGATGGCTGCGATGAATTCGGCCAACTGCTCTCCTAACCGGTGACATCGGACAATGCAGGTTACCCGGGCCAAACTTGCGTAGTCGACGGTAAACCTGTTCCATCGGCTTTGTGGGCGAAGAGGTCAAGCGCACCACGTATAACCGCGCACATCGGCGGGAGTACCGGCGCAAAGTGCAGCAGTGCTTGGACGTCTTCGAGACGATGCTGGCGCAATGCAGTTTCGATTCCGATCAGCCGCTTACCGGCATGGAGATCGAGTGCAACCTCGTCGACGCCGACTACCAGCCCGCCATGTCGAACCGCAACGTGCTGGACGCCATCGGCGACCCGGCGTACCAGACCGAATTGGGCGCTTACAACATCGAATTCAATGTGCCGCCCCGGCCATTGCCCGGCCACACCGCTTTGGACCTGGAAAAGGAAGTCCGGGCCAGCCTCAACGATGCCGAGACCAAGGCCGGCGCCAGTGGATCGCACATCGTGATGATCGGCATTTTGCCCACCCTGATGCCACAGCATCTGAACGAGGGCTGGATGAGCGAGTCGACGCGGTACACCGCCCTCAACGAATCGATATTCAGCGCACGCGGCGAGGATATCCCGATCAACATCTCCGGCCCCGAGCCGCTGAGTTGGCAGGCCGCCTCCATTGCACCCGAATCCGCTTGTACCAGTATGCAATTGCATCTGCAGCTGGCTCCGGCGGATTTCGCTCGGTATTGGAACGCCGCCCAGGTGCTGGCCGGACCGCAGCTGGCGCTGGCCGCCAACTCGCCGTACTTCTTCGGCCACCAGCTGTGGTCGGAGACCCGCATCGAACTGTTCACCCAATCCACCGACACCCGGCCCGAGGAACTCAAGACCCAGGGCGTGCGCCCCAGAGTCTGGTTCGGTGAACGGTGGATCGACTCGGTTCTCGATCTGTTCCAGGAAAACGTCCGCTATTTCCCGTCGCTACTGCCCGAGGTGTCCGAGGAGGACCCGGCCGCCGAGCTGGCAGCCGGACGCACCCCGCATCTCTCCGAATTGCGGTTGCACAACGGCACCGTGTACCGGTGGAACAGACCGGTATACGACGTTGTCGATGGACGCCCGCATCTGCGATTGGAGAACCGGGTGCTGCCGGCGGGACCGACAGTTGTCGACATGCTGGCGAACTCGGCCTTCTACTTCGGGCTGGTGCACAGCCTGTCGCGCACGGAAGAGCCGCTGTGGTCGAAGATGCATTTCGCGGCGGCGCGCACCAATTTCCTGGCCGCCGCCAAGTACGGCATCGATGCCCGGCTGCACTGGCCGGGCCTGGATGAGATGACCACCCAGGATCTGGTGCTGCGCATCTTGCTGCCGATGGCCCACGAGGGTTTGCGGCAACGAGGCGTCGACGCCGAGGTGCGCGACCGGTTCCTGGGCGTCATCGAGGGCCGCGTCCGGGCCGGGCGCAACGGCGCAAGCTGGCAGGTGTCCACCGTGCAGGCCCTGGAAGCGGGCGGTCTGAGCCGACCGGCCGCCCTGGCGGGCATGCTGCGCCGCTACTGCGAGCACATGCACGCCAACGAACCGGTTCACACCTGGCCCTGCTGAACCGCGGTACGTTGGGACACATGACATCTGAGGTTATGGACTGGGACGGCGCATACAAGGAGCAAGGTGTCTTCCAAGGCCCGCCCCCGTGGAATATCGGTGAGCCGCAACCCGAGCTGGCGGCCTTGGTCGCGGCGGGAAAGGTTCGCAGCGATGTGCTGGACGCCGGCTGCGGCTACGCCGAGTTGTCGTTGGCTCTGGCTGCCGACGGCTACACCGTGGTGGGCGTCGACATCACTCCTACGGCCATTGCGGCGGCCACCAAGGCCGCGCAGGAACGCGGCCTGAGCAACGCCACCTTCGAGCAGGCCGACATCACTGCGCTCTCCGGCTACGACGGCCGCTTTGCCACCGTGATCGACAGCACGCTGTTCCACTCGCTGCCCATTGAGGGTCGCGACGGCTATCTGAGCTCGGTGCAGCGGGCGGCCGCGCCCGGCGCCGCCTTCTACGTGCTGGTCTTCGCAAAGGGCGCCTTCCCCGCGGCCATGGAAGCCAAGCCCAATGAGGTCGACGAGGACGAATTGCGCGCGGCAGTAAGCAAGTACTGGGAAATCGACGAGATCCGGCCGGCATTCATTCACGCCAATCCCATCGTCATGCCGCCCGAGGTAACCGGCGGAGTCGAATTTCCACCGCACGACCACGACGAAAAAGGCCGCTTGAAATTTCCGGCCTACCTGTTGACCGCACACAAGGCCGGCTGAACCCGAATTCGGTGACCGCGGCGCGGACACGAAATCGGTAAGCCACAAGCACACAGCCGATTGCACTAACGGTCGAGCGTGAACCCAACCGTGGACTTCGAGCTAAACCACACCGTTTACTCGGCCACCCGCGTCGAGTGTGAACTCCCGGCTTCGAGTGTGCACCCATGGCGCCCAAAACGCGGATTAGCCGCCATGAATACCCACTCAAAGCCACAGGCACACAGCCGATTCCACTAGCCGCAAAGCATGAACCCGACCGGGCTTCGAGTTAGGCCGAAGTCGCCGCGGTACCTTCGATCAGCGCTTCGGCGAACGTTTCCAGATCCTGCGCGGTGGTGTCCACGTGCGGCGAGACCCGCAGCACCGGCGCCGTTAACTCGTGTGGGGCGCGCGGTATTCCGGCATAGGTGGTCACGATGCGCCGCTCGGTGAGCAGCCACGCCTGCACCTCTTGCGGGTCGGCACCATCGAGTGCCGCCAGCGTGGTGATCGCGCTGGGCTCTTCGCACTCCTCGACCACCGCCCATCCGTCCACATCCGACAGCAGGGAACGGGTGATGTCACCCAGTTCGGCCAGCCGGGCCCGCACCGCTTCCGGCCCGGCCTCCAGGTGTTCGCCCAACGCGACCGAAAACCCAACTCGCGCAGCGACATTGGCTTCGCCGAAGCCCAGCTGCTGGGCCACCGATAACGAGGCAGCCCAGGCCGGCGCCGGCAGCCGTGGCGTCAACCGCTCCGCCAGCTCGGGTCGCACGGCCAGCACACCCACCCCGCGCGGGCCGGCCAGCCATTTACGCGACGACGAATAGGTGACGTCGGCACCCACCGCGCAATCGATATGACCCAGTGCCTGAGCGGCGTCCACCACCAGTGGTATTCCCAGCTGCTCGCAGAGTTCGGCCATCATCGCCAGCGGCTGCACGGTGCCGCGGTGGCTGGCCACCGGTGTCAGGTGCACCAGATCCGGCGGGTCCTCGTCCAACTCGAACGCCGCATCGTCGAGGGCCAGCCTGCCGTCGCCGAGGGTCGGCAGATGGCGCACGGCAAAACCGTGCGCAGCCATCACCGCCAGGTTCGGTCCGTACTCCCCGGGCAGACACGCCAGGGTCCGGCTTTCGGCCGGCCAGCCGCCCAGCAGCAGATCCAGCGCATTGAGCGAACCGGTGGTGAACACCACCTCGGCGTCGGGCATGCCGCACAGCGTCGCGACCGCGGCGCGTCCGGCGTCGAGCACCGGCGCGGCGGCCTCGGCGGCCACATAGCCGCCGACCTCGGACTCGTGCAGCGCATGCTTGGCGGTCGCGTCGAGCACCGCGAAGCTTTGGCGCGAACACGCCGCGCTATCCAGGTGTAGGCCGGCGACCGCGGGGCGGGCCGCCCGCCAGCGGTCGGCCAGCGGGTCGCTCACTTGGCGGCCAGCGATAACCCGAAGTCAGCGGCGTCGTCGGTCCACCACCGGATGCGACGCAATCCCGCCTCGGCCAGTTCGGCATTCACCGCGTCCGGCCGGAACTTGCACGAGACCTCGGTGAGCATCTCCTCACCGGCGGCGAAGTCGACGGTCAGCTCGAGCGCGGCGACGCGCACCCGTTGCCGACGATCGCAGCGCAACCACATCTCGATCCGCTCAGCTTCTGCGTTCCAGCGGGCTACGTGCCGAAAAGCGTCGACGTCGAAATCCGCGTCGAGTTCCCGGTTGATCACGGCCAGCACGTTGCGGTTGAACTTGGCCGTCACGCCCGCGGCATCGTCGTAGGCGCGCACCAACCGGCCGGTGTCCTTAACCAGGTCGGTGCCCAGCAGCAGACTGTCGCCCGGCCGCATCACCCCGGCCAGCGTGGCCAGAAATTCCGCGCGCGGCCCGGGCGTCAGGTTGCCGATCGTGGACCCCAGGAAGACGAACAGCCGGCGGCCGCCCTGCGGAATCTCGGTCAGGTGTTCCTCGAAATCGCCACAGACGGCCTTGATTTCGACGCCGGTGTATTCGCGCTGAATCGCGCTGGCGGTGGCCGACAGCACGCTGGCGTCGACGTCGAACGGCACGAATCTGGCCAGCGATCCGCGATCGCGCAGCGCGTCCAACAGCATCCGGGTCTTCTCCGAGGTTCCACTGCCCAGCTCGACCAGGGTGTCGGCAGCGCTGGCCGCTGCAATCTCGGCGGACCTGCCACGCAGGATGGCGGCCTCGGCCCGGGTCGGGTAGTACTCCGGCAGCCGGGTGATCTGATCGAAGAGATCACTGCCGACCGAGTCGTAGAACCACTTGGGCGGCAACGATTTCGGGGTCCGCTGTAAGCCGTCGAATACGTCGCGGCGCAGCGCGAGATACGCCGAGTCCTCAGCAAGGTGGTTGGACAGCGACAGCGTCATCAGACTCCTTTCAAGTCCAGCGCGGTAATGGCGACGCCGCCGGCGGTGACTTCCACCAGGTGGCGGTCCGGCACGTCTTCCCAATCCGGGTCGTCGTCGTAGGGCTCGCTGGCCAGCACCACTCCGTCGGCGCGGCGCAGAATCGACAACGTGTCGCCCCACGCGGTTGCGATCAGCCGAGACCCGTTGCCCGCCAGAATGTTCAGCCGAGCTAGCGGATCGGCCATGCCGATCTCGACGATCGTGTCGGCCAGAGCATCCATGCCACGCTCGAAGATGGCTGCGGCCAATATCGCACTGTCGCAAACGGATTCGGCCCCGGCGCCGGCCGGCAACACACTCCGGTCGACCACACCGTTGTGCGACAACAGCCACTGGCCGTCGGTGAACGGCGCGGTGGCACTCACCTCGATCGGCATGCCGACTGTCGCCGAGCGCACCGCCGCCACCACACACTGGCTGCGCAACGCCGGCGCCACCGATTCGAACGACGTCTCACCCCACAGCGGCGCCGAACTGCGCCAGCGCCGCGCGACCCCGTCATCGAAAAAGCCCACACCCCAACCGTCGGCATTGAGCAGGCAGTGCTTTTGCCGCCGCGGCGCATACGACTGCACCCGCAGGCTTTGCGGTGGGTCCAGCACGAGAGAGGACACTGTGACGTCCGCGCCGAGCCAGCCCAGGTGTCGGCACATCAGAGCGACCAGGCCAGCCGGACGCCGGAGAAGATCTGACGACGGTACGGGTGATCCCAATTACGGAAGCTGGGCCGCAGAATGGCCGGCTCCACCGCCCATGACCCGCCGCGCAGCACCCGGTAATCGCCGTCGAAGAACGGCTGCGAGTAGCGCTCGTAGATCATCGGCACGAAGCCGGGCCAGGGCCGAAGCGGCGAGCTGGTCCACTCCCACACATCCCCCAGCATTTGCTCGGCGCCGAAGGCCGAAGCGCCGGACGGGTAGGCACCCACCGGAGCCGGGCGCAGCGCGGCGCCGCCCAGGTTGGCGCGGTCCGGGGCGGGTTCGTCGCCGCCCCACGGGTAGCGGCGCCGGCTTCCGGTCGACGGATCCCAGGCGCAGGCCTTCTCCCACTCCACCTCGGTGGGCAGCCGCGCACCGGCCCACGCCGCGTATGCCTGCGCCTCGAAGTAGGTGATGTGTTGCACCGGCTCGTCGGCCGGAATGTCCTCGACATAGCCGAATCGGGTGCGGGTCTCGCCGTCGGAATTCCAGAATTGCGGCGCGGTCAGGCCGGCTTGCTGGCGATGTTGCCAACCGCGATCCGACCACCACTGCGGCTGGTGATAGCCGCCGTCGGCGATGAAGTGCAGCCATTCGCCGTTGGTGACCGGGACTCGGCCGATCCGGAACGCGGGGACGTCCACGACATGGGCGGGACGTTCGTTGTCCAGCGAGTACGGTTCGGTCGCGGCGTCCACCCCCAGCACGAACGGCCCCCCGGGTACCAGCACCGACGTTCCGGCCAACTCCGGGCGCCCCGCGGGCAGTGCGGAGGTTTCGCTGAGCAGCGGCGCGCCGGTGCGCAGGTTCAGCGCCTGCAGCATGGTTTCGTTGTGCTGGTTCTCGTGGCTGATCACCAACCCGAACTGGAAGTCGCCGGCATGCTCGGGCAGTGCGTCCAGCGCGTCCAGGGCAGCCGACCGCACCGTCTGGCAGTAGGAGCGCGCCCGCTGCGGGGTCAGCAACGGCAGGTCCACCCGGCTGGCGCGGTTGTGCTCGAAGGCGTCGTAAAGACTTTCCACGGCCGGCGGCAGCATTCCGGGCCGGCGTGGGTCGCCACCGCGCAGCAGCCACAGCTCCTCCTGCTGGCCGATATGTGCGAGATCCCACACCAGCGGGCTCATCAGCGGGTCGTATTGCCGGCGCAACTCGCCGTCGTCGAAGTCAACCAGCCGCAGCGTCCGCGTCCGGGCCCGCTCGAGGTCCTCGGCCAGCCTTTCCCGTGAGGTCACGGCTCCCCTTGCGCCAGCAGCGCCACCGTCGGCGCGATGCCGTGCTCGATGACCCGGTCGGAGAAGTCGTCCGCCGGACACCGGCCCTGCTCGACGTTGCGCATCAAGCGCTGCATCGGCTCCGTCAGAGCGGCGGGCGCCCACTCGGCCGCAATAGCCACACATCGGTTGGCCGCGGCGTAGAGCCGCTTGTCGCCCAGGCCGATCCGGGCCGCGATATCCCAAGCGGTGGCCACCGGCTCGACGGCCGCGGCCGCCGCGTCGGCCGCGATCGGGTCGTCGAGCAGGGTCACCAGAGTGAACACCATCGCGGGCCAGACCGCGTCGGGCAGGCTGTCAAGGTAGCGGACTTCCAGCCACTGACGTGGCCGTACCGGGGGGAACAACGTAGTCAGGTGGTATTCCAGATCGGCGACGGTGGGGCGGCGGCCGCCCAGCAGCACCCGGCCGTCCACCCAGTCGGTGAACGGCACGTACTCGGTGACCGCGGCAGCCTCTTGGGTGTCGGCGCTGCGGACCATCATCACCGGCGCCTTGAGTGCGTAGCGGGCCCAGTCGGTGCCCGGGTCGTCACCGCTGGCGCCGAGGATAGGGCCGCAGCGCGCCGAGTCCATCTGGCCCCACACCCGCTGCCGAGTCGACTGCCAGCCGGAAAACTCGCCGCTCAGCATCGGGGAGTTGGCGGCGATCGCGATCATCGTCGGCCCCAGCGCATGCGCCAGCCGCACCCGCGCCGCCCAGTCGGCCTGCGGGCCGGCATCCAGGTTCACCTGGATGGACGCGGTCGAGGTCATCATCGCCGCGCCCGCGGCCCCGCTGTGACTGGCGGCGAAGAACTGTTCCATGGCGCGGTACCGCGCACCCGGGTTGACCCGCTGCTGCGGGCGCAGCGGATCGGCCCCCAGGAAGACCAGTCCCAGGCCGGCGTCGGCGAAAGCGGACCGCAATACCGCCTGGTCGCGGGCCATGCCCTCGATGGCCGCCGGCACGCCGTCGACGGGTGGGCCCGACAGCTCCACGGCGCCACCCGGCTCAACGCTGACCACGCTGCCGCCCGGTAGCGGGCTGAGCCACTCGAGCACGTCGGTGATTTCATCCCAGCTCGGCCTGCGCAGCGGCTCGGCCGGGTCGAAACAGTGGGCTTCCATTTCCAGACCGACTCGCCCCAGCGGGCCGTCGACCAGACAGCCGTCGGCGATGTACTGGGCGGCGGCGGCAAAAGTGGTGATCTCGGTGTCAGCCGGGCAAGCGCTATCCAGCTGGGCGGCCGCGGCGGTGATGGCGCCGAACGTCATATCACGATCCCTCCGGGCCCGGAGCATCCGTCGCAGACCCCTGGTTGCGCAGCTATACGAACGATAGCCGCCACCACTTCATCTTCCAGATCGCACCGACATATTCCCGTGGCTACTGGCCCAGCGTGTTCTGCATCGCGCCGGCCAGCACGTTGACCGCCGGGCCGGCGTTGCCAGACTGGCAGACCTTGGCCTGCAGCAACACGTTTTCGCGCAGCCGGGTTTGAACGAAGCATCGGCGATCGGTGTCCGCTTCCTGTTTGGTCCACGCTTCGTCGGTAGCGGAGGCCGGCCCCCCGGTGAAGGACCACACCTGCGTGGTCCCGTCATCGAAGTGCACCGCCGTGGTCTGGCCCGAGCAGCCCACCGTCCGGTCGACGACACGGTGGAACGCGCGGTCCGCGGCCTCGTTGGTGGCGAACACCCCGACCGCCTGCTTAACCAGGTGCGTTGGGTCGGTGGCGGACGTCTGCGTGGTGGCGCCGTTGAATGACGCCAGGTCGGGGTCGTTGTACACCTCGGGCAACCCGATGTCGGCCCAGTTGTTGCACTCCGGCACGTCAACCCATTCACCCTGGAAGGGCTGGGTGAACATCGATTCCCAGCCCATCGGGCCGCCGACGATATTGCCCACCGAGCCCTTGCCGAGGACGGCGTAGTTCACCACTCCGGGTTCCGACGGATGCGCGTTCGCAGCCGGGGCAACAAGAAGGGCCGCGATGGACAGCGTCGCCGCCGTGACGGCGAACCGTACGTGACCGTCCATCGTCGCCGGGCTAGACCTTGGCCGAGACGTCGACGTCGATGTTGCCGCGGGTCGCCTTGGAATACGGGCACACCTGGTGGGCCTGGTGCACCAAGTCGTCGGCGGCGCTCTGCTCGAGGCCGGGCAGGTAACCGACGATCTTGCCGGTGAGCCCGAAGCCGCCTTCGGAGTCCTTGCCGAATCCGATCTCGACGGTGACGCTGCTGGCGTCGTCCAGCTTGACCTTCGCCTTGCCGGCCACCAGCCGCAGCGCACCCAGGAAGCACGCGGCGTAGCCGGCGGAGAACAGTTGCTCGGGGTTGGTGCCCTCGCCGTTGCCGCCCATCTCTTTCGGCGGACGGGTTTCCAGGTCGAGGCGACCGTCGTCGGACCGCACGTGGCCGTCACGGCCGCCGCCGGTAGCGGTGGATTCGGTGGTGTAAACGACTTCGATGCTCATGGGCTCGATCATGCCAGCCCGGTAAAAGTCACCCCAGGTTCGCCCGAACCCCTTCCTCGACTTTCTTACCGAGGTCGGCGTCGACGTTGCGCCAGTACTCGAACACCCGCGACAGCACCGGCTCCTGCACGCCTTTGGAGACGTGACCAATGATGTTGTGGGCCAAGCGCTCCCGGGCCGCGTCGTCGAGAACTTGGCGGACCAGCGTGCCGGCCTGTCCCCAGTCGTCGTCCTCGGCGCGCAGCGTGTAAGCGGCGCGGACCATCTCGCCGTCGGCGTACCAGCGCACTTCAGCGGCACGCACCGGGTCGGCTTGCGGGCCCGCGTAGGAGTTGGGTGCATAGACCGGGTCGGAGACGTTGTTCATCCGCATCGCCCCGTCCTTGGAGTAGCTGTGCACCGGCACCTTCGGCGTATTCACCGGTATCTGCTTGTAATTGGTGCCCAGCCGGGCCCGGTGGGCGTCGGAGTAGGAGAAGCCGCGGGCCAGCAGCATCTTGTCCGGGCTCAATCCGGTGCCGGGCACGAAGCTGTTCGGTTCGAAGGCGGCCTGCTCGATCTCGGTGTGGTAGTCGGTGACGTTGCGATTCAGCGTCAGCTTGCCGACGTCGATCAACGGGTAGTCGCCGTGCGGCCACACCTTGGTCAGATCGAACGGATTGAACCGATAGGTCTTGGCGTCCTCGAACGGCATGATCTGCATCTTGAGCGTCCAGCTCGGATAGCTCCCGCCCTCGATGGCCTGATAGAGGTCGCGTTGGTGGTAGTCGCCGTCCTCACCGGCCAGCCGGTCGGCATCCTGCTGAGTGAGGTAATCGATGCCCTGATCGGTGATGAAGTGGTATTTCACCCAGAAGATCTCGCCGCCGGCGTTGATCCAGCTGTAGGTGTGGCTGCTGTAGCCGTTCATGTGGCGCCAGCTTTTGGGGATGCCCCGGTCCCCCATCAGCCAGGTCACCTGATGCGCCGACTCCGGTGAGAGGCTCCAAAAGTCCCACTGCATGTTGTTGTCGCGCAAATTCGTTGCGGCCATCCGCTTTTGCGATCGGATGAAGTGCTGGAACTTCAATGGGTCGCGCATGAAGAAGACCGGAGTGTTGTTGCCGACCATGTCGAAGTTGCCCTCCGACGTGTAGAACTTCAACGCGAAACCACGGGGATCGCGCCAGGTGTCCGGGCTGCCGCGCTCTCCGGCGACCGTCGAGAACCGGATCAGCGTGTCGGTCTTGGTGCCGGGCTGGAACACCGCGGCCCGGGTGTATTGGCTGACGTCGTTGGTCACCTCGAAATGACCGAATGCGCCGCCGCCCTTGGCATGCGGCTGTCGTTCCGGGATGCGTTCCCGGTTGAACATGGCCATCTGCTCGATCAGGTAATGGTCGTGTAGCAGGATCGGGCCGTCGGGTCCGATGGTCAGCGACTGGTCGTCACTGGGCGCGGGGGCCCCGGCGTCAGTGGTGGTGTAGCGCTGCGTCATTGGCTCTCTCCCTCGAGTACGGCGCTAGGGGCGGGCCGGCGGATTGCTGGGCAGCGTGCTGGGCGTCGGAGTCGGCGGCTGGAGCGGACCGGGAGCACCAGCCCCGGGCGGCGGGGGGCCGGGC
>NZ_MVHE01000056.1 GCF_002086155.1 Mycobacterium angelicum | reverse complement strand
CTCACCCACGGTGGTTCCGGCGGCACCGGCGGGGCCGCCGGACAGTGGTTCGGCTCCGGCGGACACGGCGGCGATGGCGGACTCGGCGCCCTCCAAGGGGGCAGCGGCGGGGCCGGCGGGAGCACCGCCGGCCTGTTCGGCGACGGAGGCGCCGGCGGGGTCGGCGGTACGGGATCGGTGAGCGCGGGTAACGGTGGAATCGGCGGAGCCGCCGGCCTGTTGACGGGCAACGGCGGGGCCGGCGGCGCGGGCGGTGTGGCGCTGGCGACCGGGAGCCTGGGCGGGGCCGGCGGCGGCGGCGGCAAGGGTGGATCGCTGGTGGGCGACGGCGGAGCCGGCGGCGCCGGCGGCCAGGGTGATGTCCTCGGGGGCGCCGGCGGGGCCGGCGGCAATGCCGCGGGCCTGATCGGCAGCGGCGGCGCCGGCGGCCACGGCGGGTTCTCCGGCGCGACCGGCGGCGCCGGGGGCAGCGGCGGAAACGGCGCGGTGCTGTTCGGCAATGGCGGCGACGGCGGGGCCGGCGGGACGGGTTACATCGTGATCGGCGGTAACGGCGCGACCGGGGGCATCTCCGGACTGATCGGCAGTGGCGGAGCCGGCGGCGCCGGTGGGGACAGCGGTGTGGTTGCCGGTAGCGGCGGGAATGGCGGCAACGCCCAGTTGATCGGCAACGGCGGTAACGGCGGCAACCGCGGAATTGACTACACGACGGCGGCCGCCACCTCCGGTATCGGCGGCCACGGCGGGGCGCTGTTCGGCCAGCCCGGAATCAACGGCTTACCGTAGGCAGCTACCAGCTACTGACATTGGTGGCGAACAGCCGGTGTTCCACGACGGCCAACGCCTGATACGCCTGTCCTCGCTTCGGTCGAAATCGCTTGTATTTTGGGCACAGCACGACTCGCTCTGACGATCCTCTACATCGTCATCACTTCACTTCAGGACACACTCAGGTCGAAGTAGTTAGCGCGATATCGCCGGCGATATCGCAATTCAAAAGGCACTCATGGTTGAGACCGGCGCTCCCGGGCGATAGTGCCCTTCAAAAAGCGATATCGCAGGCGATATCGTGATTCGAAATGCTAGGGCGCGATCGCGTCGGCTTCGCGGTCGATAGTGCCCGCGGCTACCTGGTGGCGTTTCTCCCAGCGGCGCAACGCCTCCCGGCACGGCGACTCGACCAGCGCGTAGCTCACCGCGGCAATGGCGAACCCGAAGATCAGGGTCAACACCAGCACGGTCGGCATCCGGCCGGTGAACGGGAACGTGCCGATCACCGGGAACACCATGTCCAGCGCGGCCAAATGCCAGATGAACAGGCCATACGACCAGCGCCCCAGCGTCACCATGAGAGCGCTGCCCAGCAGGCGATGCGGAGTGTCGGGCCGGTCCAGCACCAGCGGGGCCACCAGCGCGAAGGCCACCACGGCGCCCATCGCGGTCTTCACCGCGAATTGCGTGGCCGTGCCCTGGACCAGGCCGGCCGGACCGGCCAGCGGCGACGCGGCCACCAGGTAGGCCAGCACCGCGACAACGGCCATCACCAGGCGGCGGCGCGCAAATTGGTGCACCGGGCCGATCGGGCTGTGCACCCATTCGGCGAGCAGCATGCCCGCGGCGAACCAGGACAGGAACGCCGGCGGCCAGTTCAGCGGGTTGCTGCCGGGCCCGCCATCCAGCGGCAGCCATGCCCATGCCCAGCTGAGCATCCCGAAAGCGGCAATCACCGGCACCCGGGCAGCCACCGGGATCTGCCGCGCCAGCAACGCGAAAACCGGGAGGGCGAGGTAGAAGCTGACTTCGACCGACAAGCTCCACATCTGGGTCAGTCCGCCGGTCAGTGTCAGTGGCACGTAGATCTGCGTCAGGGTGAGGTTCGCCAACCACACCGTCAGGCTGGCGTTATCCGAGTCGGGCAACAAGCTCAGAATCACCACCACCGCAACCAGGTAGGCCGGCATGATGCGGATTACCCGCGAGCGCAGATAGTGGCCGGTCCGCGGGCGCTCGCCCAGACCCCGCGCCGCCGCGGCGTGCGCGCGCCACAGCAGGAATCCCGACAGCGCGAAGAACACCGCGACGGCCAGGTCGAACCGGCCGAAGAGCCGGCCCGTCACACCGCTGGAGTGGCCGGTCTGAAAAGCGGTGTGCGTCACGACCACGCCCATGGCCGCGCAGGCGCGCATGCCTTCGACCGCGGGCAGGAAGCTGCGGGTACCACCCACCTGCTGGCCGTCGGTCACGATCATCAGTTTGCCCCGGGTGGGTTGCCGGCCGAATTGGGTACACCCGAAAGGTTCGTCCGCCGGGCCGCTACGTTCTGCTGTTAGGGTCAAACGGGTTTTGCCATGCTGCTTGGTCAGGTCGGAGCGAGTCGTTGGACCAGTAAGGAGGAGCGGCGCACGTGAATCGAGCAGTCATGTTGCGAATCGCCGCATGCGGGACGATCGGGTTGGGGGCTGCCCTGCTGATCGCCGCGCTGCTGCTGTCGACCTATACCAGCAGCAGGATCACCAAAATCCCGCTCGACCTCGACAGCACGCTGATCAGCGAGGGCACCGGATCGGCACTCGACTCTGCGTCGCTGTCCGGCGATCACGTCGTCACCAACCAGAACGTGCCGCTGGTGTCCCAGCAGCAGGTCAGCGTGGAGTCCCCGGCCAACGCCGACGTGGTGACCCTTCAGGTCGGAACCTCGGTGCGGCGCACCGACAAGCAGAAGGACAGCGGGCTGCTGCTGGCCATCGTCGACACCGTCACCCTGAACCGCAAGACTGCGATGGCCGTTTCGGACGACACCCACACCGGCGGCTCGGTGCAAAAGCCGCGCGGCTTCAACGACGAGAGCCCGCCCGCCGCAATCCCGTTGCGCCACGACGGCCTTGCCTACCGCTTCCCGTTCCACACCGAAAAGAAGACGTATCCCTATTTCGATCCGATCGCGCAGAAGGCCTTCGACGCGAACTACGAGGGCGAAGAGGACGTCAACGGGTTGAGCACCTATAAGTTCACCCAAACCGTCGGCTACAACTCAGAGGGCAAGCTGGTGGCGCCCATCCGCTACCCGTCGCTGTATGCCGGCGACGAGGACGGCAAGGTCACCACCTCGGCCGCGATGTGGGGCGTGCCCGGCGAGCCGAACGAGCAGATCACCATGACCCGCTACTACGCCGCACAGCGCACGTTCTGGGTGGACCCGGTCTCGGGCACGATCGTCAAGAAAACCGAGCACGCCAACCACTACTTCGCCCGCGATGCGCTCAAGCCCGAGGTGACGCTGGCCGACTACAAGGTGACGTCCACCGAGGAGACGGTCGAATCGCAGGTCAACATGGCCCGCGACGAACGCGACCGGCTGGCACTGTGGTCGCGGGTACTGCCGATCACGTTCACCGCGGTCGGGTTGATCGCGCTGATCGGCGGGGCGGTGCTGGCCTCGTTCAGCCTGCGCACCGAGAGCGCGCTGACCGATCCGGGCCTGGACCGCGACGACACCGATTTCCTGCGCCGAGCCGGGCTGGAACCACCGGTGCCCGGGGCCGAAGCCGAGACCGAGAAGCTGCCCGCGCAGCGGCCGCCGGAGGTGACCGAGGAAGCCGGTCCGCCGAGCGCGGACCCGCCGGCCGATCCCGCCCCACCGGATGCGGCTAAGGATCCGGCTAAGCCCGAGGACGGGCCGTCCGAACCTCCCACCGAACGGACCTAACCCGCCGACGTGCGCTGGTTGCGGCCCGGGTACGCGCTGGCCCTGACGCTGGTGGTGGTTGCGCCGCTGCTGCGACCCGGTTATCTACTGTTGCGCGACGCGGTTTCCACGCCGCGGTCGTATCTGTCCGATACTGCCCTGGGGTTGACGGCCGCTCCGCGTGCCACCCCACAGGACTTCGCGGTGGCGCTGTGCTCGCAGCTGATCGACGGCGGCATCGTGGTGAAGGCGCTGCTGATTTCGGGGCTGTGGCTCGCGGGCTGGGGTGCGGCGGCGCTGGTGGCTTTGGCGCTACCCGACGCCGGGATCGGTGGCCAGTTCGCCGCTAGCACGCTCACGATCTGGAATCCCTATGTCGCCGAACGGCTTTTGCAGGGCCACTGGAGTCTGCTGGTCGGTTACGGTTGTCTGCCCTGGGTCGCGACGGCGATGCTTTCCCGGCGGTTCTTTGCGCTGGCGTTCTGGATCGCGCTGGCCGGGCTGACCCCTACCGGGCTGTTGCTCGCGGCGACGGTGGCGCTGGTCTGCGTGGGGGGTGTTCCGGGTTCGCGCTGGCGGTGGGCCGCAACGGCTTTGGGGATTTCGCTGGTGGCGGCGCTGCCGTGGTTGATGGCCGCTGTCCTGGGCTCGCCGTTGCCCAGTCACACGGCCGCGAACGGGGTTAGCGCGTTCGCGCCGCGCGCCGAGCCGGGCCTTGGCACGCTGGCGAGCCTGGCCAGTCTGGGCGGGATCTGGAACGGCGAGGCTGTACCCGCTTCGCGCGCAACACTTTTCGCGGTTCTATCGGCCGTGGTGTTGCTCGGTGTGGTGGCGATTGGACTGCCGGCCGTGGCGCGCCGGCCGGCAGTGCTGCCGTTGTTGCTACTGGCGGCGGTGGCGGTGCTGGTTCCGGCGGCGCTGGCGACCGGGCCGGGCCTGCACGCGTTGCGTGCGGTGCTCGACGTTGCGCCCGGGCTGGGGGTGTTGCGCGACGGCCAGAAATGGGTGGCGCTGGCGGTGCCCGGGTATGCGCTGGCCGGTGCGGGCGCGGTGACTTCGCTGCGCCCCTGGCTACGGCCGGCGGTGGCGGCGCCGGTGTGCTGCGTTGCGCTGGTGCTGGTGCTGCCCGATCTGGCCTGGGGGGTTGCGGGCAAGGTGGCACCGGTGCACTACCCGTCGGGCTGGGCGGCGGTGGCGTCGGTGATCAACGGCGAGCCCGGCCCGGTCGCGGTGCTGCCCGCCGGCACCATGCGGCGCTTCTCCTGGGCCGGTTCGGCCCCGGTTCTGGATCCGTTGCCCCGATGGGTTCGCGCCGACGTGCTCACCACCGGCGATCTGACCATTTCCGGCGTCACGGTGCCCGGGGAGGGCGCGCACGCGCGCGCGGTGCAGGAGTTGCTGCTGACCGGGCCCGAGCCGTCGGCGCTGGCCGCTGCCGGGGCGACCTGGCTGGTCACCGAGTCCGATAGCGCCGGTGACATGGGAGCCGCTGCCCGCACTTTGGACCGGCTTACGCCGTCATATCGCGACCCCGACATCGCCGTCTACCGGATCGGGGGCCACCCAACCGACACATCCACTGCCCGCCTTCGAGCGACAATGGCGGCGCACCTGGCCTGGCTGGCGCTGCTGATCGTCGGTGCAGCAGGATGTGTAGGCCAAGTGGCTACGACAGGGCTTCGACGAGCTCGCCTACGGTATGACGGGCCTCCAAAGGATGGCGCAACCTACCCTCGGGATTGAGCGTGTACACGTTGCGCCGGCCGGCTTTCGACTTGACCAGGTAACCCTCGTCCGTCAAATCGGCCAGGATCGTTTGCACGGATCGTTCGGTGATGCCGACCCGCAGCGACAGTTCGCGTGCCGTCAACGGCTCGCTGATCGACACGCACAGCAGTACGTGCCCGTGGTTGCTCAGAAATGTCCACCCGCGCTCGGAGCCGGTACGCGCGGCGCTCAACTCGTTTGCCTTCGCGGCGCTCATAGGCTGAACATACACCGTTTTTCACGTAAATAGTTTCGCTAATTCGGCGACATGGCCCTGGCTCCGCACTGCCACTCTTGGCGAATTCATATGAAAAACTATTGATGAAGAATTTTTCGTTATATAGGCTTCTTGCTTGTGCGCCTACCGAGAAACCCGACTCACGAAGGTGGCCCCTCGACTCGCGGACTCTTACTGGGCTACAGCGGCTCGCTGGCGTTCGTCGCCGGGTGCGTCAACGCGGTAGCCCTACTGGTCCTTGCTTTCCCGGTCGGCAACCTCACGGGCGTGACGACACAGCTAGGGATGAACACGGCCAACCCATGGCTGTACGAAGGACATCTACTGGCGGCCATCCTGCTCGGGTTCTGGGGCGGCGCCATGACCGCCGGAGTAATTCTGGGGACCAACCAGCATCCGACACAGGCGACACATGCCGCGATGCTCACCATGGAAGCGGCACTGTTGGTGCTAGCCGCACTGGGCGAAAACGCCGAGGCGCAAGGCTATATCGCCGGTCTTGGCATCGAACCACCCGTGGTGCAAGCCCTGTTTGCCGCCGCGGCGCTGGGACTGCAGAACGGGCTGACCTCAAGCTTCCGCGGAATGGCAATCCGCACTACCCACTTCACGGGCACGGTCACCGACCTCGGGCTGATGCTCGGCCGCAGCCGTCGACAGGGTATCGACAAGTGGAAGCTTGCCGTCCTCTCCGTGACCCTGTTGCTTTTCCTGGTGGGGGGCGCGACCGGGCTGCTGTTTGGAAACTGGCTCAGCGGATACGCATTCGTCGCTCCCGCGGCGATCTGCCTGATCATGGCCGGCAGCTACTCGGTACCCAGCCGCCGCCTGGTAGCGGCCTCCGAAGACACCCGCGCCACCCAACCGGCCGGCGAAAAGGCCCCAGCGAGTGTGTGAGCGCGGCTAGACCACGCCGCTTACGCGCGCTCCGGCATGCACCGCTTCCAGCACCGAACGCATCGCCTGCGCGCTTTGCTGCCAGGAGAAATCGACGCTGCGCACTTGAGCTTTGACACCGAGTTGGTCGCGCAACAGCGCATCGCCGAGCAACTGTTGCAGCCGGTCTACCAGCTCGGCGCGATTGTCAACCAACACTCCGGTAACCCCGTCGACGATCGAGTCGCACAAGCCGCCAGAAGATCGGTAACCGATGGTGGGCACGCCGTGCTGGGCCGCCTCGACCACCGCCAGGGCCCAGCCCTCTTTGCGTGACGGCAGCAGGTGCACCCAAGAGCCTTGCAGCACATGATGTTTGGTCACATCGTCGACATGCCCGTGGAAGGTGACCGCGTCAGAAATCCCGAGCCGGAGCACATGGTCGACCAGCCGTTGCCGCCACCAGCCGCCGCCGACGATGTCCAGGTGCAGATCCGGCATCCGGGGCCGCAGCTGCGCGACCGCTTCCAGCGCGTCCTCGATCTGCTTGTGCGGCACCAACCGGGACAACACCACCACGCGCGGCGCGGACGCGCGCGGGCCGGACAGCGTCTGCGCCGGCGCCTCGTCGAGACCGTTGCGCACCACCGCGATGCGCTCGTTGTCGACGCCGAGAGCCACCAGATCCCGCGCCGACGGCAGCGACACCGTCACGTATTGGTTGTTCCGGTTCAGTCGTGGCGACAACCTCGACTCGACGAACCAGCCCACCCGCGCCAGCACCGGCCCGGCGACCGGCCACTGCTCGCGATGGCAATGGTGCACCAGCACCACCACCCGCCGGCCGTAGAGCAGCCGGGCCAAGAACGGCAAGCCGTTCTGGGTGTCGACCACCACATCGGGGCGCACCCGTCGCAGCGGACCAAGGCCGACGCGGGCGACCGCCATTGCCAGCAATGCCCAGATGTATACGGTGTAGCGGCCCCCGGCCCGGCTGATCCGGACGCCGTCGACGACTTCGCGGCGCGGCGCGCCGTCATAGCAAGCGGTGCGCATGGTGACATCGATGCCGTCGGCGGCGAGCTGGGCGCCGATGCGCTGTAGGTAGGCTTCGCTGCCGCCGCCCTGCGGGTGGCCGGTATCGCGCCAGCACAGCAGCAGTACCGAGCGCACACCAGACATTGCGGTCCAGCCTAGCCCGGCGACGATGCGCGCCACGAAGTGGCGGGCGAAGGAGCTGGGCAATTCAGCCCCGCCCGGCGACGATGCGCGCCACGCAGTGGCGGGCGAAGGAGCTGGGCAATTGGCCTAGTGGGGATCGGTCAGCGCGCCGTTGCGAGGCTCATGGTTGCTGCCGGGTGAGGCTGATCGGCGAGCGTGCGGGTCGGTTGTCCGTGTGCGCATCCACCTGACCAGTTCGAATATTCCGGCCAGTGCCAGTCCCACGCCTAACGATGCCGCGAACGCAAGGAGATGGTTGTCGGCGAAGGCGTGCCCGCCGATGAAGCCGATCATCGTGTTGAGGATGCCCCACAACACGGCACCGATCGCGTCGAAGACCAGAAACTGCCGGTAGGGGAATTCCAGCACACCGCAGGCGATAGTCGTCGCCGTGCGACCCCCGGGAACGAACCGGGCCACGATCACCAGCGGACCGCCGTGCCGCTCCAACCCCTCGTGCGCCCAGCGCAGGGCGCGCTCGCCCGTCTGGCCGCGGGTGATCCAGCGTCGAGCCCAGTCTTCGGCCGAATGCCCAATCCCGTAGGCGATGTTGTCGCCGATAAACGCCCCGGCGGCGCCCATCGCGATCACCCAGCCCAGGGCCATGGATCCGTCGGCGGCCAGAATTCCGCCGGTCAGCAGCACCGTCTCGCTCGGCAGGATGGGAAGGACGGCATCCAAGGAGCAGAACAGCAGTATCACCGGATATTCCCACCACGAGTGGCCGAGCGTGTCGATCAACGAGTCAAACACCGCGCACCGGCTACCTTCACGAGATCAATCCCGTTCTGGCGAATGGCTCGGCCTCGCCGCGCTCGACCGCCTCGTCGTGTTTGGCGGCGGCGCGTTCCAGCAGGTCGACCAGGGCCTGCTCGTCGCGGACCAGCTGGCGGTACTTCGGTCCGAGCGCCATTATCTGGTCGCGCTCGCCCAGCAGCATCCCGAAGATGCGCTCGCGTTCGGCGGGATCGTGGGTGTACTCCGAGTCGAGATAAGCCGTGGCGTGACGGCGGGCGTTGATGATCGCCGTGCGGGCTTTGCCCCCGCGGCTGAGCAGTGACGCGACGATGGTGACCACGAGAATGCCCACGATCACAACCAGCGAGAGGACCGTGCTGATCTCGACCACTGGCACCGGCTCACCGTCGTTGATGAACGGGACGTTGTTCTCGTGCAAGGCATGCAACACCAGCTTCACACCGATGAAAGCCAGGATTGCCGCCAGTCCGTGGGAGAGGTAGACGAGCCGGTCCAGCAAGCCCTCGATGAGGAAGAACAGCTGCCGCAGTCCCAGCAGCGAGAACGCCGTCGCCGTGAACACGAGGTAGACGTTCTGGGTAAGGCCGAAGATCGCCGGGATCGAGTCGAAAACGAAAAGTATGTCCGTGCCGCCGATCGCGACCATGACCAAGAGCATCGGCGTCATTGCCCGCCTGCCGTCGACCGTCGTGAACAACTTGTCGCCGTCATAGTGCTCGGTGGTGCGCAGCACCTTCTTCGCGATCCGGATGACCAGGTTGTCGGCCGTCCCGGAGTCGTCGTGGTTGTCGGGCTTGATAACACTGCCGGCGGTAAGCAGCAGCATCAGCCCGAACAAGTAGAAAACCCACGCGAAAGCGTTGATCATCGCGGCGCCGAGGAAGATGAACCCGGTACGGGCGATCAGGGCGAAGACAATCCCGAACAGCAGTGCCTTCTGCTGATCCTCACGGGGAACCCGGAAGCTGGTCATGATCACCAGGAAGACGAACAGGTTGTCGACCGACAAGGCCTTTTCGGTGACGTACCCGGCGAAGTACTCCGAGCCCGCTTCGTTGCCGCCGAACACGAGCACGCCGACGCCGAACAGCACCGCGATGCCCACGTAGCCGGCCGACCAGATTGCGGCCTCCCTCAGCGTGGGGACGTGCACCTTGCGGACATGGAAGAAATAGTCGAAGGCCAACAGCCCCACGATGCCGCAGCTGGTCAGGGCCCAAACCCAATCCGGGACATCCATAACACCCTTGTACCCGCTTTACCTCCTTTGCGACCGTGCGCGTATGTACACAACACGCCGCGTGAAAGCGTGCAATTGCGCACGTTCGCCGGGGAAGTGGTGTGGCCGTAGGGTTTTGCGGGTGCGGGTAACTGACATTTTCGCGCGGCGGGCGACCCTGGGCCGGTCGGTGCGACTGCTGTCGGAATTCCGCTACGAACAGCCGGACCCGGCCCGCTTCTATGGCGCCCTGGCCGCCGACACCGCGGACATGATCGACGACCTGTGGCGAGCGGTCCATGACGCTCCACCGGCCGGCCGCACCCTGCTCGACGTCGGTGGCGGGCCCGGATACTTCGCGTCGGCCTTCGCCGCTCGAGGCGTGCGCTACCTCGGCGTCGAACCCGACCCCTCAGAGATGCATGCGGCCGGACCGGCTTTCCAACGCGAGCCGGGCACGTTCGTCCGCGCCTCGGGCATGGCGCTGCCCTTCGCCGACGACTCGGTGGACATCTGCATGTCGTCCAACGTGGCCGAGCACGTCCCACGCCCCTGGCAACTCGGCAACGAGATGCTGCGGGTGACCCGGCCCGGCGGACTTGCCGTGCTGTCCTACACGGTCTGGCTGGGCCCGTTCGGCGGCCACGAGATGGGTATGACCCATTACCTCGGCGGAGCCCGTGCCGCGGCGCGCTATGCCCGCAAACACGGCCATCCGGCAAAGAACAACTACGGGTCGTCGTTGTTCGCCGTGTCGGCCGCAGAAGGCTTGAAGTGGGCGGATAGCACCGGTGCCGCTGTGGCGACTTTCCCTCGCTACCACCCGAGATGGGCTTGGTGGCTGACCCGAGTGCCGGTACTGCGGGAGTTCCTGGTGAGCAATCTCGTGCTGGTCCTGTCGCCCCGATAATGGAACATGTTCTCGTTTTAGGCCGGCTGGGGTAGGTTGGCGATCATGAGCTCAGCTACAACCTCAGCTACAACGGAGTACGACAAGCTTTTCATCGGCGGCAAGTGGACACAGCCGTCGACCGATCAGGTCATCGAGGTGCACTGCCCGGCGACCGGCGAGTACGTCGGCAAGGTGCCGCTGGCAGCCCCGGCTGACGTCGACGCCGCCGTCGCCGCGGCGCGCGCGGCCTTCGACAGCGGCCCCTGGCCCTCGACCCCGCCGAAAGAGCGCGCGGCCGTCATCGCCAAAGCGGTCAGGTTGTTGGAGGAGCGCAAGGACCTGTTCACCAAGCTGCTCGCCGACGAGACCGGGCAGCCGCCGATGGGCATCGAGACGATGCACTGGATGAGTTCGATCGGCGCGCTGAACTTCTTCGCCGGCCCCGCTGTCGACCAGGTCAAGTGGCGCGAGACCCGCAACGGCGCCTACGGGCAGACGATTGTCCACCGCGAGCCCATCGGTGTCGTGGGCGCGATCGTGGCCTGGAATGTGCCGCTGTTCTTGGCGGTCAACAAACTCGGCCCCGCGCTGTTGGCCGGCTGCACCCTGGTGCTCAAGCCGGCCGCCGAAACACCGCTGAGCGCAAACGCTTTGGCGGAGGTGTTCGCCGAGGCCGGCCTGCCCGAGGGCGTGCTGTCGGTGGTGCCCGGCGGGGTCGAGACCGGACAGGCGCTGACGTCCAACCGTGACATCGACTTGTTCACGTTCACCGGCAGCTCGGCCGTCGGCAAGGAGATCGGCCAGCGCGCCGCGGACTTGCTGAAGCCATGCACCTTGGAGCTCGGCGGGAAATCGGCGGCCATCATCCTCGACGACGTCGACCTGGCCGCCGCGATCCCGATGCTGGTGTTCTCCGGGATCATGAACACCGGGCAGGCCTGCGTCGCGCAGACCCGCATCCTGGCGCCGCGCTCGCGGTACGACGAAATCGTCGATGCGGTAAGCACTTTCGTGCAGGCGCTGCCGATCGGCACTCCGACCGACCCGGCTGCCCAGATCGGGTCACTGATCTCGGAGAAGCAGCGCGCCCGGGTCGAGGGCTACATCGCCAAGGGCGTCGAGGAGGGCGCCCGGCTGGTGTGCGGCGGCTCGCGCCCCGAAGGGCGCGAGGACCTAGCCAACGGCTTCTTCGTGCAGCCCACGGTGTTCGCCGACGTCGACAACAAGATGACGATCGCCCAGGAGGAGATCTTCGGCCCGGTGCTGAGCATCATTCCCTACGACACCGAGGAGGACGCGATCAAGATCGCCAACGATTCGGTGTACGGCCTGGCCGGCAGCGTCTGGACCACCGACGTCCCCAAGGGCATCGAGATCTCGGAGAAGATCCGCACCGGAACGTATGGCATCAACTGGTACGCCTTCGATCCCGGCTGCCCATTCGGCGGCTTCAAGAACTCCGGCGTCGGCCGGGAGAACGGGCCCGAAGGCGTCGAACACTTCACCCAGCAGAAGAGCGTGCTGATGCCCATGGGCTACACGGTCGAGTAACCCACGGGCATCACCGCTAGGTGAAGTCCATGGCCTCCATGGCCGAGATGGCGCCTTCACGGCCGAGCCGGTTCGCCCCACCGATGCAGTACAGGGAGTTGCCAACCGTGAGCAATATCTGGTCGTGCTGCGGCGTGGGTAGCGGTGGCAAGGTGCTCCACTTCCCGTCGGCGATGTCGTACATCTCGGTGACTCCGAGCACCTGAGTCGCGCTCTCGCCACCGACCATAACGATTCGGCCGTCGATGAAAGAGGCGCCGAAGCTTTGGTCACTGGTCGGCATGTCCAGCAGCTTGGTCCACGTCCCGGATTGCGGATCGAAACGTTCGAACGCCACCGAGGGCCGGTCGATGGACAGGAACCGACCGCCGATCGCGTACACGTAGGAGCCGTCGGACACCGCGGCAAGATGCTCCCGCGGGGTTGGCAGACTTGCGGCGTCCTTCCACGAAGTGCCGTCGAAGACCTCGGTTTCCGGGATCAGCTGCTTGCCGTTCATTCCGCCGACAACCACGAGTTTGTCGCCGACCACGGCTGCCGCCGCCGCCACTCGCGCGTGCTTGAGGCTCGGCAACTCCACCCAGCTACCGTGGCGCAACACGAACACCCGGTTGGTGGCCTGCTGGAAGTCAGCGCTTGCGCCCCCGATGACCACCACCTCGCCGCGGTAGGTGGCCGCCGTCGCATGTTGCAGCGGTATGGGCAACGGCGGTCCGCTTGCCCAGACTCCGGTGCGGGGGTCGTAGCTCTGGACATCGCGCAGCACGCCCCCGTCCCGCATGCCGCCCATGATCCAGATCTTGTCCTCGAGCACGGTCCCGGCCGGCGCCAACCGGGCATCCGGCGCATCGGGCAGCGCACGCCACGCCGACATCGCCTGCACCTTGCGGGCCGGCAGCTTGAGCACTTCGGCTGAGGAGGTCACGTCGGTGTCGCCGGCCGCGGTCGATCCACCGATGGCGTACACGCAGGTCTCTACCGACGTGACCCCGGCGCCGTGGCGCGGAATCGCCAGGTCCGGCAACGGGGACCACGTCTTGGCCAGCAGGTCGTACTCGGCGACGCTCTTGAGCGCTTGACCCATCGACACACCCCCGACAGCCACCAGGCGTTCGCCGGCGATCGCCACCCCCAGATCACTACGCCCTTCGGGGAGTGCGGGCATAGCCGTCCAGGTTTTCGCTGCCGGGTCATAGGCTTCGACCGTCGCCATGTCGATGGTGCCGTTGGTGCCGCCCACCGCGTACATCAGCTTTCCATCCGAAGCCGCGGCCAGCATTTGACGCGGAGTCGGGATGGGAGCGCCCAGGCTCCACGAGCGACCGTCGAAGACTTCGGTGGTGTTCAGCAGTGCGCCGTTGGCGTCAACACCACCGGTGACGATGATGCGGTCGCCCACTACCGCGGCCGCACCAGCTGCCCTGGGCTGCAACAGATGCGGGAGCTCCGTCCAGTGGCTGTTGACCATCCGCCAAACCCGGTCGGTCGCATCCCGCTTCTCGCTGGTTGTCCGCCAGCCGCCCAACACAACCGGGGTTGACTGCCACGTCACCGCCGTCGCGTGCTGAACCGGATCCGGCAGGTCGTCGTCGTCCTTCCAGCTGTCGGTGGTCGGGTCATAGCCATCTTGTTGTCCGGTGACCGCGCCGTCGCTTCGGATTCCGCCGTAGCTCCAGATCATCCCCTCGGCCTGGGTGGTCGCCATTGCGTCACGCGCGACACGCGCATTCGCAATTGGCTGCCACTTGATCGGCGCCGCGCCGGATGGGCCCGCTGCGCTCGCCCGGATGTTGCCGGCCTTGGGCAGCGACACGTAGACGCCGCTGACCACCAGGAGCAACGCCAACACCGCCGCGGCGCTGACGGACGCCACGCGGTGGCGCTTCGTGCGTCGCGGCATGCACCGCAGTACGGCCCGCTGCGAAATCCATTCCCAGCCGCGAGGCAGGATCGGCGCTCCAACCGGACCCAAGACGGGGCCAGTGGACGTTTTTCGTCCGGTAGGACCCGACGGGTTGATCGCGGCGCTTTTCGCCCAGTCCGCGAACTGCGGGACGGCTCCGGGAACGGGCAGCGTCTCGGCCCCCGCCGGCCGCGCGTCACTGCTGTCGCCGCTTTGCTCGCCGGGCCCGGCCGAAAGTGGTTGAACGACATGGGCTGAACTGCTCAGGGTGAGGCCGACGTCCATACCGGCGCCGGTGATCGCCATCGAATCGGGCTTCAGGCCGTTCGTGCGCTGCGCGGCCTGCAACTGGCGACCGAACTCGGCCGCCGACGACGGCCGCTCCTCGGGCTCGATGGACATCGCATGCTCGATCGCCAAACACACCGCGTCCGGGATGCCTTCCGGACGCATATCCGGGACCCGGGTGGAGCTGATCCGCAGATACTGCGCGAGCAGGTCTTCACCGGTGTTGCGTTCGTGTGCGGCACTACCCGCGATGAGGGCGTAAATCGTGGCGCCCAGGGAGTAGATGTCGGCGGCGACCGTCGTGGGGTTACCGGTTAGCACCTCGGGCGCGGTGTAGGCGAGGGTGCCCGAGAAATACCCGGTCGCCGTTTGATACCCGCCTTCGATGTGGGCGATACCGAAATCGGCCAGCTCCGGTTCGCCGTAGTCATTGATAAGCACGTTCGCGGGCTTGATATCGCGATGCAACGTGCCGGTCTTGTGTGCGGTTTCCAATGCCCCGCACAACTTCACGCCGATCCGCAAGGCATCGGGCCAGGGCAACGGGCCCGCCCTGAGCAGCCGCACCGCCAGCGAATCCGCTGCGTGGTAAGGCATTACGATGAATGGCCGGCCGCTTTCGGTTACCCCGACGCGCAAAATGTTGACGATGTTGGGATGTCCGGAGAGCCCGCCCATCGCGTAGCCCTCGCGCAGGAAGCGTTCCTTATCCTCTTCCTCGAAGTGCGGCGGCAGTACCTTGACCGCAACGTTTCGGCCCAATGCCGTTTCGTGGCAACGATAAATAACGCCGGCGCCGCCGCGGCCTATCTGGCGCGCGTCTGCGAGTCCAGCGGCCGTCAACTCGGTGACGACCCCAGTCGGTTCCGGAGTTGGACGCTCGGAAGCGATTTCTCCAGCCATTTCTTCGTGCTCAACCTTCCAACGACCCCTAGGTCGGGTCGTATCAGTATTAACTCTGTTGTCCGATAACGGTTTTCGGCCCGCTAACGACCCTCGAATCGGGCTTGCCGACGCTCGATGAACGACTGCACGCCCTCGGCGGCATCCTGGGTGGCGAACAGCGCCGCCGCGTCCGGAGCAAGCCGCTCGATTGCGGCAGCCTCGCCTTGTTGCAGGGCCAAGTGTGCGGATGCAAGGGTGGCGCGCACACCCAGGGGCGCGGCGCGCTCCGCGATGGTCTGTGCGATTTCGCGCGCCCGGGCCAAAGCCGAGTCGCGATCGTCGGCGACCTCTTGAACCAGCCCGATGCGGTACGCCTCGGCGGCATCGAATTCGTCACCGGTGAGCAGCCACCGCATGGCGTTGCCCCAGCCCGCCGCACGCGGCAGCCGGATCGTCGCGCCGCCAAACGGGTAGATCCCGCGCTGCACTTCCAGCTGGGTGAACCGGGTTCCCTTCGCGGCGATTCGGATGTCGGCCGCCAGCAGCAATTCAATGCCCAGGGTCATGCACCAGCCATGGGCGACGGCGATCAGTGGTGTGGTCGGCGCAGGTGCCGAAGGACTGTCCAACCGCCAGGGATCCCGGCCACCCTCGGGCAACAACCGCTGCCCGCTCGCAACGGCAGGTCCGACGTCGACGAGGTCCAACCCAGCGGTGAAATGGTCGCCGTGCCCGAACAGCACGCCGACACGTAACGAGTCGTCGGATTCCAGCAGCGCATAGGCACGGGACAACTCCTCGAGCATGGCCCGATCAAACGAATTGCGTTTGTGCGGCCGATTCAGGCCGATGAGCAGGACGTGCCCATCCCGCTCAATAGACACGGTGTCAGTAGCCATGCTCAAAGTGAACCGCAAACCCAACAAATATGCAAGCTTACATATTCCCGGCGGTGACATATTGCCAGAAGCGCATGCCTTAGGTCGCATATGAATCTCAAATGTACGCACTGTTCAGGGCTTACTAGCTTGAGGGTTGTTTACTAAACCCATGCCTTATATGCTCTCCTACATAGTCATGGGCCGGGAACGGAGCCGGCGCATGTGAGCATCGGTGCTTGGAGAAATCATGTGGATCCTCGACCTCAACGTTGCGGGCTATCACCTGACGCGGGAGCTGCCTGACCTGCCGCGCCGGCCGTTCCGGTTCCACCCGCGCAGGATGCACTGGCCGATCCCGCGGCACCCACACGCCGCATGACGGAAGCCGAAACGGGCACCCGCAGACGCGGACGGACCCGGACCAAGATGCTGATCAGCGCCGCGCAAGTACTTTCCGAACGCGGCGCGGCGGCTGTGACCATCGATGCGGTGCTCGCGCGCAGCGGCGCGCCGCGCGGCTCGGTGTACTACCACTTTCCCGACGGACGCAACCAGATCCTGACCGAAGCGCTGCACTACGCCGGCGATTCGATCACCGCGAAAGTCGACGACGCCGTCGACCGCGGCGGCAAGGCCCTGGTACACGAATTCGTCGAATTCTGGGAGCGCCTGCTGACCGAGTGCGACTTCGAGGCCGGCTGTCCGGTCGTGGCAGTCGCAATCGGTTCGACCGAAGGTGAACTCGAGCTGTCCAAGGAGGCCGGGGTGATCCTGGGCCACTGGCGGGCGGCGATGGCCCGGGCCTTTGTCGCCGACGGCTTCGACGACGAGACTGCGACGTCGCTTTCGGTGATGTCGATAGCCGCGCTTGAGGGCGCCGTCGTGCTGTGCCGCTCCACTCGCAGCCTGGAGCCGCTGCGCCAAGTCGGCGATCAGCTCGAATTCCTGATCAAGGCAAGGGAATTCGTTCGTCGCGATATGTCTTCGTAGGAGGCGGTGGCATGGCCGTCGGGTAACCGCCTCGCCCAACGTGCACCCACTGCGAAAAATGGGGCGATTTTTCGCAGCGACTGCACGTTCGACGCCTAAGGTTGATGCCGGCGAGAACGGGTCGAGCTACGTCTGGGGATTGCCATGTCGTTTGTGATCGCGATACCTGAAGCGCTGGAAACGGCGGCCACCGATCTGTCCCGGATCGCCACCGCGCTGGTGGCCGCCAACACCGCCGCCGCGCTGCCCACGACCGTGATTGCGGCTGCGGCCCAAGACGAGGTGTCGGCGGTGATCGCCGCGTTGTTCTCTCAGCACGCGCAGCTCTATCAGGGGCTGAGCATCCAGGCGGTCACCTTTCACCAGCAACTGCTCAGCGCCATATCCGCGGGGGCCAACGCTTACGCCACCGCCGAGGCGGCCAATGCCTCTCCCCTAACCCAACTGCTGGCGGCCATCAACGCGCCGTCGCAGCTGCTCACCGGACGCCCGTTGATCGGCAACGGCGCCAGCGCGGCACCCGGCAGCGGGCTGGACGGCGCAGCCGGGGGCTGGCTGATCGGCAACGGTGGCGCCGGCGGATCGGGCGCGACCGGCCTCAAAGGCGGCAATGGCGGTGCTGCGGGGCTGATCGGCACCGGCGGGGCGGGCGGAGCCGGCGGCAACATAACGGTCTCCGGAGCCACCGCCGGGGCGGGCGGCAATGGCGGCGCGGGCGGATGGCTGACGGGCGCCGGCGGCGCCGGGGGCAACGGCGGCCTCAGCCCGAACGGCACTAGCGTCGGCGGAGCCGGCGGAGTCGGCGGCGCTGGCGGCATGTTCGGCGCCGGAGGTGCCGGCGGCGTTGGCGGCTTTGGCCAGTCGCACGGTGGCGCGGGCGGAACCGGCGGGGCCGGTGGATTCCTTAGCGGGCTGGTGGGGGCCGGCGGCGGAGCTGGCGGCGCCGGCGGCGACGGGAACCACCTGGTCGGCGGGATCGGCGGGAACGGCGGGGCCGGCGGTGCCGGTGGCTTGTGCGGCAACGGCGGTGCCGGCGGCTACGGCGGGTTCGGTCTGGCCGACGGGGGCGCCGGCGGCGCCGGCGGCGACGGCGGGCTCGTCGGCGGTAACGGCGGCAGCGGCGGGACCGGGGGCAACAACGGCGCGCCCGGGGTCGGCGGCCTCGGCGGCGCGGGCGGCAAAGCCGGTGCGTTGTATGGCAACGGCGGCGCCGGTGGAAGCGGCGGCACCGGCGGGTTTGGCGGCGCCGTCGGCGGCGCCGGTGGGACCGGTGGCTACGCGGGTCTGTTCGGCAATGGAGGTATCGGCGGTGCTGGAGGAAACAGCGTCGCTGGCACCGGCGGCGTCGGCGGCCACGGCGGCCAAGGCGGGCTGATCCTGGGCAACGGCGGGGCCGGCGGTGAAGGCGGCCACGGTGGCGGCGCCAGTGGCGCCGGTGGCGTGGGCGGTAGCGGCGGCAACGGTGTGCTGATCGGCAACGGCGGCAATGCCGGCATCGGCGGCCTCGGTGCCGCGACCGGCAAGGCCGGCGTCGGCGGTACCGCAGGCGCAGTGATCGGCCTGGACGGATTCAACGCCCCGGCCAGCACCTCGACCTGGCACACGTTGCAACAAAACACGCTGCAAGCCATCAACGCCCCAGTGCAAGACCTGACCGGAAGACCGCTGATCGGCAACGGCACGCCCCAGCCCGCCGGCACCGCAGCGGCCGGCACACCAGGTGGCTGGCTGCTCGGCGATGGCGGTGCCGGCGGTAGCGGCAGTGCCGGTCACAACGGCGGCAACGGCGGCGCGGCCGGCATGTGGGGCACCGGCGGCGCCGGTGGCAGTGGCGGGACCGCGACCGCAACCAGCGTCGGGGGCAGCGGCGGCACCGGCGGTGCCGGTGGATCGCTGGCCGGCAATGGCGGAACCGGGGGCAGCGGCGGACATACCACCGGCATCAACCAGACCGGCGGCGCCGGCGGGAAGGGTGGCGCCGGCGGGTTGTTCGGCGGCGGCGGCGACGGCGGAGCCGGCGGCTGGGCATTGAACGGGGGGTCGACCGGTGGTGCCGGCGGCGCCGGCGGGAGCGGCGGGCAGTTCGGCGCAGGCGGCAACGGTGGCGTCGGCGGGGTCGGAATCGTCGCGCCGGGAGTCGGCGGTAACGGCGGCAACGGCGGCCAATTCTTCGGAGCCGGCGGCAACGGCGGAACCGGCGGATCGGGCAACATAGGCGCGGCCGGCGGGGCCGGTGGCAATGCCGGCATGCTGTTCGGCAACGGAGGCATGGGCGGCACCGGTGGCTACGGCGCAATCAACAACGGCGGCGCTGGTGGGGCCGGTGGCAATGCCGCCGGCCTGTTCGGCACCGGCGGCAGCGGCGGCAGCGGCGGTGTCAGCCTGACCACCGCTCCGCTTTTCGCCTCGGGCCATGGCGGGGCCGGCGGTACCGGCGGAGTGTTCGGCGACGGCGGCAGCGGCGGGGCCGGCGGCGACAGCCTCTCGGGCGGCTTCGCCCGGAGCGGCGACGGCGGCAACGGCGGAAAAGCCGGAATGCTGCTGGGCAACGGCGGAAACGCCGGCGCCGGGGGCGTCGGCGCGAAAGCCGGCGACGGCGGAAAGGGCGGTGCTGCCGTCCTGATCGGCGACGGCGGGAACGGCGGAAACGGCGGCACCGCCGGCACTCCCGGCGTTCCCGGCGTCGGCGGAACGGGCGGCACCCTCCTGGGCGACGACGGCCTCAGCGGCCAGCCCTAACCCGGCGCGCCTACCGGCCCGCGCACCCAGCAGCACGGCGCGCTCGACGATCAACTCGAATTCGGATCAGCCGGTGGCTCCCGGCACCGACGGTCGACCGTGGCCGTAACCCAGGGGATGGGTTTATGTGCGTTTCCGGTGAAATGCGTAGGTATTGGCTTGTAAGGTGGCAAGTCGGAGGCGCACAATGTCATACGTATTCGCATTACCAGATGTAATCTCAGCCGCCGCAACGGATTTGGCGAATATCGGCTCGACGCTCAGCGCGGCCAATACGGCCGCGGTGTTCCCGACCACTAACGTGCTGGCCGCCGGTGCCGACGAGGTGTCGGCCGCCGCGGCGGCGGTGTTCGGCGCACATGCCCTCAACTATCAGGCCCTCAGCGCCCAGGCGACGGCCTTCCATCGGCAGTTCGTGCAGGCCCTGCAGGCCGGCACCGCCGCCTATGCCGGTGCCGAAGCGGTCAACGCCGCGGCCACGGCGAACCCGTGGCAGATATTTCAGCAGAATCTACTCAACGCGATCAACGCGCCCTTCGAGGCGGCGTTGCAACGTCCGTTGATCGGCAACGGCAGCGACGCATTGCCCGGCAGCGGGAAGAACGGCGGAGCCGGGGGCCTGCTGTGGGGCGACGGCGGCAACGGCGGATCCGGCACGCCGTCGACGGCAACCCAAGGCGGCGGCCCCGGCGGTAACGGCGGGGCCGCCGGGCTGTTCGGACATGGCGGCGCCGGCGGGGCCGGCGGCATGAGCACCACCGACTCGAAAGCGGCCGGCAAGGGCGGCGCCGGTGGCGCCGGGGGGGTGTTGTGGGGCAACGGTGGCGCCGGCGGCGCGGGTGGCGCCTACAACGGCGCCACCGTCGGTGGGGCCGGCGCCGGGGGCGCGGGCGGTGACGCCATCGGGTTGTTCGGCACCGGCGGCGTCGGTGGTGCCGGCGGTATAGCCCCGGGCGGCTTGATCGGTGGCGCCGGTTCCGGCGGTCACGGCGGGCACGGTGGCGCGCTGAACGGCAACGGCGGCGCCGGTGGCGCCGCCGGCGCCTCAGGCTCCTTCCCCGGTGTCGGCGGCGACGGCGGGACCGGCGGCCTATTCAGCGGCAATGGCGGCGACGGCGGCGCCGGCTTCGGCGGAAAATCCGGCCACGGCGGGAATGCCGGTCTGATCGGCAACGGCGGCGCCGGCGGCATCGGCGGGTTCGCTGCGCGCGGCGGTGACGGGGGCCTGGGCGGCATGTTGTTCGGTGACGGCGGGCGCGGCGGCGACGGGGGGCAGACGCTGGTAGGTTTTGCCGGCGCCGGCGGCAACGGGGGTAACGCCATCGGACTGTTCGGCAACGGCGGCGACGCCGGCAACGGGGGCCAGAGTACGGCCGCCGCATTCAACGGCGGCCAGGGCGGACACGGCGGCAACGGCGCCCTGATCGGCAACGGCGGACACGGCGGCAACGGCGGGGCCAGCCTGAACAAAGCCAATGGCGGCGACGGCGGAAGTGCCCAATACATCGGCAACGGCGGCGCCGGCGGTAACAGCGCCGGGGCCGGAGCCACTATCGGACAGGGCGGCAACGGCGGGTTACTGCTTGGCATTCCCGGATTGAACGGGCACGCCGGGCCCTAGCCGTCTCAGTCGCTGGCCGGCAGCGGCTTGACCTCTTTGAGCTCCAGCCTGGTCGCACCGACGCTGAGGCTGCCGGCACCTGGCTTGGTGACCAGCACCTCGGCACCGGTCTCGTCGACGTAGCGCTTGCCCATCACGCTGCCGTCGGCGAACGCCGGATCGAGCTCGCCCGACCGGTCGGCGCCCATCGGCACCATCGGGGCGCCGCCGCAACGCAGGTCGTCGAGGCTCTCGGCGGTTCGCACCACGATGACTTGGGTGTCACAGACCTGGCTGGCCAGCCGGGTTCCGTTCTTGATCATGCACGCAATCCTTCCAGCGTTTGAATGATCTCCCGGCGAAGGACCTTGCCGGTTGCGGTGGTTGGCAGCTCGTCGCGAAACACTACTCGGTCGGGGGTCCGCGACCCGCGCAATGTCTTGCGGACATGCTCGCGCAACTCGTCGGGGTCGGGGTCGGCGCCGGCGGCCGGCACCACCACCGCGACGATCGCCTGGCCCCACTGCGCGTCCTCGACTCCGACGACGGCGACGTCGCGCACCTGCGGGTGTTCGATCAGCACCTCTTCCAGCTCGGCGGGCGCGATGTTCTCACCGCCGCGGATGATGGTGTCGTCGCTGCGCCCGCCGATGAACAGATAGCCGTCTTCGTCCAGGGTCGCGATGTCTTTGGTTGGGAACCAACCGTTTTCGTCAAGCACCGAACCGATTCCGGTGTAGCGGCCGGAGACCTGCTCGCCGCGTACGAACAGCTCGCCGGTGTGGCCGGGCCCCAGCACCGTGCCGGTTTCGTCGCGGATCTGCAGCTCGATGCCGGGCACCGGTTGCCCGACCGAAGCCAATCGCTTGGCGACGGCGGCGCTGGATGCGGCCTGCGCGGTGCGGTGATCATCGGGTGTGAGCACCGCGATCGTCGAGCTGGTTTCGGTCAGACCGTAGGCGTTGACGAAGCCGACGTCCGGCAGCAATTCCAGCGCCCGGCGCACCAGCGGCAGCCCAACCTTCGAGCCGCCGTAGGCCAGGTTGCGCAGGTGTGGCAACTTGTGTTCACCCGTCTGCAGCACCCCGACGATGCGGTCCAGCATGGTGGGCACCACCGTTGCGGTGGTGACCTGCTCTGCATTGGCCAGCCGCACCCACTCGTGGGCGTCAAAGTTGGGCAGATACACCATCTTTCGGCCCGCGTACAGGTTCGACAGCGCGGCGCCGACCCCGGCGATGTGATACGGCGGCACACAGATCAGCGCGGCGTCGGTCGGTGCGGCGGAATCGAATTCGACCGTCCCGGTGACATAGCTGGTCAGGTTGTTATGGGTGAGTTCGACGGCCTTGGGCTGCGAGGTGGTGCCGGAGGTGAACAACACGACGGCGACGGAATCGGGATCGAGGAACTCGCTGGCCGGCTCGGAATTCTTTGCCGCAGTGAGGAATTCGTCGACGCCGCGCGACTCTGCCAGCATCGGCCGGTAGCGCTCGTCGGCGACCACCAGGGGTTGTGGCAGCCGTTCGATCAGCGCCCCGATCCCCTCGGCGGACAGCCGGTAGTTGATCGGGGTGAACGGCACGCCGGCACGGGCCGCGGCGAAGAGCAGCAGCGGCAACATTGCCCCGCCGGTGCCGACGTACGCCACGTGCCGGGCATTCGACGCCGCGATGACTCCGGCGGCGCCGTCGGCGAGATCGCTGAGCTGCGCTGTGGTCAGCCGCAGGTCTTCCGAGACGACAGCAGCCCGGTCAGGGTTACCCGACGCAGCCATCTCGAGCAGCAGCGAAATGCTCATCCTCGGTCTTTCCTGCCCCCCAGCCCTTTACAAAACTTGTCGATAGTGTAACCCATGCCGGGGGGAGCATTGACGCGCTCGAGCTATCAGGTCCCCGTCCAGCGGGGCGGGCGCTTCTCGGCGAACGCGATGGCGCCTTCCTTGGCGTCGTTGGACATGAAGATCGGGGCCAGGATCTTGATCTGCTCGGCGAACCTGGTGTCGAGGCTCCAGCCGCGGGATTCGGTGATGATCCGCTTGGTGGCGGCCACCGCGAGCGGCCCATTGGCGGTGATCTTCTCGGCCAGCTCGATCGCCGCGTCCAGCGCACCGCCCGGCTCGGCCAGGACGTTGACCAATCCCAGGTCGCGCGCCCGGTCGGCGGGCAGATTGTCGCCGGTCAGAGCCAACTCCATGGCGATCGCATACGGGATGCGCTCGGGCAGCCGCAGCAGCCCTCCCCCGCCGGCAACCAGGCCGCGCTTGACCTCGGGGATGCCGAACGCCGAATCCCGCGCCGCCACGATCAGGTCGGTAGCCAGCGCCAGCTCGCAGCCGCCGGCCAGGCAGAAGCCCTCGACCGCCGCGATCAGCGGCTTGGCGGGTGGGCGTTCGGTGAAGCCGAGGCCGCGGCCCTCGACGACGACGTTCTCGCCGCGCGCGAAGGCCTTGAGGTCCATGCCCGCGCAGAACGACCCGCCCGCGCCGGTCAGGATGGCCACCGAGAGACCGGCGTCGTCGTCGAGGCGATCCATCGCCTCGGCCAATCCACGGCTGACCTCCGCGTTGACCGCATTTTTGGCCTTCGGGCGGTTGATCGTAATGATCAGGATTCGGTCGCGCTGTTCGACAAGGACTGCGGGTTCGGTAGCTTCATCGCTCACAGAGCCGATGGTAACCACCCCGAATCAGGCCGGCTCCATCGCGTCCTCGATGACCGTCAATTCCTCGGAAATCCCTGCGGCCCTGCGTATTTCGACGAAGTCGGCGACCATGGCCTCGGTCACCTCATGCGGGTCCTGGACGGTGGAGCCGTCGGCGAGCACCGAGATGTTGAGCTGATCGACATAGCTCCACACGGTGATGTTCAACCCGCTGCCCGCGGTCAGCGGCCCCACCGAATAGATCTCGGTGACCACCGCGCCACCCACCCGGCCACGCTCACGCGGACCGGGAACATTGGAGATGTTCAGATTCAGGATCTTGTTCTGGCCGTCCCGACCCGACAACCAGCGGAACATGGCTTCGGTGCTCGCCGGCGGCCAGTACGCCGCCCAGCGGCTGACCAGCTCCGGGCCCATCAGGTGATGACTCTCCTTGGCCGACACCGCGTTGTCGTGAGCGGCCTGCACCCGTTCCAGTGGATCGTCGAGGTCGGCCGGCAGCGCCACCATCATGCCGCTGAAGTGGTTGCCCGAGATGCGCTGCGGCGAGAAGTCGTAGCTGACCGGGACGGAGGCCAGCAGCGGCACGGCCGTCCCGTCGTAATGCAGCAGCAGTTTGCGCAGCGCGCCGGTGGACATGGCCAGCACCATGTCGTTGATCGTGACGCCGAGCTTCTTACCGGTGGCCTTCACGTCGGCGAACGCCAAAGTGGCGGTGGCGAACATCCGCTCGGGGGTGATCATGTGGTTCATGAACGTCGGCGGCGGGGTGAACGGCCGGGTGAGTTCCGGGGAGAGCTTGCGCGAACTGCGCCGCACCCGTGCCAAACCCTGCGCGGTGTAGCGCAGGGTGCCCGGAATTCGCCCGAGGTGGCGTAGGTGATCGACGAACGCCTCCGACATCAACTCCCGTTTGGTGGGCGCCGGGTCGGCGGTGTATTCGCCGCTTTCGGGTCCGGGCAGCAGGTCCATGCCGCGCGCCATCAGGTTGGCCGAGGCGACTCCGTCGGCCAGGGCGTGGTGAATCTTGGCGACCACCGCGATCCGGTTATTGGCAAGGCCCTCAACGAAATACATCTCCCACAGCGGGTGCTCGCGGTCCAGTGGGGTGCTGGCAATCTGCCCGATCGCCTCGTCGAGTTCGCGCCGCCCGCCGGGCGCGGCCACCTCCCAGGGCCGGATGTGGTAGTCGAGGTCGACCACGGTGTGTTCGCGCCACATCGGGTGGTGGAACTTGAACGGGACGTCGATCAGCTGATAGCCCAACGGCTCGAGCTTGTGCAGCCGGCCCCTGATCACCTCGCGAAATGCGTCGATGCCGAATTCGCGGCGGTCCGGGTCGAGTTCGATGACGGCGATTTTGAGGGTGTGCATATGCACGTTGGGTGTCTCGCTGTAGAGCAGTACCGCGTCCCAGCCGCTGAGCCGTTTCATCGCAGCCCCCTGGCGCTCAGATGACCTCTTTGGCGAACTGTGTCCGAGTGCGGTGAACCTGGTTGAGGAACAACGAGATCGCGTGTCCCACAGTACCCGTGCGGGCGCCGTCGAGCAGGTCGAAACCGTGGCCGGCGCCGGGCAATTCCACGTAGCAGACCAGCGAGCGTGAGACCGCGCGCAGCCGCTCGACGAAGCCGCGCGCCTGTGCCACCGGGATGACACTGTCGCGGCTGCCGTGAATCACCAGGAACGGCGGGGCATTCGTGTGGACCCGGGCGATCGGCGACGCGTCGCGGAACACCTCGGGATGCCGCTTGATGGACCGCTTGACCACCACCCGTTCCAGGAAGTCGACGAACCGGGCGCGCTCGGGGGTGGAGCGGTCCTCCCAGTCGTAACGGCCGTAGATCCCGACGACGGCGTCCACCGAGGTGTCGGAGCCTTCGGGCAATTCGTCTTGGAAGCCGGCATCATTGGCGCTGAGCCCGGCCAGCGCGGCCAGGTGTCCGCCGGCCGAACAGCCCGCCACCGCAACGAAATTGCGGTCGCCGCCGAACTTGTCGACGTTGGCACGGGCCCACGCGATGGCGGTCTTGACGTCCAGGATGTGGCGCGGCCAGCGGTGGTGTGGCGCGACGCGGTAGTCGATGGCCAGGCATACCCAGCCCAGCTCGGCCAGCCGGGACATCAGCGCGTAACCCTGGATGGTGCGGCTGCCGTGGATCCAGGCGCCACCCGGGACGAAGATCAGCACCGGTGCGGGCTGGCTGGGCAGGTCCTTGCGGCGCCACACGTCGAGCAACTGCGCCGGACTGTCGCCGTAGTGGACGCCGCGGCGGTAGAGGTAGCGGCGGTGGCGCCGGGCGTCGGCCACCGGCGGGGTGCGCCCGGGCTCCGGCCACTGAGCCTCCAGCTCGTCGTTGGACACGATGCCGCGCAGCGCCGTTACCGAAACCTCGCCGGTGCTGTCCCGGTCCCGGCGCCGTGTCTCATTGATTCCCGGGGTGAGCCATTCCCTGGCGCGCGCGGTCAACAATTCGGGTGCCTGCCGAGCGCCCCAGACGCTCATGGCGGTGACGGAGCCCAGCGGTTCCAGATGCTTGCCGACGACCGGTAGCGAAGCCCCCGCGACGCTTAATGCCAGCATGTAATCCCCGGGGCGGGCGCGTAGCAACCATCGCAGATAGGGGGTAATGCCAGGCCTCGTCGCCGTCATGTGGTGGAGCGTACCCTTACCGCCCGGTCGTAATCCAAGATTGCTGCGCGGTTCGCCCCCCGCATGCTATTTGCCCTGTTCAAGTGGTGTTTTTCCAGCGCTATAGCGCCCCTTGGCGAAGCGGGCGGCATATGCGAGAGCGCTGATGGCGAACATGGCCGCGGTGAGCAGCAGCCACCTGCCCAGAAACGGCTGCTGGGTTTCTCCAGTCGCCGCGTGGTAGGTGGTGGCGCCCTGCTGGATGATGCCGGGCAGGAAGATCACCAGGGTCAGTGCGGCTCCGGCGGCCGGGACCCGAATGTAGTTGCGCGCGGCGGCTTTTGGGCCCGGCTTTGGTTCACGCCTGGACAGCAGCCGGTCTGCCAGGGCGTAGAGCGGGAACAGTATGAGGTCGTGACCTATCACGGCGGCGGCGAACCAGACGATGATCGACTGCCACCAGCTCTGCGGGTTCCACAGCGTGGTGAGCTTGAAGGTGGCCAGGATGTAGCCGAGCAGGGCGAAGCCGGCCACCATGGTCAGCAGATGCAGCGGATGGGTACCGTAATGGCGCACGAAACGTGCTGGCAGACTTGACATTTCAGCCCGTCGCGAAGTCGATGGCGGTGACCCATTTGGTGTTGTGCACACCGGGCAGCGCGGGAACGATGATCCGGGCCGGATAGCCGTGATCGAGCGGCAGATCTGCGCCGTTGACCCGTAGCGCCAGCAGCGCATCCGGGTCGCTGATCTGGTTGGCCTGCAGGGTCGCCACGCCGAAGGCCCCGCCGCGTTGCAGCGATGCCACGAACGCCGAGCGCGGTGCCGGTACCCCGGCCATTCGCGCCAACTCCCCCAGCGGTACCCCGGTCCAGGTCTGTACCGTCGACCACCCTTCGACGCAGGCGATCGGCAGCCGCGCAGTGCGTTGCGGCAGCGCGGCCAGCGCGGCGCGGTCCAACACGAGTTCGCTGGGCCCGCCGCGCAGGGTCAGCCGCCAGTTCGCGCCGACGGCTTCAGGCGTGATGCCGGCGACGGCGGCGGTTTTGTTGACCGGGAAGTCGCTGCCCCCCGGTCCTGGTCGGCCGCGCGGCAACAGCAGGGCGGCGCCGCGGGCCGGCCCACCGAGCGTCTGGCCCACCGTCAGCACCGTCATCAGCACCACCCCCGAACCGACCAGCCCCAGCACACCGCGGCGGCTCATGGTCGGCTCGGCCGGGTCTTCGGGTGCCAGGCCGTCCGGATCGGGTGGCTGCGGCTTGGTGTCAGATATGTTGGTACGCAACACCTCTCGTAGCGACAGCGAGCGCAGCCCGGTGCGCATGCGCGGGATCTTCAGCGCGATATGCATGAGGAAGCCGGTGATGAAGACCCACGCTCCGAAGTAGTGGCCGTCATAGAAGCTGAACCCGAAGATGTAGTCGTACTGGATGTTGAGCACCCCGGTGACGATCTCGAAGAGCAGCCCGCCGACGAGCATCAGCAGCGACAGCCGTTCCAGCAATTGCGCGATCGAACGCGCCGGCGGCCAGTCGAACAGCTTGGGGATCACCGACCACAGCTTGGCCAGCACCACCGGGATGATGATCAGGCCCAGGCCCACATGCAGCCCCTGGGTCAGCCGGTACAGCCAGGACGGACGGGTGGGCCAGCTGAAGCCGGGCAGTCGCAACCAGCCGACGTGGGCGGGAATGGCCTGGCCGAACTGCGGCCCGTAGGCGATATAGGACAGCAGCCCGGTGAGGATCACGATCGGCAGCACGATCAGCAGCACCAGGCCGAACACCGACGTCAGCCACGGGCCACGCAGGGGACTGCGGAAGACGGGCAGCGGGGGCTTCACCAGGCCGCCAAGTTGGCGATGACCCGCCCGCCGATCAGCCGGACGCTGGTGAGAGTGAGGCCCACCTGCGCGGCCAGCGCGGCGGCGCTGTCCACCCCCACCGAAGCCCACCGAAACCACGGCCCCACATCGCCGGCGGACTCCAGCCGTACCCAGCGGGCGCAGATCCCGATGGCCTGTGCGTCGAACTCCGCCACGCAACGGCCGCCGCGGCCCAGCAGTTCGGCGGCGCGGCCCAGAATCCGCAGCGGGTCGCCACCGAGTCCGACGTTCCCGTCGACCAGCAGCACCGTCTGCCAACAGCCCATGCCCGGCAGCGGGTCGAACACGTCGCCCAGTAGTGCCGGGGCGCCGCCGCGGCAGGCCAGCCGGACCGCGGTCATGGACTGGTCGATGCCCAATGCCGGGACGCCTCGCTGCACCAGCCTGGCCACCAATCGCCCTGGGCCGCAGCCTAATTCGATGGTCGGGCCGCTGCACATCTGCGCCACCGCCTCGTCGAAGGCCTCGTCGAAGGCCTCGTCCGGGGCGCCGGGTCGGTCCGGCTCGGGCGGTCCGTCCGGTTCGTGCGGGGCGTTTCGTCGGCCCAGCCAACGGTGCGCCGGCAGCAGCCGCACCTCACCGTCGTCGTGGCGGATCCAACATCGCTCGCCGTCCAGTGCCCGGTCGTACAGATGCCCTAGCATTCCACGCCCCTTGCATCGTGCCTTGCATCGTGCCCGACCGCGCCGGCCTGGCTATTGCTCCGTCCCTACTTGAAACCTTGTGAAGCCTTCCGATCGATACCCCGATCTTTGCGCGCTGAACCCCGCGTGCCTAGGCCCGATTGGCTAAGACGTACCGGCGGACGAAATGGTTCACGCACTTGATTCGGTGCCCGCGCCCGCGCAGATGGATACTGTTCTGGTGCCGGCCGATGACGTCCACCCGGACTTGCGCCGAATCGCCCGTCTCGCACCGCGACGAGTGGTCGGTCCCCGAACGCTGCCGCTGGTCCGGGCGTTGATGGCGCTGCGCACGCGGCGCGGCGCGCCCGCTGATGTCGAGGTGTTGACGCTGACCTCCGGGGTGCGGGTGCGGCTCTACCGGCCGGCCGGCGGCACCGAGCTCGCGCCGGCCCTGTTGTGGATGCACGGCGGCGGCCATGTGATCGGTAGCGCTGCGCAGGACGACCTGCGCTGCCACCGGTTCAGCACCAGGCTGGGCGTGACGGTCGCATCGGTGGACTACCGGCTGTCGCCCGAGCATCCCTATCCGGCGGCGCTGGAAGACTGTTACGCCGCGCTCACCTGGTTGGCCGGCCTGCCCGCGGTGGACGAAAGCCGGGTTGCGATCGGCGGCGCCAGCGCCGGCGGCGGGCTGGCAGCGGCGCTGGCTCTGCTGGCCCGCGACCGCGGGGAGATCGCACTGGCGTTCCAGCTGCTGGCCTACCCGATGCTCGACGACCGCAGCTCGGCGTTGCCGGCCGATCCGCGCTATCGGCTGTGGGACCCGCTGGCCAATCGCTTCGGCTGGACGGCCTATCTCGGTGGCGCGGACCCGCGGGTGGCGGCGCCGGCCCGGCACCCCGATTTGAGCGGGCTGGCACCGGCGTGGATCGGCGTGGGCACCCACGACCTGTTCTACGACGAGGACCTGTCCTACGGCGCGCGGCTGGTCGAAGCAGGGGTGCCGTGCAAAGTCGACCTGATCCCGGGCGCCTTCCACGGATTCGACTTGGTTGCCCCCAAAGCCGCGGTGTCGCAACAGTTTTTCGACATGCAATGCTCGAATCTGCGCGCCGCGCTGGGGTTGGCGGATCACATCGCGAAGTAGACCAGCTCACCGCCGATGATCGTCGCGGCGACCAGGCCGGCATCCAGTTCGGCCAGTGCCATCGCCGGTGGCTCGCTGAGCACGCACAGATCCCCGGGCTCCCCGATTTCGACGGTCCGGGCCCGGCCCGGGCGATCCGGCCAGCCCAGAAACATCGTCAGAGCCTGTCTCGGCGAGACACATTCGGCCGGATTGAGGATCTTGCCGCTGGGTGTGGTGCGGTGCACGGCGGCCCGCATCGCGGCCCAGGGATCGCCGCGACCGAACGGCATGTCCGTCGAAAACGCGACGGACACTTGTGCATTCACCAGCGTTGCGACCCGCCACAGCTGATCGTGCTCATCGGCGGGGACGTCGGTGCGGTACTGATCGCCGCGCTCGGCGACGAAGTTGGGCTGGGTCACCACGGTGAGTCCCAATTCGGCGAGGTCGCTGATGGCGTCGCCGGGAACCATTGCGGCGTGCTCTATTCGGTCCAGCGGGTGGCTGCCCGCCGTGCGCAGGGCAGCGATGGTCACCAGCAGTTGGGCCGCGGTGACACAGTGCACGGCAACCGGCTGGCCGGTGCTGTGGCGGTCGGCGATCCACTCGGTGAGCGACTCCAGGTCGAGGTGGTCGTCGTGCAGAATCTTCTTGCCCGGCGCCAATATCCGCACCCCGGGCCGGAATTCGCGGCGACGGTGCGCCATGACCAGCGCCACCAGGTCGCCGGCGTCGAGGTCGGGGGTGGCGTCGGTGACGCCGGTGACGCCGGTCGCGGTGATTCGCCGGCTGAGTTCGGCCAGATCGGTTTCGCGCCGCTGCAGCGCATCCGACCAGCCGCGGTCGGCGCTGCGCAGCCGCCCGTCGGGATGCCCGGCCAGGCCGACCCGGCCCAGCGCCGCGGAGTTGAGGATCCACAGCACGCCGCTGCGGTGCTGCACGCGCACCGGCACGTGCGACGCCAGGGCGTCCAGCGCGGTCCGGTCCAGGTCCCCGGCCACCGACTCGTGGTAGCCGACCGCGCGAATCCATCCGTCGGCGCCCGGCGCGGCACTCGAGATTGCCTGTGCCAGTTGCTCTTTGGTGCGCACGGCGGGCGGTCCCACCGAAAGCGAATCCAGCGCGGAGGCCGCCGATCGCAGGTGTACGTGGTGGTCGTGCAACCCGGGCAGCACGGTGCCGCCGCCCGCGTCGAGCACGCCCTCGCCGGGTTTGGCCGTCAGGCCGGCGCCCACCTCCTCGATCCGGGCGCCGACCCGGATGTCGGCGCTGGTCCCGTCCAGCAGCGTGGCGCGCCGAATCAGCATGACAGGCAACGCCTTTCGGCGACGACGCGGCGCACTCTGTCGTTGTCGGCGCCGAGGGCGGCGGCCGGGTTGCCGGTTGGTGGCGCCGACGGAGGCGGTGCCGGGTGCGTCGAAGTCGATTGCTGCAGCGGCAGCGCCGCGTACGTCGCGGCGACGGCCGCCATGGCGACGTCGATGAGCTCGCCGCCGCCGCGTTCCAGCGATTCGGTGACCGCCCGGCCGGCCTCCAGTCCGGCCAGCGGGTCGGCGATGGCGTCGCCACAGAACACCGGCCCGACGCCGACCAGCCCGCCGGCGACGGCGGCGTCGTCCCCGAACGCCGGGCGCCGGGACTGGTCACCATATCCGGTGATGCGCAACCAGATTCGGCCCGGACGCGGGGCAACGTCGTCTGGTCCCAGTCGCCGCCGCGCCAGCGCGCCCGGCCGCGATCCTTCGATGACGATGTCGGCAGCGCCGAGCAGGTCCCGCAACTCGTCGGTGTGCCGGTCGAAATCCAGGCTATAGGACAGCTTTTCACCGTTGATCCAATCGAAGAACCCGCGATTGCCGGCGCGGGTACCGTCGGGGCGGCGCGGGCTTTCCACCTTGACCACAGTCGCGCCGGCCCGGGCCAGCAGGTGCCCACATAGCGGGCCGGCCCACATCGAGGACAGGTCGGCGACCAACAGGCCGGCCGGCCCGCGCCCGGGCAGCGGTGTCCCGATGCGGCGCGCCCGCGGCGGTGCAGCGGTGGCCTCGCCCAGTGCGGCGGCGGGGATATCGAGCAGTTCGGCCCGCTCGACGATGTCGGCCGTCGACCGGGTTGCGGCCCATTGGTGCAGTGCCGGCCAGGGGTCGCGGGCAGTTTCGTCACTGTGCAGTAATGCCGGGAGGGCGGCGACGTCGTCGGGCCGGGAAAGCGTGATCGCACACCAGCCGTCGCGGGCGGACAGCAACCGGGTGGCCCGCCCGGGCGATATCCGGCCGGCACGCGAGAGCCCGAGCAGGCCGGCCCGCCCGGCCAGCAGGGTGGCCGCGTCGGCGGCGATTCCTTGGGCGCGGGCCAGGACGCCGGCGCGGGAG
This sequence comes from Mycobacterium angelicum, assembly GCF_002086155.1. Lineage (GTDB taxonomy): Bacteria > Actinomycetota > Actinomycetes > Mycobacteriales > Mycobacteriaceae > Mycobacterium > Mycobacterium angelicum. The sequence goes on along the minus strand of NZ_MVHE01000056.1, from coordinate 1,310 downwards.
AAGTCGGGCGGGCCGCCGGACGGGCCGGTCAGGTAGGCCAGCCCACTGGCGCCCCAGCGGGCGCCCCACCGGTCCGAAGTCACCTCCCCATGGTGCTCGCCGCCGGCTCCGGCGGTGGCTCAACCCGGAGTATTGGAATCCGGGCGCTTAACGGGCCCAGCTTCGGTCGAGGCGTTGGTGCTCACGGTGGTTATGTGGCAGCGTTACACCTTGAGAAACTTTTGGCATGATTTTTTTCATTCTGGCCGAGGAACGGTATGTCGTGGTTTATCGTCGATCAGCCGATATGTCGGCGCGGTGACCCGGGGGGCACCTGCGCGACTCTTCAACTGCTCGTGACCTAGCTGGATAGGTGGTCTCGGATGTCGTACCTGCTCACGTCGCCGCAAGCGGTACTTGCCGCGGCTGCTGATCTGGCCGGTATCGGTTCGGCGATCCAGACGGCCAACTTCACCGCGGCGGCTCCCACCACCGGCCTGCTGGCCGCGGCCGAAGACGAGATCTCCACTGCAATAGCGGCCCTGTTCGGCTCGCACGCCCAGGCCTATCAGACGGTCAGCGCCCAGGCCGCGGCGTTTCACAGCCAGTTCACCCAGGCGCTGTCCGCGAGCGCGAACTCCTATGCGGTGGCCGAGGCCGCGGCCGCAACCCCCATGCAACAGCTGCTCGATGTGATCAATTGGCCCACCGAGACGCTGTACGGCCGGCCGTTGATCGGTAACGGCGCCGACGGCGTCGACGGCACCGGCGGCGCCGGCAAGCCCGGCGGCTACCTGTTCGGCAACGGCGGCAAGGGCGGATCGGGCGCCCCTGGCGGCGTCGGCGGTGCCGGCGGCAGCGCCGGGCTGATCGGTAACGGCGGGGCCGGCGGCGCGGGCGGGGCCTCGGCCACCGGCGCCGGCGGCGCCGGTGGAGTGGGTGGCTCCGGCGGATGGCTCTACGGCAACGGCGGGGCCGGCGGCGCCGGCGGCGCCAATACCGGCGGCGTGGGCGCCGGCGGGGTCGGCGGGGTCGGCGGGCATGCGTGGCTGCTGGGCAACGGCGGCGCCGGCGGCGCCGGCGGGGCCAGCGTGAGCGCCGAGGGCGGCGCCGGCGCGGCGGGTTCGGCCGGCGGGTTCCTCTACGGCCACGGCGGCGATGGCGGGGCCGGCGGCGCCAACACCGGCGGCACCGGCACCGGCGGGGTCGGCGGCGCCGGCGGTAACACCTGGCTGATCGGGAACGGCGCCGGCGGCGGGGCCGGCGGCTCCAGCGTCAGCGCCGACGGCGGGGCCGGCGGGGCCGCCACCAGCGGCGGGCTGCTGATCGGC
>NZ_MVHE01000055.1 GCF_002086155.1 Mycobacterium angelicum | reverse complement strand
GGTGGGAAACATAGTGGGGCACTGCGGCCCAGAACGTCACCGCGGGGATGCCGGCCGCGACGCAAGCGTATTGAAACACCCCGGCGATACCCGTCGGCCCCTCGTAGCGGGTTTCCTGCAGACCGAATTGACGGGCCGAGTCGGGGGAGTAGGCCGCGCCGGTGACCGGCACGGGCCGGGTATGCGGCGTGTCGGCCAGCAGCGCCCCAAGGATCACCACCGTGTCGATGTTTAGCTTGTCGATGATCGCCAGCAGTTCGTCGCAAAACGTGCGCCAGCGCATGTTCGGCTCGACCCCGTACATCAGCACGATGTCCCGATCACTGTCCGGCGGCCGGCAGTACGAGATCCGCATCGCCGGCCACACCAGCTCCCGCGTTACCCCGTCGACCTGCCGGATTACCGGACGGTTCACCTGGTAGTCGTAATAGGCCTCGTCGTCGATCTCCACGACCGGAACGGCATCCCAGGTGGTGGCCAAGTGCGCGACGGCGTCGCTGGCCGCATCGCCGGCGTCGTTCCAGCCCTCGAACGCCGCCACGACGATGGCGTTGTCCAGTTCGGGCAGGCTGATGCCACCGTCGGGCAAAGTCACAGGATTCAGGGTACGGGGTGCAGCCCAGCGATTATCGGGACCGGCAAAGCCGGTGTCACCTGTCAGAGCGCTGTCAACGACTGAGGAAATTCCATAGGGCAACTATTCTTGTGGTGTGACTGTGTCCGACACTGCCGCGAAGATCCGCGAGTTGGCGCTCGAGGGACCGGGAAAGCCAAGCCGAGCGGGTCGTGCTGGGCGTCCAGACGTCGGGTGACGACGTAGACTTTTCACCGTCGAGAGGCGTTGCAACGGTTCTCCGGTCCCTACCGGTATCCGCCACGCTCGGCAGAGTCAAGGACGCCTTCCACTACGGAAGGAACGTGCGTGAACGCCTTTGAGCCCAATATCCGCCCCGACTGCACCGACGAACTGACGGCTGCTCTGCGCCAGCGCATCATGGTGATCGACGGCGCGATGGGCACGGCGATCCAGCGCGACCGGCCGGACGAGGCCGGCTACCGCGGCGACCGGTTCACGGAGTGGCCGACCGCCCTTCAGGGCAACAACGACCTGCTCACGCTGACGCAGCCACACATCATCGCCGGCATCCACCGCGAGTACCTCGAGGCCGGCGCCGACATCCTCGAGACCAACACGTTCAACGCGAACGCGATCTCGCTCTCCGACTACGACATGGTTGACCTGGCCTACGAGCTGAACTATGCCGGCGCCGCCCTGGCCCGCAACACCGCCGACGAATTCAGCACCCCGGAAAAGCCCCGCTACGTCGCCGGCGCCATCGGTCCGACGACGCGCACCGCGTCGATATCGCCGGACGTCAACGACCCCGGTGCCCGCAACGTCTCCTACGACCAGCTGGTCGCCGCCTACCTCGAGGCAGCCAACGGCCTGGTCGACGGCGGTGCCGACCTGCTCATGATCGAGACGATCTTCGACTCGCTGAACGCCAAGGCGGCGGTGTTCGCCGTCGAGACGCTGTTCGAGGAGCGCGGACGCCGCTGGCCGGTGATCATCTCGGGCACCATCACCGATGCTTCCGGGCGGACGTTGTCCGGTCAGGTCACCGAAGCCTTCTGGAACTCGATTAGGCACGCGAAGCCGATCGCGGTAGGCCTCAACTGCGCGCTGGGTGCACCGGAGATGAGGCCCTACATCGCCGAGGTGGCCCGGATCGCCGACACCTTCGTCTCCTGCTACCCCAACGCCGGTCTGCCCAACGCCTTCGGCGAGTACGACGAGACCCCGGAACGTCAGGCCGGCTACATCGCCGACTTCGCCGACGCCGGCCTGGTCAACCTGGTCGGTGGCTGCTGCGGGACGGCGCCGCCGCACATCGCCGAGATCGCCAAGGTCGTCGAGGGCAAGCAGCCCCGCCAGCTGCCCGACATCTCAGAAATTCAAGTGGCGACCCGTCTGGCCGGCCTGGAGCCGCTCAACATCACCGACGATTCGCTGTTCGTGAACATTGGCGAGCGCACCAACATCACCGGCTCCGCCCGGTTCCGCAACCTGATCAAGGCCGAGGACTACGACACCGCACTGTCGGTCGCCCTGCAGCAGGTCGAGGTCGGTGCGCAGGTCATCGACATCAACATGGACGAGGGGATGATCGACGGCGTCGCCGCGATGGACCGGTTCACCAAGCTGATTGCGGCCGAGCCGGACATCAGCCGCGTCCCGGTGATGATCGACTCCTCCAAATGGGAGGTCATCGAGGCGGGCCTGAAGAACGTGCAGGGCAAGCCGATCGTCAACTCGATCTCCATGAAGGAGGGCGAGGAGAAGTTCATTCGCGAGGCCCGGCTGTGTCGCAAGTACGGCGCCGCCGTCGTCGTGATGGCCTTCGACGAAAAGGGACAGGCCGACAACCTGGAGCGCCGTAAGGAGATCTGCGGGCGCGCCTACCGGATCCTGACCGAAGAGGTCGGCTTCCCGGCCGAGGACATCATCTTCGACCCGAACTGCTTCGCGCTGGCGACCGGTATCGAGGAGCACGCGACCTACGGGATCGACTTCATCGAGGCCTGCGCCTGGATCAAGGAGAACCTTCCTGGAGTGCACATCTCCGGCGGTATCTCGAACGTGTCGTTCTCGTTCCGCGGCAACAACCCCGTTCGTGAGGCGATCCACGCGGTATTCCTGTTCCACGCCATCAAGGCCGGCCTGGACATGGGCATCGTCAACGCCGGTGCGCTGGTGCCCTACGACTCGATCGATCCCGAACTGCGCGACCGCATCGAGGACGTCGTGCTGAACCGTCGCGAGGATGCGGCCGAGCGGCTGCTGGAGATCGCCGAACGGTTCAACAGTTCGGAGAAATCCGAGGATCCGGTGGCAGCCGAGTGGCGCAGCCTGCCGGTCCGCGAGCGGATCACGCATGCCCTGGTCAAAGGCATCGACGCTAACGTCGATGAGGACACCGAGGAATTGCGGGCCGAGATCGCGGCAGCGGGAGGGCGGCCGATCGAGGTGATCGAGGGCCCGCTGATGGACGGCATGAACGTCGTCGGTGACCTGTTCGGCTCGGGGAAGATGTTCCTGCCGCAGGTGGTGAAGTCGGCCCGGGTGATGAAGAAGGCCGTTGCGTACCTGCTGCCGTTCATCGAGAAAGAGAAAGAGGAGAACGGCACCCCCCAAACTGGAGGAGCGGCGAAGGATACCAACGGCACGATCGTGATGGCGACCGTGAAGGGCGACGTCCACGACATCGGCAAGAACATCGTCGGGGTTGTCCTGCAGTGCAACAACTTCGAAGTGATCGACCTCGGCGTGATGGTGCCCGCCGAGAAGATCCTGGCCGCGGCGAAGGAGCACGACGCCGACATCATCGGGCTGTCGGGATTGATCACGCCGTCGCTGGACGAGATGGTCAACTTCGCCGCCGAGATGGAACGCGAGGGCCTGGAGATCCCGTTGCTGATCGGTGGCGCAACCACCTCGCGCGCCCACACGGCCGTGAAGGTGTCGCCGCGTCGTAGCGGTCCGGTGGTCTGGGTCAAGGACGCGTCCCGCTCGGTGCCGGTCGCTGCCGCGCTGCTCGACGACAAGCAGCGCCCGGCCCTGCTGGAAGCCACCGAGAAGGACTACGCAGCCCTGCGCGAACGGCACTCTCAGAAGAACGAGCGGCCGATGCTGACGCTGGAGAAGGCCCGCGCGAATCGGACGCCGATCGAGTGGGACGGTTACACCCCGCCGGTGCCCGCCCAGGGACTCGGCGTGCGGGAGTTTCAGGACTACGACCTCGCCGAGTTGCGCGAGTACATCGACTGGCAACCGTTCTTCAACGCCTGGGAGATGAAGGGCAGATTCCCCGACATCCTCAACAACCCGGCTTCGGGCGAGGCCGCCCGCAAGCTCTATGACGATGCCCAGCAGATGCTCGACATCCTGATCAAGGAGAAGTGGCTGACCGCCAACGCGGTGATAGGTTTTTTCCCGGCCAACGCTAGCCCTGGCGGTGACGACATCGAGGTGTACACCGACGACACCCGAACCCAGGTGCTGACCACGCTGCACAACCTGCGCCAGCAGGGCGAGCATCGCGAGGGAATCCCGAACCGGTCGCTGGGCGACTTCGTCGCCCCCAGGGACACTGGCTTGGCCGACTATGTCGGCGCCTTCGCCGTCACCGCGGGGCTCGGCAGCGGAGAAAAGATCGCGGAGTTCAAGGCGGCCCTCGACGACTACAGCGCGATCCTGCTGGAGTCGCTCGCCGACCGGCTGGCGGAGGCGTTCGCCGAACGAATGCACCAGCGGGTCCGCAAGGAATTCTGGGGATTCCAACCGGACGAGCAGCTCGACAACGAGGCACTCATCGATGAGAAGTACCGGGGCATCCGTCCTGCTCCCGGCTACCCGGCCTGCCCGGAGCACACCGAGAAGGCCACGCTCTGGAAGCTGATGGACGTCACCGAGCGGACCGGAATCGAGCTGACGGAGTCGATGGCGATGTGGCCGGGTGCCGCCGTCAGCGGCTGGTACTTCTCGCACCCGCAGTCGCAGTACTTTGTGGTCGGCCGGATGGCTCAGGACCAGGTCGCCGACTACGCGAAGCGCAAGGGCTGGACTTTGCGGGAAGCCGAGCGCTGGCTGAGCTCCAACCTCGGCTACAACCCAGAGGACTGAGCCTCCCCGTTTTGGCGGCGAGCGCGCGTGTTCGTACACGAACACGCCGCTCAAGCTGAACATCTGCGCACCTTCGCGGGCCCGGCACGCCTAAACCGCCGTGACTTTGCTCGCCGGCACGTGGAACAATCGCTGGCCGTGAAGACGTTCGAGGATCTATTCGCCGAACTCGGGGAGCGTGCCCGCACCCGTCCGGCCGGCAGCGCGACCGTGGCTGCACTGGACGGCGGGGTACATGCCCTGGGTAAGAAGATCCTGGAGGAGGCCGGCGAGGTGTGGCTGGCCGCCGAGCACGAGCCCGACGAAGCGCTGGCCGAGGAGATCAGCCAGCTGCTGTATTGGACGCAGGTGTTGATGATCTCGCGCGGGCTGTCCCTCGACGACATCTACCGGAAGCTATGAGCATGTTGAGGGTGGCCGTTCCGAACAAGGGTGCGCTGAGTGAGCCGGCCACCGAGATCCTGTCCGAAGCCGGCTATCGCCGCCGGACCGATCCCAAAGACCTCACCGTCATCGATCCGGTCAACAACGTCGAGTTCTTCTTCTTGCGACCCAAGGACATAGCCATCTACGTCGGTTCGGGAGAGCTTGATTTCGGGATCACCGGACGCGATCTGGCACTCGACTCGGGAGCGCCGGTGCGTGAGCGCTTGGCGCTGGGTTTCGGGTCGTCGAGCTTCCGCTATGCCGGCCCGGCCGGACGGACCTGGACGGTGGCCGACCTGGCGAATAAGCGGATCGCCACCGCTTACCCGAACCTGGTTCGAAAAGACCTGGAAGACAAGGGTATTGAAGCAACGGTCATCAGACTCGATGGCGCGGTGGAGATTTCCGTGCAACTCGGTGTGGCCGATGCCATCGCCGATGTGGTGGGCTCTGGCCGCACGTTGAGCATGCACAATTTGGTGGCTTTCGGTGAGCCGCTTTGTGATTCGGAGGCAGTACTGATCGAGCGGGTCGGCCGCGATAGTGAGGACCAAAGCGAGGTAAGCGACCAATTGGTCGCGCGGGTCCAGGGCGTGGTGTTCGGCCAGCAGTACTTGATGCTTGACTACGACTGCCCGCGTTCGGTACTTGAGAAGGCCACGTCGATCACCCCGGGGCTGGAGTCTCCGACCATCGCGCCACTGGCGGATCCGGATTGGGTTGCAATCCGTGCTTTGGTGCCACGCCGGGGCGTCAACCGCATCATGGACGAGCTCGCCGCGATCGGGGCCAAAGCGATCCTGGCATCAGACATCAGGTTCTGCCGATTCTGATCGTGTGACGGGGCGGGCGCTGTGTTAGCGTCCGCTAGGTCGATTGCCGCGGTTATTCGTCTGTCCCAGGAGGGATCGCTGTGACGCAAGTCCTTGTCCTGCTCTTGGCTCTTCTGATCGGTGTCGTCGCCGGACTGCGTTCTGTGACTGCTCCCGCGGCGGTCTCCTGGGCCGCCTTCTTGAGCTGGATCAACCTCGACCACACGTGGGCATCGTGGATGGCCAACATCGTCACGGTGGTGACGCTGAGCATTCTGGCGGTTGCTGAACTGGTGAACGACAAACTTCCCAAGACACCGCCGCGCACAGCCACGCCGGTGTTCGCCGTGCGAATCATCTTGGGCGGGCTGGCCGGTGCGGTCATCGGCACCGCCTGGGGTTACCGGTGGGGTGGACTGGGCGCCGGTGTGATCGGCGCCGTGCTGGGCACCCTCGGGGGTTATCAGGCGCGCCGCCGGCTGGTAGCCGCCCGCGGCGGTCATGACCTGCCGATCGCGCTGCTAGAAGATGCCGTTGCCGTTCTGGGTGGCTTCGCCATCGTCGCGACGGCGGCCGCTCTGTGACAGAGAATTTCGACGCGATCATCGTCGGCGCCGGCCAGGCCGGACCACCGCTGGCGGGCCGCCTGACCGCAGCGGGCCAGCGCGTCGCCATCGTGGAGCGCAAACACGTCGGCGGTACCTGCGTCAACACTGGCTGCATCCCCACCAAGACGCTGGTGGCCAGCGCCCACGCCGCTCATCTTGCGCGGCGCGGCGCGGAATACGGCGTCGGCACCGGAACCATCAGCGTGGACATGGCGAAAGTTAAGGCGCGCAAAGACGGCATCATGCTCGACGACCGCAGGGGCGTCGAAAAATGGCTGGACGGCATGGCCGGCTGCACCGTCTTCCGTGGCCACGCGCGGTTCGAGGATGCCCACACGCTGCGGGTCAATGACCAAGTGCTGCAAGCTGATCGGATCTTCCTCAACGTCGGCGGCCGCGCGGTGGTACCAAACATTCCCGGACTTGACGACGTCGACTTTCTCACCAACGTGTCGATCCTCGAACTCGACACGGTGCCAGAGCATCTCATCATCGTCGGCGGAAGCTACATCGCACTGGAGTTCGCGCAGATGTACCGCCGGTTCGGGGCTGAAGTCACGGTGGTGGAACGGGGACCTCGGCTGGCAAGCCGGGAAGACGAGGACGTCTCGGCGACCATCAGGGAAGTCCTCGCGGGCGAAGGCATCAACATCGTCACCGGCGCCGACGATGTGCGGGTTGCCAAGCAGGACGGTGCTTTTGGAGGCTTTGAGTTGACCCCCAGTGCCGGTGCCACCCCCATTCCGGGCAGCCACCTGTTGCTGGCAGTAGGCCGCCGCCCGAACACCGACGACCTTGGGCTGGAGGCGGCCGGTGTGCAGACCGACGCCCGTGGCTACATCCTGGTCGACGACCAACTCAAGACCAACGTCGACCACATTTGGGCGCTGGGCGATTGCAACGGCAAAGGCGCTTTCACCCACACCTCGTACAACGACTTCGAGATCGTCGCCGCCAACCTGCTCGACGACGACCCGCGACGAGTGAGCGACCGGATCACCACCTACGCCCTCTACATCGACCCGCCACTAGGGCGCGCCGGCATGACCGTGGACCAGGTTCGCGCGTCGGGCCGGCGGGCGCTGGTCGGTAAGCGGCCGATGACCAGGGTGGGCAGAGCCGTGGAAAAGGGTGAGACGCAAGGCTTTATGAAGGTCGTCGTCGACGCCGACACCGACGAGATTTTGGGCGCGGCCATCTTTGGCGTAGGCGGGGACGAGGTCGTGCACGCCATCCTTGACGTCATGTCGGCCAAAGCGCCCTACACCACACTGTCGCGCACCATGCACATCCATCCGACCGTCAGCGAACTCGTTCCGACCGTGCTGCAGGAGATGTCCCCACTGGACTGATCACCTGCGCTGAACCAGCAGTGTCTGGGCCGCAGTGCCGACGAAACCCGTCTTGTCGAACACCTCTGTCGTGGTTACGCCCACGCCGTCCGGACCGACGGAGGCGCGAGCGCGCAGTGCGAAATCATCTCCCGTCGGAAGTCGGTGCAGGTGCACGGTCGTATCGGTGTTCATGAAGAAGTACCGCCTGGGGTCCAGGATCGCGCCGACGCCATTGGCGCAGTCCACCACTGCGGCTAGCCGCTGCAATGCCGTGGTCGGCTCGGCGTCGACGATGTGGGCTGTGGGGCGCATCCAGGAAACCGCGGCGGACTGGCCTTCGGCCTGGTGCTGCGGGCGCCAGTCGAGCGCGTCGAAGTAGCCGCGCACGTCGACGAAAGCCGCCGGGCGCGCCACGGCGGGTCCCTCCACCAGCGGCGGATACCGGTCGGATGCGACGTCGGCGGTGTCGGAGACCGCTATCAGCCACGCGCTCACCCGTGCCACCACGCGGTCGGCGACCATCTCGGCGACCATCATCGACACACGCGATCCGGGCCGTTCCACCCAGGCCCGGGTCCTCAGCGCTGCCACCGGAATCGCCCCGAGAATGTCGAGGCGCAGGCTGGCGATCCGCAAGCCGGAACCCTCCGACAGTTCCTCGATCAACTTGGTCAGCAGGGCCAACGGCGGCGAGCCGTGCTGGATTTCGGGGCTCCAGTTGCTGCGGGTGTAGTCGGTCGGGTCGAACGCCGCATACTCACCGGCAGCAGGCAGACGCTGGTAATAGCAGCCTTTCATGCCGCCGGCTCGGTCGGGCACGAAACACCTTCGGCCGCTGGGTGTTCCGGCCACCCCGGGTAGGGCGGTGGCGTGCCCCCGAAGACCGGGCAGTGCTGTCGGTGCGGACACCAATCGCACAGCCGCGACCGACTGGGGCGGAAATCGCCGGTCTGGCCCGCGGATTGAATCGCCCGCCAGATGGCCATCAGGGTCTTCTCGAACCGCAGCAGCTCATCACGGTCGGGGGAGTAGTCCAGCAGCTGCCCGTCGGCCAGATAGATCAGCCGCAGCCGGGCGGGCAGCACCCCGCGGGAACGAAACAGCGCGACCGCGTAGAACTTCATCTGAAACATCGCCTTGAACTCGGCCAGTGCCCGCGCGGCCGGCGGCGCCTTGCCGGTCTTGTAATCGACCACCCGCAGCTCGCCGGTGGCGGCGACGTCGATCCGGTCGATGAAGCCGCGCAGCAGCGTGCCGTCGGCAAGCTCAACCTCCACGCGTTGCTCGCAGCTTTGCGGGCTGAACCGGGTCGGGTCCTCGAGCCGGTAATAGCCGGCCAACAAGACGCGGGCCTCCTGCAGCAGTTGGGTGCGCTGGGCAGGGTCCAGCTCGGCGGCCAGGTCGGGCTCGTCGGCCATCACCTGATCCCAGGCCGGCTCCACGAGTGAGCATGCCGTGTCCGGGTCGCGCTGCACCGCCGGGAGGCCGTAGAGCTGCTCGAGGGCTGCATGCACGACCGATCCGCGCAGCTGTGCCAGCGACGGCGCTTCAGGCAACCGGTCGATCGCGCGGAAACGATACAGCAGCGGGCACTGCTTGAAGTCCGCCGCCCGCGACGGTGACAGCGCCGGCCGTGTCATGCCCGCAGCCTAGGACGGTGCCCTGACAACCCCGGGCACCTGTTGCGGCGCGTCGGCTGGCACGCTAGACGCCGTGTCAACAACCGGCCCGTTCACCGTCGGCGAACGTGTTCAGCTCACCGACGCCAAGGGTCGCCACTACACCATGTCGCTCACCCCGGGCGCGGAGTTTCACACCCATCGCGGCAGGATCGCCCACGACGCGGTAATCGGGCTGGAGCAGGGCAGCGTCGTCAAATCGAGCAACGGCGCCCTGTTCTTGGTGCTGCGCCCGCTACTGGTCGACTACGTCATGTCGATGCCCCGCGGCCCGCAAGTGATCTATCCCAAGGACGCCGCGCAGATCGTGCACGAGGGCGACATCTTCCCCGGCGCCCGGGTACTCGAGGCCGGAGCCGGATCCGGCGCGCTGACGCTGTCACTGCTCCGTGCGGTCGGCCCGCAGGGACAGGTGATCTCCTACGAGCAACGCGCCGACCATGCCGAGCACGCCCGGCGCAACGTCAGTACCTTCTACGGCGATGCGCCGGACAACTGGCGACTGATCATCAGCGACCTCGCCGACTCCGATCTGCCCGACGGTTCGGTGGATCGAGCCGTGCTGGACATGCTTGCGCCGTGGGAAGTACTGGACGCCGTGGCGCGGCTGCTGGTCTCCGGCGGGGTGCTGGTGATCTATGTCGCCACCGTCACCCAGCTGTCGAAGGTCGTCGAGGCGCTGCGGGCGCAGCAGTGTTGGACCGAGCCACGATCCTGGGAGACGATGCAGCGGGGCTGGAACGTGGTGGGGCTAGCCGTTCGGCCGCAGCATTCGATGCGCGGGCACACAGCTTTTCTGGTGGCAACACGCCGTCTGGCGCCCGGCGCCGTCGCACCCGCGCCATTGGGCCGCAAACGTGTGGGACGCGACGGCTAGCGGCCAATCGCCGCTAGTCATCGCTTCGGTGCAGACCCCGGCGCACCGACAGCAACTCGAACTCGGGATGCGCGGCGACGAGGCGCTCGGCGGCGTCGAGCACATCGACGGCGTGGCCGCGCTCGCCGCAGACCACGGCCACGCCGATGCCCGCCCGTCGGTGTAAGTCCTGTGTGCCGGTCTCGGCCGCGGCGACGCTGAACTTGCGCTGTAGCTCCGCAACGACGGGCCGGATCACCGAGCGCTTCTGCTTGAGTGATCGCACGTCGCCCAGCAACACGTCGAATTCAAGCCAGCCGATCCACATCCGCGCCCTTAGCCCGGGGGAGCGGGGGCCGGCGCCGGGGACTCCGGCGGGCTCGGTTCCGGCGTTGGGGCTGGAGCTGGACCGGGCTCCGGAGCCGGAGTGGATGGCGGTGTCGAGTTCCGTGAGTTCTGTAGCGCCAGCAGCATTTCCGCGGTTCGTCTGGACAGCTGCCAACCGCCCTGGGCGGGGGTGAACTCCATCGGAAAGGTGAACTGGCGGTTGTTCGGTTGGGCGGTGGTGACGACGACGGTGGCCACCACGTCGGACGGATTCCGGTCCGACCAGGCGAGGTTGTTGGCCGCAAACGTCATGGGCAGATAGCCGCCATCGCGTGCGGCGGTGGTGAACCGGTCCAGCGCGGCGGCCGTCTCAGGAGTGGAGCCCTCGACGAGGTTCAGCTTGTTGGCTCCCGGGACGCCCGGGTCGGCGAGCCGTGACAACACATCGGTCAGCGCTTCGGGCGCGGGCAGCGGGCCGGTCGGCCGCGCCGGCACCACGCTCGACGTGGCGGAGGGCACCGATGGTTCGGCGGCCGGCGATGTCTTGTGATCGTTTTGCGAACACCCCGCGAGGCTCAGCGCCGCCGTGACGATGGCGGCTACGAGGGTTACCCGAACGCTTCGGTGCATCCAGCGGCTACGAGCGGTGGGCGATTGCAATCGAAGTCACACTGGCCGCGCCGGTACCGATCACCGCGCCGGCTTCCATGCCCGTGGCTAGGGATTTCGCAGTCACGGCGATCCTTTCGCTCGGCTCGATTGGAAGCTGAGATTACCAGCGAGACCCAAGTTGTTACTTTTCATCAGCGTTTCGGGGCATTTGACTCCGCACATCAAGCGGCAATCGCCGGTAGCGTTGAAGTATCCGCCACGCCATTCCTGGTGCGGGAAAGGAGCGCAACATGGGTGAATCAGAGCGTTCTGAAGCATTCAAGACCCCCCGCGATATCCCCCTGTCCAGCGAAGATGCTGCCGAACTCGAACAGCTGCGGCGTGAAGCAGCGGTGCTGCGCGAGCAACTGGAGAACGCCGGGGGACAGCACAATCCGGCGCGCTCTGCGCGCGATGTCCATCAACTTGAAGCCCGGATCGACTCGCTTGCGGCCCGCAATTCCAAATTAATGGAAACTCTTAAAGAAGCCCGCCAGCAACTGCTGGCGCTGCGCGAGGAAGTCGACCGGTTAGGGCAGCCGCCCAGCGGCTACGGGGTCCTGCTGTCGGCTCACGACGACGAAACCGTCGACGTGTTCACCTCGGGTCGCAAGATGCGCCTCACGTGTTCGCCCAACATCGACACCAAGTCCCTCCGGAAAGGGCAGACGGTCCGGCTCAACGAAGCCCTGACCGTCGTCGAGGCGGGAACCTTCGAATCGGTCGGCGAGATCTCCACGCTGCGTGAGGTTCTCGCCGACGGTCACCGGGCCCTCGTCGTCGGCCACGCCGACGAGGAGCGCATCGTGTGGCTGGCCGAACCGCTGGTCGCCGAGGACCTTCCCGAAGGTCACCCCGACGCCCTCAACGACGACACCCGGCCGCGTAAGCTGCGCCCGGGCGACTCGCTGCTGGTCGACACCAAAGCCGGCTACGCCTTCGAGCGCATTCCCAAAGCCGAAGTCGAAGACCTGGTGCTCGAAGAGGTGCCCGACGTCAGCTACGAAGACATCGGTGGCCTCACCCGTCAGATCGAGCAGATCCGCGACGCCGTCGAGCTGCCGTTCCTGCACAAGGAGCTCTACCGTGAGTACGCGCTGCGCCCGCCCAAAGGCGTGCTGCTCTACGGTCCGCCCGGCTGCGGTAAGACGCTCATCGCCAAGGCGGTGGCAAACTCGTTGGCCAAGAAGATGGCTGAGGTCCGCGGCGACGACTCACGTGAGGCCAAGTCGTACTTCCTCAACATCAAAGGCCCCGAACTGCTGAACAAGTTCGTCGGCGAGACCGAGCGTCACATCCGGCTGATCTTCCAGCGGGCGCGCGAAAAGGCCTCCGAAGGCACGCCGGTGATCGTGTTCTTCGACGAGATGGACTCGATCTTCCGTACCCGCGGCACCGGGGTCTCCTCAGACGTCGAGACGACGGTCGTCCCCCAGCTCCTCAGCGAGATCGACGGCGTCGAGGGACTCGAAAACGTCATCGTGATCGGCGCGTCAAACCGCGAGGACATGATCGACCCGGCCATCCTGCGCCCCGGGCGCCTGGACGTGAAGATCAAGATCGAGCGGCCCGACGCCGAGGCGGCCCAGGACATCTACTCGAAGTACCTGACCGAGTCGCTGCCGGTGCACGCCGACGACCTCGCCGAGTTCGAAGGCGACCGCACGGCCTGCATCAAGGCGATGATCGAGAAGGTCGTCGACCGGATGTACGCCGAGATCGACGACAACCGGTTCCTGGAGGTCACCTACGCCAACGGTGACAAGGAAGTCATGTACTTCAAGGACTTCAACTCCGGGGCCATGATCCAAAACGTCGTCGACCGCGCCAAGAAGAACGCGATCAAGTCGGTACTGGAAACCGGTCAGCCGGGTCTGCGCATTCAGCACCTGCTCGACTCGATCGTCGACGAGTTCGCCGAGAACGAGGATTTGCCCAACACCACCAATCCCGATGACTGGGCACGGATTTCGGGCAAGAAGGGCGAGCGGATCGTCTACATCCGCACCTTGGTCACCGGTAAGTCGTCGAGCGCGTCGCGAGCCATCGACACCGAGTCGAATCTGGGTCAGTACTTGTAGCGAATTTGTCGGTCCCCCCGACTAGCGTCGCAAGGGTGCGCCTTCAATTCGGTCCCGGCGACGACGACGCCTATCACGCGGCGCGTGTCGCGCTGCTTCACGAGCTTGACTGCTGGCTGGATCGACCCCCTCCCGAACGGGCCGGAGTGGTCACCGACGTCGAGATATTCCTGGACTGGCGGTATCACGAATCGAGCGGTGTTCTCGACGATTTCAGTCCCGGCGACGTCACGCAGTTTCTGCTCGATTGGTGTCCGCGCCGCTTCGCAGGGCACGTGAATGGCGCCGAGTTTCTGTGTAACGCGGTGGGTGTCTACGTCGACTTCATGGCAGCCAGCGGACGTCTCGTCGGCGGTATCGACCGCGCCAATCGGCTGAGGCGCCTGGCTGCCGACCTCCTGCCGACCGTGCGCGAAGAGATGGGCAGCCCCACTGCCGGCGGTGGTGACTCGGACACGGCCGGGGCACCTGGGTCATACGAGTTGCCGTTCGTCTACGTCCCGCCGCCGGCCGCCGACGTGGAGGCCGCCGCGGTCGCCGCGCCGTTGCTGGCGAAATTCGATGCCTTGCGCGACTATTTGGGCCCGGACGGACAGCCGTTGACGGACGCTGGGAACCTCAAGTTGGTCGACGGTCGTGCGCTGGTTGAGCTGCTTGACACCGGCGACGAGATGGATCTCAAAATCGGCAACAAGACCTGGCGCACGCGTTCGACCGCCAAACTGCAGCGGCTGAACTTGATCGTCGCCTTTGCAAAAGCAGCCGGAGCGGTCCGGACGCATCGGCATCGTTTGGTTCCGGTAAAGGCTTGGGAAATGCGGCCGGCGGTCGCGCGTGCGGAGGCACTTTTTTCGGCGGTCGTCGAGCTGGGTCCGTCGCAGTCGCGGTCCTCCGGCCGCGTCACGTATTTCAACGATCTTCACGAATTGCTCGACGACGGGGTCGTGCATTGGTTGGCTCCGTTGCTCGCGCAAGACACCGCCGAGATGCCGTTCGAGTCCTTCCTGGAGTGGGCGCAATCGGTGGTAAGTCGGCATCTGGACCCGTACTGGGCGGATGAGGACATGCTCGACACATTCACCGACGAGAACATGAGCTTCATCTTTGAGATCCTCGAGGAGGCCGGCGTAGTGCGATGGACTGACCGACAGGAGGTGCCGAAGCGGTTCGGGCGCAGCTACTGGACTGCCGGCACCGTGGCGCTGACCGCCTTCGGCCGTCATGTCCTGCCGGACTATCTCGATGACGCTGGGTATGTGCTGCATCGCGCCGGCGACGTCCAAAATGCCGACGGCGCAGGCTTGATCGACGCGATGTTGACGACGGCTGACACCGGACATGAGGATTTGGTCGCGAACTGGCAGCCTGACCGCGCTGCCATCGAGCGGGTGCAGATGCTCAGCGAGGCCATCGTGGCGGCCTCTAGCGCCGCCAGCCGGGTGATGGGGTTTACCGCGCTGCACATGTTTGCTATCGAGGAAGCCGAACCGTTTGTCCGTCAGATGTTGGACACTCCGGTCGCAGGCCATGCGGCGTTGTGGTTGATACAGCGAGGATGCGCGTCTCCCGAGACCCTCGCCAGCTTCGTCGACATCGCGGTGCTTGTCGATGTGCTCGCGAGTGATCTGGCCGATCCGGAAGGACTATGCAGCTTCTTCACCAGCTTGTCCGAGCCGCTGCAGGTACTCGAAAACATGTGGCGACATCCCGCGGCCGAGACGGGGGTCGTGCTCGACGCGCTAGGTCAGCACTTGCCGGATAAGGCGCTTGCCAAAGCCGCCCGAAGGGCCGCCGTCCGTCACCGCAGCTGGCTGCCGAACCGCTTGGGTTAGGCGCTCGCCAGCGAATAGCTGTTCGTCAGGTCGTCCTGAAGGACTTGGGCAGCGCGGGTCGTGGTGTCGATCCTGAGCTCATTTGGCAGCACGCGCGAGTGGTAGGACCACCCGTCGGGAAGCTTGAGGCGGTCGGCCAGTTTGGGCAGGTCGGCTCGCGACAGGTTGGGGTCGACCACCTGACTCCAGGTCTGCATCACCCAGCGCTGCCCCCTGGGGTCCTGCAGCTCGTAGACCTCTTCGCCCTCGTTGAAGACGAAGACCGTGTTGCGGCTCACCTGGTTGACGGTGTAGGGCGCCGGGTTCATCGACGACAGCAGCACGGTGGCCTGCAAAAGCATCTCGATGCCGCCGAAGCTCTTCGTGATCGCCGGCCCCTGCGGCGCTTTCTCAATGGCGTTCATCAGCCAGTAGCGGGGGCCATTGAGCAGTGCCCCCGCCGCGCCGTGTTCGGTCGCGAGTGCTTGCGCGTCCAGCGCAGACCACAGTTCGGCGGGGCAATCGTTGAGCGGGAAGCTGTTGTAGACGCTGGCCTGAGGTCCGGCCTCGCCTGGGGTTACGAGAAGGACCTCGCCGTAGCGTTTCCCGGAGATGTCGGTGACGTCTTCTTCGCGGGCATGTTTGGCCGGCACCAGGGTGAAGTTAATCACTCAGCTCAGCGGCGTCAACACGACCCGCAGCGATGTTGCCGCGGTAACGGTTGCGCGCGATCAGCGTGTTGTGCAGATCGTGGATCAGCGGGTCGACGAAGGTCGACCGGTAGTCGGCGTCGCCGGCCGCGCGGGCGCTGATGTACATGAATGTCAGCGCGCCGAGGAACAGACACAGATGTACCAGCGAGTCGGGCACCGGAACCGTCAGGCCCAGCAGTGTCGAGGTGCCCGATTCCGTGTGGGCCCATTCTTTGAGCAGCGCCGGACTGAGCACGATTAGCCCGAGGATGACGTAAATCGCGGCGGTGAGCGCCGCGACCACCGCGATCTGCGCCAACTGGGATGCCGCGAGAACGAAAACGACGTTGGCTCGCTCGATTCTGGTGAGCGGTGGGCTGCTGGGCGGATCAGGTATCGCCGCAAAGGGCGTTTCGGTCAGCTCTTCGCAGTCCTTGGGCACCGCTGTCGGTGACCGCAGCATCGGCTTGACCCGCTCCACCGTGGCCGAAACGACAAACGCGGCGGCGATGCTTATCAAAAACAGCACCGCCAACGCAAGGCGTTCTCCGCTGATGGTGGCCGACATCAGCCAGACGTTGCCATTGAAGAACACCAAAGTGGTCAGCAGAACGACCGGCAGGGCCCGGATCGCCAGCGCCCCAATCGTCGCCAAATGCGACAGCACCATGCGCACCGTCCAGGCGACCACAGACCCGAGACCGCTGGCGGTCAGTAGCAGTACCGCGACGGCGACGAACGCCGCATCCGGCAGGTGCGATACCGAGGTTTCGACGACGATGATGATCGCCACGATGCTGACTGCGACCGTCGCTGCGAGCGAACGCGTCCGGCTGTCCGACAGCCGCGACACCAGCCAGCCGACCAGCATGATCAGTGCCGGCGCGACGCCGACCAGACCGAGGATCGCCCACTCTCGCGGGCTTGGCGATCCATCGATGACGACCTCGTCGCCGTGGGTGATCAGGAGGACGGGCAGCATCCAGCAATGTAGCGTCGCGTACGCGGCCAGGGCGGGCGCCGACCGGGGCCACAGCCGTCGCCAGCGGGCTCGCCTGGTCAGCACCGCTGGGAGGCCGCGGTGCAGGAACCACGCTTCAGCCGCAGCCCTCGGGGAGTCCCCGGCTGCTGGCGCCCGGCGCAGGGAAAGGCTCATCCCGAATTACCCTAATGGCGCTCTGGCGCATTAGGGCCGAGCTGACGGCTTCGACTGTGTAACCAGGGCGGGATCTGCCGAGAATTTCCGCCCTGGAAGCACACCCGAGGCCACCACTGCACACTCGATTGCGCGCCTCGGCCGCGCACCGCTACGCGGCCGCATCGTCGCCACGCCTAGCCCGCATTGCGCGCCTCCTCCTCGGCCGCTACGCGGCCGCATCGTCGCCACGCCTAGGCTTTAGCGCATGCAACGGATTATCGGAACGGAGGTCGAGTACGGCATCTCATCGCCGTCGGACCCGACCGCCAACCCGATCCTCACGTCGACGCAGGCAGTGCTCGCCTACGCCGCCGCCGCCGGCATTCAGCGCGCCAAGCGCACCCGCTGGGATTACGAGGTGGAATCGCCGCTGCGCGATGCCCGCGGCTTCGACCTGAGTCGCTCGGCCGGCCCACCGCCGGTGGTCGACGCAGACGAGGTCGGCGCGGCGAACATGATCCTGACCAACGGGGCGCGGCTCTACGTCGATCACGCCCACCCGGAATACTCCGCCCCGGAATGCACCGACCCCCTCGACGCGGTGATCTGGGATAAGGCCGGCGAACGGGTGATGGAGGCGGCCGCCCGGCACGTCGCCAGCGTTCCCGGCGCTGCGAAACTGCAGCTCTACAAGAACAACGTCGACGGCAAGGGCGCCTCATACGGGTCCCATGAGAACTACCTGATGAGCCGCCAGACACCGTTTTCGGCCATCATCGCCGGCCTGACCCCATTCTTCGTTTCCCGGCAAGTGGTGACCGGCTCCGGGCGCGTCGGCATCGGGCCCTCCGGTGATGAACCGGGCTTCCAACTGTCCCAGCGATCCGACTACATCGAGGTCGAGGTCGGCCTGGAAACCACACTCAAACGCGGCATCATCAACACTCGCGACGAACCGCACGCCGACGCGGACAGATACCGCCGGCTGCACGTGATCATCGGCGACGCCAACCTTGCCGAGACGTCGACCTACCTGAAACTCGGCACCACCGCGCTGGTACTTGACCTGATCGAAGAGGGCATCGATCTGACCGATCTGGCCCTGGCCCGCCCGGTACACGCGGTGCACGCGATCAGCCGCGATCCCTCGCTGCGCCAGACCGTGGCGCTGGTCGACGGTCGCGAGCTGACCGGCCTTGCGCTGCAACGGATCTACCTCGACCGGGTGGCCAAGCTGGTCGACAGCCGCGACCCCGACCCCCGCGCCGCCCACATCGTGGAAACCTGGGCCCATGTGCTCGACCAACTCGAGCGCGACCCGATGGACTGCGCCGAACTGCTGGACTGGCCGGCCAAGCTGCGATTGCTCGAGGGTTTCCGGCACCGGGAGAACCTGAGCTGGTCGGCGCCCCGGCTGCACCTCGTCGACCTGCAGTACTCCGATGTCCGGCTGGACAAAGGCCTCTACAACCGCCTGGTCGCGCGGGGCTCGATGAAGCGTCTGGTGACCGAGCACCAAGTGCTGGAGGCGGTAGATAACCCGCCTACGGATACTCGCGCATACTTCCGCGGCGAGTGTCTGCGCCGGTTCGGCGCCGACATCGCCGCGGCCAGTTGGGACTCGGTGATCTTCGACCTGGGGGGCGATTCGCTCGTTCGCATCCCAACGCTCGAGCCGCTGCGCGGCAGCAAGGCACATGTCGGGGCGCTATTGGACTCGGTGGACAGCGCAGTGGAACTGGTAGAGCAACTAACCAGTTAAGGGCTATAAGCCGGGAAACGTCAGTGTTGACCGGTAGGGTGGAGAAAAGCCAACGGGCGGATGGACACGTACCCGCGGCCCGTGACGAAGCAGGAGGCGGCGATGGCTCAGGAGCAAACCAAACGTGGCGGTGGCGGCGGCGACGAGGACGACGTCACCGGTACCACGGCCGCGGGCCAGGAGCGTCGCGAAAAGCTGACCGAGGAAACCGACGACCTGCTCGACGAGATCGACGATGTCCTTGAGGAAAACGCCGAGGACTTCGTCCGCGCGTACGTCCAAAAGGGCGGACAGTGATCTGGCCGTTCCCCGATCGCCTGTCAACCAATCAGCCCGCCGTAGACCTGTCGTCCTTCGCTGACTTTCTGCGCCGTCAGGCACCGGATCTGCTGCCCGCAAGCCTCAGCGGTGGCGTCCAATCCGCTGGCGATCAGCTGCCGCACGGCACCACGATCGTGGCCCTGAAATACCCCGGCGGCGTCGTCATCGCGGGAGACCGGCGCTCGACGCAGGGCAACATGATCGCCGGTCGCGATGTGCAGAAGGTGTACATCACCGACGACTACACGGCCACCGGCATAGCCGGTACCGCAGCGATCGCAGTGGAATTCGCGCGGCTGTACGCGGTCGAACTCGAGCATTACGAGAAGCTCGAAGGCGTACCGCTCACGTTCGCCGGCAAGGTCAACCGGCTGGCGATCATGGTGCGGGGCAACCTGGCCGCCGCGATGCAAGGGCTGGTGGCGCTGCCGCTATTGGCGGGCTACGACATCCATGCAGCCGATCCGGAATCCGCGGGCCGCATCGTCTCCTTCGACGCTGCCGGCGGCTGGAACATCGAAGAAGAGGGCTACCAGTCGGTGGGATCGGGGTCGATCTTCGCCAAGTCGTCGATAAAGAAGCTGTATTCGCGCGTCGCCGACGCCGATTCGGCGTTACGGGTTGCCGTCGAGTCGCTTTACGACGCCGCTGACGACGACTCCGCCACCGGCGGGCCGGACCTGGTCCGCGGCATCTACCCGACGGCCGTCACGATCGACGCCGACGGTGCCGCCGACGTGGCGGAGAGCAGGATTGCCGAACTGGCCCGTGAGATCATCGAAAGCCGTTCGCGGGCAGACACTTTCGGTCCCGATGGCGGTGAAAAGTGAGCTTTCCGTATTTCATCTCTCCTGAGCAGGCGATGCGCGAGCGCAGCGAGCTCGCGCGCAAGGGCATCGCCCGCGGCCGCAGCGTGGTCGCACTGGCCTACGCCGGTGGAGTGCTGTTCGTCGCGGAGAATCCGTCGCGGTCCCTACAAAAGATCAGCGAACTATACGACCGGGTGGGCTTTGCGGCCGCTGGAAAGTTCAACGAATTCGACAATTTGCGCCGCGGCGGCATCCAGTTCGCCGACACGCGCGGCTACGCCTACGACCGCCGCGACGTCACCGGCCGGCAGCTGGCCAACGTCTACGCGCAAACGCTGGGCAGCATCTTCACCGAGCAGGCCAAGCCGTACGAGGTGGAACTGTGTGTGGCCGAAGTCGCGCACTACGGCGAAACCAAACCGCCCGAGCTCTACCGCATCACCTACGACGGCTCGATTGCTGACGAGCCGCACTTCGTGGTGATGGGCGGCACGACCGAACCGATTACCAACGCGCTCAAGGAGTCCTACGCCGAGAACGCCGACCTGCCCGACGCGGTACGCATCGCGGTGCAGGCGTTGCGGGCGAGCAACCCGGAGAACTCGGGCAACGGTCAGCCCCCTCTCGGAGTGGGCAGCCTCGAGGTCGCCATTCTCGACGCCAACCGGCCGCGGCGGGCATTCCGGCGGATCACCGGTACCGCGCTGGAAACGCTGCTGCAGGAACTGGATGCCAAGGGCAAGAAAAAAGCCCCGAAATCGGACGAAAAGTCTTCGGACTAGCGCCCCCTTGGCGCGGCTTGCTCACCGTCGTCCTCGGACAACTTGTACTCTCGATATGTGCAGCGACGAATCATGGGCATCGAGACCGAGTTCGGTGTCACCTGCACCTTCCACGGTCATCGCCGGCTCTCTCCGGACGAGGTGGCCCGCTACCTGTTCCGCAGGGTGGTCTCCTGGGGTCGCAGCTCCAATGTCTTCCTGCGTAACGGGGCCCGCCTCTACCTCGATGTGGGCAGCCACCCCGAATACGCCACCGCCGAGTGCGACAGCCTGGTGCAGCTGGTCACCCATGACCGCGCCGGTGAATGGGTGCTCGAAGACCTCCTCATCGACGCCGAGCAACGGCTGGCCGACGAGGGCATCGGCGGCGACATCTACCTGTTCAAGAACAACACCGATTCAGCGGGCAACTCTTACGGCTGCCACGAGAATTACCTGATCGTGCGGGCCGGTGAGTTCTCCCGAATTTCCGACGTGCTGCTGCCCTTCCTGGTAACTCGCCAGTTGATCTGCGGGGCGGGCAAGGTGCTGCAGACTCCGAAGGCGGCCACCTTCTGCTTGAGTCAACGCGCCGAACACATTTGGGAAGGCGTCTCGTCGGCCACCACCCGCAGCCGCCCAATTATCAACACCCGGGACGAGCCGCACGCCGACGCCGAGAAGTACCGTCGGCTGCACGTCATCGTCGGCGACTCGAACATGTGCGAGACCACCACGATGCTCAAGGTGGGTACGGCGGCGCTGGTGCTCGAGATGATCGAATCGGGGGTGGCGTTCCGCGACTTTTCGCTGGACAACCCGATCCGGGCCATCCGCGAGGTCAGCCACGACGTCACCGGCCGCCGGCCGGTCCGGCTGGCCGGCGGGCGCCAGGCCAGCGCGCTGGACATCCAGCGCGAGTACTACACCCGTGCCGTCGAGCATCTGCAGACCCGTGAGCCCAACGCGCAGATCGAGCAGGTCGTGGACCTGTGGGGTCGCCAGCTGGACGCCGTGGAGAGCCAGGATTTCGCCAAGGTGGACACCGAGATCGACTGGGTGATCAAGCGCAAGCTGTTCCAGCGTTACCAGGACCGCTACAACATGGAACTCTCGGACCCCAAGATCGCGCAACTGGATCTGGCCTACCACGACATCAAACGTGGGCGCGGTGTCTTCGATCTGCTGCAGCGCAAGGGCCTGGCGTCGCGCGTCACCACCGACGAAGAAATCGCCGAGGCCGTCGACCACCCGCCGCAGACCACCCGCGCCAGGTTGCGGGGCGAATTCATCAGCGCCGCACAAGCCGCCGGCCGGGATTTCACCGTCGACTGGGTGCATCTCAAACTGAACGACCAGGCACAGCGCACGGTGTTGTGTAAGGACCCATTCCGGGCCGTCGATGAAAGAGTCAAACGGCTGATCGCGAGCATGTAACCAAGCGAATGCCTACCTCGAAAGTCGAACGGCTGGTAAATCTCGTCATTGCGCTGCTGTCCACTCGTGGCTACATCACCGCCGAGAAGATCAGGTCCAGCGTGGCGGGCTACGCGGAGAGTCCCAGCGCCGAAGCGTTTTCCCGGATGTTCGAGCGCGACAAGAACGAGCTGCGTGATCTCGGCATTCCGCTTGAAGTGGGCCGGGTGTCACACCTGGACCCCACCGAGGGTTACCGCATCAATCGAGACGCCTACGCGTTGCCTCCCGTCGAGCTGACTGCCGACGAAGCGGCTGCGGTGGCGGTGGCGACCCAACTGTGGGAGTCGCCCGAATTGATCACCGCAACCCAGGGGGCCCTGCTCAAGCTGCGGGCGGCCGGCGTGGACGTCGACCCGTTCGATTCGGGGACTCCAGTGGCCATCGCGTCGCCGGCCGGCGTTCCGGGCCTGCGTGGTTCGGAAGACGTGCTGGGAATCTTGTTGTCGGCCATCGATTCTCGGCAGGCGGTGCAGTTTCCGCATCGGTCCTCGCGCACCGAGCCCTTCACCACCAGAACCGTCGAACCGTGGGGCGTGGTCACCGACAAGGGCCGCTGGTATCTCGTCGGCCACGACCGCGACCGTGACGCCACCCGGACCTTCCGGCTGTCCCGGATCGGCGCCGACGTGACGCCCATCGGCTCGGCCGGCGCGGTCACCGTGCCTGACGACGTGGATCTGCGCGCAATCGTGGCCCGCACGGTCGCTCAGACAGCGACCGGTACCCGGGCGACGGTATGGGTGGCCGACGGGCGGGGCACCGGGCTGCGCCGTGCCGGGCGGTCGACTGGACCCAGGCAACTCGGTGGCCGTGACGGCGAAGTCATCGAGCTGGATGTCGTGGCCGGCGACCGCTTAGCGCGCGACATCACCGGCTATGGCGCCGACGCCATCGTGCTGGAGCCGCCGTCATTGCGCGACGAGGTATTGGCACGGTTGCGGGCCCAGGCGGCCCAATGACGCCCGTATCGACTCGGTTGGTGCGGCTGCTCAACATGGTGCCGTACTTCCAGGCCAACCCGAAGATCACCCGCGCCGAGGCGGCCGCCGAACTCGGCGTCACCACCAGACAGCTGGAGGAAGACCTCAACCAGCTGTGGATGTGCGGATTACCCGGCTACTACCCAGGCGATCTCATCGATTTCGAATTCGCCGGCGACACCATCGAGGTGACGTTTTCGGCCGGCATCGACCGGCCGCTCAAGCTCACGTCACCCGAGGCCACCGGCTTGCTGGTGGCGTTGCGCGCAATGGGCGACATTCCGGGCGTGGTCGATCCGCAGGCGGCGCGCAGCGCCATCGCCAAGATCGCGGCCGCGGCCGGCGCCGTCGGCTCGGTTCTCGACGGGGGTACGGTGACCGCCGTCGACGAGCAGGCGCCCATCGAGAACCGGGCTGCGGCGGTGGTGCGTTCGGCTGTGCGCGACAAGCGCGCGTTGACCATCGACTATTACTCCGCGTCGCACGACACGCTGACCACCCGGACGGTGGATCCCATCCGGGTGCTGCTGATCGGCGGTCAGAGCTATTTGGAGGCGTGGTCACGCGAGGCCGAAGGGGTCCGGCTGTTTCGCTTCGACCGGATCGTCGACGCCGTCGAACTCGGAGAGCCGGCCGTGCCGCCGGAACCGGCGTTGCAGGCACCGCCGGACACCTCGCTTTTCGACGGCGACCCGGCACTGCCATCGGCGACGCTGCGGATAGCACCGTCGGCATCGTGGATGTTCGAGTATTACCCGATGCGCGACGTGCGCGAGCTCCCCGACGGTTCCTGCGAGGCGGCCATGACCTACGCCTCTGAAGGTTGGATGACGCGCCTGGTGCTGGGCTTTGGTTCCGATGTTCAGGTGCTGGCACCGGAGTCGTTGGCGCAGCGGGTACGAGCGGCCGCAGCCGCGGCAGTACAGGCCTACCAGGCGGCTGAACTGGGCTGATACCGCTGTTCTCGGCGGCGCGCGCGGCCGGCGCTGCTTGCTTGTCCCGGAGAGGGGGCTTGGCTGCGGTACCATCGGGTCAACGTCTGGAGGTAATCAAAGTGGGCAGTCTTAGTCCGTGGCACTGGGCGATCCTCGCTGTGGTGGTGATCGTGCTGTTCGGTGCCAAGAAGCTCCCCGATGCGGCGCGCTCGTTGGGCAAGTCAATGCGCATCTTCAAATCTGAGGTCCGCGAGATGCAGAACGAGCACAAGACCGAAGCGTCTATCGAGAGCCCCACGCCGGTGCAGTCGCAGCGTGTAGACCCGCCAACCACTGCGGAGCCCGGTCACACCGAGGCGCGGCCGGCGTAGCCCGGCATCACTGACCGAATGCCGTGAACGGTCCCCGGGTTTCTGCGCGCGCCTTCGGTCTTCTCAAACGGCTCAATCCGCGTCAAAGGCGCAGCCGAGTCAATCCTGACGCGACCATGTCGTTGGTCGACCATCTGACGGAGTTGCGCACCCGGCTGCTGATTGCGATGGCCGCGATCCTGGCCACCACGATTTTCGGGTTCATCTGGTACTCGCATTCGGTCTTCGGGCTGGAAAGTCTCGGCGAGTGGCTGCGGCACCCCTATTGCTCGCTGCCGCAGTCGGCGCGGGCGGACATCAGCGCGGACGGGCAGTGCCGGTTGTTGGCCACCGCGCCGTTCGACCAATTCATGCTGCGGCTCAAGGTCGGCATGACCGCCGGGGTGGTGCTGGCTTGCCCGGTGTGGTTCTACGAGCTGTGGGCGTTCATCACTCCCGGCCTGTACAAGAAGGAGCGTCGCTTTGCGGTGGCGTTCGTCATCCCGGCGGCGCTGTTGTTCGTCGCGGGCGCGGTGCTGGCCTATCTGGTTTTGTCCAAGGCGCTGGGCTTTCTGTTGACTGTCGGCAGCGACGTGCAGGTGACCGCCCTGTCCGGCGATCGGTATTTCGGCTTCCTGATCAATCTGCTGGTGGTCTTTGGAGTCAGTTTCGAGTTTCCGCTGCTGATCGTCATGCTCAACATGATCGGCATGCTGACCTACGAGAAGCTCAAGTCCTGGCGCCGCGGCCTGATCTTTGCGATGTTCGTGTTTGCGGCGGTGTTCACGCCGGGTTCGGACCCGTTTTCGATGACGGCCTTGGGCATGGCGCTGACCGTGCTGCTGGAGTTCGCCATTCAGATCGCCCGCATCCACGACAAGCGGAAAGCCAAGCGGGAAGCCATCGCGATCCCGGATGACGAGGCGTCGGTCATCGATCCGCCAGCGCCGGTGCCGGCGCCGTCGGTCATTGGCGGGCCGCATGACGACGTCACCTAGCCCCCACCCCCGCGAGCGTGCGGGTCTGTACGCTGACACGCCGCTATTGACGTACATTTGCGCACCCTCCCGCGACGAGGCGGCGGCGTGACAGATCTCGTCGAGCTACCCGGGTTCGCCGCCGAACTGCCCTTTGCACTCGACGACTTTCAACACCGGGCCTGTGCCGCGCTGGAGCGCGGTCACGGTGTGCTGGTCTGCGCGCCCACCGGTGCGGGCAAAACGGTCGTCGGCGAATTCGCCGTACACCTGGCATTGGCCGCCGGAGGCAAATGCTTTTACACCACACCGCTCAAAGCGCTCAGCAATCAAAAGCACACCGACCTCACGGCGCGCTACGGCAAAGACCGGATTGGGCTGCTGACCGGCGACGTCTCCGTCAACGCCGACGCACCCGTCGTGGTGATGACGACCGAAGTGTTGCGCAACATGCTCTACGCTGATTCGCCTGCGCTGCAAGGACTTTCGTACGTAGTCATGGACGAGGTGCACTTCCTCGCCGACCGGATGCGGGGTCCGGTATGGGAGGAGGTGATCCTGCATCTGCCCGACGAGGTGCGCTTGGTCAGCCTCTCGGCGACGGTGAGCAACGCCGAGGAATTCGGTGGCTGGATTCAAACCGTGCGCGGCGATACGACGGTGGTGGTCGACGAGCACCGGCCGGTCCCGCTGTGGCAACACGTCTTGGTGGGTAAGCGGCTTTTCGATCTGTTCGACTACCGGGTTGAGACCGGTGCCAAAGACAAGCCGCACGTCAACCCCGACCTGCTGCGTCACATCGCGCATCGGCGCGAGGCCGACCGGATGGGTGACTGGCAGCCCCGTCGGCGCTCACCGCGTCAACAGCAGGGCCGTCCCCGGTTCTATCGGCCGCCCTCGCGGCCGGATGTGATCGCCATGCTGGATGCTGCCGGCCTGTTGCCGGCGATCACCTTCGTGTTCTCCCGGGCCGGTTGTGACGCGGCCGTCGCCCAGTGCCTGCGCTCGCCGCTGCGGCTAACCACCGAAGCTGAACGCGCCCGGATCGCCGAGGTCATCGACCACCGCTGCGGCGATCTCGCCGACGCCGACCTGGCGGTGCTCGGCTACTACGAATGGCGGGAAGGCCTGCTGCGCGGACTGGCCGCCCACCACGCCGGGATGTTGCCGGCGTTCCGCCACACCGTGGAGGAGTTGTTCGCCGCCGGCCTGGTCAAGGCGGTGTTCGCCACCGAAACCTTGGCCCTCGGTATCAACATGCCGGCCCGCACCGTGGTGCTGGAGCGACTGGTGAAGTTCAACGGCGAGCAGCATGTGCCGCTGACGCCGGGGGAGTACACGCAGCTGACCGGTCGGGCCGGTAGACGTGGTATCGACGTGGAAGGCCACGCGGTGGTGCTCTGGCATCCCAGCGACGCCACCTCGGAGCCGTCCGAGGTGGCGGGCTTGGCTTCCACTCGCACCTTTCCGCTGCGCAGTTCGTTTGCGCCGTCCTACAACATGACGATCAACCTGGTGCACCGATTGGGCCCCAAACAGGCCCACCAGCTGCTCGAGCAGTCGTTCGCCCAGTATCAAGCCGATCGATCCGTCGTCGGGATCGTCCGCGGCATTGAGCGGGGCAAGCGGATGCTCGACGAGATCGCCGCCGAACTCGGTGGGCACGACGCGCCCATCCTCGAATACGCCCGGATGCGCGCGCGGATATCGGAGCTGGAGCGTTCGCAGGCCCGCGCGAGCCGGCAGCAGCGCCGTCAGGCCGCCAGTGACGCCCTGGCGGCGCTGCGCCGCGGCGACATCATCACCATTACCCAGGGCCGCCGCGGTGGCCTCGCGGTGGTGCTGGAATCGGCTCGGGACAGCGAGGACCCGCGGCCGCTGGTGCTGACCGAACATCGCTGGGCGGGCCGCATTTCGTCGGCCGACTATTCGGGTGCGACGCCGCCGGTCGGGTCGA
Organism: Mycobacterium angelicum; assembly: GCF_002086155.1. Lineage (GTDB taxonomy): Bacteria > Actinomycetota > Actinomycetes > Mycobacteriales > Mycobacteriaceae > Mycobacterium > Mycobacterium angelicum. The sequence goes on along the minus strand of NZ_MVHE01000055.1, from coordinate 9,095 downwards.
TGACGCTGCCCAAGCGCGTCGAGCATCGTCAGCCGCGGGTGCGGCGCGATCTGGCTTCGGCGCTGCGATCGGCGGCAGCAGAGCTCGTGCTTCCCGACACGCGCCGCGCCAAGGAGGGCGCGGTTCACGATCCCGAGCTGGCGATATTGCGGCAGGAGTTGCGCCGTCATCCCGCGCACAGCTTCCCCGATCGAGAAGAACAGATGCGTCAGGCCGAACGCTATCTTCGTATCGAACGGGACAACGGGCAGCTGGAGAAGAAGGTCGCCGCCGCCACCAACTCCTTGGCGCGCACGTTCGACCGCATCGTGGGGCTGCTCACCGAACGTGAGTTCATCACGGGTCCGGCTACCGATCCCGAGGTTACCGACGACGGCCGGTTGCTGGCCCGAATCTATAGCGAGAGCGACCTTTTGGTGGCCGAGTGTCTCCGCGCAGGGGCCTGGGCCGGTTTGAAGCCGCCCGAGCTGGCGGCGGTGGTGTCGGCGGTGCTTTACGAATCACGCGGCGACGGCCCAAGTGCACCTTTCGGCGCCGATGTGCCCACCCCAATACTGCGCCAGGCGCTGAACCAGACATTGAGACTGTCCACCGCGTTGCGCGCCGACGAGCAGACCCACCGCATCGCCCCGAGCCGCGAACCCGACGACGGTTTTGTCAGCGTGATCTATCGCTGGGCGCGCACCGGTGACCTGGCCGCGGCATTGGACGTCGCCGACGGGACGGGCACTGGTTCTCCTTTATCGGCAGGCGATTTCGTACGCTGGTGCCGTCAGGTGCTCGACCTACTGGATCAAGTTCGCAACGCCGCCCCGGACCCGGAAGTGCGGGCCGCCGCCAAGCGCGCTATCAATGACATTCGGCGCGGCGTCGTTGCAGTTGACGCCGGGTAGGCTGGGCCGGAGCTACGGTTACATCGCAGAATGCGACCAGCACGGACTGAGGAGAGACGATGAGCGGACCGCAGGGATCAGACCCTAGGCAGCCGTGGCAACAGCCCGGCCAGGGGGGCGATCATTCCTCGGACCCGACGATGGCCGGATCGCCCTGGCAGCAGCCGGGGCAGGGCCAGGACGCCACGTGGCACGCGCCGGCGTACACGCCCACCGAGTACCCCCAGTACCAGCAGCCGGCGGATCCGGCTTACCCGCAGCAGTATCCGCAGTCAACGCCTGGATACGGGCAACCCGACTTCAACTCGCAGGCAACCCAGTACGGTGCTCCGCCGCAGTTCCAGCAACCCGGCCAGTACCAGCAGCCGGGGCAGTACGGTCAGCCGCCGCAATACGGTCAGCCCGGGCAACCGGGACAGCCGGGACAGCCTCCGCAATATGCCCCACCCGGCCAGTACCCCGGGCAGCCCTATGACCAGTCCGGTAAGGGCGCCAAGCGTTCCACGGGGTTGATCGTCGGCGTGGTCGGCGGCATCGTCGCGCTGTTCGTCATCGGCATCCTGATCACCGGTTTCTGGCAGCCCGGGTTCTTCGTCACCACGAAGCTGGACATCAATAAGGCCAACTCCGGCGTGCAGCAGATCCTGACTGACGAGACCACCGGCTACGGCGCCAAGAACGTCAAAGACGTCAAGTGCAACAACGGCGCAGACCCGACTGTCAAAAAGGGAGCCACCTTCGAGTGCACCGTCAGCATCGACGGCGCCGCGAAGCATGTGACGGTGACGTTCCAGGACGACAAGGGCACCTACGAGGTCGGCCGGCCGCAGTAGTACGTTGCCTAGCTTTCAGTAGCGCCGTCCAGGCGACCGGATAGTGCGCTCTGAAAGTAGATATCGCATGCGCTATCTCTTGGGATTTCCGGTGTGCGGAGACCGGTCACCCAGGCAGCGCGTCGAGCGCTTTCTGCAGGCGACCGATCGACGACCCAACGCCGTATCGGTTGGCCAGTTCGGCGGTGCGCTTGGCGTCGGCTGCTGCCAGCGGCAATTTGTCTGTCGTCGTTGACAACGTGACGGGTGCGTCGGTGGCAACGCGAACCACTTGGCCTGCGGCCTCGATGTAGTCCGTTGCGGCGCGCAATTTGGCGCGTAGTCCCTTGGCCATCTTGGAATTCGGATCTTGGGCGGCCGCCACGATGTTCTCCAGCGAGCCGTGTTGAGCCAGCAGTGTTGCCGCTGTCTTCTCTCCAACGCCTGGCACACCCGGCAGGCCGTCGGACGGATCGCCGCGCAACAACGCGAGTTCGGCGTAGGCCGCGCCGGCCCGATCCGCCGGCACGCCATAGTGTTCGGCCACTTCGGCGGGCCCGAACAGTGTGGCTTTGGACAGCCCACGGCCCAGGTAGAGCACTCGAACGGGGACCGGATCGTCGGCAACAACCTGCAGCAGATCGCGATCTCCGCTCACGACGACCACCGGATCGCTGCGTTCCTGCGCCGCCAGCGTGCCCAATACGTCGTCGGCCTCGTAGCCGGGCGAACCCGCGGTGGGAATCCCGAAGGCTTCCAGTAGCTCCATGATCATGTCGACCTGCGGGGTCAGCTCGTCGGGGACTTCCTCGATGTCGGCCTGGCCTTCGGGCTCGGGCTCGGCGACCCGATGCGCCTTGTACGACGGGATGAGGTCCACCCGGAACTGGGGTCGCCAATCCAGGTCCAGGCACACTGCCAGGCGGCTAGGACGCTGCTGGGTGATCACCACCGCCATGGAGTCGATGAAGCCCCGCACCGCGTTGACCGGGCGGCCGTCGGGAGCCTTGATCGACGACGGCACGCCGAAGTACGAGCGAAACCACATGCTGGCGCCGTCGAGCAATAGGAGGGGTGCGGGCATGCGGATAATCCTGCCAGGCCCTCTCGTTTAGCCTGGCTGGCGTGGACTCTCGCCGATTCGACTCCGAGGTGTATCGCCGACGGTTGACCGCTGCGGCGGCCGCAACCGCTGATGCCGGGTTGGCCGGCCTGGTGATTACTCCGGGCTACGACCTGCGGTATCTCATCGGCTCGCGTGCTGACACGTTCGAGCGGCTGACTGCGCTCGTGGTGCCGGCTGTGGGTGAGCCGACGGTGGTGCTGCCGCGGCTCGAGCTGGCTTCACTCAAGGACTCCGCTGCGGTGGAATTGGGCCTGGCCGTGCGGGATTGGGTCGACGGCGAAAATCCCTATCAGTTGGTCGGTGCTGCCTTGGGCGGTATGCGGGCAGCCGTCGCCGACTCCATGCCGGCATTGCATCTGTTACCGCTGGCGGATGTTCTTGGTGCGACACCGATATTGGCCACCGCAGTGCTGCGCCAGTTGCGGATGGTTAAAGAGGACGCCGAGATAGACGCGCTTCGCAAGGCCGGTGCGGCGATCGATCGGGTGCATGCGCGGGTGCCAAAGTTCTTGGTGCCGGGACGCACTGAGGCCGACGTAGCCGCTGACATCGCCGAAGCGATTGTCGCCGAAGGACATTCGGAGGTGGCGTTCATCATCGTGGGCTCCGGCCCGCATGGCGCTGACCCACACCACGGATATTCGGATCGCGAACTGCAGGCAGGCGACATCGTCGTCGTCGATATCGGCGGGACGTACGGCCCGGGTTACCATTCCGACTCGACCCGCACCTACAGCATTGGCGAACCCGGTCATGAAGTGGCGCAACAGTATTCGCTTCTGCAGCGGGCGCAGCGCGCTGCCTACGATGCGGTTCGTCCGGGGGTGACGGCCGAGCAGGTCGACGCCGCGGCCCGCTCGGTCCTGGCCGAGGCCGGGCTGGCGGAGTATTTCGTGCACCGCACCGGGCATGGCATCGGGCTGTGCGTGCATGAAGAGCCTTACATCGTGTCCGGCAATGATCTGCCGCTAGCCGCGGGCATGGCGTTTTCCATCGAGCCGGGCATCTATTTCCCAGGACGGTGGGGGGCGCGCATCGAGGACATCGTCGTTGTGACCGAGGACGGCGCCTTATCCGTCAACAACCGGCCCCACGAGCTGACCGTGGTGCCTGTGTCCTAGCGGCGAGATGTCAGATGCGCCAAGTAGGTTGGCGTGGTGTCTTTATTGGACCTCACCCTGCTTCCGTTTCGCATCGCTCGCCACATCGCCGACGCGGTGGTACATCCCGTCTCGCGTGCGCCGGCACCGCCGGCCGAACTCGTGGTGGTCGACGGGATGCCCGAGGGCGTGCCACCGGCTGCGCTGCGGCCGGAACCCGCACTTCCGGTGCCGTCGGGATGGCCGTTTGGCGAGGACTTTCCGCGAACCTGTGGTACCGGCAGGGTCGCCGGCGGGGCGCTGTTCTGGACGGACTTCCTCTACGACGACCACGGCGCGACAGGCCTGCCGGTCGGGGATCTGAAGATCCAGGCGCCACCGCGCGGCACCTACGTTTATCCCGCTGGACCCGCGGCCAACAACGGCGCCGACATCTTCCGGGTCGCGATCGGGCTTACCGAAACCCACACTTGGTGGCGGGTCGACTGGAACACGCTGCTCGACGCCACGGTGCCGATCGCCTTATTTGCCTTCGACACCGACCGCGACCGTGCGGCGTCGGACGAGTGGCCGGCCGGGGCGGGCGTTCACTCCGCAGGTATCGATATGGCGCTGCTGGTTTCGGGTCGCAGTGCCCGGCTCATCGACTTGACCACGCAGGCCGTCACACCGGTCGAGTTCAGTGTCGACTTGCCGGCTCGGTCATTTCTTGCCCAGGTTCCGCGGTCTGCGTTGGAGCCGACTGGGACCTGGACAGTTCGGCTGGTCGCTGGACTGGCGAACGCCGCGGGTGACGGGTTCACCGACGTGTCAGCAGCCCACGGCGCGTTGCCCGGCCAGCCCAACGTGTACAACGTCGCGTTTCGCACCCACGAGCAGGAGAAGCAGCATCTGAACTTCTGGTCCGACGCGGCTCAGGCCGCCGCGTTAACCAGCGGCGATGTCTCCGAGTTCGCAGTCGCCGTGGTATGGGACCAACTAGCTGCTCACCAGACGACGCCCGAGCCGGTGGTCACCGGTGCTTCGACACGCTGGTACGTGTCCTCGGTCGAACTGGGCCAAGGTGTTGCCGAGGGCAGTGTGTTGGACACCAAGCCGCAATTTCTCGGGCGAGTGCAGCCCTATTCGGTGTGTCTGCCGTCCACGTATGCGCCTGGCCAGAAGCTGCCGCTGACGCTGCTGTTGCATTCGCTTGCCCTGGGACAGTCACAGTTCGCCGCGATCGAGCCGCGTTTATTGCATGAAGTGTGTGAGACGCGCTGCTCGGTGGTGGTGACGCCGTTGGCTCGCGGGCCGTCAACGTGGTACTTCGACACCGGCGAGCTTGACGTTTGGGAGGCGTGGGCGCGGTCAGCCGAGCAGCTGGGTGCCGACCCGAATCGCACTGTGATTTCTGGCTATTCGATGGGTGGCTATGCGGCGTACAAGCTGGGGCTGAGCTATCCGGAGGTGTTCGCGCAGGCGGTTGTGCTGGCCGGCCCGCCGACGTGTGGCGTGCGGCTATGGCCCTACGTCGACATTCCGGCCGACCTCGATCTCGATACGCCGTGCGCCCGCGAAGGTGACACCTGGGGGTTGCTGCCGAATGCGCGGTGGCTTCCGTACGTGATCGCGCACGGCCTGGTCGACGAGTTGGTGCCGTTTGCTTCGGTTGCCGAGCAGGTGCTCGAATTCGATCGGCTGGGCTACCGGTATCGGTTTACCGTCTATCCGCTCGAGGATCACATCGCGTGGGTGTTCCAGGACGAATTTGATGATCCGATTGCGCACATGGGAACCGGTCTGCGCCAAGCGGATCCGGGCCACATCACGTTCGTGTGGTATCCGCAGTTGGTCCGCTCAGATCTTGGTATTGGGCCGCATCAGGTGTGGTGGCTGTCGGAACTTGTCGCTGACCCGGAGGTGGTCGCTCGGCGCGGGGCAACCGCGCAGATCGACGCGCGGTCGTATGCCAGACCCGACTCGACGCACACCACTCGTCGACACCGCGGCTTCGTCCCGCACTTCGACCCGACGCCAGGGCTCTACACCGAGTTGGAGTGGCGGGTGGGGGCGCCGGTCGGTGCGCTGCCGTACCTCACGCTGCGGCTGAAAGGCGTTGCGAGCCTTCGGGTGGACGTCGAACGGGCCGGGTTGGCCTCACTGCCGTCATCGACCATTCAGGTGGCTACTGATACTGCCGTGCAGATTACGCTCGGCGGGTTGGCTGACGGGGTGGAAGTGCGGCTCGATGATCAGACCGCTGTGTCGCCGGTTGCGGTTTTGCCTGGGCGGCACCGGATTACGCTGGATCATCGGGCGCAGGCTTGAAACCAGGCGAAGTGATAGTTGGCTGCCGTTTTGTCGCCTGCGGTTAGTGCGTCGATGGCAGCTAGGAGTTGCCAGTTGCCGACGTCGTGGGCATCGACGTTTCCGGGATAGCTGTCGAGTACTTTCGCGCCCGTCGTTGCCAGATGCTCATGGAGGATATCGATTTCGGAGTCCAGCACGCCGGTGCCCGCACAGGCGGCCTTGGCCAGAGTGTGGGCCAAACGAGGTAGCCCATCGCGCCACTGCGTGGCTTGGCATAATTCCCAGGCGAATTCGTCGATAGTCTCGGCTTGGCGGGGCCGAGGCGAGGTTGGGAGTGGTTCGTCCTCTTCGGGCACATGATGTATCGGGGTGTAGGCCTCAGCGATATTGACCTCGCCGAGCAAGGCTTCCAGATTGCCGCTGCGTCGCGCGGGCTGCAGGAGTGTCACCGCGACGGGGAGTGCGATGTCCGGTGGAATCCATCCGCTGGCCAAATCGGTTGCCAGGACGGTGGTGTTGTCGGCTCGGTCGCCGGCTGCCCACGCGAGTTTGGGTTGTTGACGGGCCACCGCGGTGACGATCTTCCGTAAGCGGGCCCGCTCGGCGGCGTCGGCCGACGCTGTCCCGGCGACGGCACCGCTGGCGGTGGCGACGACGACTTGGGTGCCGACGTTCGAGGGTGGTGTCGTGCTGGTTGGTGGCGGCGCTTGGCGGACGACTGGGGGTTGATTTGCACTGGCTTGGCCCGCCGAAGGGTGTACCGGCGCCGAACTCGGCGTAGCGGATAGTGGTGGCGGTGGTGCTGGGGGAGGTGCGGCTGGAGTCGCTGTTGGCACTGCGGGTCGTAGGTCGGCGCCGTAGGTCGGTAGTTGACCAGTTGTTCCGGTGAGTGGCGGGGTGGGGTTCGGTGCCACCGATCCGGCCACGATTGGCGGTGGGGGAGTTTCGGGGGCGGGTGCGTGTTGGACTGGTGGAGGCGAGTCGAACGCTGGCGCATGCACCGGAGTGCCAATGCCCGCGGATGGGGCAGTTGGTGCCGTCGACGGTAGCTGCGGTTCGGTGTGCGACATCGGACTCGTCGGTACGGCATTGGCCGGTGCGGAGAAAGGCGCGCCGGATTCCATTCCTTTGTTGAAGCTTTGCATCATTTCGGCGGGAGCCGCGGGAGAGCCTGCGGCCAAAAGCGGTAATTGCCCGTTCGTAGTGGGAGCCAATGGCGCGGTTAAAGTCGAATGAAACGTGCCCGGTTCTGTCGTGACTTGCAACCCTGGTGTCGGTACAACCGGCAGCCCAGTTAGAGGGGTGGGGGAGGGAGATGCAGGTGTTCGGGTTGGAGGAGGTCCTGCTGCGCCTCCGAGATTGCTAGTCAGGCTAGCAGTCGGGACATGCGGCCGCGTTCCATTTACGGCAGCATATCGACCATCTGAAGCTGTTCCAAGATTGCTAGTGAAATTTGACATTTCGGTTGCCGATAATTCCCGATCGGACACGGTCGCCCCGGCCTCCGGCGCTGTCTCAAGATTGCTGGTTAAGTTAGCTGTCGAGCCGGGCTTTGACAGCGAGCTACGTACTTGGTTCTCGATCGCTTTATGGTCAGGTTGAAGTGACAGCTGCCCTAGGTCGATTCCTTGCTCTTGCAAAAATTGTCGAGCTGACTGGCCTTTTTCCTCATGCTTGACGATATTCTGTATAGAATCAATTATGCTTTCTTGGCACCTGCCCGCACATGAGTTTGCGTCTCGCTGATACTGTTCCACTTTTAGGACAATTTGCTCAATCTTTATGCCAGTAGGCTTTTTGGAGTTTTCAATATCTTCGATCTCAGCATTACCCCGGATGGCGACGTCGTACAATTCCTGCTGGAGGGTCAATGCGCTGTCACGGGAGGTATTGTATGCAATCTTCTTTACGCCATTTTTTTTCGCAATACGGCGTGCCAGGTCTTCGCCACGCAGAAAAATACCACGCAGGTCTTCAATTGTAATGCCTTCCTGCTGTGAGAGCTGCGCTAACCGCGCCCTTTCTAACGTAGCCTCAAGGCCATAATATTCCGATTCAAGTAGTGCACGATGAGCACTGCCGGCGTCGATGGCGGCCAAGGCGCTGCTTTCTGGCCAAACGTGGCCGACAAGAAGGGGCGACCATTTGCCGGGAGGCAGATCACTCATTTGCATAGCCGTTCGATTGTTGACGTAGCTTCGTCAGAAGCTTGCAACGACGGTCCTAGTTCAGCGTCTGAATTCGTGAGGCCGTCCAAGTAATCGATAGTCAATTCCTGATACGAATCAGCGAGTCTTCGAATTGCGGTTGCGAGGTCAGCAGGAGTAGCTGGTTCTTTTGAAAGTTTCATCAATAGATAGCGGCTCCCGGCGTCGAGCACCTGTCGTCCGCTTGTAGCGACCGCTAATATGGCAGTCGGGTCACTGTCGCCGTTGCGGCCGGAACTCAAGACCAAGGCGTGGTGCACTTTCTCGTATGCAGCACATACCAATGCCTTAGCATCAGTAATCTGCCGATCAGAGTAGATAGGTGCAGGTGGAGTAGCAGATGGCTCACCAGTTTGCATCGGGCGCATCCATGAGCTTAGGCCAATACCGATCGCGACCAGTGCTAATACCAGTGAAACAATGCTTAGCCATCGGGGTGCCCGATTCTTGAGGGGCACTGCTGCTGGTGGCCACGGTGGTGAGACAGGCGGCGGTGGGAGCACGTTCGACACGCGGTGGATCGTATCGTCTGTCCAAGAAATCGCTAGTCACCCCCTGTGAGCAGGCAATTGGCTCTCGCTGCCGTTAAAAACGTTTCATCTGCGACTCGTGTCCGTGGCCATGAAAAAGTACCCACTGGTGGCCAAGTAGAGGTATCCACTGGT
>NZ_MVHE01000054.1 GCF_002086155.1 Mycobacterium angelicum | reverse complement strand
GGCGGCGCCGACCGGGCGATGATCGGCTTCAGCGGCGGGGCGGGCGGCGTGGGCGGCGCCGGCGGGGCCGGCGGCGCCGGTACTCCCGGACTCGTCGGTGGCGGATCAGGCGGTACCGGCGGCGCGGGCGGCGCGGGCGGCGCCGGCGGGGCCGGCGGTGCCGACTCGGGGATGCTCGGCCTGGGCAGCCTGCTGGGGTCGGGTGGCGCCGGTGGTAGCGGCGGGGCGGGTGGCCTCGCGGGCGATGGCGGCGCCGGCGGCACCGGTGTGGGACACAGCACGGTTGGTGGCAGCGGCGGCGACGGCGGCCTGGGTGGTGCCGGCGGCGCAGTGGGCAGCGGGGGCGGCGCCGGCGTCTTCGGCACGGCCGGCGCCGCGGGTCATGCGGGCAGTGGCGGCAACGGCGGCGGCGGTGGCGCCGGCGCGATGGGTGACATCGGTATCGCGGGCAGCGCCGGCAAAGCCGGCGGCATCGGCTTCGCGGGCGGCGCCGGCGGGCACGGCGGCGCCGGCGGGAGTTCGGGTGCCGGAGGCACCAACGGCTCCGGCGGCGCCGGTGGGATCGGCGGTGCCGGAGGTCATGGCGGCGTCGGCTTCGCCGGCGACGGCGTCGACGTCGCCACCGATGGTGGCACCGGTGGCGCAGGTGGCGGCGCCGGTGCCGGCGGTGCGGCCGGTGCGGGTGGCACCGGCGGCACGGCGGGCGCCGCAGGCAGCGGCGGACAAGGCGGACAGGGCGGCACCGGCGGCGACGGGCACCAAGGCGTCACCGGCACGATCGGCAAAGCCGGCGGCGCCGGGGGTAACGCCGGGGCCGGTGGCCAGGGCGGCGCGGGCGGTGCCGGTAACGGCGGCACCAACGGGTCCGGCGGCATGGGTGGCAACGGCGGTGCCGGCGGCCAGGGCGGCACCGGCTTCGCCGACGACGGCAGCAACAACGCGACCGCCGGTGGCACCGGCGGGACGGGCGGCGCGGCTGGTGCCGGCGGCGCGGCCGGTACCGGCGGCACCGGCGGCATCGCCGGAGCCGCCGGCAGCGGTGGCGCGGGCGGTCAGGGCGGTACCGGCGGGGTTGGCCATCAAGGGGTCACCGGCACCATCGGCAAGACCGGCGGACCCGGTGGCGACGGCGGGGCCGGCGGCCACGGCGGCACTGGCGGTGCGGGCAACGGCGGCAGCAACGGCTCCGGCGGGCTGGGCGGTTACGGCGGCGACGGCGGGCAGGGCGGCACCGGCTTCGCCGATGACGGCAGCAACAACGCCACCGCCGGCGGCACCGGCGGCACCGGCGGCGCAGCGGGTCTCGGTGGCGCGCCGGGCAGCGGCGGCGCGGGCGGTGTCGCAGGCCTGGCGGGTGTCGGCGGCCACGGCGGCCAGGGCGGTACCGGTGGCGACGGCCACCAAGGGGCCGACGGAACCCTCGGCAAGGCCGGCGGTGCCGGCGGTGACGGTGCCGGCGGCGGCCAGGGTGGCCTGGGCGGCGCGGGTAACGGCGGCGTCAACGGCTCGGGCGGCATGGGCGGCACCGGCGGGGCCGGCGGTGCGGGCGGCGTCGGCTTCACCGACACCGGCGCCGACAATGCCACCGCCGGCGGGGCCGGCGGGACGGGTGGCAACGGCGGGATGGGCGGCCTGAACGGCAGCGGCGGCAGCAGCGGCCTCGTCGGCAACGCGGGCACCGGCGGTGTGGGCGGCGCCGGCGGCCAGGGCGGTGCCACCGCGACGCTGGGTGACACCGCCGGAGCGGGTGGCCACGGCGGCCACGGCGGCCAAGGCGGCCAGGGCATCTCCGGTCCGGTCAACGGCCCCGGCTACGCCGGCGGCCTGGGCGGCGACGGCGGCCAGGGCGGTCAGGGCGGACAAGCGATCACCGGCGCAACCAACGGCAGCGGCGGGCAGGGCGGCATCGGCGGCCAGGGCGGCACCGGCGGTACCGGCTTCGCCGACGACGGCAGCAACAACGCCGGCACCGGCGGTGTCGGCGGCGTCGGCGGCGGCGCGGGCCTCGGTGGCCTGGCGGGCACCGGCGGCTCCGGTGGAGTTGTGGGCGCCGTGGGCACCGGCGGCCAGGGCGGTCAGGGTGGCACCGGCGGGGCCGGTGCTCAGGGCGTTACCGGCACCATCGGCAAGGCCGGCGGTACCGGCGGGCACGGCGGTCAGGGCGGCCAGGGTGGTCAGGGCGGCGCCGGTAACGGCGGCACCACCGGCTCTGGCGGCGTCGGCGGCACCGGCGGTACGGGTGGCCAGGGCGGCGCCGGCTTCGACGACAACGGCACCAACAACGCCACGGCCGGCGGTATCGGCGGCGCCGGTGGCGGCGCCGGCCTGGGCGGCGCGGCGGGGACCGGCGGCAGCGGCGGCGTCGCGGGCAGCGCAGGCACCGGTGGTACCGGAGGCCAGGGCGGAGACGGGGGGACCGGCGCCAAGGGCGGCGCCGCCACGATCGGCAACACCGGCGGTGTCGGCGGCACCGGCGGCGCGGGCGGCCAGGGTGGCCAGGGCGGTGTCGCGAACGGCGGCACCAACGGCACCGGCGGCATGGGCGGCACCGGCGGCTCCGGCGGCCAGGGCGGCGCCGGCTTCGACGACAACGGCACCAACAACGCCACCGCCGGCGGCCAGGGTGGCGCCGGCGGTGGAGCCGGCGTCGGTGGGGCCGTCGGCACCGGTGGTAGCGGTGGCTCCGCGGGCAGCGCGGGCAAGGGCGGTACGGGTGGCCAGGGCGGTACCGGCGGGGCCGGTGCCCAGGGCGCCGACGGCAGCATCGGCAAGGCCGGCGGCACGGGTGGCCTCGGTGGCGGGGGTGGTCAAGGCGGCTCCGGCGGCGCCGGGAACGGCGGGACCAACGGCAGCGGCGGTGCCGGTGGCACCGGTGGCGCCGGCGGCAAGGGCGGCGCCGGTTACACCGACGACGGTCCGCACGTCGCCACCGACGGCGGCACCGGTGGCCAGGGCGGCACCGGCGGCGCGGCGGGCGCGGTCGGCACCGGCGGTACCGGCGGCACGGTGGGTGACGGTGGTGCCGGCGGCAAGGGCGGCGACGGCGGCCAGGGCGGCGCCACCAGCTTCACCGGTGCGGTGGCCGGTGCCGGCGGTGCCGGCGGCACCGGCGGGCAGGGCGGCGCGGGCGCCACCGGCCCGGCCAGTGGCAGCGGCTCCAGCGGCGGCCAGGGCGGTCAGGGTGGCGCCGGCGGTCAGGGCGGCACCGCGGTTGCGGGCGCCGTCAACGGCAGCGGTGGCCACGGCGGTCAGGGCGGCCAAGGTGGTCAAGGCGGCGGCGGCCATGTCGACGATGCCGTCGGCCCCATCGGTAATGCCGGCTCCGGCGGTAAGGGCGGCGCCGGCGGGCAAGGCGGCGTCGGCGGTGCGGTGGGCACCGGTGGCACCACCGGCTTGCCGCTCGCGGGCGCCGCAGGAAACGGCGGCGACGGCGGCCAGGGCGGTCAGGGCGGCAGCACCAGCACGGTCGGCCACTCCGCCGGTACCGGCGGCCAGGGCGGTCAGGGCGGCAAGGGCGCTACCGGTGCCACCAGCGCGGCGCTGGGCACCGGTTACACCGGCGGGCAGGGCGGCGGCGGCGGCGCCGGCGGCGCCGGCGGCAACGCGGTTGCCGGAGCGACCAACGGCAGCGGCGGCGACGGCGGTCACGGCGGCGCCGGCGGCACCGGCGGCAGCGGCTACAACGACGACGGCAGCAGCAACGCCGGCCTGGGCGGCCTGGGCGGCAAGGGCGGTACCGGCGGCGACGCCGGCGCGGCCGGCACCGGCGGCACGGTCGGCTCGGCCACCGCGGGCGCGGCGGGTACCGGCGGCGACGGCGGCGCCGGCGGCCAGGGCGGCTCCAGCACGTTCGCCACTCACAACGGCCGGGCCGGCGGCCACGGTGGCACCGGCGGCCAGGGTGGCGCCGGTGGCACTGGTACGGCCACCAGCGCCGGCACCGCGGGCGGCACCGGCGGCCAGGGCGGCGCGGGCGGTACCGGCGGCAACGCCACGTCGAGCGGGCTCAACGGGGCCGGCGGCATCGGCGGTACCGGCGGCCAGGGCGGCGCCGGCGGCCAGGGTTATGCCGACGACGGCGGCAACAACGCCGGCGCCGGCGGGGCGGGCGGTCAAGGCGGTCAAGGCGGCCTCGGCGGCTCGACAGGCAAGGGTGGCACCGAAGTTGCCTACGTCACGGCGGGCGTCGGCGGCGTCGGCGGCGACGGCGGCGGGGGCGGCCAAGGCGGCGCCACCACCATCACCGGCCACGCCGCCGGTACCGGCGGTGACGGCGGTACCGGCGGTCGCGGCGGCGACGGCGTGACCGGGCCGGCTACCGGCTACGGCAGCTTCGGCGGGGCCGGCGGCACCGGCGGAAACGGCGGCGCCGGCGGCAACGCCGTCGCGGGTGCGACCAACGGCAGCGGCGGTCACGGCGGTCACGGCGGTGCCGGCGGCACCGGCGGCGACGGTGCCGCCGACAACGGCAGCTACGCCGGCTACGCCGGCTACGGCGGCGCCGGCGGCAATGGCGGCGTGGGCGGCGCGGCCGGTACGGGCGGCACCGGCGGCAACGCAGGTGGCGCGGGCACCGGCGGCGACGGCGGTACCGGCGGCAAAGGCGGCGCCACCACCTACACCGGCCACTACGGCGGTACCGGCGGCGGTGGCGGCACCGGCGGCAAGGGCGGCGCGGGCGCCGCCGGCCCGGCCGGCACCAGCGCCTACGCCGGCGGCCAGGGCGGCCAGGGTGGCCAGGGCGGGGCCGGCGGCAATGCCGTGGCCGGTGGGTTCAACGGCACGGGTGGCTTCGGCGGCACCGGCGGCCAAGGCGGCGCCGGCGGCCAGGGCTACAACGATGACGGTGGCGACAATGCGGGCTCCGGCGGCGCCGGCGGACAGGGCGGCGACGGCGGCCTGGGCGGCGCGGCCGGTAGCGGTGGCCTGTACGACTTCGCGGGTGCCGGCGGCCTCGGCGGCACCGGCGGTGCGGGCGGTAAGGGCGGTGCCACCACCATCAGCGGGCACACTGCCGGTGCCGGCGGCGCCGGCGGCCAGGGCGGCGACGGCGGGGCTGGTGTCACCGGCCCGGCCGGTGGCTATGGCGGCTACGGCGGCGGCGGCGGCACAGGTGGCGCCGGCGGCGCCGGCGGCAATGCCGTCGCGGGCGCGACCAGTGGCAGCGGTGGCCACGGCGGCCTCGGCGGCGACGGCGCCACGGGTGGCGCCGGCGCCGACGCCGACGCGCCCAACCACGCCGGGACCGGTGGCCACGGCGGCGCCGGAGGTACCGGCGGCACCGGTGGCGCCGTCGGTACCGGCGGCACCGTCGGCGCACCCACTCCGGGTGACCCGGGCGCCGGCGGCAACGGTGGCGCGGGCGGTAAGGGTGGTTCTACCACCTTCGTCAGCGACTCCGCTGGCCGCGGCGGTCAGGGCGGCGATGGCGGCACCGGCGGGGCCGGTGCCACCGGCGCGGCGGGCGGCACCGGATCCGACGGCGGTCAGGGCGGCAAAGGCGGCACCGGCGGCGCCGGTGGCGACGCCGTGGCCGGCGCCTACGACGGCTACGGCGGCCAGGGCGGTCGCGGCGGGATCGGCGGCCAAGGCGGCATGGGCGGCGTCGACGACGGGGTCGTCGGCGGCGGCACCGGCGGCCAGGGCGGCGACGGCGGCGTAGGGGGCCAGGGTGGCCAAAGCGGTACCGGCGGCTTCACCGGCCTCTACGGCGGCGCGGGGACCGGTGGCAGTGGTGGCGGCGGTGGTCAAGGCGGCGCCGCCACCGTAACCGGTCACACGGCCGGCAACGGCGGCGACGGCGGCCACGGCGGCCTGGGCGCCGATGGCCGCGACGGCCCTGCCGGCTACACCGCCGGCAGCGGCGGCACCGGCGGCGGCGGCGGCGCCGGCGGCGCGGGCGGCAATGCGGTGGCCGGCGCGACCAACGGCAGCGGCGGCCACGGCGGCCAGGCCGGCAACGGCGGTCACGGCGGCCAGGGCGGTGCCGACAGCGGGACCGACAACGCCGGTTTCGGCGGCACCGGCGGCTACGGCGGACAGGGCGGTGTCGGCGGCGCCGCCGGAACCGGCGGTAGCGGCGGCACCGCGGGCGGTGCCGGCGACGGCGGCGATGGCGGCGACGGCGGCACAGGCGGTGCCACCACAATCAGCAGCCACACCGCGGGCACCGGCGGCTATGGCGGCCAGGGCGGCGTCGGCGGTAACGGCGCCGATGGCACCACCCCTTACGGCACCGGCTACACCGGCGGCAACGGCGGCCAGGGCGGCGCCGGCGGCGTGGGCGGTGACGCGGTCCCCGGGGCCTTCAATGGCCGCGGCGGCTACGGCGGTTACGGCGGCGCCGGCGGGCAAGGCGGCACCGGCTACGCAGACGACGGCACCAATGACGCCGGCGCCGGCGGCACCGGCGGCAACGGTGGCGGAGCCGGCGTCGGCGGCAAGGCGGGCACTGGCGGCAGCGGCGGAGTCGCGGGCGCCGCGGCTTATGGCGGCCAGGGTGGTCAGGGCGGCACCGGAGGTGCCGGCCACCAGGGCGTTGCGGGCACCATCGGCGTGGCCGGCACCACCGGCGGCGACGGCGGCGCCGGCGGCCAGGGCGGCAACGGCGGTGCCGGCAATGGCGGCGGCAACGGCAGCGGCGGCTACGGCGGCACCGGCGGGCACGGCGGTCTCGGCGGCAGCGGCTACGCCGACGACGGCACCAACCCGGCCACCGCCGGCGGAAACGGCGGCAAGGGTGGACACGGCGGCACGGGCGGGGCAATCGGCACCGGTGGTGCCGGCGGTACCGGGGGCGGTGGCGGCAGCGGCGGTATCGGCGGCGGCGGCGGCGAGGGCGGCGGCACGACCTACGTCGGCCACACCGCGGGCGCCGGCGGCGACGGCGGCGAAGGCGGTCAGGGTGGCGATGGTTCGGCCGGCGGCGTCAGCACCGATGGCGGCGGCGGCGGTACCGGCGGCGCCGCGGGCGACGGCGGTAGCGGCGGCAGCGCCGTCGCCGGCGCGACCAACGGCGACGGCGGCAAGGGCGGCCTGGGCGGCGGCGGCGGCCAGGGCGGCATCGGCGCCGACGACGACGGCGTCAACGGCGCCGGCCGCGGCGGCTACGGCGGCTACGGCGGCCACGGCGGAGCCGGCGGCGCCACCGGCACCGGCGGCAGCGGCGGCACCGCGGGTGCCGCGGGCAACGGCGGCGACGGCGGCGTGGGCGGCAAAGGCGGCAGCACCACCTACACCGGGCACTCCGGTGGTCTCGGCGGTGGCGGCGGCTACGGCGGCCAGGGTGGCACCGGCGCCACCGGCCCGGCCGGGGGCAGCGGCTACACCGGCGGTCAAGGCGGCCAGGGCGGCCAGGGCGGGGCCGGCGGCAACTCCGTCACCGGAGGCTACAACGGCGGCGGCGGCTCCGGCGGCGGCGGCGGTGCCGGCGGGTACGGCGGTCTGGGCTACAACGACGACGGCGCCGACAACGCCGGCTCGGGCGGCAAGGGCGGTCAGGGCGGCGACGGCGGCCAGGGCGGCGCGGCCGGTACCGGCGGCCTGTACAACAGCGCGGGCTACGGCGGCACCGGCGGTGGCGGCGGCTACGGCGGCCAAGGCGGCTCAACCAACTTCGCCGGCCACACCGCGGGTAACGGCGGCGACGGCGGCAACGGCGGTCAAGGTGGCACCGCGCTCACCGGTCCGCCCGGTGGCTCCGGCGGTGCCGGCGGCTACGGCGGCGTAGGCGGTCACGGTGGTTCCGGCGGCAACGCCGTCGCGGGCGCGACCAACGGCAGCGGTGGCGCGGGTGGTCACGGCGGTAACGGTGCCGCCGGCGCCGACGGCTACGACGACGACGGCCTAGGCATCACCGGCGACGCCGGGTCCGGCGGTCAGGGCGGCCAGGGCGGCGCGGGCGGCGACGCCGGTGCGATCGGCATCGGCGGCAGTGGCGGCACCGCCGGCACAGCCGGCGACGGCGGCGACGGCGCCATCGGCGGCAAGGGCGGCAGCACCACCTTCACCGGTCACGCCGCCGGCCGAGGCGGGTACGGCGGCGCCGGCGGCCGGGGCGGCGACGGTGCCACCGGCCCGGCCGGCGGCACCGGTTCCGACGGCGGTCAAGGCGGCAAGGGCGGCTCCGGCGGTGTCGGCGGCAATGCCGTTGCCGGCGCGAGCAACGGCTTCGGCGGCGGTGGCGGCTACGGCGGCGACGGTGGCACCGGCGGCAACGGCTACAACGACGACGGCACCGGTGCGACCGGCAACGCCGGCTCGGGCGGCAAGGGCGGCCACGGCGGCCTGGGCGGCGGCGGTGGCGATTCCGGCACCGGCGGAAACCTCGGCACCGG
The DNA here is from genome assembly GCF_002086155.1 of Mycobacterium angelicum. Taxonomy (GTDB): domain Bacteria; phylum Actinomycetota; class Actinomycetes; order Mycobacteriales; family Mycobacteriaceae; genus Mycobacterium; species Mycobacterium angelicum. The sequence continues at coordinate 29,046 of NZ_MVHE01000054.1, read as the reverse complement.
CGGCGCCGGCGACGGCAACACCGGCGGCTACGGCGGGTCCGGCGGTCGCGGCGGCGCTACCACCTTCGCCGGTCACATCGCCGGTAACGGCGGCCAAGGCGGCGACGCGGGCCAAGGTGGCACCGGCGGCGTCAGCGCGCCCGGCGGCCAGGGCGGCTACGGCGGTCCCGGCGGCCAGGGCGGCGCCGGCGGTACCGGCGGCAGCGCTGTCGCCGGCGCGACCAACGGCAACGGCGGTCAGGGTGGCCTGGGCGGTACCGGCGGTACCGGCGGTGCCGGCTACGCCGACGACGGCACCAACGACGCCGGCAATGGCGGCGTGGGCCGTTGGGGTGGCCAGGGCGGCACCGGTGGCTCGGCGGGCACCGGCCCCGGAGCACCCGGGATCGTGGGCGCGGCCGGCCAGGGTGGCAGCGGCGGCCAGGGCGGTAACGGCGGCGACACCATCTACTCGGGCGACACCCCCGGCACGGGCGGCGACGGCGGCCAGGGCGGCCAGGGCGGTACCGGGGCCTACGGCGCGATCAGCGGCATCAACGGCGGTGACGGCGCCATGGGCGGCCAGGGCGGCCAAGGTGGCACCGGCGGTGACAGCACCACCGGGCAAGGCGGCACCGGCGGTGACGGCGGTGACGGCGGTACGGGCGGCACCGGCGGCATCGGCTCGGTCACCGGCGGCAACGGCGGGACCGGCGGCACCGGCGGTACGGGTGGGACCGGCGGCATCGGCTCCTCCGCTGCTCCGGGTGGCTCCGGCGGCGTCGGCACGGGCGGCGGCTCCGGCGGGACGGCCTCGGGCACCGGCGGTGCCACGGGTGGCACCGGTGGCCCCGGTGGCGGCGGCGGCACCGGATCGCTTTAATCGACTAACAATTAACGGTGCGCAATTAATTACCACGGCAATTAATATCTGAATGTCAGCAAATTACTGAATTGTCTTCAGAATTGAATTGACCGGCTCAGCGGCCGGGGTTGTTGCCGATCACTTCGACGCCATTGCCGTTCCAGTGGAATTTCACATCGCTGTTCAAGCCGTGGATACCACTGGGATAAGTCAGCGCAACGGTGTCGCCGGTGCTCTGCGTCGTGTCGATGCCGTTGAAGCCGTAGGTGTCCGGCACGCCCTGCGGGATGAACTTGCCGAGATGGAACATCACCGCCCGGGTGCTGGGGTGATCGCCGTTGGTATTGGCCTTGATGATGACGGCCGAGAGCTGCGCGCACTCGTTGTAGTTGCCCGCCAACGGTTCTGGGTTCCACGGCTGCTCGCTGCGCGGGTCGCGAGGCAGCTCGGAGACCACCTTGGCGATGGTGGGCGCGGCCAGGTTGACCGCACACGGGTCGGCGGGCGGGGCGCTACTGGTGGGTGCGGCGGCCGTGCCGGGCGGTGGCGCCGGCGAGTTGTCGGGTGCGGTGGGGGCCGCCGCTGAGGTGACGGGTGTGGCCTTCGGCGTCTTGGCGACGGTGGAGTCTCCCGAGCCGCAGCCCGTCACCATCGTCGCGACCACTGCGGCGGCGACCAAGCCTTGCACGCCCCGCGAAACCACACCGGGCACCGTACCCCCATCGAGCCCGTGGGCGGCGCAGGCGCGCCTGAGCGGCCCTTGCGAGCGGATACAAGAAATCCTCTGGAAACGCTCAATAAGCGCTAGATACGTTGCCGCTGCCGAGTTTGGCCAGGCTGCAACGCGCATCGAAGGGGTTTGTCAATGTCGTTTCTCACCGCGGCGCCCCAGGCGCTCATGTCGGCCGCACACGACCTTAGCGGCATCGGTTCCACCCTCACCGCGGCCAACGCCGCCGCGGCGGGCCAAACCACTAATTTGCTTGCCGCCGCCGAGGACGAGGTGTCGGCGGCCCTGGCCGCACTGTTCGGCTCGCACGCGCAGGCCTATCAAGCGGTCAGCACCCAAGTTTCGGCCTTTCACGATCAGTTCGTGTCGGCGCTGCAAGCCGGTGCCGGCGCCTATGCCAGCGCCGAGGCGGCCAACGCCTCGCCGCTGCAGACCGTCCTCGACGTGATCAACGCGCCCTCGATGGCGGCGGTGAATCGCCCGCTGATCGGTAACGGCGCCAACGGCGCACCGGGCACCGGGGCAGACGGTGCAGCCGGCGGCATCTTGATCGGCAACGGCGGTGCCGGCGGATCCGGTGGCGCCAACCACCTCGCTGGCGGTAACGGCGGTGTCGGCGGATTGTTCGGCAATGGCGGCGCCGGCGGCGCGGGCTACTTGTCCGGCGCCGGTGGCAACGGCGGGGCGGCCGGGCTGTTCGGCAACGGCGGTGCCGGTGGCACCGGCGGCTTCAGCACCATCGGCGCTGGCGGAGCCGGGGGCACCGGCGGGACCGGGGGCATCTTCGGACTCGGCGGCCCCGGCGGAATGGGCGGCAACGGAATAGGCGTTGGCGGCGCCGGTGGTAACGGCGGCAATGCCGGCGAATTCGGCACCGGCGGCACCGGGGGCAACGGTGGCTTTGGCAGCGCCAGTGGACTCGGCACCGGCGACGGAACAGGCGGTGTGGGCGGCGCCGGCGGCAGCGCCACGGGTCAATTTGGCCATGGCGGTGCCGGCGGCGTCGGCGGTGGCGGCGGGGCCAACGGTGCGTCCGGCGGAGCAGGCGGCCACGCCGGCACGTTGTACGGCGACGGCGGCGCCGGCGGCACCGGCGGCTACGGAAACTTCCACGGCGGTACCGGCGGCAACGGCGGCGACGCGGGATCGAAATTCGGCTTCGGCGGCGCCGGTGGCGAAGGCGGCTATGCCGGCGGGTCGCCCAGCGCAGGCGGTACCGGTGGCAATGGCGGTGCCGGCTCGATGGTCGGCACCGCGGGCAATGGCGGCAACGGCGGCTTGAGCCTCAGCGGCGCAATCGGCACTGCCGGCGCCACCGGCGCGATCCCCACCGGTTCGCTGCAGCAGACCCTGGCGCCGCTGAATGACTTGAGCCAGACGCTGCTCGGCCGCCCGCTGATTGGCAACGGCGCCAATGCCGCACCCGGAAGCGGGCTGGCCGGCGGAGACGGCGGGTTGTTGATGGGCTCCGGCGGCGCGGGCGGTTCCGGTGCCATCGGCCCCCGCGGCGCGGGCCATGCCGGCGGACACGGCGGAGCCGGCGGGTTGTTCGGCAGCGGCGGGGCCGGCGGAAGTGGCGGCTTCGGTTACGCCGGTGTCGGGGGCACCGGCGGCAACGGCGGAGCCGGCGGAATGTTCGGTCTCGGCGGGGGCGGCGGAGCCGGTGGAAACTCCAGCCCCGGTGGTACCGGCCCGCAGGCCGGTATTGCCGGCGCCGGCGGAGACGGTGGAGCCGGTGGCTGGTTCGGCAGCGGCGGGGCCGGCGGTACCGGCGGCGGCGGCGCCAAGATCGGCGGTGCCGGGGGTGCGGGCGGAGTCGGCGGGCAGTTCGCGCACGGCGGCAACGGCGGCGCGGGCGGTAGCGGTGTCCAACAGGGTGGTGCCGGCGGCGCCGGTGGGGACGCCAGTGGTCCAGTGGGCAGCGGTGGCTTCGGCGGTACCGGCGGCTTTTCGGCGAAGGGCACCGGCGGGGCCGGTGGCGCCGGCGGTGACGCCGGCTCGCAATTCGGCTTCGGTGGTGACGGCGGCGCCGGCGGGTACGGCGTCAATGGCGGGCATGGCGGCGACGGCGGCCACGCCGGCCAATACGGCAATGGCGGCGACGGCGGCGCGGGCGGCATAGCGGCGCCGGGCACCGGCAAGGGCGGGGTAGGGGGCGCCGGCGGCAACGCCGATCAAACCGGCGACGGCGGCAACGGTGGCAACGGCGGCTACGGCCCGACCAACGGCTTCGGCGGTAAAGGCGGCACCGCCGGAACGCAGACCGGGAAAGCCGGGCGACACGGCCTGAAGTAGCCCTGCGGTCTCGGCCGTCCCCCGGCCGTCCCCCGGCCGTCCCGGGCCATCCCGCGGCCGTCCCGGGCCATCCCGGGCCATCCCGCGGCCATCCCGCGGCCATCCCGGGCCATCCCGGGCCATCCCGCCGAACGTGCACTGGTTGCGAAAAAACCGGCGAAATTTCGCAACCAGTGCACGTTCGGCGACACGGTGTCGCGACCGACAGCGCGTGTGCGGCGGCCGGGCACAGCTAAACTCCATGGCAAATGAACATCCCGGAGAGTTCTCCCTCCACATTTGCCGACCTGCAGATTCACCCGCGCGTGTTGCGCGCGATCGGTGAAGTCGGTTACGAAACGCCGACGGGCATCCAGGCTGCGACGATCCCAGCGCTAATGGCGGGCTCTGACGTGGTCGGACTGGCGCAAACCGGCACCGGCAAGACCGCGGCCTTCGCCATCCCGATCCTGTCCAAGATCGACGTGACCAGCAAAGCGACCCAGGCGCTGGTGCTGGCGCCCACTCGCGAGCTCGCGCTGCAGGTGTCCGAGGCGTTCAGCCGCTACGGGGCACACCTGCAGCACCTCAACGTGCTGCCCATCTACGGCGGCTCGTCCTACACCGTGCAGCTGGCCGGGCTCAAGCGCGGCGCCCAGATCGTGGTCGGCACCCCCGGGCGCGTCATCGACCACCTCGAACGCGGCACCCTGGATCTGTCCCGGGTGGACTACCTGGTGCTCGACGAGGCCGACGAAATGCTCACCATGGGCTTCGCCGAAGAAGTCGACCGCATCCTCTCCGATACCCCCGAATACAAACAGGTCGCCCTGTTCTCGGCGACCATGCCGACGGCCATCCGCAAGATCACCACCAAATATCTGCACGACCCACTGGAGGTCACCTCCAAAGCGAAAACCGCTACCGCCGAAAACATTTCGCAGCGCTACATCCAGGTCGCCGGCCCACGCAAAATGGACGCCCTCACCCGCGTCCTCGAGGTCGAGCCGTTCGAGGCGATGATCGTGTTCGTGCGCACCAAACAAGCGACCGAAGAAGTCGCCGAAAAGCTGCGCGCCCGAGGGCTTTCCGCGGCGGCAATCAACGGCGACATCCCGCAGGGACAGCGCGAACGCACCATCGCCGCGCTCAAGGACGGACGCATCGACATCCTGGTCGCCACCGATGTGGCGGCCCGCGGTCTCGACGTCGAACGCATCTCCCATGTCCTCAACTACGACATCCCGCACGACACCGAGTCATACGTGCACCGGATTGGGCGCACCGGCCGGGCCGGCCGCTCGGGGACGGCATTGCTGTTCGTATCCCCGCGAGAGCGTCACCTGCTCAAGGCGATCGAGAAGGCGACCCGTCAAACGCTCACCGAGGCCGCGCTGCCCACCGTCGAGGACGTCAACGCGCAGCGCGTGGCCAAGTTCTCCGACTCCATTACCGACGCGCTCGCAGCTCCGGGAATCGAACTGTTCCGCCGGCTGGTGCAGGATTACGAACGCGAGCACGACGTCCCGATGGCCGACATCGCCGCCGCCCTGGCGGTCCAGTCGCGCGACGGCGAGGCATTCCTGATGGCACCCGAGCCGCCTGAGCGCCCCCAGCGCCGGCGCGGCGAAGACCGCGAAGGCCGGGAACGCCCCGAAAAGCCAAGGCGCGACCAGGCATTCACCACGTACCGGATCTCCGTCGGCAAGCGGCACAAGATCGGGCCGGGCGCGATCGTCGGCGCCATCGCCAACGAAGGGGGGTTGCACCGCAGCGACTTCGGCCACATCAGCATCGGTCCCGACTTCTCCTTGGTGGAACTGCCGGTCAAGATGTCCAAAGGGACGCTGAAAAAGCTTGAGAAAACCCGCATCTCGGGTGTGCTGATCGAGCTGCGACCGGAGCGGTCCGGCCGGCCGGACCGGCCGGACAAACCACGTAAGAAGCAGCCCCGATGACCCTGTCCGAAGAGAAAGACGCCCAGGGCGGACTCGAGCAGACCGCCCATGTGGACCGGGTCGCGTCGCTCACCGGAGTCCGCGCCGTTGCCGCGCTGCTGGTCGTCGGCACCCACGCGGCCTACACCACCGGCAAGTACACACACGGCTACTGGGGCCTGGTCGGCGCCCGAATGGAGATCGGGGTGCCGATCTTCTTCGTGCTGTCGGGCTTCCTGTTGTTTCGTCCCTGGGTCAAAGCCTCCGTCACCGGCGGCCCGGCGCCGTCGCTGAGTCGGTATGCGTGGCACCGGGTTCGGCGCATCATGCCCGCCTACGTCATCACCGTGCTCTTCGCCTACGTTCTGTACCACTACCGCGAGGCGGGCCCCAACCCCGGACACAGCTGGCTGGGTCTGGTCCGCAACCTCACCTTGACCCAGATCTACACCGACGGCTATCTGGGCAAGTACCTCCATCAGGGGCTGACCCAAATGTGGAGCCTCGCGGTGGAGGCCGCCTTCTACGTATCGCTGCCCGTGCTGGCATACCTACTGCTGGTCCTGATCGCCCGGCGACGATGGCAACCCAGGTTGATCCTGGCCGCTTTGGCGGCGATGACGCTGATCAGCCCCGCCTGGTTGATCCTGGTGCACACCGATCACTGGTTTCCCGACGGCGCCCGGCTTTGGCTGCCAACGTATTTGGCGTGGTTCCTCGGCGGCATGATGCTGGCCGTGCTGCAGGCCATGGGCGTGCGCTGCTACGCCTTTGCGGCCATATCGCTGGCCGTCGTCTGCTACTTCATCGTCTCCACGCCCATCGGCGGCGCGCCCACGACATCACCGGCATCGGTGAGCGAGGCGCTGGTCAAGACCTGCTTCTACGCCGTGATCGCCACGCTGGCGGTGGCGCCGCTCGCGCTGGGCGACCAGGGCTGGTACTACCAATTGCTGGCCACCCGGCCAATGGTGTGGCTCGGCGAAATCTCCTACGAGATTTTCCTGATCCATTTGGTGACAATGGAATTCGCGATGGTGTACGTGGTTCGCGCCCACGTGTACACCGGCTCCATGCTGTATCTGTTCGTCGCGACGATGGTCCTGACTATCCCGCTGGCCTGGCTGTTACACCGGTTTACCCGGGTCAAGACGGGATAGCGTTGGCCCCAACCCGTTTCAGGCCCGCCCCACCCCATCCGCGGGCAGCCGGCGAATCGGCAAGGTCGGTGTTCTCGGTGCCGGTATTGGCGTCGGTCTGGGCGTCGGGGTCGGCGAGGGCGTCGGCGTGGGCTTAGGCGACGGGGTTGGGGCCGGCGCGGGCGAAGGCGAAGGCGCGGGCGTGGGCGTGGGCGAAGGCGAAGGCGTGGGCGTGGGCGTGGGCGAAGGCGTTGGCTCAGGGTTCACCGGTGTCACCGGTTGGGTGGGCACCGTCCCCGAACCGCTCGTCGGCGCACCCGGCAGACCCGGCAGACCCGGCAGCAACCGCAGCAGCCGCAGTAATTGCTGAATGGGCGCCAATCGCGTCAACTGGGCCCAGGCCGCCGAGGCGCAGGAGTGGTAGCCGAACATGGCCGTCACATCCTGGGCCCACATCTCCTCGTAGAGGGTGTCGGCGGCCGCGATCGCCGGGAAGTTGAAGCCGAAGAAATTGGTGCTGGCCAGGGCGCGGGTAACAGCGCGATTGGCCGCGATCACCACCTGCGGCACCGTGGCGGCCTGCGCCGCCTCGAAAGCCGCTGCCACCGCCGTCGCCTGGCTGGCGGCAAGCTCGGAATGCGCCGCCGCGGCGCTGAGCCAGGCCGCGTACGGCGCCGCGGCTTCCAGCATTTTCGACGCCGACGGGCCCTGCCAGGCACCGTTGGCCACGTCGGTGGTTCTGGACAGGAACGCCGCCGACGCATCCCGCAACTGCTCGGCCAGCCCGCCCCAGCTCGCCGCGGCCGAATACATCGGCCCCGATCCGGCACCTCGACTCAGCAGCGCCGTATTGACCTCTGGGGGAAATGCAAGATAACTCATGTCGCGTGCACCTCCACGACATTCAGAACCGCCGACCGATGAGCATTTAACATAACGCCGGCGCCGCGGCGCGTCACCAATCCGCAACAAAAAACTTCGCCGGGCGGCCTTATCGGCGCGCGGAAACCGGCGCCAGGATCGGGACGACGAACTCCTCGATCATCGCGCGCTCGTCGGCTTCGTCATGGCCGGGGAACATCAGCAGCGAGATGATCACCCGCACCGCCCAGCGTGCCCGGCGTTCGACGGCGGCCGCATCGTCAGGACCCAGCGAGCTCAGGAATCCCGCGGCCAGGGCGGTGATCACCTCCGACTGTCCGGCCAGCTCGCCGCCGATCGGCAATCGGCTGGAGCCGAACCACGCTGCCAGAGCCGGGTTTTCGCGAACCATCCGCAGGGTCGCGCCGATCCCGGCGATCAGCCGTTCCCGCGGGTCCTCGACGGCGCCGATCTGCGCCATGATCTCGCGGCCGAGCCGGTGCGTCTCGCGGTGCACGTACGCGGTGCGCAATGCCTCGCGACTGTCGAAGTACCGGTACAGTGTCGCGCGGGAACAGCCTGCGGCCGTGGCGATTTCGTTCATGCCGATCGAAACCGGATCGCGCTCGGTGTACAGCCGCTCGGCCGCATCGAGTATCCGGTCGGCCGCCACCTCGGTGCGCCGATCGGCCAGCCAGTCTTTGCCCGAACTCGTCATCAGCACTTCACGATGACGGGCACCGACAGCGGACGCCGCACGTAGCTGCCCCCGGACCAGACGATGCCGGCGGTGTCGACGTCGAAGTCCGGGCAGCGGGCCAGCAATTCCTCCAGCGCGACTCGCGATTGCATCCGGGCAGCCGCTGCACCCAGGCAGTGGTGTGCGCCGTGGCTGAACGTCATGATGTTGCGCGGGCACCGGGTGACGTCGAGTTCTGCTGCGTCCGAGCCGTATTGGCGTTCGTCGCGGTTGGCCGACCCGTATAGCAGCAGCACCCGGCGGCCGGCGGGAATAGTGGTGTCTTCGATGGTCACGTCGCGCGTGGTGGTGCGGGCCAGGCCCTGCACCGGCGAGGTCACCCGCAGCAGTTCCTCCACCGCGTCGGGGATGAGTTGCGGGTTGTCGACCAGCAGCCGGCGCTGGTCGGGCCGCTCGTGCAGCACCGGCATGGAGCCGCCGAGCATTCCGGTGACGGTGTCGTTGCCGCCGGTGACCATGGTGAACGTGAACGCCAGGATGGACAGCGTGCCGGCGATATCACCGTCGGCTCCGACGCCGGCAGCGACCAGGTGCGAGATGGTGTCGTCCTCCGGCTCGGCCCGGCGCCGCTCGATCAGCCCGGTGAAGTAACCCATCATCGTCGCGACCGCATCGCCGACGGTCTCCAAAGCGCCCGCGACGCCGCCCTCGGCCGTGTTGGCGGCAACGATCGCCTGGGTCCAGCCGTCGAACTGAACCCGATCCTCTTCGGGCACACCGAGGTAATGCGCGACCACCATCGACGGCAGCGGCTTGAACAGCTCGGTGACGATGTCGCCGCCCCCGGCCGCGCGCAGCTGCTCGATCCGCTCGACGACGAACTCGCGCACCTTGGGCTCCACCGCCTCGACCTGGCGTGGGGTGAAACCGCGGGACACCAGTTTGCGAAACTCGGTGTGCACCGGCGGGTCCTGCATCACCATGGGCGGATTGTCTTGCAGCCCAATCATTTCCAGCTCACCGTAGTTGACGGTCAGGCCCTGTGCCGACGAGAACCTCTCGTGGTCGCGCGCGGCTGACCAGACGTCGGCGTGCCGGGACAGCACGTAGTAGTCGTGGTCGGGGCGTCCCGGCGGGACGACATGGTGCACCGGGTCGTGGTCGCGCAGCGCCTGGTACATCGGCCACGGGTTGGGCCAGGTCTGCGCGGTGGCCAGCTGAAACCCATGAGACATCATTGTCGACATGTCTCATGTGTAAGACATGACGACGAGCATGTCAACAATGCGACTGTGAATTCCACGACGCGACACGCCGGCGCAGCGTCGTGCGGTTCACACTCGGCGCAGCGAAACCGTCAGATCCCGCTGCCCGGGTTGAGAATCCCGTGCGGGTCCAGGGCCTGCTTGATGCGCCGGTTCAGGTCCATCACGTCGGGCCCCAGATAGCCGGCCAGCCACGGCCGTTTCAGCCGGCCCACGCCGTGCTCGCCGGTGATGGTGCCGCCTAGCCCAACGGCAAGATCCATGATCTCCCCGTAGGCAACCTGGGCGCGCTCGGCCATCGCGGCATCCGCGGGGTCGTACACGAGCAACGGATGGGTGTTGCCGTCACCGGCGTGGGCGATCACCGAGATCAGCAGGTCCCGTTCAGCAGCGATGCGCGCGATCCCGGTAACCAAATGGCCCAGGGCGGGCAACGGCACCCCGACGTCTTCGAGCAACAGCGAACCCTTCATTTCCACCGCCGGGATGCAGAACCGGCGGGCGGCCACGAACGCTTCGCCCTCGTCGGGATCGCTGGTGGAAAACACTTCCTTGGCGCCATGCTCAGAAAACACCGCGGCCATCAGTTCGGCGTCCTCGGCGCCGCCGGGCCCGCGTTCGTCTGAACCGGCGACCAGCATGGCCGCCGCCGAACGGTCCAGGTCCATGCGCAGGGTGTCTTCGACGGCGTTGATCGCCACCGAGTCCATGAACTCCAGCATCGCCGGACGTAGCCGCGCGGTCACCCCGAGCACGGCGTCGATCGCCGCCTGGACCGAGGCGAAGCTGGCCACCACGACGCTCGACGCGTTCTGCGCGGGTATCAGTCGCAGTGTCACTTCGGTGACGACGCCCAGCGTGCCTTCGCTGCCCACGAACAGCTTGGTCAGCGAGAGCCCCGCCACATCTTTCAACCGCGGGCCGCCCAACCGGACCGCGGTGCCGTCGGCCAGCACCACCTGCATGCCCAGCACGTAGTCTGTGGTGACGCCGTACTTCACACAGCACAGGCCGCCGGCATTGGTCGCGATGTTGCCGCCGATGCTGCAGATCTCGAACGACGACGGGTCCGGCGGATACCACAGCCCGTGCTCGGCGGCGGCCTGCTTCACCTCGGCGTTGAACAGGCCGGGCTGACAGACCGCGGTACGGGTGACCGGGTCGACGGCGATGTCGCGCATCTTCTCCGTGGACAGCACGATCCCGTCGTCCAGCGCGGTTGCCCCGCCGGACAGGCCGGAACCGGCGCCGCGGGTCACCACCGGCACGCCGTGCGCGCTGGCCCAGCGCAGCACGGTTTGCACGTCCTCGGTGCACCGCGGCCGGACCACGGCCAGCGGCTTGCCCGCCGACGGGTCCAGCGCACGATCCTGCCGGTAGCCCTCGGTGACTGCGGGATCGGTGATCACCATCCCGTCGGGCAGGTCGGCAATCAGATCTGCCAACACGTCCACGGACCGATCCTACGGGCCGCGCGCAGCGGCCCGCCGCCGTAGCTAACCGCCGTCGAGTTCGAAGAACAGAAGCGCCGGATTCTCGGCACCTGCCGTCAAACCGGGGCCGGCTCACGATCCAGCTCACGCAGCGACGGCAGCCGTACGCACACCAGCCCGACGATCAAGATCGGCAGCGCCAGCGCGAAGAACGTCACGCTCAGCCCGGCCGCATCCGTCAGCGGACCGGCCAGCAGCAACCCCAGCGGGCCGGCGGCAAAAGCCAGCGACGCCATCACTCCGGTCACCCGCCCACGCAGATGCGCAGGCGCGCGGGTCTGTATCACGTAGTTGTAGATCGGCTGGATCGGCCCATAGACCAGGCCGATCAGCGCACACAACCCCAGGATCACCGGCAGCGGCGGCAGCAAAGCGATCACCGCCGTCGCCAAACCAAGCGTGAGCACCGCGGTCAGCATGATCGCGCGCCGGCGAACGGCCCTGGCCAGCACGGCATAGCCCAGCGCACCGACCAGGCCGCCGACGGACAGCGCCATCAACACCGAGCCCAGCTGCGCGGGCTGATGCCGGTCGCTGAAGTACTTCGGGAACAGCACGCTTTCCATCGGCAGATACAGCGCCGTCACCGACAGGTCGATCAGCGCCAGCGCACGCAATACCCGCAGGCTCCACACGAATCGCAGGCCCTGGGTTACCCCGGACACCAGCCCCGCGGGCCTGACGGCCTGGTGCGGCCGGCCGGCTCCATCCAGGCGCAGGGCCGAAATCGCGAGGATCGACAAACCGAACGCGGCGGCGGTGATCCACATCGTGGCGATGCCGCCGACCGTTGCGATCATCAGCCCGCCGATGCCCGGTCCCACCACGAAGGCCAGGTTCAGGATCGCTTCGTAGAAGCTGTTGACCCGGTCCAGCGACCAGCCGGCCCGCGCCGCGGCTTCGGGCAGCATCGACTGGCGTGCGGTGATGCCGGCCGGGTCGAACGCCGCCGCGCCGGCACCCAGGACCGCCAGCACCGCGACGTTGACCGCCGCGGTACCGAACGCCCACGCCACCAGGGGAACGGCGGCCACCGCCGCACCCGATAGCGCGTCGGAAACCATCGACACCCGCCGCCGCCCGAAGTAGTCGACGGCGGTGCCGGCGACCAGGGTGGAGAACACCAGTGGCAGCATGGCGGCACCGGCCACTATCGACGCCTGCCCCGCACTGCCCTGGCGCTGCAGCACCAGCCACGGGAAGGCGACAATGGAAACGCCGTCTCCCGCGCACGCCACCAGGGTGGCGAAAAGAAGCAGGAATGCCGGGCCGCGGCTGGTGTTTCTCATGGGATATCGCGGCTGAATGTAACGCCAATGGGCAATCGCAACCACCGAATTTCTCGGCGCATGGCGGATCACGGCAGGATGTTCGTGTGCTCAACCATCCGAATACCGGCCAGGCATTCGGTTCTCCCGTCGCACCCGGCACCGGCTGGCCCGGCGATCCGGCGACACCGCAGACGCCGGTGGCAGCCGACGCCGCGCAGGTGGTGACGCTGTCGCAACGGCTGGCTTCGATACCGGAACTCGACGCGGCGATCAGCGTGTGCCGGGCCTGCCCCCGGCTGGTCAGTTGGCGCGAGGACGTCGCCGTCGGCAAGCGGCGCGCATTCGCCGACCAGCCCTACTGGGGACGACCCGTGCCGGGCTGGGGAGCGCAGCGGCCGTGGCTGCTGATCGTCGGGCTGGCTCCGGCCGCGCACGGCGCCAACCGGACCGGGCGGATGTTCACCGGCGACCGCTCCGGCGACCAGCTGTACGCCGCGCTGCACCGGGCCGGGCTGGTGAACCAGCCGACCAGTGTGGACGCCGCGGATGGCTTGTGCGCCAAGGGCATTCGCATCGCCGCCCCGGTGCGCTGCGCGCCGCCGGCCAACGCCCCCACGCCGGCCGAGCGCATCGCCTGCTCGCCGTGGCTGGACGCCGAATGGCGGTTGGTGTCCGACGACGTCAAGGTCATCGTCGCGCTGGGTGGCTTCGCCTGGCAGGTCGCGCTGGGGCTGCCGGGCTTGGCGACCAAACCCCGGCCGAAGTTCGGCCACGGCGTGGTGGCGCAGCTACCCGGTGTGCAGTTGCTCGGTTGCTACCACCCCAGCCAGCAGAACATGTTCACCGGTAGGTTGACTCCGGCAATGCTCGACGACGTTTTCACCGAGGCCAAGAAGCGGGCAGGGATCAAGTGACGGGAACGGTTCTGATATCCGGCGCCAGTGTGGCCGGCTTGACGACGGCGTATTGGCTTGGGCGCAACGGCTTTTCGGTGACGGTGGTGGAACGCTACCCGGGACTGCGCCCGGGCGGGCAGGCCATTGACGTCCGCGGCCCGGCTCTGCAGGTGCTGGACCGGATGGGGTTGCGGCAGGCCGCCGAGGACAAGAAGACCGCGATCCGCGGGGCGTCGGTGGTCGATCGCGACGGCAACGAGCTGTCCCGGGACACCGAATCGACACCGACCGGCGGCCCCATCGACAACCCCGACATCGAACTGCTGCGCGACGATCTCGTCGAATTGCTTTACGCCGCAACCGAAGAGACCGAATACCTCTTCGACGACACCATCACCGCCCTGGACAACCGCGGCCCCGCCGTCGACGTCACCTTCGCCAACTCCGGCCCGCGCAGCTTCGACCTCGTCATCGGCGCCGACGGCTTGCATTCCAACGTGCGCGGCCTGGTCTTCGGCCCCGAGGATCGGTTCATCAAGCGGCTCGGGACGCACATGGCGATCTTCACCGTGCCCAACTTCCTGGACCTGGACTACTGGCAGACGTGGCACTACGGCGACACCAGCATGGCCGGGGTCTACAGCGCGCGCAACAACAGCGAAGCCCGCGCCGCGCTGGCCTTCATGGACACCGAGCTGCGGATGGACTACCGCGACACCGAAGCCCAGTTCGCCGAGATGGAACGGCGGATGGCCGACGACGGCTGGGTGCGCCCGGAGTTGCTGCGCTACATGCGCTCGGCACCGGATTTCTACTTCGACGAGATGTCGCAGATCGTGATGGACCACTGGTCGATCGGCCGGGTGGCGCTGGTGGGCGACGCCGCCTACTGCTGCTCGCCGCTGTCGGGTCAGGGGACCAGCGTCGCCCTGCTGGGTGCCTACATCCTGGCCGGCGAACTCAAGGCGGCCAGCTACCAGGGCCTGGTGGATCACGGCCTGGGCTTTGCCAACTACTTCAAGCGATTTCACGCCTACACCGAGCGCACCCAGTTCCTGGCCACCGACAACATTCCCGGCGGAGCGCCCATCAGCCAGGAGCAGTTCGACCTGATCGTCAACTCGATCACGCTGCTCAACTATTGAGCGGGAACGTTCGCAGCCCCCATAGCGTTACCCGCATCGTGCGTCTTTCCGTCCTTGATCTCGTCCCGGTGCGCTCCGACCAGACGACCGCCGACGCGCTGGCAGCCACCGTCACGCTGGCCCAGACCGCGGACCGGCTGGGTTTCACGCGGTACTGGGTCGCCGAACACCACAACATGCCGTCGGTGGGGGCCACCAGCCCGCCGGTGCTGATCGCCTACCTGGCCGCCCAGACCGCGCAGCTGCGCCTGGGTTCGGGTGGGGTGATGCTGCCCAATCACGCGCCGCTGGCGGTGGCCGAACAGTTCGCCCTGCTGGAAGCCGCCGCACCCGGCCGCATCGACCTCGGCATCGGCCGCGCGCCGGGCTCCGACCCGGTGACGTCTTATGCCTTGAGGGGTGGCCGGGACGATAAGGACATCGAGAACTTTCCCGCTTACCTCGACGACGTCGTCGCGCTGATGAGCGCCCGCGGCGTCGTGGTGCCGCTGCGCTCGGGCGACTACCGGCTCAAGGCCACCCCGGCCGCAACCACCGAACCGCGGGTGTGGCTGCTGGGCTCGTCGATGTACTCCGCACACCTGGCCGCGGCCAAGGGCCTGCCGTATGTGTTTGCTCACCACTTCTCCGGCAAAGGCACCGAAGAGGCGCTAGAGGTGTACCGGACCCGGTTCCAGCCCAGCACCCTGGCCGCCGAACCGGTGACGTTCCTGACTGTCAATGCCGCGGTGGCCGAAACACGCGAGGAGGCAACGGCTTTGATGCTGCCCAACCTGCAGATGATGGCGCGGTTGCGTACCGGTCAGCCGCTGGGCCCGGTTCAGCTTGTCGAAGAGGCGGCGACCGAACGCCTCACCCCGCAGCAGCAGCACATTGTGGACAGCGGGCTCAACCGGGCAGTGGTGGGCGCACCGGCCGAGGCCGCCGAGCAGCTGCGTCAACTCGCCGAACGCTTCGGCGTCGACGAGGTGATGGTGCACCCGGTCGCCTCGGCCCACCGGGGCACCGATCCCGCTACCGCACCGGCCCGGGTGGCCACCCTCGAGCTGCTGGCCAAGGAGCTGTTCTAGTTCTAGTTCTAGATCTAGTCGGTCACGCCGGCCGCGGCATGGCGGCGGATCCAGTGCTGCAGCTCGTCGGCGGGCAGCGGTGGACTGTGCACGAAGCCCTGGGTGATGGTGACGCCGTAGCGCCGCAGCGCACTCAACGTCGCTTCGTCTTCGACTCCCTCGGCAACCAGGTCGGCGCCCAGGCTACGGGCCAGTGCGACGGTGGAGCGCACGATGGCAATCGAGCGCGGGTCGTAGGCGAGCCGAGCCAAAAATATCCGGTCCAGCTTGAGTTCGTCGACCGAGACGTCCTGCAGCCGGGCCAGCGACGACCACCCGGTGCCGTAATCGTCGAGCGAGATCCGGACCCCCAGGCGCTGCAATGCGGCGACGGTGCTGCGCGAGCGTGCCGAGTCGACCAGGGTGCTTTCGGTGATCTCGATGATGAGGGCGTCGGCGGGTAGGCCGTGGCTGTGCAGCAGCCGTTCGATGGTGGCAACCAGGTCGAGGTCAAGCAGATTCGTCGTCGATAGGTTCACCGCGACGGTCACCGGGACGCCCTGGCGGCGCCAGGCCTCGATCTGGTCGAGCGCGACGCTGACGGTGCGGTGCGCCACCTTGCGCATCAGCCCGGCGCGTTCGGCGGCGGGCAGGAATTCCTCCGGCAGTAGCAACCCGCGGCTGGGATGGTGCCAGCGCAGCAGCGCTTCGACGCTGTGCACGCTGCCGTCGCTCGCGTTGATCTTGGGCTGGTAGTGGCAGGTCAGTTGGTCGCCGTCGTTGAGCGCGGCGCGCAGTTCCTCGACGAGGTTGGGGTCGTTGTCGCGATAGAGCTCGTACGCCGAGTCGTACACCGCGATCTTGTTCTTGGCGGATCTGGCGTGCGGCAGCGCCGTTTCGGCGCGGTTCAGCAATTCCTGCGGATGATCGCAATGATCGGGATAGAGCGCAATGGCGATCCGGGCATCGACCTGCACGGTGATCGGATCGAGCGCGAAGGGTTCGCTCAGGGCCTCGATCAACCGGCCCGCCTGGGCGCGGGCGGCAATGAGGTCGGCGCCGTCGCCCAGCAGGATGGCGAATTCATCGGGCCCCGCGCGGGCGAGCAGATCCTCCCCGCGCACGTTCTTGGAAAGCCGATTTGCGATGTGGCACAACAGTTCATCGCCGAAGTGATCGCCCAGCGAGTCGGTGATCTCTTGGAACTCATAGAGTTCCAGCAACAGCAGCACCTGGCGGGTCGGTATTCGGTGAGCCGGCAATGGATTTTCGGTCAGTGTCGTCGCCAGTGCACGGCGATTGGGCAAGGCGGTCAACCGGTCGGTCATCGCCTGTTTGTGGTTTTCGGCGACGATGCTGACGTCGCGGAAGGTGACCGCGAAGCGGGCGGCGACGGCGACCAGGCTCAGCGCGGCCAGCGTCACCGCCAGCCGGGAGTCGGGACCCGCAACGGTGACGGCGAGTGCCACGATGGTGCACGCCACCGGAGCGGCATAGGAGCCCAAGCCGCGTCTGGGCACGGGCGGCAACGACGACCACGGCGCCCAGCTGGCCACGGCCACCAGCAAGGCCGACGCCGGCCAGCACGCGTCCAGCAGGGTGCCGGCCCGGTAGGCCCCGGCCGACGTTCCGAACAGGTAGGCCGTGTCGGCCGCCGCGAACAAGGTGAACCCGCCGACCAGCAAGGCCCAGCGAAATTCGTTGCGCCAGCCCAGGATCGGCAGCATCCCGGCGGCCAGCGCCAACAGGATCAGATCGCCCCACGGATAGATCAGGCCAACCAGCACGGTGGCCGGTGCGCGGGCCGCTGCGGTATGGATGGGGCCGGCGGCCAGCGCCGCGGCCACCGCGGCGGCGGCCAGCCCGCACACCAGCGAATCCAGCCGAATAGGTGTCGGCACCCGCTGCAGGCGCGAGCGCATCAGCAGCAGCAGCCCCGCATAGACAAGCGGATAGAACGCCAGGTACCAGGGGTCGGCCGCGGACGGCGACTGCCCGTCCGGCACCCACACCGAATAAACCACGTCGCCCAGCGCCGAACAGGTCAGGCCGGCCGCCACCAGCCCCCAGGCCAACCGGTCGGCCGCGACCCGGTACCCGCGGGCGGCGACGATTCCGGCGGCCGCCATGTTCAGCCCCGGATACACCACATCGTCGAAGAACGCGTTGTGCCCGGTGACGAAGCTGACGATGGTGAAAGCGATGACGCCGATTGCCAACAGCGCCAAGGTGATTCGCAGCGCCGGTGGCGGCCAAGCGATTCCGTCGGATTCGGGCCGGTCCGGTTTCGGCGCGGCCACCGCCGGTGTCACCGTGTCGCCCAGCTGCGGCAGCACATCGGGAAAGGGCGCTTCCGGGACGAAGCTGCGAATGCATTGCCCGCCTTCGCGTTTGGCGGTGTACATGGCCAGGTCGGCGTGCCGCAGCAGCTCGTCGACACTGCAACTACCTTCGGCGCCATGACAAGCCACGGTGAACCCGATACTCGGCCGTACCGACAGCGGAACGCCGTCAACCACGATCGGGGCGACGAACGCGGCGAGGACCCGGCGCGCTATTGCTTGTGATTCCTCGACGGAACCCTCGATGAGGACCGCGAATTCGTCGCCACCCAGCCGTGCCACCGTGCCGGCTTCACCCACCACGGCGGTGAGCCGCTCAGCGACCCGGACCAGCAGCTCGTCGCCGGCCGGGTGGCCCAGGGCATCGTTGACCGACTTGAAGTTGTCCAGGTCCAGACATAGCACCGCGATCGGTGTTTCGGCGCAGCAGCGGCCCACCGCTTGTTCCAAGCGATTCAGGAAGCGGGCCCGATTGGCCAGACCGGTGAGGCTGTCCCGAAAGGCTTCGCGCGCCACTTCGGACAACAGGCCCTGGTTTTCGAAGAGCGCCACGAACTGCCGGACCAGCACTGCGGCGGCCAGAATGGCCAGCGCGGCGACCATCGGGGTGTTCTGCAGATGGCCCACCGCGTGGCCCAGTCCGATCGCGGCGGCCAGCAACAGCGGCAAGTACGGCAGCCACAGCCGCGCCCGGGACACCAGTTCTTCCCGCGCGCCCGGGGCGGGCGACTCGTTGACATTGGCCAGCGCCGCCAGCGCCAGCATTCCCAGGCCGATCACCCGGGTCAGGTCGACCAGATCGCCGGTGTGGTACGTCCCGATTCCGGTTTGGAACACGATCAGGATGTCGGCCAGGCCGATCGTGATGATGCCCGCGGCGAGCAGGCTGAGGCTGTGCCGGTTGTCGGCACGGGCCCGGGAAAACGCCAGGATGGCGGTCGTCATGACGATGATGTCGGCGAAGAGGTGCGTCAAGGTCGCCGGTGCCGCGTCGGCGTTCTCCCGGATCAGCTTCTGCAGTACGAACACCCATGAAGCGACGAACAGCGACGTCGCGACGATGAGGCCGTCCAGCACCAATCGCCACGGGATGAGGGCCACCCGGTTGGACAGCAGCCGCAACGACACCATCGCGCCAATCGGATACAGCAGCAGTACGCCGTCGGCCACTGCCGGGTGGGCGGCGTGGTCGAAGTCCGGCCGCACATCGTAGACGGCCCACATGACCTCACCGACCGCCCAGCCCACCAGGGCGACGACCAAACCAAGCCAGCCGTATCTTCGCCGCCCGGCCGTGCGACGCGCCGCCCACCAGGCGCAGACCGCCGCGACGAGCAGGCACAGCACCGTCACCAGTCCGTCGACCGGCCCGGTCGAGTAGACGCCCTGCCAGTCGAAGACGTTGGACGCTAAAACCAACACCGCCGCGACGCCGTATCCGGCGACTACCAGCCCACCGGCGCGCGCCGGTAGACCGATCCGCTGCCAGGCGGTTGGCGTCCAGGGTTTCATTGCGACTCCAGCAGAATAAACCGCCGGGCCCGCCCCGGACGGATTACTCGGCGCGCTGCGGCGTCAACGCGAAAATGTGGATGGGCCGCGAGGTCTGGTGCTGGTAGCCGTTGTATCGGTTGCCGTTGTTCTTGTTGGCCAGCTGCCACAGTCGCGGATAGTCCGGGTCGTCCGGAGCGATGCGCCGCGCGGTCACCGCGAATCGTCTTGGGCCGACGTTGATTTCACACTCCGGGCGGTTGCGCAGGTTGTGGTACCAGCCGGGATACCGGTCGGCTCCGCCGTTGGAGGCCACGATCAGATACGAGTCGCCGTCGCGGGCATACGACAGCGTCGTGGTGCGCGGCCGGCCGCTTTTCGCACCGACGGTGTGCAGCAGCAGGCTGTTCGGCATGCCCGGTATCCGGTGTCCGAGTCGGCCGTTGCTCTTCTGATAGATCGAATTGTGCAGCGGCAGCAGCCGCATGGCCACTTGTTCAAGCTGATGCATAAGGCTCATGAATCCAGTCCTACCGGCCGCGGAGATTACCGGCTGATGCGGGCCAGCGCGTCGCGCAGGATCCGGCCGGTGGCTTCGCGGTCCGGATCCCGGCGCAGCACCAGCCCCTTGGCCACCGACAGCTTGTCGCCGTTGCGCCGCGGCAGCACGTGCAGGTGGATGTGGGACACCGTCTGGAACGCGGCGCGCCCGTCGTTGATGCCGATGTTGGTGGCGTCGGCCAATTCCGTGGCCCGGGCCGCACGCGCGACCCGCTGGCCGATGGTGATCATGTCGGCCAGCGTCTGAGACGGGGTATCGGTGAGGTCGACGGTGTGTTGCTTGGGCAGTACCAGCGTGTGGCCGCGAGTGAACGGCCGGATATCGAGGATGGCCAGATAGCCGTCGTCTTCGTAGATCCGGATCGCCGGAGCTTCCCCGCTGGAGATCGCACAGAACACGCAGGACACTGACGCCACGTTACTGGACCCGCGGCAACGGCCGGCCGGTCAGCGGATACGCTGCGGCGATGGACCTCAGCGATCCAAGGGATATCGCCTTCGCCGGGGCGGCGGCGCAGGCTCGGATGCTGGCCGACGGTGAAGTCACCGCACCGGTATTGCTCGAGATCTACCTGGAACGCATCGAGCGGTTCGACAGCGACCTGCGCGCCTACCGCGTGGTCCGGTACGACGGCGCGCGCGAGGAGGCCGCCCTCGCCCAGCAGCGCCTCGACGCCGGCGAGCGGCTGCCGCTGCTGGGCGTGCCGATCGCGATCAAGGACGATGCCGACGTCGCCGGCGAGGTGACGGCGTACGGCAGCGGCGCGCACGGTCCGGCGGTGAGTTCCGACGCGGAGGTGGTCCGCCGGCTGCGCGCGGCGGGTGCGGTCATCATCGGCAAGACCAACGTGCCCGAGCTGATGATCATGCCGTTCACCGAATCGCTGACATTCGGGGCCACCCGCAACCCCTGGAACCTCCGGCGCGCCCCGGGCGGCAGTAGCGGCGGAAGTGCGGCCGCGGTGGCCGCAGGGCTGGCTTCGATGGCGCTGGGCTCCGACGGCGGGGGATCGATTCGTATCCCCGCGACCTGGTGCGGGCTGTTCGGGCTCAAGCCGCAACGGGACCGCATCTCGCTGGAGCCGCACGACGGCGCATGGCAGGGGCTGAGCGTCAACGGCCCCCTCACCCGCTCGGTCATGGACGCGGCGTTGTTTCTGGATGCGACGACGACGGTGCCCGGTCCGCAAGGTCAGTTCGCCGACGCAGCCGCACGCGAACCGGGCCGATTGCGAATTGCGTTGAGCGCCAAGGCTCCAACGCCGTTGCCGGCCCGATGCGGCAAAGCGCAGCTGGCCGCGCTGGAGCAGGCCGGGGCGCTGCTGCGCGATCTGGGCCATGAAGTGGTCGAGCGCGATCCCGACTATCCGGCGCTGGCGACCTACGCCAACTTCCTGCCACGCTTCCTGCGTGGTGTCAGCGACGACGCCGACGCCCAGGCCCACCCCGAACGGCTGGAACCGCGTACCCGCTCGCTGGCCTGGCTCGGCTCGTTCTTCTCCGACCGGCGGATGGCGGCCCTGCGCACCGCGGAGGAGGCGGTGAGCCGGCGGATCCAGTCGATCTTCAGCGATGTGGATGTCCTGCTGACCCCGGGCACTGCGATGGGTCCGCCGCGCATCGGCGCCTATCAGCGCCGCGGTGGGGTGTCGACGTTGTTCCTGGTGGCCCAGCGGATTCCCTACTACCAGGTGTGGAACGTCACCGGCCAGCCCGCCGCCGTGGTGCCATGGGACTTCGACGACGACGGCCTGCCGATGTCGGTGCAGCTGGTGGGCCGGCCCTACGACGAGGCGACGCTGTTGTCGCTGGCCGCCCAGATCGAAGCCGCAAGACCGTGGGCGCACCGGCGGCCGCCGGTGTCATGACCGACGACGACCTCCAGGGTCTCATCGAGGGGCTTGAGGGTCCGGCGCGCGCCGAGCGTGCCGAGCTGGTGGAGTGGCTGCTCGCCGAAGGCATCACCGCCGAGGAGATCCGGTCGACCAATCCGCCGCTGCTGCTGGCCACCCGCCACCTCGTCGGCGACGACGGCACCTATGTATCCGCGCGCGACATCAGCGAGAGCCACGGCGTCGACCTGGAGTTGTTGCAGCGGGTGCAGCGCGCCGTCGGGCTGGCCAGAGTGGACGACCCGGACGCGGTGGTGCACATGCGGGCCGACCTCGTCGCGGCCGCCAGCGCGCAGCGCTTCATCGAGCTGGGGTTGAGCCCCGACCAGGTAGTGCAGGTGGTGCGGGTACTGGCCGAAGGACTGTCGCACGCCGCCGAGGTGATGCGTTACACCGCGCTGTCGACGATCATGCGCCCGGGCGTCACCGAGCTGCAGATCGCCCAGGCATCGAAGGCGCTGGTCAGCCGGGTTGCACCGTTGCTCGGCCCGATGATCCAAGACATGCTGTTCATGCAGTTGCGCCACATGCTGGAAACCGAGGCGGTCAACGCCGGTGAGCGAGCCGCCGGTAAACCGCTGCCGGGTGCCCGCAAGGTCACGGTGGCCTTCGCCGATCTGGTGGGCTTCACCAAGCTGGGTGAGGTGGTGTCGGCCGAGGAGCTCGGCCGGCTCGCCGGCCGGCTGGCCGATCTCGCCCGGGACCTGACCGTGCCGCCGGTGCGGTTCATCAAGACGATCGGCGATGCGGTGATGCTGGTCTGCCCCGACCCCGTGCCGTTGCTGGACACCGTCATCAAGCTGGTCGACGTGGTGGATACCGACGACAGCTTCCCCCGGTTGCGGGCCGGGGTTGCCTCCGGGATGGCGGTGAGCCGGGCCGGCGACTGGTTCGGCAGTCCGGTGAACGCGGCGAGCCGGGTTACCGGGGCGGCGCGGGCGGGGACGGTGCTGGTCACCGAGGCGGTGCACGACGACGTAAAGGCCTTGGCGGACTCGGCGGGGTTCCATTGGTCGTTCACCGGCACCCGTCGGCTCAAGGGCATCAAGGGTGAGGCGAAGCTTTTCCGGGTACGGCGCGCCTAGCGCAAACCCCGCAAACATATGGGCAGGCCCGGGCGACTCTTGGGGGCGTCCGACTCCGTCTTATGCGGGTCCGACACGGCCGGATTCCACCCCATCTTCCGGCACTTTTGACTGGTCGCTTTCCGGGCCTGCTTCGGTACCAAAAATACGCCGGTGCCTGGCGATGGGCAACGGTCTATCGCCATTGCGTTCGCCGCGGGTGAACGCCATTCCATTGCACGTGTAACGGTGTAATCATGTAATCATGAAACACCAACACATGCATGGACGCCGGTACGGGCGCCCCGGGGGCTGGCAGCAGGCCGAGCAACCCGATGCCAGCGGTGCCGCCGAGTGGTTCGCCGGACGGCTGCCCGAAGGATGGTTCGACGGCGACCCCGCCGTCATCGTCGACCGCGAAGAGATCACCGTGGTCGGCGAGCTGCCCGGTGAAACCGAAAGCAAAGAGCGTGCGCAGGGCCGTGTGTCGCGGTTCCGCGAAGACACCCGGCCGGAGCGGATGAAGATCGCCGACGAGGCGCAGGAGCGCTACGGGCGCAAGGTTTCCTGGGGCGTCGAGGTCGACTCGGATAACGGCGCCGAGCGAATTCTGTTCACCCACATAGCAGTTCCGGTGATGACGCGACTCAAGCAACCCGAACGTCAGGTGCTCGACACGCTCGTCGACGCCGGCGTGGCGCGATCGCGCGCCGATGCCCTGGCGTGGTCGGTCAAGCTGGTCGGCGAGCACACCGAGGAGTGGCTGGCCAAGCTGCGCGACGCCATGTCGGCCGTCGACGACCTACGGGCGCAGGGGCCCGATCTGCCGGGTTAACTCGCCTTATTGATCTTGGCGATCATCTGGTCGACGATCTGCCCGCCCTGATCGGTGATCTTGTAGCCGCACGCGTTGACGTCGGCCACCACATTGTTGGCCACGCTCAGCGCGCGCTGGCACTCCCAGCCGTCGGCGCCCTCCTGGGTGTCCACCACCGTGATCCGCGGCGGGCTGCCTTCTACTTGGGCGAAGGTCCACCGGTAGGTCTTGCCCTTGTTGGTGACGGTGACGGTCTTGCCCGCGCAGTTCTTCCACTTGCCCGCCGCGGTCTGGACGAAGTCGCGGGCTTTGTCGGCGGACGGGAAGGCGATGGCGGCCTGGTTGACCCAGTGGTCGTAGTTGTCGCCCGGCTCGGACGACACCAGCGCGCTGATCCCGGTGTATCCGGTGCCGGCGTAGACCGGGGCTTGGCTGGTGTAGAGCGCGCCCTGGCAATCCGGCTGGGAGACAGTCAATGTCGGGGCATCCATCGTCGTGATGGGTTTGCCGGGCGCGATCGTCGATGCGCCCATCACCGAGTTGACTTCCGCAGGGCTGAGCAGCAGTGAGCTCAGCCGGTCCTCGGCGATGGGCTTGGGCGGCGGCTTGGGCTTGGGCTGAATCACCAGCCAGATGCCGATCCCGCCCACGATCAAGACCAGCACGATGGCGACCGCGGCCACGATGGGCCACGGATTGCGCTTGCCCGCCGGTGCCGGCCCCTGGTTCCACGGCGCCGGGCCGCCGGGCTGCTGTGGTGGCGGCACGGCCTGCTGTGGGCCGCTCCACCCGCTGCTCGGGTAGGGAATGGGACCGCTGGGTGGCGACCATCCCGGCTGGTTGGCGGGCCGCTGCTGCGGTATCGGACCCGACGGCGGATACGACGGCGCCGGCTGATACTGCGGCCGCTGCTGCTGCGGCTGCTGCGGCGGGGTGACGGGACCCGGCCGCAGGTGCGGATTCGACGGCGGGGCCAGCGCGGTGGCCGGCTTGGTCGGCGGCGCCGGGGCCGGGACGGGCGGACCGGGCAGGGTGGATTCCTGGCTACGGCGCAGGATGTCGGCGGCGTGGTCCTGGTCGGGATCGCTGAGCGCTTCATGGGCGGCTAACGCCAGATCGCCGGCACTGGCGTAGCGGTCCTCGGGCTTCTTGGCCATGCCGCGAGCCACCACCGTGTCGAACGCCTTCGGGATACCCGCGCGCGCGACGCTGGGCTGGGGGATGGGCTCCATGAGGTGAGCGGTCACCAGGGTGCCGGCGCTGTCGGCGCGATACGGCGGGGCGCCCGTCAGGCATTCATGCAGCACGCAGGCCAGCGCGTAGATGTCGGCGCGGTAGGTGACCTCGTCATTGGAAAACCGTTCCGGGGCCATGTATTTCCAGGTGCCCACCGCCGTACCCAATTGGGTCAGCTTCTCGTCGGTGGTGGCGCTGGCGATCCCGAAGTCGACCAGATAAGCGAAGTCGTCGCGGGTGACCAGAATGTTCTGCGGCTTGACGTCGCGGTGCATCACGCCGGCGGCGTGCGCGGCGTCCAGGGCCGAGGCGATCTGGGTGATGATGGCGACCGTGCGCGGCGGGGTCAGCGGGCCGAATCGCTTGAGCAGGCTGTCCAGGTCGGTGCCCTCCACGAGGCGCATCTCCAGAAACAGTTGCCCGTCGACTTCGCCGTAGTCGTGGATGGGCACCACGTGCGGTTCCTGCAACCGGCCGGCGATGCGCGCCTCGCGCTTCATCCGCTCGCGAAACACCGGGTCCTTGCTGAACTCCGCGGTCATCACCTTCAGCGCGACCGTCCACTCCTTGACGGTGTGCTCGGCCTCGTAGACCTCGCCCATCCCGCCGCGGCCCAGCAACCGCTTCAGGTGGTAGGGACCGAAGGTCGACCCCACCCGCGAGTCCTGCGCGTCGCTCATTGCTGATCCTCCAAATCAACCCGCAATGCGCCGACACTATCCCAAGCATCCGTCAAGGATGTGGCAAGTGCACCGGCCGATGCTTCTCCCAGCAGCCGAACCAAGGGGAGAAAGATGCTTACTACCGCAGTCGAGCGCGCCTGGTCATACGGGGTCTACTACATCGGCTACCGGGTGCTCTCCGTACAGCTTTCCTACGGCGAACTGGCTGTCAGCGGCGTCCCCTTCATGATGAAGCACGCCTGAAATCACTTGCGGGCCTTGCGTTGTGGGCCCAGGCGCCGTAGCTGTAGCCCGATCAGCAGCACCAGCACTATCGCCTGCACCACACATGCCCCGGCGGCCAGCAGCCAGGTACTGACGTCGTAGTCCCACAAGGGATCCTGTTCCCCGCCGGGCACGGTCCGGCGCAGGTCGTTGAGATCGACCGTCGAAGCTCCCATCGCAAAGGCCCACCGCGACGGCGACAACCACGCCAGCTGCTCGAGCGGAATGCGGCCCTTCACCCCGAACATCCCGCCGCACAGCACCAGTTCGGCGAAGACCACCAGCACCAGCAGCGGCATGCCCCGGTCGGCGTTGCCGATCATCGCCGAAATCAGCAGGCCGATGATCATCGTGACCACGGTGACGGCGACGACCGCGACCGCCACCTCCAGCCTGGGCCACGGCAGCACCACCGACTGATCGGGTGGCGGCAGGAACGCGACCCCGAGGAAGCCCAGAATCAGCCCCTGCACGGTCGTCAGCACCGTCAGCACCACCAGCTTGGACGCCAGATAGGCGCCGCCGGACAAGCCGATGCCATGTTCTCGCCGGTATATGGCTTGCTCCTTGACGATTTCGCGGATCGAGGCCGCACAGCCCATCAAGCCGCCGCCGATGATGAGCAACACCAGCAACTGGGAGGGCTGCGTCGACTTCTGCGCAATCGCCTTGGCCAGTGACAAACCCGCCTCGCCCGGCACGGCGTAGGCGAACAGGCTGAGCAGCAACGGCAGCAGCAGCAGAAACACCGAATACTGCCGGTCGGCGGCGATGACGGCGAGATAGCGCCGGGACAGGATGGCGAACTGGGCCAGCGCGCTCTGCTGGGCCACCGGCTTCGCCGCCGGCGCCAGGCCGGGATGGGGCGTCCGCTGCGGCGGGCGCGGCGCCAGCGCCGCGCGCAACGGTGAGCTGTTGAACCGGGCGGTCCAGTCGGTGGCCTTGTCGTGTTCGAGAAGGGTGAACAGGTCGGCGAAGTCGGTGCAGTTGAAGTAGCTCAGCGCCTGTTGCGGTGGGCCGAAGTAGGCCAGCCGACCGCCGGGGGCCAGGATCAGCAACCGGTCGCACATGTTGAGGTGGGCGATGTTGTGGGTGACCACCACCACCGAGCGCCCGTCGTCGGCCAGCGAGCGCAGCGTTTGCATCACCGACTTCTCATAGCCCGGGTCAAGGCCTGAGGTCGGTTCGTCGAGGAACAGCAGCGACGGTTTGGTCAGCAGCTCCAGGGCGACGCTGGTGCGTTTACGCTGACCGCCCGACAAGCTGTCGATGCGCTGATCGGCCTGGGTGGACAGCCCGAGCTCGGTCAGTACTTCCTCGATGCGCTGCTTGCGTTCGCTGGCCGAGACATCCTGTGGAAACCTAAGGCGCGCAGCGTAATTCAGTGCCCGACGGACGGTCAGCGGGGTGTGCAGGATGTCGTCCTGCGGCACGAAGCCGATGCGGTGCCGCAGCTCGGCGTAGTTGTCGTAGAGGTCGCGCTCGTCATAGCGAACCGAACCGCTGCCGGCCGGGCGGAATCCGGTCAGCGCGCCGAGCAAGGTCGATTTCCCGGCGCCGCTGGGGCCCACCACCGCCAGCAGGCTGCGTTGCGGCAGGGCGAAGGTGACGTCGGACAGCAGCACGCGGCCCTTGTTGGTGACCACCCGCAGGTTGGACGCTTCGTACGAAATATCGCCGGTGTCAACGTATTCCACCAACCGATCGTCGGACAGGTGCATCAGCTGGTGGCCGATGCCGACGATGTCGTCGGGCCCGATGAGCGCCCGGTTGATCCGGTTGCCGTTGACGTAGGTGCCGTTGGCGCTGTGGTTGTCGACCAGCTCCCACTGGTTGCCGGAGCGGCGCAGCATCGCGTGGCGCCGGGATACCAGCAGGTCGTTCAGGACGATGTTGTTGTCCTGTCCGCGGCCGATCGTGACGACCAACTGGTCGATGGCGTGCACGGCCGTGGGCGGGCGGGCGACCGTGGTCCCGCCCGGTATCGGCGGCTCAGCGGCGTTGGGCCTAGCCGCGGCCGGCTGTGGCGGGGCCGCCGGGTGCAGTTCCACTACCTCCCCGGACGACGCCGAACCGAGTACCACGGTGACCGGCTGCCGGATCGCCAGGCGCTCGACGCGCTGCCCGTCCAGAAACGTGCCGTTGCTGCTGCGGTTGGCCAGCACCCAGCCTTCGGGCGTGGGCTCGAGCACCGCGTGGTCGCGCGACACCCGCGGATTGTCAAGGCGGATATCGGCTTCCGCCGCGCGGCCGATGGTCCACACCCGGTTCGCGGTGGCGTGCCAGGTACGGCCGGCGGCCCTCAACTCCAGCTGAGCCGGACTGATGGCTTGCCTGTTTTGCCGGTCTTGCATGTGCAGCCTCCGATGCCTACGAGTGGGAAGCCCACCATTTGTACAGCTGATCGAGAGTTTGCGGATTTCCCGCGGCGAGCCCGAACATCAGCGTCTGCTCATTGCTCCACATAACCTGCGGCTCGTTGCCTTTGTAGTTGCCGCAGGCGATCTGACCGAGGACGGTCTTTGGATCCTGGTTGTGCCACCACGTACCCGGCGATGCCTTCCCGCCGGGACAGCCCTGGATGGTGAAGGTGCCGATGAAAGCGGTGAAGGCCTTCTTCACCGCGGCGACGTCGGAGTAGAGCCCGAAGGCCGAGACTTTCGGCCCGTTGGGATCGGTGTTCTGCCCGCACTTGACCGAAACCACCGCGCCCGGCATCGGTTGACTATCCGGCGTGCAGCTGCCGGTGGGATAGCCCGGCGGCAGCAGGCTCATCAGCCGGGCCTGGGCAGCCGAAGTCGGTGTCGGGGTCAGCGTCGTGGTGGTGAGCGTCGTGGTCGGCGGCGTGGTCCGGGTGGTCGTGGTGGTGGTCGTCGTCCGGCGCGCGTCGGGCTGCGGCTTGTCGTCGTCCTTGGTGGCCGCCCAGATGGCGATCGCGCCCAGGATGAGCACCAGGAAGAGCGCGGCCACCCCGGTGACGATGGCCCACGGATTGCGTCCGCGCGGGGGCGGTAGACCCGCGAACTGCGGCGGCGGCCCAGGCGGCGGCCCGGGCGGCGGCGGCCCGGCGTTCCAGGCGTGGGGTGGCGGGC
>NZ_MVHE01000525.1 GCF_002086155.1 Mycobacterium angelicum | reverse complement strand
AACATCCAGTAGCGCGCGAACGGCGCGACTAACATTCGTTTTCTGCATCCCTAAAGTTTCAGCAATATCTGCTTGGGCGATCTGAATGAAGTTTTCGTAATCCAGATCTGCAAGCATCAGCATTAAGACCTTGAATTGCTCCCCGGTTAATTCCTTAGCCAAGATCCGTAATGCGTCTTGGTTCATGGTGAAATGCCTCTGAAATG
>NZ_MVHE01000524.1 GCF_002086155.1 Mycobacterium angelicum | reverse complement strand
GGCCGCCTGGGCTGCCTCGGCCGCTACTTCCAGCGCGGTCAGGGCGCGCCGGGCGTCGCCGGCCGCGAGTTGCACCAGCAGGTCGACGGCCTCAGGCGCTACCGCGACTGCCCTGCCCAGGCCGCGGGGGTCATCGATCGCGCGTTGTACTACCGCGCGGGTGTCCTCGGCCGTCAGCGGCCGCAGCTGCAGGATCAGCGACCGCG
>NZ_MVHE01000523.1 GCF_002086155.1 Mycobacterium angelicum | reverse complement strand
GGGCTAAACCAGCTGGTCTTTCTGGGGCTCAGACCGCCTCCGCCGCAACGCTATCCGTTGTCGGAAGCACAGGCCGCGTTGCAGAGTCTGGACGACGGCGGTGTGCTCGGCAAGGTTGTGCTCGAGCCCTAAGCGCATGCTCGCGATTCGGCGATACGGTGATGCTGTGACGGATCGGCGGGCCAACACGAGGAATTCGCACCCGC
>NZ_MVHE01000522.1 GCF_002086155.1 Mycobacterium angelicum | reverse complement strand
CCTCCAGCAGCGATTTGCGGGTGGCCGCGTCGGGCAGCGGCAGGCCAAGCTCCCGGTCGCACAACTCGGGGGAACGCAGCCGGGCATCGAGTTGATCGGGCCGTGCTGAGGTGGCGATCAATACCACACCGGCGGTGGCCACCGCGGTACGCAGCTCGGACAGGATCAGCGAGGCTACCGGCTCGGCGGCGGCTGGCAGCAGGGCG
>NZ_MVHE01000053.1 GCF_002086155.1 Mycobacterium angelicum | reverse complement strand
CAGACACCAGATAGCTGGCCGCCAGCGGCGACAGATTCATCGCCGCAGCCACCTCGGCCCTGGTCTGGTCAAACCCATCGATCTCGGCATGCTCCACCCGGCCCCCAACCCGCTCGGCCGCAGCCACCCGATCCCGCAACAACGCCGCCACCGCCGCCATCCGCCGCGCCACCAACATCGACTCCTGCCGATAGGTCGCCTCCACCTCGGCCACCAACGCGGCCGGACCCAGCTCCAGCAACGATTCGAACATACGTGCGAGTGTAACCGTGCCCACTGACACGCCCACAACTACGCCAAATGCCTAGGTCGCCGTGCGCGTCGGCCACATAATGCGAGGAAGCACAACCGCGCGTCCCGGCTGCGGCAGATCAGGCCGTCGCAGGAAGACCGACAGAACCGCAGCGCAGAGACCGACGGTTCCGGCGATGCAGAACGCCGCGCGATACCCCCAGGTATCGACCAGCACCGAACCCAGGCCGGCACCGATCAATCCGGAAACCATCTTCGAGCTGTAGACCAGGCCGTAGTTGGCGGCATTGTTGTTCTCACCAAAGTAGTCAGCGGTCATCGCCGCAAACAGCGGATAAACCGCCCCGCCGCCGAAGCCGGAGACCATCGACGCCAGAAGGAACAGCGGCAGATTGTCCATGGAGCCGGCAAGGTAGACCGCGTACTGGGCCAGCCCAAGCACCACGCACACGAAGACCAGCGTCTCGCGGCGCCCATAGCGGTCCGAGATCCAACCGATCACCCCGCGTCCGGTGCCGTTGATGAACGCGTTGAGGCTCATGGCAAGCGCTACGACGCCACCGGCAAAACCGACGTCCTTGCCGAAGGGCACCTGCATGGCGATCCCGAAAATGTTGATGCCCGCGGTGCACAGGAGGACGACCCACATCAGCGGCAGGATGCCCGTCTTAATCGCCTCCATGGGCGTGTACTGGGTGACCGCCGGTGGATTCTTGCGCAGCGAACGGCCTATCCGCGCGTCGTCGGTTACCCCGAGCGGATCGATGTGCGGTGGCCACCAGTTCTTCGGCGGGTCTTTGAAGAAGACGCCGCTCAGCGCAACGGATCCGGCCAGGAAAATCCCGACCACCAGCAGGACGCCCCGGTAATTGCCCAAGTCGAGATAGTTCGCAAATAGAAAGATGAAAGGCATTGACCCGTAAGCGAATCCGCTGTCGACAAAGCCCGTTTTGCCGCCCTTGCGTTCGGGGTACCACTTGCCGACCATGGTGATGCAAGTGGCATAGACCAGACCGGCTCCGCCGCCGCCGAACAACCCGAAGCCCACATACGCCAGGGCGACGTGCGGGGCGTACGCCAGCGATAGGTATCCCGATAGCGCCCCAACAGCGCCGAGCATCATCGCCGTACGAGCCGGCAACCGTCCGCTTTCACGCAGCCGGCCCGCCGGGAACGCCACTGCGGCCTGGAAGAGGACCCACACCCCCAGCAGCCAGAAAATGTGCGCGCCACGCCAGCCGTGTGCTGCCGACAGCGTGTCCCGCGCCGAGGTAAAGGCATATTCGGATGAGCTGATGGCCATCATCGAAATCCACGGAAGCCATACCATCCACACGCGGGAGCGCCCCAAGATGTCGCGATCGGTCTCCCCGATGCGATACACCCGGCCGTTCCCGTCTACCACATCCTGGTAGCTCGCTTGCGCTGGCGCATTCATGCGTGCCGAACCCCTTCGAATCAGTGGAGGTTGACGACTATTGCGCTCACGCCGGTGTGATCAATTAATTGCGACTGCAATAGTAGCGGTAGGAACCCTTTTTTACGAACTCCAGCTGCTTTACACTATTTCGATAATTTGTAATGCAGAGGGGGCCGGTGTCAGAGCAGCTCGCTAGCCGTGCCGTCACGCTGACTCGCTTGACCACACATCTGGGGCGTGGCCTGCGACGAGTCGCAACCGATGCCGCCCTGCGCGGCGCCAGAGCGTTTCCCCGCCGAATCCAGGATCTCGACGCGGCCACACTGTCGCGAATAATGGGCCGCACGGTGTCGCCAGTGGAAATCATCGGCGATACCAGCGGCACCACAACCCGCGCCCGGCTGGCGCTGCGCGGCGACGGCGTGCCCGATTCGGCATTCGTCAAAATGACAGCGCTGACGACGGCGACGCGACTGATCGGCGAGCTGGGCCGGCTGGGCGAGACTGAAATCCGGTTCTACCGGCAGTTGTCGCCCCAGCTGGACACCGGGGTGCCGACGCACCCCATGCGCGACGTCGCCTACACGCTCGTCACCAGCATGACCACCGGGGACCGGCAAGACTGCCAGCGCGAGTTACTGGACATCTATCGGCGCGCCCTGGCCGCTTGCGGCGGTCCCGACCTTGAGCACGAACACCTTTGGCTGCGCTACCGACAAGCCGCCGCCTACACATACGTCGCCGCTACGATCACCGCCGGACTGGGCGGCATGCAGACCGAGGACATCGCGCTGGCGGGGTTGCGGCTGGCGGTTGCGGCACTCGCCGACCTGGAAACCGCGGCCGCCCTACGAAAGGTGTTGTGACACATGAGTTTGGTAGCCGGACGCGGTCCGCTCAGCAGCGATCCCGCCGGATGGTTCACTCCCGCGATACCGGACGACGTGGTCTATATCGAGCCGCATCCGCGCCGCATCCAGGCCTTTCGGGACGGCCGGCTGATGATCGACACCGAACGGGCGCTGCTGGTACACCGACGAAACCAGCCACTCAGCTATGTATTTCCGGACGGCACGGTCGCCGGCTTACCGGCCGAGCCGGAGCCAGACGCGCCCGGATACGTCCGGGTGCCGTGGGATGCCGTGGACACCTGGTTCGAGGAAGGGCGCAAACTCGTGCACTACCCACCCAACCCGTATCACCGCGTGGACTGTCGCCCGACCAAGCGGCGGCTACGGGTCAGCGTCGGCACCACAGTGCTGGTCGATACCGACGACACCGTCATCGTATTCGAAACCGCCTTGGCGCCACGGCTTTATGTAAACCCCGCGCACGTGCGCACCGACCTGTTGAGACGTAGCGACACCGAAAGTTACTGCAACTACAAAGGCGTAGCGACATACTGGTCTGCGACCGTCACAGGAAACGAAGACATCGCCTGGAGCTACGATGATCCGCTACCGGAAAGTTTTGCAATCAAAGGGTTTTTGAGCTTCGTCACCGAGCGCGTTCAGGTGCAGAGCGAGCTGCCATAGCTGGGGCGTCCCAACCCGAGCGCGTGCTGGGCGATCATGTTGCGGAAAACCTCCAGGGTGCCGCCGTAGATCCCCATCGGCAGCGCCAGCCGGAAGAGGTATTCCGCCGCGCCTGCTCCGACGGAACCGGCGGCATCGGTAGGCAAAGCGGACTGCGGCCCAACGATATCCATCAATTCCCCGGAGATATCGCGCATTGTCTGCCCTATCGCTACCCTGCCGAACATCCCGGGAGTCGACAGCGCCGCCTCCATCCGCGCGACGCTGCGCCCCAGCCGGTACTTGACCGACTCGTCAGCAACCTCCCCCGCCAGCCCGGCAACCGCGTCCACCGCCTCAGCCATCAACATGCCGTGACCGGACATCGCCGCAATGTCGCGCAGGCCATCGTCTTCCGCGTCGACGAGGCCGTGCTCGGCATCCAGCGCGGCGCGCATCACCGTCCAGCCGTCGTTCACCTCGCCGATCCGGTAGAGATCGTCGACGCGCACGTCGCTGTAGTAGACGATGTTGGTGCGGTCGCCGTCCAGCGTCCGGATGGGCTGTATCGCGATGCCCGCCGAATCCAGCGGCACCAGGAACATGGTCAGGTTCCGGTGTTTGCGCCCTTGCGGATCGGTGTTGGTGAGCAGAAATACATACTGCGCGTTCTGCGCATTAGAGGTGAACATCTTGGCGCCGTTGATAATCCACGCCGAGCCGTCCCGTACCGCCCGCGTCTTGCAGGTGGCCACATCGGAGCCGCCATCGGGCTCGGTATACCCCAGGCACAGCCGGATCTCTCCGGACAACACGCCGGGCAGCACCGCACTCGCCAACTCCGCAGCCGCGAACTGCTCTACCAGGCGCGCCACCATAGACGTGGTCCCCCAGTGATACCAGGGCGTGTGGGCCCGGGCGATCTCCAGGGCGAAGATGCGCCGGCGCACGGCATCGAACCCGCCCTCGGACTCGAGTTTCCAATCCCCGGCCAGATATCCGGCCGAGCCCAGCGCCACATGCACGCCCTCGTCGAAGTTCTCACCGAACTCCCGATCCCGGCGGCGCACCTCGTCGGTGACATGTTCGGTCACGAACGCACGGGTCTGTTCGAGGAATTCCTTGTCCTCGGCAGAAATTTCGACCCGTGCGAAGTCCATTTAGATAACGTCCAATACCGATGCCCGGAACCGGTCGATGCTCTCCAGCGCGTGCGCCAGGCTGTCACCTGCGAGGCTGACCTGCACCCAGGTAACCCCAACCGCCGCAAGCTTTTCCAGACCGGAAAGATAGGCGTCCGCATTGAATGCGTCGCCGGCCGGGCTGCCGCCCTCGAAGTTGGTGAAGGTGATGTCGATGCCCGACCAGTCCTTGCCGGCCGCGTCACATCGCCCTCGCAAGTCGTCGATGCCCGCCACCAGACCATCCACCGAATCGATGACGGCAGTGCCCGCAGTGCGCGCCAGACCAGCCGGTGCGGGGAACGGGCACCAGCCGTCGCCGTGGTCAGCGACCCGCTGGCGCGCGGCGCCCGTGTTGCCCCCTATCCAAATCGGCGGATGCGGCCGCGAAACGGGCAGCGGGTGGGCAGTGATCCCGTGGGCGCTGAAATGCCTTCCCTCATAAGTCATGTCGTCGGTGGTCCACACCGCCCGAATGACCGCCAACGCTTCCTCGAACAACTCGGCACGCTCGTCATAGTCGACCCCCAGCGCGGCGAATTCCCGCTTGAGGTAACCCACACCCACCGCAAGGGTGAAGCGCCCACCGGACAGCAAATCCAATGTCGCGCCGGACTTGGCCACCACGAACGGGTTTCGATAGGGCAGCACCACGATATTGGGAATCAACCGCAAAGATGTGGTTCGTGCCGCCGCAAAGCCCAGCGCCACAAAGGGATCCAGCGCGTCATGCCCGCCGGCGTCCAGCCAGCGCTGCGACGGGGCCGGATGGTCGGTGAAGCCGAACCCGTCGAACCCGGCCGCCTCGGCCGCGGCTGCCACCGTCGCTATGCCGGATCCACTCACCAGTTCCGGGTTGTACGGATGGGTGTGCATCGGGTGAGTTATGGTGAAGCGCATGGCATTTGGGACTTAGAACCGCGACCGGGCGTCGATCGCCGAGTCGGTGGTGCGCAGTGGCCGGATCAGCGCCTCCTGGGCAAACGATGCCAGCAGCTCGCCCTCTTGCGTGTGCACCGTGCCGCGCACATACGACATGCCGGCGCCTACCTGAGTGCTCTCGTGCGTGTAGAGCAGCCACCCGTCCCAGCGCACCGGCTCGTGGAAGGCGACCGAGATCGTCATCGGCGCGGTGGACACCGTCAGATGAGCCTGGCTGGTACCGATGCCGGCATGTGCCCGCATCGTGGTCGAAATCCCAAGGTGCCCAGTGAAATATGCCAGCAGCGCCTTGCCCAAGTCGGCACGGACGGGAATGGGGTCGTAATGCAGCCACGCGTACAACTCCGGCGGGCCCACCTCGTCGGGGCTGTTGACGTCGACCACGTCGACGAGCCGCAGCTCGCGGCCGCGCATCGGCATCTCCGACGGGTGAGCCTCCTCAGGCGGGGCAACATCGGGGCGCGGCAGGTGATGGCGGATCACATCACCCGACGGCACGTCGGCCAGCACCGTCACACTCAGACAGCGCCGCCCGTTCTGCTGCACGCCGACGACAGCCGTGGCGGTCGACCGCCCCTCGTGCACCACATCGATCACGAACTCCACCGGCGGCCCGACGGTGACGGCGCGGGAGAATACCGCGTGCGCCGAGCGCACCGACTTGCCCTGGAATCGCTGAGCCACCGCGACAATCGCCTGCGCCAGAACCTGCGTGCCCTCCACGACCTGCCGCTCGTCCTGACCCGCCAGACCGGTGCCGGCGGTGAACCGATCGGGCCCGTCGGCGCGCACTTCGAATAGTTCGAGTAGGCCCTCGACAGACCACTGGGCCTGCTCAGATTCCGTGGTCACACGGCCCAGCGTGACATTTTGCACAAGATTTGTAAAGCGAGAGCGCAACCGCGCCCGCGTTGACAGCAACGCCCGAAATGCGTGACACTTTTGCGGTGATTTGTAAAGGCACAATGACCCCGACGCCATTGGCCGACGACTTCTGCTTCGGCGAGGGTCCGCGCTGGTTCGAGGGACTGCTGTGGTTCTCCGACATGCTCGGCGAAGCCGTGCACACCTCGGACATGCGCGGCTCGCTGACCACCCTCCCGCTGCCCGGCCACTCCCCGTCCGGTCTGGGCTTTCGGCCCGACGGGTCGCTGCTGATCGCCTCGGCCGAAGACCGGCTGGTGCTGCGCTACGACGGCGAGAGCGTGGTCACCATAGCCAACCTGCAGACGCTGGCACCGGCCAATCTCGGTGACATGGTCATCGACCACGCCGGGCGCGCCTACATCGGCTCCCAGGCATTCAGCGGCGGCGTGATCATCCGCCTCGATCCCGACGACACCGCCGCCGTGGTCGCCGAGGACCTCGACTTTCCCAACGGGATGGCGATCACACCGGATCGCCGGACCTTGATCGTCGCCGAGTCCATGGCCCGCCGGCTGACCGCCTTCACCATCGAGGACGACGGCGCGCTCGCCGATCGCCGGGTCTTCGCCGACGGCCTGGACGGCCCGCCCGACGGCATCGCGCTGGATGCCGAAGGCGGCGTGTGGACGTCGATGACGCTGGCCCACCAGTTCGAGCGGATCACCGAGGGCGGCGAAGTCACCGACCGGATCGACATGGGTGACCGGGTCGCCATCGCCTGCACGCTGGGCGGCCCCGAGCGCCGCACGTTGTTCCTGCTGTCCAGCACCGACGCCTACCCCAAGCGCCTGATCGGCACCAAGCTCTCCCGGCTGGACGCCGTGCTCGTCGAAGCCCCGGGCGCGGGGCTGCCGTAATGACGGACTCCTATTACGAACTGATCGATGACGCCGACGCACGCGGCGAGAAGTTCCGGGCCACCGACCTGGCCCGCGGCACCTGGTCGGCCGCGATACAACACGGTGGGCCGGTGTCGGCGCTGCTGGTCCGCGCCCTGGAACGGTGCGAGCGGCGCGACGACACCCGGCTCAGCCGGG
The DNA here is from genome assembly GCF_002086155.1 of Mycobacterium angelicum. Taxonomy (GTDB): domain Bacteria; phylum Actinomycetota; class Actinomycetes; order Mycobacteriales; family Mycobacteriaceae; genus Mycobacterium; species Mycobacterium angelicum. The sequence continues at coordinate 31,012 of NZ_MVHE01000053.1, read as the reverse complement.
TGGTGATCGACCTATTGGGGCCGGTGCCCGTCGAGGGTGACCTCTGGGTGGGCCCGCGATTGGAACGCGGCGGCAAACAGATCGAGCTGGTGGCCGCCGAGATGCTGGCGCTGGGTCCCGACGGGCAACCACGGCCGGTGGCCCGGGCCAGCGGCTGGCGGTTGCAGCAGCTGGACACCGAGGCCATCGCCCACGCTGCCGCGCCACCACCGCGGCCCCTGGCCGAGGCGCGTGACCGCAACCTCAAAGCCCGAATGTGGGACCGCAACTACGTGCACAGCCTCGAGTGGCTCTGGCTCACCGAACCGCTGACCCCGGGTCCGGGCGAATCCTGGATCAAGCCGACCGTCGACCTGGTCAGCGGCGAGAGAATGACGCAGCTGGAACGGCTGTTCGCGGTGGCCGATTGCGCCAACGGCATCGGCAGCAAGCTGGACATCACCAAGTGGACCTTCCTCAACACCGACCTGGCCGTGCACGTGTTCCGCATTCCCGAAGGTGATTGGATCGGTATTCGAGCAGAAACCAGCTACGGTCCCGACGGCATCGGGGCGACGGTTGGCACGCTTTACGACGAGCAGGGGGCGGTGGGCGCCATCCAGCAATCCGTGCTGGTGCGCCCCCGTCCGGGGAGACAGACATGAGCCAACCGGCGCAGGCGACAGACGCAGCCGACGACACCTCGACTCGCCGGCGGATCCTCGGGGCCACGGCGGAGGTGTTGGCCCGCAGCGGCAAGACCAAGCTCAGCCTCTCCGAGGTCGCCACCCAGGCCGGCGTGTCCCGCCCCACGCTCTACCGCTGGTTTGCCTCCAAAGAGGAGTTGCTGTCGGCGTTTTCGAGCTACGAGCGCCAGGTCTTCGAAATCGGACTGGCGAAGGCAACCGCTGGCCTCAAGGGTGTGGACCGGCTCGATGCGGCGTTGCGGTTCATCGTCGACTACCAGTACTCGTACTCGGGCGTGCGGATGGTCGACATCGAACCCGAACATGTCCTGGCGCAGATGTCCGGAGCCATCCCGGAGATGCGCGAGGGCCTGCAGCGGCTACTGCCGGGCCCCAATGCCGCGGTCAAAGCGGCAACGGTGATCCGAATCGCCATCTCGCACTACGTGGTTCGCAGCGACGACGCCGAGCAGTTCCTGGCCCAGTTGCGCCACGCGGTCGGGATCAAGGGGACGGACTGAACAGCACCGCGGCATTGAGGAACCCCGTCGGATCCAGCGCCGCCTTGATTGTCCGCATCGCGGCAATGTCGGCCGGATCCCGGGACATGCCCAGGTAAGGCCGTTTCAGAGTGCCGACGCCGTGCTCGGAGCTGACGTTGCCGCCGTAGCCGGCGATCAATGCCATCATCTGCGGGTATAAATTCGCCTCCCGCTCCAGCGGGAAACGCAACACGTTGAGGTGCAGGTTGCCCTCGCCGACGTGGCCGAACAGCACCGGCAGCGCGTCGGCGACGTGCGCCAGCACCAATTCGACTGCGTCCCTGGCGAATTCGGCGATACCAGCCAGCGGCAGGGAGATGTCGAACTTCAGCGGCGGACCATAGCGGCCCAGCGTCTCGGCCAGCGATTCACGCACCCGCCAAAGCCGTTGCTGCGCAGCAACATCCACCCCCACTGCGGGCTCCCCGCACAAGTCCACACCGTCGAGCAGCTCCGCTAGCCGTTCGGTCTGATCGTGATCGGCGGCAAGTTCCACCAACAGCAGCCAGTCACCCGGCACCGGCCGCTCTCCGGTCAACAACGCTGCCCGGCCGTCGACCAACTCCAGCGCGGCAATGCCATCGACGTCGCGGAACACCCGGCCGGCCTCGACCAGCGCCGAGAGATCGGCGAAGCCGCACACCGCCGTCACCCGGTGCGACGGCGCCCGGTGCAGCCGCAGATCCAGCGCGGTGATGACACCGAGGGTGCCTTCGGCGCCGACGAACAGCGCCGGCAGGTCATAGCCGGTGTTGTCGCGTCGCACCGGGCTGTGCCGGTGCAGCAGCGAACCGTCGGGCAGCGCCACATCCAGCCCGACGACCTGTTCGGCCATGTTGCCGTAGCGCACCGTGCGCAATCCGCCGGCGTTTGTCGACGCCATGCCGCCGACGGTCGCACTGTCGCGGGCCGACAAGTCCACCCCGAACAGCAGGCCGGCCACGGCAGCCGCGTGCTGCACGGCAGCCAAGGTGGCACCCGCGTCCACCGCGACCCGCCGTTCGACACGATCGACATCGCTTACCGCACATAGCCTTTCGGTGGACAGCAGCACGTCGTCGTGCTCCGGTACCGTGCCGGCCACCAGCGACGTGCGCCCGCCTTGCACGGTGACGAACGCCCCCGCGTCGCGGCATACCCGCAACACCTGCGCAACCTGATCCGCGGTACCGGGGCGCACCAGCGCGCTGGCCCGCCCCCGATAGCGGCCGGTGTGGTCGATGCTGCGGGCGGCCAGCACATCGGCGTCGGTGACGACGTGGTTCGAACCGACCACATCCGCCAGACTGCGCAGCATGTTCGCGGTTATAGCACCGCCTTAGAACTGCTTGTGCGGCACGTCGGTTACCAGCCCGCCGTCCATGATGAACTCACTGCCGGTCGCATACGACGCGTCATCGCTGGCCAGGAAAACCACGAAGGTGGACACCTCCCGCGCTTCGGCGGGGCGGCCCAGCGGAATGGTGACCATGTCCTCGGGCAGGTGCGCGGTCATCGGGGTGCGGATGAAGCCGGGATGCAGCGAGTTCACCCGGATGTTCAGCGGCGCCAACTCCAACGCCGCCGACTTGGTGATGCCGCGAACCGCCCACTTCGACGCCACGTACGGATGCACCATCGGCGCGCCACGGATGCCCTCGATCGAGGACACGTTGATGATCGACCCGCCGCCGGCCTCGGTCATCGGGTCGACGGCCACCCGCATGCCCAGGAAGGTCCCGGTCAGGTTGACGTCAATCACCTTCTGCCACTTGTCCATCCGGAACTCCCGCAGCGGTCCGGCGGCGACGATGCCGGCGTTGTTCACCAGCACGTCGAGCTTGCCGAACTCGCCGGTGGCCGTCGCTACCGCGGCTTCCCACTGCTCGAGCTGCGTCACGTCCAGGTGCACATAGCGCGCCGCGCCACCGATTTCACGGGCAAGGGCTTCGCCCTCCTCGTCGAGAATGTCACCGATCACCACCTTGGCGCCTTCGGCCACCAGCTGGCGTGCGTGTTCGGCGCCCATCCCGCGGGCACCGCCGCTGATCAGTGCAACTTTCCCGGCTACCCGGCCCATGCAGCGCGCTCCTTTCGGTTAGGTGGTCACCAAATCGTTTGGCGCGTATAGGCCTCTCCCGGTGACCAGCGGCAGGTCCAGCGTGGTTCTGATGCCCGGCGGCGCGGCGATCACCGCCGGTATGGCGTTGACTATCCGGCCCGCCGCGCCGACGATCGCCGCGTGGTTGTGGTCGCCCTTGCGGCTGCTCGGCACGATGTCCACCGCGTAGGACGGCTCGCCGGTGATCTCGACTCGGTAGGAGCCGCCGCCGACGGCGGGCTGCGGCCAGTCCGGCCTCAGGTCGGGGCGCAGCCGGGTGATGTGCTCGATGACGATGGCCGGCCGCCCGTTGAGCATGCCGCGGATCTCGAACTGCAGGGCGGCTTGGGTGCCCTTGGCCACGGGTCCCACCGCGATGTCGAAGTCTTCCGGTGCCGGTTCACGTTGAATCGACTGGGTGATCTCGTCGACGTCGATGCCCAGTCCGGCCGCCAACTGACGGATCGCCGTCCCCCAGGCGAAGGTCAACACGCCCGGTTGCAACAACATCGGCACCTCGTCCAACGGCCTGCCGAACCCCATGTAGGACATGACCTCTGCGCCGTCGTAGGACGCGTAGTCGGCGATCTCCATACAGCGCACCCGTTCGATGCGCTGACAGGTACCGGCCAGCGCGAACGGAATCAGGTCGTTGATGAACCCCGGATCCACGCCGTTGACGAAAATACTCGAATTGCCCTGTTGGGCAGCGTCTTCCACCCGCGCAATGTACTTCTCCGGCATGACGCCCCAGGGGTATTGCAGCAGTCCGGGCGAGGACCCCACCACGTTGACACCGGCCGCCAGAATGCGCATGACGTCGCGCATCGCGTCGGGCAGCCGGGTGTCGCCCATCGCGCAGTACACGACGCATTCGGGCCGGGTCGCCAGGACGGCATCAAGGTCGTTCACCGCCTTGACGCCGGTGATTACGTCCACCCCGCACAGCTCGCCGGCATCGCGGCCGACCTTTTCCGGCGTGGACACGCACAGACCGGTCAATTCGAACGCGGGATTGGTGAGGAGTTCAATAAGGGCCAGTCGCCCGACATTTCCGGTGCCGACATGAGCGACGCGGATCGCCATGGGTGTTCTCCGTCCCGGTGTGCAACGCTGCAACGTTTCTAGACACTAGTCCACAATTTGCGAGGCCAGCCGGGCAGGCAGAATTGGCGATATGGCACAGCGTGCGGACGTTTCGTTCAGCTCCGGCCCGGCGTCGGGTAGCAACCGGATCAGCGCCTGGCTTTACCGGCCCACCGGCGAGGACGACGTGCCGTTGCTGGTGATGGCGCACGGCCTCGGGGCGGTGCGCACCATGCGGTTGGATGCCTACGCCGAACGGTTCAGCGCAGCCGGCTATGCCTGCCTGGTGTTCGATTACCGCAATTTCGGCGACAGCGAGGGCGAGCCGCGCCAACTGCTCGACATCCGGATGCAGCTGGCCGACTGGGCCGCCGCCGTCGCCTACGCACACACGCTGCCCGGCATAGATCACAGCCGAATTGCCGTGTGGGGCACCTCTTTTGGTGGCGGCCACGTGATCACCACCGCCGCCCGAGTGCCGGGCATTGCCGCCGCCATCGCGCAGTGCCCCTTCACCGACGGCATCGCGTCACTGCGTGCCATCAACCCGGTGACGGTCGCCCGCCTCACCGCGGCGGCGGTGCGCGATCTCGTCGGCGCGAGGGCGGGAAGGCCCCCGTTGCTGATAGCCACCGCCGGAAAGCCCGGCGAGCTTGCGGCCATGACCGCACCCGATGCGTACCCGGGTTACCTGAGCCTGGTGCCGGCAGACGCGCAGCTGCGCAACGAGATCGCCGCGCGCATCGCGCTGCAGGTCGCCATCTACCGCCCCGGCCGCGACGCCAAGCAGGTTTCCTGCCCAATCCTGTTCTGCGTGTGCGAGAACGACTCGGTGGCACCGGCCGGCCCGACTCTGCGGTATGCGGCCCAGGCTCCGCGGGGCGAAGTCAAGAGATATCCCGAAGGTCATTTCGACATCTACCTCGATGACGCCTTCGAGCGGGTGATCGCCGACCAGATCAGCTTCCTCGACAAACATCTGAAACCGGCGCCGGCCAAGGGCGCCTGAGAAGGTTGCCCAAACGCCGGACGTACCAGCAAGGCGAGCTCTACTCTCGGTAAATACCTAATACCCGCGGTAGCGGGTCGGGGAAGGACTGGGGAGATGTCGCAGGTGCTGGTTGCCCCTGTGCTATTGGCTTCCGCCGCCGGTGATGTGGACGGAATTTCATCGGCACTCCGCGCGGCCAATGCTGCCGCCGCCGCGCCGACATCCTCGCTAGTGGCCGCGGCCGGCGACGAGATATCGGCCGCCACCGCCGCATTGTTCAACGGCTACGCCCAGGAGTACCAGGCGGTGCTCAAGTGGGCGGGCGCATTTGAGGTCGAGTTCGCCCAGGCGTTGGCCGCCGCGGCCGGCAGCTACAACCAAGCCGAGGCCGCAGCCGGCGCGGCCCTGGCCGGCGCGTCGAATGCGGTGAACGCACCGATTCAGTCTTTGTTGGGCCAAGCCGCAACGGGCGGCAGTCCGATCGCTGCCGCGACGACCGCGCTGATCATGGGCGGCACCGCCAACCCGCTGCCGGACCTCTTCTACATCGCCGACGTCAACACCAACTACATCCAAAAGCTTTTCGCCGGGGCCATCCCCAAGGGCCTGTTCACGCCCGAGCAGTTCTGGCCGGTCACTCCCGACCTGGGCAACATGACTTACAACCAGTCCACCGCCAAAGGCGTTGCGTTACTTGACGCCGCGATCAAGCACCAGATTGTCGATCTCGGCAACAAGGTGGTCGGGTTCGGCTATTCGCAGAGCGCCTCGATCGTCAACAACGAAATCCTGGCGCTCATGGCGGCCGGCTCGCCCTACCAGGGCGACCTTTCCTTCATCATGGCCGCGGCCGGCAACAACCCCAACGGTGGTCTGCTGGCGCGTTTCCCGGGCTTCTACATCCCGTTCCTGGACGTGCCGTTCAATGGCGCGACTCCGGCGAACAACCCTTACCCGACCCAGATCTTCACCGCCCAGTACGACGGCATCGCCCACACCCCGCAGTACCCGCTGCACATCCTGTCCGACATCAACGCCGTCATGGGCTACTTCTACGTGCACCCGAACTACCCGACTTTCCCGGCCACCGACGCGGTGCACCTGCCGACCTCACCCGGTTACACCGGCAACACGCAGTACTACATGTTCTTGACTCAGGACCTGCCGCTGCTGCAGCCGATCCGGAACATCCCGTACGCCGGCCCCCCGATAGCGGACCTGTTCCAGCCGCAACTACGGGTGCTGGTCGACATGGGCTACTCGGATTACGGCTATGCGGACCTGCCCACTCCGGCCGGCCTGCTGTCGATTCCCAACCCGATCAACGTCGGCTATTACCTGATCAAGGGCACCTTGCAGGCGCCGTATGCCGCCGCGGTGGAGATCGGGGTGGAGGCCGGATTCTGGGGGCCAGAGTGGTTCCCGGACACCTATCCGTGGGTTCCCTCGCTCAACCCCGGACTGAACATCTACCTCGGACCGTCCCTAAGCCAACCCCCGGTGACCGCATTGTCGCTGCTCAGCGGCGGGCTCGGCGACGTGCTGCACATCATTCCGCCCATCCTCAACTGACGCAGCTGCGAGTCCGAGGATTGGAAAATGCCGGGTCTCCCGGCCGGCGCGCACTATGCTTTGGAGGCTTTGGAGCCCCCGCGTCGAACAGGAGATTAGATGTCCTACGTGCTGGCGGCCCCCGAGACGTTGGCGACGGCGGCCGCAGACATCGACGGGATCAGCTCGGCGATCCGCGCGGCCAGCGCGTCGGCCGCGGCCCCGACGGCAGGATTGCTGGCGGCCGCCGCCGATGAGGTGTCGGCCGCCACAGCGGCGCTGTTCAGCGACTACGCGCTCGAGTATCAAGAGGTCCTCAAGCTGGCGACGGCGTTCCACGGCGAATTCACCCAACTGCTCGCTGCCGCCGGCGCCGCCTACACGCAGGCCGAGACCGCCGCTGCCGCCTTGTTGTCCGGCGGCATTCTGTCGGGCGGCACCGCGGCCGGCGTCGCCAGCGGCACGACGGCTTCCATGCCGACGCTCTCGGGGAACCCCATAACGACGTTGATGATGGGCGGCACCGGTCAGCCCATATTCACCGATCGCATCTTGGCCATCATTGACAACGCATACATCCGGCCGCTATTCGGGCCCAACAATCCGATTGCCCAATACACGCCCGAACAGTGGTGGCCGTTTATCGGGAATCTGACGCTCGACCAGTCAATTGCCCAAGGTGTCACGCTGCTGAACAACGGAATCAATGCGCAACTGGCAAGCGGGCATGACGTAGTCGTTTTCGGCTATTCGCAAAGCGCCTCGGTGGCCACGCATGAGATACGCGCTCTGATGGCGCTACCGGCCGGCCAAGCGCCAGATCCAAGCCGACTGGCATTCACGTTGATCGGCGATATCAACAACCCCAACGGCGGCATCCTGGAGCGCTACGCCGGCCTGTACATCCCGTTCCTGGATATGTCATTCACAGGTGCCACTCCGTCGAATTCGCCTTACCAGACCTACATTTACACCGGCCAGTACGACGGGTATGCGCACAATCCGCAGTACCCGCTGAATTTCTTGGCGGATTTCAACGCCTTCCTGGGCATCAACGCGGTGCACAACGCATACCCATTCACCGCGGCCGAAGTTGCCAATGCCATTCCTTTGCCTACCTCTCCGGGGTACGCCGGCAACACCCACTACTACATGTTCTTGACCCAGAACCTGCCGCTGCTGGGCCCCCTGCGCGCCATCCCATTGCTTGGGTCGCCCATCGCCGAGCTGATTCAGCCCGACCTACGCGTATTGGTTGACCTGGGCTACGGGTACGGCTACGCCGATGTGCCCACCCCGGCCAGTCTGTTGCCGCCGATCAACCCCTTCGCGGTGGCCTCCGCCCTGGTGAACGGGACAGTGCAAGGCCCCCAAGCCGCCTTGGTCGACCTCGGATTGCTACCTCAGTCCTCGTTGCCCACCGCGTATCCGTATCTTCCGTCGACGAATCCGGGCCTGATGTTCAACTTCGGCCAGTCGAGTGTGACGGGGCTGTCGTTGCTCAGCGAAGCCATCGGGTCCGTCACGCGATGGATTCCGCCGATCAACTGAGCTTCGAGTTGGGTTACGGCCCCAGCGGGGACGTGGTGCGGATCGCTTCGTCACGAATCAGCCCGCGCAGCAAGGCGGTGCTGAACTCGGCCGCGATCTCCTTGGCTGACCGCCGCCCGCTCGGCCGCAGCCAGCGGTAGCTGCCAAGCGTCATGCCGATGTAGCCGAGTGCCACCACATGCGAGTCGCACTCGTAGAACTCCCCGCTGGCGATGCCGCGATCGATCAGGCCGTGCACGTGTTCGTAGACCTGCTGTTCCTTCTCGCGGACCTCGGCAACCTGGTCGGTGGTGAACCACTCGGTGATGTAGGGCTGCTCCTGGAAATAGACTGCGGCCCGTTCGGGATTGCCGGCGATACCGGTGAGCAGCCGGACGGTGTACTGGTACAGCGCTTCGCGGGCCGTCCAGGTCGGGTCGTCATGCACCGCGGCCAGGGTGCCCTCGGCGGCCTGGCGGTAGATGTCGAACAGGATCAGGGCCTTGCTGGCGTAGTAGTGGTAGACCGTCGCCTTGTTCAGCCCGATCACATCGGCGACGTCATCCATCCGGGTGCCGTGATAGCCGCGCGCCGCGAACAGCTTCGTCGCGACGGCCAACAGCTCCTCACGGCGCGAAAGCCCGGATTCGGATGGCATGGGTACTCACTATCGTCGCTCAGACCGATTATCAATCAACTGGTTGGACAGTTTAGGCAAGGCGCGCGCTGGGTGTTGCACCGGCGCAGGTGCGACTAGACTCGCGGAAGAACGAAAGGTGGCCTGATGGATCCGAGCCCGGACTACGACTTTTCCGACGAGATCGAATGGTTCATGAGGTATGTGCCGTGGGGTCTGCGCGGCGTCGAGGACGGCAACGGATACCCGCCGCCGGCCTACCCGCCCGTCTAGGCCCTGCCAAATCCGATCGTGTCGACCCGCTTCGCCCGGCTCCGCCGCGCTCGCGATCGCCACTAAAGCGCCTTGAGTTCCTCGGCGACCTCGGTTACCGATTTCTTCGCGTCCCCGAACAGCATGGTGGTGCCCTCCCCGTAGAACAGCGGGTTGTCGATGCCTGCGAACCCGGAGTTCATCGACCGCTTCAGCACGATCACTGATTTTGCCTTGTCCACGTTGAGGATTGGCATGCCGTAGATCGGGCTGGATGCGTCGTTGCGGGCCGCCGGGTTGGTGACGTCGTTGGCGCCGATGACGATCGCGACGTCGGTGCGGGCGAACTCGTCGTTGATGTCGTCCATGTCCTTCATGGCGTCGTAGTCGACCTCGGCCTCGGCCAGCAGCACGTTCATGTGCCCGGGCATCCGGCCGGCGACCGGGTGGATGGCGTACTTCACCGCCACGCCCTTGTCCTCGAGCAGTGAAGCCATGTCCTTGACCGCGTGCTGAGCCTGGGCGACGGCCAGGCCGTAGCCAGGCACCACGATCACCTGGTTGGCGTAGGCCATCTGGATCGCGGCGTCGGCGGCCGAGGTGGCCTTGACGTGCTTGTCGCCGGCGTCACCGCCGCTGGGCGCCACGCCGCCACCGCCGAAACCACCCGCGACGATCGCCGGGATGGAGCGGTTCATCGCCTTGGCCATCAGGTTGGTCAGGATCGAACCGGATGCGCCGACGATCATGCCGGCCACGATCATGGCGGTGTTGTTCAATGCGAGGCCCGCTGCCGCGGCCGACAGGCCGGTCATGGCGTTCAGCAACGAGATGACCACCGGCATGTCGGCGCCACCGATCGGCAGCACCACCATCAGGCCCAGTACGCCGGCGGCGGCCAGCAGGCCGATCATCCACCACAGCGACACTCCGCCGCTGCCGGGATGCGCGTCCAGGCCGATCACCACCGCGGCCACCACGGCCCCGGCCAGCAGCAGCACGTTGATCGGCTGCTGAGCCCTGCCGAAGCCGATCGGCGCTCCGGAAATGATCTCCTGCAGCTTGCCGAATGCGATGATCGAACCCCAAAACGAGATCGACCCGATGATCGCGGCGAACAACGAGGCCACCACGATGTGCACGGTGGGCGACTCGCCGTGCTGGAACGCCGAAAAGCCGCTGGTCTCGATGAACTCCGCAAGGGCGATGAGCGCGACCGTCCCGCCGCCCACGCCGTTGAAGAACGCCACCAGCTGCGGCATGGCGGTCATCTTCGTCAGCCGGGCCGGCGGCACGCCCAACACGACACCGACCACCAGGCCGGCGATGATCAACACCCACTGGTCGGTGTGCCGGATTTTGATCAGGGTTGCTGCGACGGCCAGCGTCATGCCCACCGCGGCGATCAGGTTGCCGCGCACGGCGGTCTTGGGCCCGGTCAGGCCCATCAAGCCGTAGATGAACAGCGCGAAAGAGATGATGTAGAGGCCGATCACCAAGTAGTTCATTTGGCCGCCTCTTCAGATTTGGCCGCGGCAGGCAGCGCCTTCTTCTTGCCCTTGAACATGCCCAGCATGCGGTCGGTGACGATGAAGCCGCCGATCACGTTCAGCGTGCCGAACACCGTCGCAACGAACAGGATGATCTGCACCGCGAGCGAGGGGTGCTCGACCGTGCCGAACACCACCAGCGCGCCGAGTACGACGATGCCGTGGATGGCGTTGGTGCCTGACATCAGCGGAGTGTGCAGCGTGTTGGGCACCTTGGAGATCACCGCGAACCCGACGAACCCGGACAGCACCAGGATCGCCAGGTTGGCGAGAAGTTCGTCGTACATTTCTATGCTTTCTGTTCGCGGGTAACGCACGATTCGGCGATGACCTCGTCGTCGAAGTCCGGCGCCAACTTGCCGTCCTTGATCAGCAGGTCGAGCAGCGCGGTGATGTTCTTGCTGTAGAGCTCGCTGGCGTGCTCCGGCATCGTCGCGGGCAGGTTCAGCGGCGAGGCGATCGTCACGTCGTGCTTGACGACGGTCTGCCCCGGCTCGGTGAGCTCGCAGTTGCCGCCGGTCTCGCCGGCCAGGTCCACCACCACGCTGCCTGGCTTCATGGCTTCCACCGCTGCGGCAGTCACCAGCTTTGGCGCCGGGCGTCCCGGCACCAATGCCGTGGTGATCACCACATCGAAGCCGCTGATGGCCTTCTCGAGGGCCGCTTGCTGCTGCGCACGTTCCTCGTCGGTCAATTCGCGGGCGTACCCGCCTTCGCCGGCCGCGTCGATCCCGACGTCCAGCCATTGCGCCCCCACCGAACGCACCTGGTCGGCCACCTCCGGACGCACGTCATATCCGGTGGTCCTGCCACCCAGGCGTTTGGCGGTCGCCAGTGCCTGCAGCCCGGCCACTCCGACGCCGAGCACCAGGACGGTCGCCGGCTTCACCGTGCCGGCCGCCGTCGTCAGCATCGGAAAGAACCGCGTCGATTCCGACGCCGCCAACAAGACGGCCTTGTAGCCCGAGACGTTGGCCTGTGACGACAGCGCATCCATCACCTGGGCCCGCGAGATCCGCGGGATCGCCTCCAGCGCGAAGGCCTGCACACCGGCTGCTTTGAGCGCGCCGATCGAGTTCTCGGCGTTGCGCGGTGCCAGGAAGCCGATCAGCGTTTGCCCGCTGCGCAGCCGGCTCACCTCGTCCTTGGTGGGCGGAGCGACCTTGACCACGATGTCGGCGTCCCACGCGTCTCCGATGGTGGCCCCGGCAGCGGTGTACAGCTCGTCGGGAAGCAGCGCCCCCTCGCCGGCGCCGGCCTCGACCACGACCGCCACCCCGCTGTTGACCAGGGACGAAACAGCCTTCGGTACCAGCGCAACACGCCGCTCGTCGGGCCCGGACTCGGCCACCACCCCGACCCTGGTGGCGTGGGTCTGCGGATCTGTCATGGCGCGTACATCTACTTTCCTACCTGACCGGAACTTGACCGGCCGTTACCAGAGGGGCAATTCCCGGCCGTGCTCCGTTGCTGGACGGGGTCCGAAGTGTCGTCGCTCGGTCTCGGCGATCGGCACATCATTGATACTTGCTTCGCGGCGTGACATTAACCCGGTCGGGGTGAATTCCCAAAGTTCGTTGCCATAACTGCGGTACCACTGGCCCGTGTGATCACGGCATTCGTACTGGAACCGAACGGCAATTCGGTTGTCATGGAAGTCCCAGAGGCTCTTGCGCAGCGAGTAATCGAGTTCACGCCGCCACTTGCGAGTAAGAAATGCCACTATTTGGTCTCTGCCGACGATGTGCTCGGCACGGTTTCGCCAGTGCGAGTCGAGCGTGTAGGCCCTGCTCACCCGCTCGGGGTCGCAGGTGTTCCAGGCGTCCTCCGCCGCCTGCACTTTCTGTATCGCGGTTTCGAGAGTGAACGGCGGGAACGGTGGCTTGGATTCGGTCATGAGGTTCATCGTCCGCCCGGCGCGGCCGGCGCATCTCGAGACTCGCTTCGTCGAGACATAAGCCTGGCACACCCGCAACGGCGTGTCGTGTGCCTCTTGTATGTGTCGCGCCGCCACAGCGCCCCCGCCACAGCGACGCCGACCTCAGAAGAAGCCGCACAGGACGTCGCCTATCGTGGCGGACATGGACTTTGCGATGTCGCCCAAGGCCATCGACTATCACCAACGGCTGTCCGACTTCATGACGGAATACGTATTCCCCGCGGAGGCCGAATACGACAAGTACCGCAAGCAGGCCGGCCCGAACGACCACACCGTGCCGCCAGTTATCGAGGAACTGAAAACCAAGGCCAAAGCGGCCGGACTGTGGAACCTGTTCCTGCCGGCCGAGTCGGGCCTGACCAACCTGGAATACGCGCCGCTGGCCGAGCTCACCGGCTGGAGCCTGGAGCTCGCGCCGGAGGCTCTCAACTGCGCGGCGCCCGACACCGGCAACATGGAAACCCTGCATCTGTTCGCCACCGAGCAGCAACGCAAGCAGTGGCTCGAGCCGTTGCTCAACGGCGAGATCCGCAGCGCCTTCTCGATGACCGAGCCCGCGGTCGCCAGCAGCGACGCCCGCAACATCGAGACCTCCATCGTCCGCGACGGCGGCGACTATGTGATCAACGGCCGCAAGTGGTGGACCTCGGGTGCATCCGACCCGCGCTGCAAAATCCTGATCGTGATGGGCCGCACCAACCCCGAAGCGGCCAGCCACCAACAGCAGTCCATGGTGCTGGTGCCGATAGACACGCCCGGCGTGACCGTAATCCGCTCGACGACCGTCTTCGGTTACCAAGACCAGCCCGGCCATTGCGAGATCACCTACGACAACGTCCGCGTGCCGGTCACCAACCTGCTCGGCGAGGAGGGCGGCGGCTTCGCGATCGCGCAGGCCCGGCTGGGGCCAGGCCGCATCCATCACTGCATGCGTGCACTCGGCGGGGCCGAACGCGCGCTGGCCCACCTGGTGCACCGGGCACAAAATCGGGTGGCGTTCGCCCGGCCACTGGCCGAGCAGGGCGTGGTGCGCGAAGCAATTGCCAAGTCCCGCAACGAGATCGACCAGGCCAGACTGCTCTGCGAGAAGGCGGCGTGGACCATCGACCAGCACGGCAACAAGGCCGCACATGTACTGGTTTCGCAGATCAAAGCCGTCGCTCCCCGAGTTGCCTGCGATGTCATCGACCGCGCCATCCAGGTGCACGGCGCGGCCGGCGTCAGCGAGGACACCCCGCTGGCCCGAATGTACGGCTGGCATCGGGCCATGCGGATCTTCGACGGACCCGACGAGGTGCACATGCGAACCATCGCGCGTGCCGAGATCGGCGGCGAGAAATCCGCTTTCGCGGCGGCGGTCACCTGACATGCCGGTCCGGGATTTGCCGGGCGCGTGGAATTTTCGTGACGTTGCCGACGGTGCCGCCGCGCTGCGACCCGGACGCCTGTTCCGGTCCAGCGAACTGAGTCGTCTCGACGACGACGGCCGCGCAATCTTGCGCCGGCTGGGCATCACCGACGTCGCCGACCTGCGGGCGGCCCGCGAGGTCGCCCGGCGCGGACCGGGACGGGTTCCCGACGGCGTCGACATCCACCTGTTGCCGTTCCCGGACCTCGGCGACGATGAGGCGAACGCCGACGATGAAGCTCCGCACGAAACGGCATTCCGGCGACTCCTCACCAGCGACGGATCCGACGAGGCCGACGAGTCCGAGGAAGCCATCAATGACGCCGCCGCGCGCTATATGACCGACGAATACCGCCAATTTCCCACCCGCAACGGCGCACAACGCGCCGTGCATCGGGTATTCACACTGCTGGCGGCGGGGCGCCCGGTGCTCACCCACTGTTTCGCCGGCAAGGATCGCACCGGCTTCGTGGTGGCCACCGTGCTGGAGGCGGTCGGCGTGGAACGCGACCTCATCGTCGCCGACTACCTACGCAGCAACGACGCGGTGCCCGAACTGCGAACCCGGATCTCGGACATGATTCAGCAGCGGTCCGACACTGAACTGACGCCGGAGGTGTTGACGTTCACCAAGGCCCGGCTCTCCGACGGGGTACTAGGCGTTCGCGCTGACTATCTGGCAGCGGCGTGGCAGACCATCGACGAAAGCTACGGATCGCTGGAGAACTATTTGCGAGACGCGGGTGTCACCCACGCTGACGTGGACCGACTACGCGCTGCGCTGCTGGTCTGAGGCCCGCCGGCGCCGCGGATGTGCACATCAGTTATTCGCTGACGACCCACGGGGCCTTCTGCATATAGATTTCAATCACTTTCGGTAGTTAGCCTTACTGCCGCGGCCGTAGATCGGCGCGGACGCCACTTGCCTTGCAGTGCTGAATCTGCTGCGCCGCAATGCAACTCACCCAGTATCTACATGGCAGGAAGGAGACCAGCCCGATGATCGAAGAGACATTGCAGGACGTCGACCTTGTTGAGAGGGTGCGCGCGGTTCTGCCTTCCATCGCCGCACGAGCAGCCGAAACCGAATCGCTGCGCCGCGTCCCCGTCGAAAACGTCGACGAGTTACGCGCCGCCGGTTATCTGAGCGCGCTGGTTCCCGCCAAGTACGGCGGCCAGGAGCTCAGCCTGACCGAAGTCGGCACAGCCACCCGCTTACTGGCGAGCGCGTGTCCGTCGACCGCGTGGGCCATGGGTCTGCTGATGTTGCACTGCCACCCCATCGCGAACTTCAGCGGGGAGTTGCAGCACGAGATCTGGGGCAGCGGGGACGAACCCCTGATCTGCTCTTCTGTTGCGCCAGTGGGTAAGACCACCAGAACCAAGGGCGGCATTCGGCTGAGCGGTCGGTTCAGCTTTTCCAGCGGATGCGAGCATGCGAGCTGGGCGATCCTGGGCTTCTCACTGCCCAACGCCAACGGCGACGCCGAGCCCCACTTCGCGGTGGTGCCTCGGCAGGACTACTCCATCGAGGACGTTTGGTTCGCAATGGGATTGAGAGGTAGCGGCAGCCAGGACCTCGTGGTCGAGGACGCGTTCGTTCCGCACCATCGCTACGAGAAGATGTGGTTGCTGAACACCGGCCAGGCCAGCGGATTCGCCACCAACCCGGCCCCGGTGTATCGGTTGCCGTTCGCACCGGTGAATTCGTTGGCGTTTCCCGCTGTGGTCCTCGGCGCCGCCGAGGCCCTGCGCGATCTGTATCGGGACCGGATCAGGACCCGAGTTCGGTCGTACACCGGAGCAAAGGTGGTGGAGTCATCTTCGGCGCTCATGCGGCTGGCCGAGTCCAGCCACGAATTGGATGCCGCGGCCCGGATTCTGGACGGCCACTGGTCGGAGATGGACGCACGTTCGCTATCCCCTGACATCGCCGGTATGGACCAATGGGTCACTTGGCGTACCGGACAGACTTATGCCACTCGGCTGGCCGTACGTGCCGCTGATCGCCTGTTCGAGGCCGCCGGCGGCAGCGCGATCCGCGATGACAACCCCATGCAACGGTACTGGCGCGATATCCACACCGCGGCATCCCACGCGTACTGCGATTACGACGTCGCCGCCCAGATGTTCGGATCCTACTTGGCCCAAGTGGCGCCGCCGGCCGGCGTCTTTTAAGAACATATGGGGTCGGCCCAAAGGCCAGACACAAACGCGAAATCCCTTTAGGCTCCAACGAGTACCGGCTTGACGGGCCAACATCCGGGCCCGTCGCCAGGAGGGATTGGGCGTTGTCGTACGTGTTCGTACAGCCACCGTTACTGTCCGCGGCGGCTACGGAGTTGGCAGGCATCGGCTCGGCGCTCAGCGAAGCGACTGCGGCCGCGGCGGCTCCGACGACGGGGATCGCGGCGGCCGCCGCCGACGAAGTCTCGACGGCCCTGGCGAATATGTTCGGCGCCTTCGGCCAGGAGTACCAGGCCATCAGCGCACAACTTTCCTCGTTCTACGCCGACTTGACCCAGCGGCTGACCGCGACCGCCAATCTTTATATCAATAGCGAGGCCATCAATATCGCGACCCTGGTACAGGGCGTAACACAAGACCTTTATACGCCGACGTCGCCAACCGCCGTGCCGCCGGTATTCAACGACAAGGTCGCTATTGCCATGGGTGGCACCGGAATGATGATTCCGACACCCACTTACCTCAAGGGTGTCACCGACCTATACATTCACCACCTGTTCCCGGGCCTTGCGGTGAAACCGCTGAATACTCCCGAGCAGTTGTATCCCATCACCGGGGTGAAATCGCTGCCCTTCGTTACCTCGGTGCGGGAGGGCGTGCAGATTCTCGACACGGCGATCTGGCAAGAGCTGCATGCCGGAAACCACGTCACTGTGTTCGGCTATTCACAGAGCGCCGTGCTGGCTTCGCTGGAAATAGAGCATTTCCTTTCATTGGGCCCGAATAAGCCGGACCCCAGCATGATTAATTTCATTTTCACCGGCAATGAGATGAATCCGAATGGCGGCATCCTTGCCCGCATACCCGGTCTTAACATAACCACTGTCGGGCTGCCGTTCTACGGGGCGACTCCGGACAATCCGTATCAGATTACGACCTACACGATTGAATATGACGGTTTCGCCGATTTCCCGCGGTACCCATTGAACATCGTGTCCGACATCAATGCCATCTTCGGCATACTGACCGTGCACACCACGTATCCGAGCCTCACCCCCGAGCAGATCGCGTCCGCCACACTTTTGCCCACACAAGGTCCGACGAACAGCACGTACTACATGATCAGCCACCCACATTTACCGTTGCTGGATCCGCTGCGGGCCATCCCCGTCATCGGAAATCCGCTTGCCGCACTCATCGAGCCGGATTTGAAGGTGTTCGTCAATCTGGGCTACGGCGACCCGAACTTCGGCTATTCGACGAGCCCCGCCAATGTACCGACACCCTTCGGCCTCTTCCCCGACGTCCCGCCGCACGTCATCGGCGACGCTCTGTACCGGGGAACCCATCAGGGAATCAACGACTTTATGGCGACCCTGCCGATCGCGCTGACCACGCCGCCCACCATGCCGACGCTCGCCTTCCCGCCATATATCGACACGATCATGCCGCCGCCACCCATTCCTTCGCCGCCCACGCTGCAAAACGTCATCGGCGTCCTCGCCTCCGCGGCTTCCACCGGCTACTCGGTGTTGCTTCCAACAGCGGATCTGGCCGTGGCCATGGTCACCATTCTTCCGGCATACAACGCCAATCTGTTCGTGAGCTCGCTGCTGCAGGGGAATCTGAAAGCTGCGATCGAGCTCCCGCTGGCGGCCACCTTTGGATTGGGAGCCCTGGCCGGAATGATCGAATTCATCGCGGTTGTCGAAGCGACGGCCGAAATCATTCAGGATTTGCAAAGCCTCGGCCTGTAATCCAAAGCCTGATTCCCTAACGCGCACGGGCGATTTCGCCGTACCGCCTATCGGGCGGAAGGCACCCATCTAGGCGTAGCCATACCGGGCCCCGCGATGGTCGGGCTCGCCGGGTCATCGGTATCACAGCATCGTCGGTATACGACGGAAAACCCTGGGTGAAGGGAACTGCTCGGATGTCATCCGTAACGACGCAACCGCAGATGATCGCGGATGCCGCAGCGGGTCTGGCGCAGATTCGTTCGGCTATGGCGTCGGCCAGCGCGGCCGCGGCGGGTCCGACGACCGGCCTGGTGGCGGCGGCCCAGGACGAGGTCTCCGCGGCCGCCGCGACGCTGTTCGGCTCGTACGCCCAGGAGTATCAAGCGGTCGTCAGCCAGGCATCGCTGCTTCACGACGAATTCGTCCGGGCGCTGACCGGCGCGGGCAACGCGTACGCCGTGGCCGAGGCCACCAATGCGGGACCGGCCCTGCTGGCGGATCCGTTTGTCGCATTGATCATGCAGGGCAGTAGCCGGCGTGACCCAGATCAAGGACCTGCCGCTCAACCAGTCGGTGCCGACGGGGGTCCAGATACTCGACAAGACGCCCTGCCGGTACTCGGCAATCCGCTGGCCGACCTGATCCAACCGGATCTGACGTGCCTCATCAACCTGGGTTACGGCGACCCGCACTATGGCTATTCGCTCGGAAATGCCGACGCGGCAACGCCATTCGGCCTGACACCGCATTGCTAACGCTCGCAGGCGGTTTCGAACTCAACGTGCTACTCAATGCCGTCGGCGAGATCGCCGGCGCGACTGAGGATCAGGGTTCCAGGACGAGTTTGCCCAGCACCCCGCCGTCGTCCAGGGCCTGCAATGCGGCCCTGGCTTCGGACAACGGGTAACGCTGCGGCGGAGGCGGTCTCAGCCCGAGACACACCAGTTGGTTCAGGCCCCAGGAGAACAGGTCGGCCGAGCCGGGGACCTTGTTGAGGTACTCGCCCCACGCCACACCCACCACGCTGATATTGCGCAGCAGCAGGCGGTTGACCTGCAGCGTGGGGATGCTGCCGGCCGCGAAGCCGATGACCAACAGCTTGCCGTCGATGGCCAGCACGCGCAGCGCGTCGTCGAATGTCGGGCCACCGATGGGATCGACCACGATATCCACGCCTTTGCCGTAGGTGTGCTCGAGCACCTGCTCGGCCCAGGCGTCGCTCAGCGGCAGCACCACGTCGGCGCCGAGCGAGGCGACGTAGTCGATGGCGCTCTCCCGGTGCACCACCGCCAAGACCTGGCTGGCGCCCATCGCGCGGGCGAGTTGCACGGCGGCGGTCCCCACTCCGCCGGAAGCGCCCAGCACCAGCACCGTGTCACCCGGTCGCATGGCGGCGCGCCGGGTCAGGGCGAAGTACATGGTGTTGTAGTTGACCAGCAGCGACACCGCTTCGGCATCGTCGAGCTCCACCGGGGTGCGCACCACGTTGGCCACCGGCACGGCCACCAGTTCGGCGTAGCAGCCGAGCACCCCGAACGCCGAAACACGTTCGCCCACACGGAAACCCGACTCCTCGGGTGCTGATAGAACAACGCCGGCGGTTTCCATGCCGGGCACGAAGGGCGGTGGCAACTTCAGCTGATACTCGCCCTTGCTCAGCAGCAGGTCCGGATAGCACACGCCGGCGGCGCGAACATCGATGACGATGTTTTCACCGTCATCGAACACGTCATCGATATCCGTATAGACTATGCCGGACGGGCCGGAAAGCTCTTGTACGACACAGGCTTTCATCTAGTTACAACTTGAATCCAGCTTTTTGCGCGCCGGACAGATCAGCGATCTGCGACCACTGCTCGGCGACGTCGGCCACCGACGGCGGCTTGTCGAAGCTGACCCCGTCGTTCTGGAACAGCGCGACGCGCTGCACCTTGCCGCCACCGACGACGAACACCGACGCGTTGTCGTCGGATTCCTCGGTGCACAGGTAGGCGACGATCGGCGCCACGAACTCCGGCGTCAGCTTTTCCAGTACCTCGGGCGGCAGGATGTCCTCGGTCATCCGGGTGGCCGCGACCGGAGCGATCGCGTTGGCATGGATGTTGTACTTGGCCCCCTCCAGCGCCAGCGTGTTGATCAGGCCGACCAGACCGAGTTTGGCTGCGCCGTAATTGGTTTGGCCGAAATTGCCGAACAGCCCACTGGTGGAGGTGGCGACCACGACCCGGCCGTAGCTCTGCTCGCGGAAGTGCGGCCACGCCGCGCGGATGACGTTGTACCCGCCGTACAGGTGCACCTTGAGCACCGCGTCCCAGTTCTCCGATGTCATCTTGTGGAAGGTGCCGTCGCGCAGGATCCCGGCGTTGCTCACCACACCGTGCACGGCGCCGAACTCGTCGAGCGCGGTCTTGATGATGTTCGCCGCGCCGTCCTCGGTGGCGACGTTGTCGTAGTTGGCAGCTGCGCGACCACCCGCGTCGCGGATCTCGGCGACGACGTGGTCGGCCATGTTGTGGCCGGCGCCGGTACCGTCACGGGCTCCACCGAGGTCGTTGACGATGACGCTGGCGCCTTCGCGGGCGAGGGTGAGCGCGTATTCGCGGCCCAGTCCCCCGCCGGCTCCGGTCACAACGACGACGCGATCCTGCACTCCGGGCATCAGTTTCCTCTCTGCAGTTATGAAAAGTCTTGGCCGTTATGGGATTTGGAACGGGTCAGAACAGCCGGCGAGCCATCTTGAACGCCCGCTCGGTGTAGGGCGGGTAGATCATCTTGGAGAAGTCGGGACGGGTGGGTTTGGTCAGCACCGACTTGCGGTGGCTGAACTCGTCGAAGCCGTATTTGCCGTGGTAGGCACCCATCCCCGAGGCGCCGACGCCGCCGAACGGCAGCTTGGCCGTCGACACCTGGAAGGCCAGGTGGTTGACCAGCATGCCGCCGGCGGTCACCTCCCTGATGACCCGCTCGCGGGTGGCACGCGCCTTGGTGAACAGGTAAGCCGACAGCGGCTTTGGCCGCGCGTTGACGAAGCCGATCGCGTCATCCAGGGACTTGACGGTGAGCACCGGCAGGATCGGGCCGAAGATCTCGTTGGTCATCAGCGGCCCGTCGGGATCGGGGTCGACGACCACGGTCGGCTGGATGCGCAGCGTGGATGCGTCGCACCCGCCGCCCACCGCGACGTTTGCCGTGCCGTCGTCTTTAGCGGCGGATATGTAGCCGCTCAACCGGTCGAACTGGCGCTGGTTGACGATGCGCAGCCCCTTCGGGTCATCCTGCGACCGGAACGTGGTCAGGGCCGCACCGATCTTGCTGACGAGTTCGTCGCGGATGGTCGCATCGGCCAGCACATAGTCGGGCGCGACGCAGGTTTGGCCGCCGTTGAGCAGCTTGATCCAGGCGATCCGCTTGGCCGCGACATCGACGTCGGCGTCGGCCGCCACGATGACCGGGCTCTTGCCGCCCAGCTCCAACGTGCACGGAGTCAGGTGCGGCGCCGCGCCTTCGTACACCTTTCGGCCGATCTCGGTTCCGCCGGTGAACATGACGCGGTCCAGGCCCTGAGCGATCAGCTCCTGGCTCACCGAGCCGTCACCCTCGATTACTGCGATGGCGTCGTTGTCGAGGTAGCGCGGCACCAGTTCGGCCATCAGCCGAGACGAAGACGCGGCGATTTCCGAGGGCTTGAGGACGACGGCGTTTCCGGCGGCAATCGCGCCGACCGCCGGGCCCAGGGTCAGATAGAACGGGTAATTCCAGGCGCCGATGATCAGCACGGTGCCGTAGGGCTCGTACTCGATCCAGCCGCGCCCGGGCAGCTGCGGCATCTCGAGCAGCAGGTACTTGCGGCGGGTCCACTTGCGCAGCTTCTTGGCCGCATACTTCGCCTCGCCGGCGGTGGTCGCGATGTCGGCGATGAACGCCTCGACCGCGTTGCGGTCGAGGTCTTCGGCCAGCGCTTTGGCGATCGCGGCCTCGTTTTCCTCCACCAGCTTCGCCAGCTGGAGCAGTTGCTGCTTGCGCCACTCGATGCTGCGGGTGCGCCCGCTGGCGAAGGTATTGCGCAGCCGGGCAACCGTCCCGGCGACGTCGGTCGATTGCGGGGCGCCGGCAGCGGGCGCGACTTTGGGCGGGGATTCGGTGGTCATCGTTGTCCTTCCTGTCCCGAATCTGTCCCGAGACAACGGCGACTAATTCCGCGCGGTCGTTCAACGGGCGATAACCGCGATCCTAATCACCCGGCTGACGCAGCAGTAGGACGCGTTGGCAAAGCCGGCCGTTCGGTGCGGAACACCGGTATGGCGGCTATGGCGCTCAACAAGGCCACCGCAGCGAAAACGGCGAACGCCGCGCGGAAACCGAAGGGCAGCAGAATCGCTTGGAAGGCGAGGCTGCCGATTCCCATGCCGGCCCACAGCATGCAGGAATTGAGCCCGATGGCTTGCCCGCGGTTGCCGGGCAGATCGGTGACGATGCCGACCAGGGGCGGCTGGGTCATGTCGTAGCCCAGGGACAGGGCGACCACGGCGGCCTGAACCAACCCCAACGCGGGCTCGGCCGCAAACACCGCCGTGCAACATCCGGCCAGGGCCAGCCCGAGCGGAATGATCCGGGCGCGGCCGTAGTGATCGGCCAGGTGTCCGATGGCGGGGCCCAGCAGCAGTCCCGGAATGCCGTAGCCCAGCAGCACCAGCCCGATCTGCGTCCCGTCCAGGTGCGCCCACTGCTGCAGGTACACACCGAGCCAGCTGTAGATGCCGGCGTGCAGCATCGCGTTGATCAGCACGAAGCCGTAGGTCCGGCGCGCCCGCGGAACCCGCAGGAGTTCGGCGAACTCGGAGAGGGTCTGACGAATCGGTTGGGCCACGTGCGTCGCCGCGGTATCCGGGATCAACCACAGGCTCAGTGCGAACAGCACCCACGCGATCACGGTCACCACCACGAAGAGGCCCCGCCAGCCCAGCAACGGCTCACCCAGCGCGCCGCCGGCGGCACCCAGCGCCGTACCGCCGGCCATCCCGCCGAACAGCCAACCCAGGACACGCCCTCGGCGCTCATACGGCACTACGTCTCCGACCAGCGCAACGCTGATGGGCACCACGCCACCTGCCCCGACGCCGGTGCCCAGCCGCAGCGCGATGAATTCCGCCGCATTGCCGGCCAACGGAGTTGCCGCGACCATGGCGACGAAGATCGCCAGCGAGACCAGGATTACCGGGCGGCGGCCCAGCCGGTCCGAGAGCGTCCCCCACAGCAGCACCATTGCGCCGTAGGGCACCAGAAACGCCGGGACGCCGAGGCCGACGATCCCTGCCGAAGTGGAGAAGTCCCGGGCCAAGGTGGGCAGGATCGGCGCGACCATGAAGATCTGGGCGAAAAGCACGAAGGCGATGGCCGTCGCGAGTGCGACGGTCGCCGGCCACGGGGGATTGTCGGCGCTCGAGCCGGATGTCACCCTGGGCAGCACAGCCTTGACCGCATTCCTGAATCCGGCACTTCCAGCCACGGTTGCACCTGCCTTTTGACCAGCAGAAACCTCATGTTAACCAAACACGTGTCCTATAACAGTCACTTTGAGCGCGGGACGTTCAGCGCGGAACAGCCGCACCGCGGCGAGGCCGAACAGGAGGGCCACGCCCGCGAATACCCAAAACGCTGCGGCAAAGCCCGCCGGAAGCAGCACGGCGCGAAACGCGAGACTGCCCAGCCCCATTCCGACAAACAGGGTGCAGGCGTTGAGGCCGATTGCTTGTCCGCGGTTGCCCGGCAGGTCGGTGACGATGCCGGCCAGCGGCGGCTGAGTCATGTCATAGCCCAGGGAGAGGGCGATGATCGCCACCTGCACGACCGCCAGCGGAGGCTCGAGGGCCAGCAGCGCCGCGCAGGCCGCCGCCATGACCAAACCGGGCGGGATGATCAGGGCCCGGCCATGGCGGTCGGCCCAGTGTCCGATGACGGGGCCGAGCAGCAGCCCGGGGATGCCGTAGCCGAGCAGGACCAGTCCGATCTGCGTTTCGTCGAGGTGGAAGTGCCGGTACAGGTACACGCCCAACCACGTGTAGATCCCAGCGTGCAGTACGGCATTGATCAGCACATACAGGTAGGTGCGGCGCGCTCGCGAGTTGCGCAGCAGGCTCACGTATCCGGCCACCAGCTGGCGCGCCGGTAGCGAAGTGCGCGGACCGGTGGCCCCGGGGATCAGCCGCAGGGCGGCGACGAACAGCACCACTGCGACGACGCTGACCACGCCGAACAGACCCTCCCAGCCCAGCACCGGTTCGCCCAGCGCCCCGCCGGCGGCGCCGAAGGCCATACCGCCGGCCATGCCGCCGAACATCCACCCCAGCGCGCGTCCGCGCCGCTGATAGGGCACCAGGTCGCCGATCAGCGCCAAGCCGATGGGCACCACTCCGCTGGATCCCACCCCGGCGGCGAGTCGAACACCGATGAATCCCGCCGCATCCTCCACCAGGGGCGTGACGGCCGTCAGGATGGCGAAAAGCACCATGCAGCAAAGGATTACCGGACGGCGGCCCCACCGGTCCGAGAAAGTCCCCCACACCAGCACCATCACTCCGTACGGCAGCAGAAAGGCCGGCACGGCAAGGCCGACCACAGTCGACGTGGTGGCGAATTCGTGGGCGAGCGCGGGCAGGATCGGCGCAACCACGAAGATCTGCACGAATACCAGGAAGGATGCCGCCGTGAGCAACGCCAGCATGCCCCGCGGCGGTCCGACATTCACGGCCGGAGCGGTCATGGCGGCCGGCCGCATCAGGCGGCCGCCCTGAACAACGCCCCTGAGCCCGCCGCGATCGCAGGAAGCCCGAGCGTCCGCAGGATCTTCCAGGAGGTAGCGGTCGCGGCGGTGATCACCGGCACCCCAAGCGCCCGCTCGACCTCCGGGATCGCCGAGAGCGAGGGCATCTGCACACATGCGGACAGCACCACGGCGTCCACGCCTCGCGTGTCCAGCCGCCCGGCGATTTCCGGTAGCTGCCGTGGATCGAGCCGTCCCACCGCCAGGTTGTCGTCTACCTCCAGGCTGATCGCGTCGTGCACGTGCACGCCGGCGGCGTCGATGTAGTCGACGACCAGCCCGGTGAGGTGCTTGACGTATGGGGTGACGATGGCCGTCCTGCTGACCCCGAGGTGGTGCAGGGCCTCGATCAGGGCGCCCGCGCTGGATACCACGTCGATTCGATCCCCTGCTGCGGCCGCGGTCGCGGTGGCGGTCAGCCGGGACTCGATTTCGCAGTGCGCGCCCGCGCCCAGGGACATGATGGCTACCAAGCAGGCATAGGCCATCACGTCGACGCCGGCGTCGGCCAGTTCGGTGGTGGCGCGCTCGGCATCAGCGTTCATCGACTTAAGTTCGTTCGCGGCAACGGTTTTCATCCGCATCCGGGAAGCGTGGAAGGTGAACTGCGCACCCGAACTGGCACCCGTACGCCGCAACACCTCGGGCACTTCGGCTTCCATGGTGGTGTTGGAACTGGGCACCAGCAGGCCGACGCGACGGCTGGAAAGAAGATGCATGGGCATATCTTCGCCGCAGATGTGAGCTACGTCACTACCCAAATTTTACGGTTGCGTCAGCCCTTGGTTGCGGTGACAAACCTATTCGCGAACGGACGTTCCGTCGATTGCGGCGGCCGGCCCAGTCGGGCGGCTTCGTCGTGCGAGCTCACCGTCTGCGCAGACCAGCCGCGCGCGGTGAACCAGTCGGCGGGTTCGGGGCGGCCCTCGTCGTCAAACCACAGCTCGAACGGGTTGAACGAGGTGTCTTCGCCGCGGGCCGCCCGCCGTTCGCGCAGGCGGGCCCACTTCTCTTCGGCCTCTTGCCGCTTGTCTTCGTCGACGCCGAACATCTCCACGGCCACTCGACTGCCCGGCCCGCTCAGCGAGTCGATGGCGGCGAACATCGCTTCCTGCGCCGCCGCGGGAAGAAACGGCAGCAGTCCTTCGGCCAGCCAGGCCGTCGGCTGGGTCGCGTCGAAACCCTTGTCGCGCAACGCCTTAGGCCAGTCGTGGCGCAGGTCGACGGGTACCGGCCGGCGGTCGGCGACCGGGGTGGCGTTGTGGCCGGCAAGAGTCTGTTCCTTGTACTCGAGCACCTTGGGCAGGTCGATCTCGTAGACGGTGGTGCCGGCCGGCCACGCCAGCCGGTAGGCGCGCGAGTCCAGGCCGGCGGCCAACAGGACGACCTGCCGGATGCCCGCGGCCACCGCGCCGGCGAAGTACGCGTCGAAGAAATGCGTCCGCACGGCCTGGTAGTCGATCATCTGCTGGGCATCGACGCTGAAGTCGTCTTCTGAGTCTTCTGAGTCGGGTGTGCCTGCTGAGCCATCGTCCGGCTCGGGCGCCCACCAAGCGGCAACCTGATCGCGCACCTTGGCCAGCTCCGGGGTGGAAACCAGCGGCTCGGCGAATTCGTCTCGGATGAGCGGATCGTCGCTGGCGGTCTCGGCGGCACGCGCCAGCGCGACCATTACCGCGGTCGCCCCGACACTGGTCGCGATGTCCCAGGAATCGTCCGCGGTGCGGGCCACTACAACCGCTCCGCGGTCACAAAGTCGGAAAACGCCTGCCTGTCGTCGGCCATCGGAACGCCCTCCACCCAGCGGCCCACTCGGCGCATCTCGTCGACGGCGTTCTGCGCGGTCGCCCGCCACCCGTGGCTGTTGAGCCAGTCGGCGAGTGCGGCGCGATCCTCGTCGCGGTAGATCAGCTCTGCCACGTCGATGGTCTGCTCGAGGCCGAGCGTCTCGGAGACCTTCTTGAACCGCTCGCGCATCTGTTCGCGCCGCTCGTCGGAGTGATTGCCGGCAGTTTCGGCCGCGATCCGGCTGCCCGCCGGGCTCAGCTCGCCCATCTGGGTGAACAGCCGGTCCTGCGCCTCGGCAGGCAGGTACATCAACAGACCCTCGGCCAGCCAGGCGGTCCGCGCCGTCGGGTCGAAGCCAGCCGCACGCAACGCCGCCGACCAGTCCTGACGCAGATCGATCGCCACCTCGCGACGTTCGGCGGCCGGCGTCACCCCGTTTTCGGCCAGCGTCTCGGACTTGAACGCGAGCACCTGGGGTTGGTCGATCTCATACACCGTGGTGCCGGCCGGCCAGTCCAGCCGGTAGGCCCGGGAATCCAGTCCGGACGCCAGGATCACGATCTGCCGGATTCCGGCGGCGACGGCGCCGGCGAAGTAGGTGTCGAAGAAATTCGTTCGCACCGCCTGGTAGCTGCGCATGTGCTGGACGGTGGCGGCCGTTCCGGCGTCGAGGGCCTCGACCTTCGCCACCACGTCTTCGTCGAGCATCGCCTCCCAGATGACGCCGGCCTTGGCGTTGGTCACCAGCAGCTTGGCGTACGGATCGCGGATCAGCGGTTCGGCCTGCTCAGTCTCCACGGCGCGGGCGGCGGCCACCATCACCGCGGTGGCGCCGACGCTGGTCCTGATGTCCCAGGTGTCGTCATGGGTGCGCATTGTGCTCATTGCGGCTCCCGCTCTCGGTAGGTTTCTGCGAGGTACCGCAGAGTCGCAGTCTCAGCAGAGTTCGGAACGGCCAGAGATCAGTCATGGCACCACGATCGTATCTAATAAGTTAGGCAATCTATACGCTTTGTGTGCCAGGTCACTCGAAGGCTCGGGTCTACGTGCGCCAGGCGGTACCGGACAACAGCCGCGCCAATGACTCGGTGAGGGCTTCCATCTCCTGATAGCTGCCGACAAAGCCGGCATAGAAACCCACACCGCACAACACGACCAGCAGTGTCTCGGCCATCGAAGCCGCGTCGGTGCCGGCCACCAGCTCGCCGCGCTCGATCGCATCCTGGACCGCCCACGTCAGAAACTGACGGCTGAGGCTGACGGCGTCGTTGTCGACCCGGTTGAGTTCTGGGTGCCGCTGGGACTCCAGCACGGCGGTAGCCAGGAAAGCCGCCGTGGACGGATTCTTGGCGTCGGCCTCCAGTGCCACGGCCATGAATGTGGAGATCCGCGCCAACAGCGAGGTCTCGCGGCGGGCCCGTTCGATGCCCGCTGCGACGACGAGTTCGTTGGTCTGGTCCACCACCTCGCGGTACAGCACCCGCTTGCTGGGGAAGTAGTGGTTGATTGCCGGCCGGGTCAGATCGGCGCGGATCGCGATCGCCTGAAAGGTCGCGCCGTCGTAGCCGCGTTCGCTGAAAACCTGGCGGGCGGCGCGCACGATGCGCCTGCGAGTTTCGTCCGCCTTTGCCGCCGGAGGACGACCTGGGCCACGACTGGCCGTTACCTGCATTTTTAAAGTGTGCCACCGCCACGGTTCGGCATTAACGCGTTCGGCGGGATGCTACGGAACTTCCCAGTTTGATAGTCCTCGAGCGCCTCGATGACCTCGGCCCGCGTGTTCATCACAAAGGGTCCGTAATGGAAGACCGGCTCCCGAATCGGCCGCCCACCGAGGAGCAACACATCGAGGGTCGAGCCGGATGCGGCCAGGGCGATCCGGTCGCCGTGCCCCAATACGGCCAGCTGCCCCTGCCGAATCGGATGCGCGGCCGGCCCCACCGACCCCTGCCCGGACAGCACGTACACCAGCGCGTTGAAGTCCCGGCGCCACGGAATATCAAGGCGCGCAGCCTTTTCCAGCGTGGCGTGAGCCAGCGTGATCGGCGTGTAGGTGACGCCCGGCCCGCGATGGCCGTCGATCTCACCGGCGATGATGCGGATCAGCGCCCCGCCGTCCTCGGATGCGAGCAGCCCGACGTCGCCGCCTTCGATGGCCTGATACCGCGGCGGAGCGAATTTGTCTTTCCTCGGCAGGTTCACCCACAACTGGATGCCATGAAATACACCCCCGCTGTTTACCATCTCGACAGGAGGCGTCTCGATATGTAGAATGCCCGATCCTGCAGTCATCCACTGCGTCGCGCCGTCGCCGATCAGGCCGCCGCCACCGTAAGAATCCTGGTGCGCGAACTTCCCGTCGATCATGTAGGTGACGGTTTCGAAGCCACGGTGCGGGTGCCAATCGGTGCCCCTGGGCTCGCCGGGCTGATACTCCACCTCGCCCATCTGGTCCATGTGCACGAATGGATCCAGCGCGGCGGCGCCGACCCCGGCGAACGCGCGGACCACCGGAAAGCCCAGGCCTTCGTAGCCGCGCGAGCCGGTTGTGATCGACCGGACCGGGCGTTCGGTGTCGGCGGGACCCGGCGGACCGACCCGCGGCAATGTCAGGGTGTCTGCGGTAACGGCAGGCATATCTACCTCCTAGTTTGAGAAATATCGACAAGCTATCGATATAACCGGACCGCAGTCCGGTTATTCCCGGTTGCCTTAGGATGGCGTGGTGGACGAACCGGAGCCGCGCGAAGCGCCACCCGAATCCGCAGGCGGACGGTTCGGCGCATCGATCCGAAACGCGGGCTACCTGCGCAAATGGTTTCTACTGGGCATCACCATCGGCGTCATTGCCGGCTTGGGAGCCGTCGTCTTCTACCTCGCGCTGAAATACACCGGCGAGTTCCTGCTCGGTTATCTGGCGGGTTATCACATCCCGCGACCCGTCGGCGAGGGCGGTAGCCACGGGTCGGCGGGCTTCGTCCGGCCGTGGGCGATCCCGCTGGTGACGACGGGCGGGGCGCTGCTGTCGGCGTTCATCGTCGCCAAGCTCGCCCCGGAGGCCACCGGCCACGGCACCGACGAAGCCATCGAAGCGGTGCACAGCGATCCGCGTGCCATTCGCAGCCGGGCGGTACTGGTGAAGATGGTGGCCAGCGCGCTGACGATCGGCTCGGGCGGCTCCGGCGGCCGCGAGGGGCCGACGGCGCAGATCTCGGCCGGCTTCTGCTCGCTGTTGACCCGACGGCTCGGCCTGTCCGACGAGGACGGCCGGATCGCGGTGGCCCTGGGTATCGGCGCGGGCATCGGCGCCATCTTCGCCGCGCCGCTGGGCGGGGCGGTACTGGCCGCGTCGATCACCTACCGCGACGACTTCGACTACCGCAGCCTGCTGCCGGGCTTCATCACCTCCGGGACGGCCTACGCCGTGCTCGGCTCGTTCCTGGGATTCGACCCGCTATTCGGCTACATCGACGCCGAGTACCGCTTCGAACGGGCCTGGCCGCTGCTGTGGTTCGTGGTCCTCGGTTTGATCGCCGCGGCCGTCGGCTACCTGTATGCCCGAATCTTCCACACATCGGTGGCGCTGACCCGCCGGCTGCCCGGCGGGCCGGTTCTCAAGCCGGCCGTCGGCGGGCTCCTGGTCGGACTGTTGGGACTGCTGATCCCGCAGGTACTGAGCAGCGGCTACGGCTGGGCGCAGCTGGCCGCCGACCGCGGCTCGCTGATGGCGATTCCGCTGTGGATCATCATCGTGCTGCCGATCGCCAAGATCATCGCCACCTCGCTGTCGATCGGCACCGGCGGATCCGGCGGGCTGTTCGGGCCGGGCATCGTCATCGGCGCGTTCGTCGGCGCCGCGATCTGGCGCCTCGGTGAGCTGACCGGGCTGCCCGGGGTACCCGACGCGCCGGGGATCT
This sequence comes from Mycobacterium angelicum, assembly GCF_002086155.1. Taxonomy (GTDB): domain Bacteria; phylum Actinomycetota; class Actinomycetes; order Mycobacteriales; family Mycobacteriaceae; genus Mycobacterium; species Mycobacterium angelicum. Next base: position 330 of record NZ_MVHE01000053.1, on the reverse strand, counting down.
TCGTCGTGGTCGGCATGATGGCGTGCTTCGGCAGCGTGGCGCGGGCGCCGCTGGCGATCATGATCATGGTCGCGGAGATGACCGGCTCATTCTCGGTGGTGCCCGGGGCCATCCTCGCCGTCGGGATCGCGTCGCTGCTCATGTCGCGCACCAACGTCACCATCTACGAAGCGCAGCGGCTCAACCGGGAGACCGCTGCGGCCGAACGTGCCCGCAACGCGGGCGACTAGTAAGTCGCTGTTGCTTCCAGTCGAATTCTGAGCAGTTTCTTCCGGGGCGGGTTCCAGTCATCGTCGCAACGGCTGATGGTCTGGTGAGGTTAGCAGGGCA
>NZ_MVHE01000521.1 GCF_002086155.1 Mycobacterium angelicum | reverse complement strand
CGCCCTTCTCCGATAGCACGGTGACGACGGCCTCGCCGGTGCCCAGCGACGTCAGCGCGGACTCCAAGTCGTAGACATCGGTTTTCGGGTAGGTGCGCACGGTCTTGCGCAGCGCCTTGTGGTCGTCGGGGGTAAACGCGCGCAGCGCGTGCTGAATTCGGGCTCCCAGCTGGGAGAGGACATCGTTGGGTAGATCCGTGGGCAGC
>NZ_MVHE01000520.1 GCF_002086155.1 Mycobacterium angelicum | reverse complement strand
GTCGGGCAAGTTCGACCAGCGAAGGCGCGAGCTCGGTCATGTCGCCCATCTTGCGTCCGGCACCCGTGTGCGGGCGAGCGCAGGAATCTGAGCCTTCGCCGCTACCATGCCCAGTGAAGACACGACGAATCCTTGGGGGATCCGCGCAGTGGCAAATACCCAGGTCAATGTCCAGGTGTTCTGAGCAGACCGGAAGGTGATCTAGCG
>NZ_MVHE01000519.1 GCF_002086155.1 Mycobacterium angelicum | reverse complement strand
GCTCGGCAACCATGAGCAAGCTGCCCTTCCTGTCCCGGGCGGCGTTCGCCCGGATTACCACCCCGATCGCCAGGGGACTGCTGCGGGTCGGCCTCACGCCGGACGTCGTCACCATCCTGGGCACCACCGCGTCGGTGGCGGGAGCGCTGACGCTGTTCCCGATGGGCAAGCTGTTCGCGGGTGCGTGTGTGGTGTGGTTCTTCGTGT
>NZ_MVHE01000518.1 GCF_002086155.1 Mycobacterium angelicum | reverse complement strand
GGGCCGGCTACTTGATCGACGCGTACGGCGGCACCGGAGGCAGCGGAGGTGTGGGCGGGGTCGGCGCCGTGGGTAACGACGGCCTCAGCGGGGGTGCCGGCGGTGCCGGCGGCCACGGCGGGTGGCTCTTCGGCGACGGTGGCGCCGGCGGCACGGGTGGCAATGGCGGAAATGGCGGCAACGGCGATGGCGGTGCCGCGGGTGGAG
>NZ_MVHE01000517.1 GCF_002086155.1 Mycobacterium angelicum | reverse complement strand
CGTCACAAAATCTCCGTCCTTCGTTCCTAAGGTTGCCTAGTCTTTCAACATTATCGGCGCCGCGGCCCGCCCCGTCGCGTTGAGAGCTGACGGCAGCTGTTGCGCTAGCCTGCCTAGGGAGCTCACCTGATTGCCGATGCTGCCGGCTGACGCGACGGGCGGTTGTCGCCCTAGCAGCTGGTCCCGTCCACCACCCTAGGAGAACCA
>NZ_MVHE01000516.1 GCF_002086155.1 Mycobacterium angelicum | reverse complement strand
CCACGGACGGCACGGATCCCGTCCGGGCCGGTGACCGGACCATGCCCAGGCACCACCGTGGGCGCGTCCAGCGCGATCATCGCGTCGCAGGCCGCCACCCAGTTGGCGATCGGGCCCGCCCACACAATCGGGGTGCAACCGATGAACAGCAGATCCCCGGCGAACAGCACACCGGCGTCGGCCACGTGCACGACCGAGTCGGCGGTGG
>NZ_MVHE01000515.1 GCF_002086155.1 Mycobacterium angelicum | reverse complement strand
GGCGGCGACGGTGGAGAGGCCGGCGCCGGCGGCAACGGCGGCTCTGCCACCGGCGTCGGTAACGGCGGTAACGGCGGTGATGGCGGCAACGGCGGCGACGGCGGCAACGGCGCACCCGGCGGCTTCGGTGGCGGCGCTGGCGCCGGCGGCTTGGGCGGCTCCGGCGCCGGCGGCGGCACCGACGGCGACGACGGCAACGGCGGCAGCCC
>NZ_MVHE01000514.1 GCF_002086155.1 Mycobacterium angelicum | reverse complement strand
CCCCGGTGCCCGTGCCGGTGCCGTCGCCGCCGCTGCCACCGGCCCCGCCGACGGCGGCGGCACCATACAGCCACCCGCCGTGGCCGCCGCTACCGCCGGCGCCGCCGGCCCCGCCCACGCCACCGACGCCGGATCCGGTTGAGTCGGCGGCACCGCCGGCGCCACCGACTCCACCGACGGCGCCGTTGCCGATCAACCCGGCGTTGCCG
>NZ_MVHE01000513.1 GCF_002086155.1 Mycobacterium angelicum | reverse complement strand
GGAGGAAAGCAACTACACGGCGATCACTCCCGACGAAGGTGCTTACGCGTTCGAGGCGCTATTGCGCCACAACCGCGTCTATACCGGCTATGCCCCGGTCATCGGAGCCCCGTGGCTGGTCGCCTTCGCAGAGCGCAGCCGGTTTTTCGAAGTGTTCTCCAGCAGCAACGGTTCGGGCACAAGCAAATTCCGCGTCGAGCTGAACGAGC
>NZ_MVHE01000052.1 GCF_002086155.1 Mycobacterium angelicum | reverse complement strand
CGGCGGGAAGGGCGGCAGCGGCGGGGGCGGCGGCATCGGCGGCAGCGCCACGCTCGGCCAGACCGGCGGGGTCGGCGGCAACGGCGGCGGCACCAACGGCAACGGCGGCGACGGCGGCAAGGGCCCCAGCGGCGGTGACGGCGGCAACGGCGGTGCCCTGGGCGCCGGCGGTGCAGCCGGTACCGGCGGCACCAAGGGCGGCGACGGCACCGGCGGAACCGGTGGTGGCGGCGGCACTGCCGGCACCGGTGGTGGTGGCGGCACCCCGGTGGGGGCCGGCACCCCGGGCAACACCGGCGCACCGGGCACCCCCGGCACTCCCGGCGGGAATGGCTAGAACTGCAGCGCGCTGAAACGCCAGTCCAGCACCTGGCGGTCCGGCTCGTCCGGGGTCTCGCTGACCGCGTAGACCAGCGACCGCAGACCCAGCACGCCGCCGTTGGCGGCCGGCTCGGCGGACTCGACGTGCAGCTCGCTGTACAGGGTGTCGCCCTCCCGCACCGGCCCGGTGTGGTCGCAATGCGCCCAGCCCAGGACGGTGGCCAGGTTGGGCAGCAACCGGCAGGCCTGCGCCAGCGCCAGCCCGATGGTATGCCCGCCGTATACCAGCCGCTGCCCGGCGGCCCGCGAATCATGGTGTGTGGCAGCGATGTTCAGTGTCAGCCGGGCCAGCTCGGGCGCGCTGCTGACCAGGTCGGCGGTGCTGTGTAATACCGCACCGGCAATGCCGGCGTCAAAATGCGGACCGGGTACCCGTTGTCGGAAGACGTCGCCGTCCCAGTCGTCGGTCGGCGCGGTTGCCGGCGCCGCCGCGTCGGCGCCGACGGCCGACAGGTCGTCGGCGCGCCCAGATCCGGCCCAGTCCGGGCTGGCGGGCAGCATGGCGCAGCGGTAGAAGTCGAGCACCAACCGGTCGGCCTGGTCGATGGTGGTCATCCGCAGCGCCGCCAGGCCGGTGGGCGCACGGCCGGGTTTGGCCGAATTAGCCCGCAGCCCAACGACTTCGGTGCGGGTGTAGACGGTGTCACCGAGCACCGGGAACCGGTGAAACGTCAGCCCGCGGTAGAACAGGTTGGCCTTGACCCGCGGGGTCACCAGCGTCGACTGCCCGATCGCCAGGTCGCAGACCAGACCCGGATGTGCCAGCGCCGCGGGCGCACCCGTCACCGCCGCGCACAGATCGGCGTCCAGGGCCAGTCGCAACCGGTCCCCCACGATCGCCTGGTGCGCGGCCGCCAGGCCCGGCGACAGCGTCACCGACGGTGCCCAGTCGAACACCTGGCCCACCGAAAGGTCGTCGAAGTAGGGCCCACCCTCGCGTAGTTCGGCGTAAGTCACGGGGTCAATATGGCACAGGTGAACAGTGAACTTGACGACGACGAGGCGATGCTGGTCGCCACCGTGCGGGCGTTCATCGACCGCGACGTCAAACCAACCATCCGCGAGGTCGAGCACGCCAACACCTATCCAGAAGCGTGGATCGAGCAGATGAAGCGGATCGGCATCTACGGCCTGGCCGTGCCCGAGGAGTACGGCGGGTCGCCGGTGTCGATGCCGTGCTATGTCGAGGTCACTCAGGAGTTGGCCCGGGGCTGGATGAGCCTGGCCGGGGCGATGGGCGGGCACACGGTAGTCGCCAAACTGCTGACGCTGTTCGGCACCGCCGAGCAGCAGCAGGCGTACCTGCCGAAGATGGCCACCGGCCAGGTGCGCGCCACCATGGCGCTGACGGAGCCGGGTGGTGGTTCGGACCTACAGAACATCGCCACGGCCGCGCTACCGGACGGCCCGGACACCCTGGTGATCAACGGTTCGAAGACCTGGATCAGCAATGCCCGCCGGTCCGGCCTGATCGCGTTGCTGTGCAAGACCGATCCCCACGCCAGACCGCGCCATAAGGGAATCTCGATCGTGCTCGTCGAGCACGGGCCGGGGCTGACGGTGTCACGCGACCTGCCGAAGTTGGGCTACAAGGGCGTTGAGTCCTGCGAGCTTTCGTTCGACGATTTCCGGGTTCCGGTATCGGCGGTGCTCGGTGGCCAACCGGGCCAAGGGTTTTCGCAGATGATGAAGGGCCTCGAAACCGGCCGGATTCAGGTGGCCGCCCGCGCATTGGGGGTGGCGACGGCGGCGCTGGACGATGCGCTGGATTACGCCCAGCAGCGCGAGAGTTTCGGCAAGCCGATTTGGCGGCACCAGTCGGTGGGCAATTATCTGGCCGACATGGCAACCAAACTCACCGCCGCGCGCCAGCTCACCCGCTATGCCGCAGAACGCTACGACAGCGGGCAGCGCTGCGATATGGAAGCGGGCATGGCCAAACTGTTCGCCTCCGAGGTTGCCATGGAGATCGCGCTGAACGCCGTACGCATCCACGGCGGTTACGGCTACTCCACCGAATACGACGTGGAGCGCTATTTCCGCGACGCGCCGCTGATGATCGTCGGCGAAGGCACCAACGAAATCCAGCGCAATGTCATTGCCGGACAACTGGTGGCGCGAGGCGGAATCTAGCAGCTACAAAACCCGTCGGTGCTGTATATTTGCCTGACTTCAGCAAACCGGCGTGCGAACCAAAGGGGAGGCAGCTGCCATGAGTTATCCGTCAGACCCATACGGTGGTTCGCCAGATTGGCAGCAGTCCCAGCAGCCGGGTCAACAGCCGGGTTGGCAAAGCCAGCCGCCGGGCTACCCGCCGCCGCAGCCGGGTTACCCGGCCCAGCAACCTGGTTACGGCCAGCCCGAACCGGACAACTACCTGGTGTGGGCGATTCTGGTCACGGTGCTGTGCTGCCTGCCGTTCGGGATCGTCTCGATCGTGAACGCCACCAAGGTTTCCGGCCTCTGGGCGCAGGGCCGCTATGCCGAAGCCCAGGCCGCTTCGGCCAGCGCCAAGAAGTGGGCGATCATCGGCGCGATCGCCGGCGTGGTCGTCGGCGTGGTGGTGGGAATCATCTACGTCGTGCTTATCGCGGTGGCGGTTTCGGTCGATCACAACACGCCGTCGACCATCACCACCTATTCCGGGTACTGATCGCCGCGCCCGGCCCAATCCGGCCCGGCCCGGCCCGGCGAATCCGCGTGTGAATCCACGGCTTTGACTGTGCATCCTGGGCGGGAAAGCCGGCCGAAAGCCGCCCTGGATGCACACGGAAATCCCGCTACCCGACCGCGTCCACCAACCCCCAGTCCAGCGCGGTCGCCGCGTCGATGGTCTGGCCGGAGAGCACCAGATACGCCGTGCGCCAACGGCCGATCCGCCGCGTCACGCTCAGCGTTCCGCCGGCTCCCGGAAGCAGCCCCAGGCTCAACTCTGGCAACCCGAACACCGAATCCGGCGCTGCCACAACCCATCCGCAGAACGCCGCCAGCTCCAGCCCGCTGCCCAGCACCTGGCCGTGCACCTCGGCACGACAGGCCCGGCCCAGCCGCGCGGCCAAGGCGTCCAGCAGCAGCGCCGGGCTGTGCCGGGTGCGGGCCAGGTGAGCACTGACAGGGTCGGCGAACGTACCGAACTCCGCGAGGTCCCCGCCGCTGCAGAACGAGGGGCCGTTGCCGCTCAACACGATTCCCGTCACTGACGAGTCCAGCTGCGCCACGGCCAGCGCCTCCAAAAGCGCGGCGCGCGCATCGGTGGAGAACGCGTTGTGCCGCTGCGGCCGGTTGAATCTGATCAGCAGAGTGTCGCCTTCGCGTTGCGCCTGAACAGGGTCGGCGATCTCGGGCATCCGCGCCGGGCCCCGCCCGAGAAGCCAGTGGGCGAACTCCGGGCCGGCCTGCAGCGTCGAATATGCCAGCGACTCGGTCACCACCGCGGCCAGCACAGCACCCCGCGGATCGACCGAGCGCAGCACGTCATCGCACACCGCGCTGGCCTGCGGCCAGCGCTCACAGCGCCGGGTCAGCTCGGCCACCGCGGCGGGCACCGATTCCACGGTGACCACCCGGCGGTCGGCACACGGCACTTCGGTCAATGTGAAAGTCGCTGCCTGCAACCAGGATTCGTCGGATGTCGAACCGTACGCAACGACCACGCCCGGCGGCGTGTCGACACCTGCGCCACCCGCCGCAGACACGTCGACCACCCGGAGCATGGTTTACCCCGAATACTTCTCGATCAGGTCGTTCTTGTACAACTTGCCGGTGTCGGTGCGCGGCAAGTGCGCCTCGAACGCGATCGATCGCGGACACTTGAAGTGCGACAGGCGTTCTCGCAACCAGTCCAGCAGCTCCGCCCCGAACCGCTGGCAAGAGTCAGCGGGATCGACGGTCTGCACAACCGCCACCACCCGCTGACCCATCTCGTCGTCGGGAACCCCGAACACCGCCGCGTCGAGCACCTTGGGATGGGTGACCAACAGATTCTCAGCTTCTTGCGGATAGATGTTGACGCCGCCGGAGATGATCATGTGGTGGCGCCGGTCGGTCAAGAACAGATAGCCCTCGTCGTCGAGGTAGCCGATGTCGCCGACGGTCACCCAGCCGTGCTTGTTCCGTGAGGCAGCGGTTTTCGCCGGATCGTTTAGGTATTCGAACGCAACGCCGCCGTCGAAATAGATCTCCCCCGCTTCGCCGGCGGGCAGTTCGTTGCCGTCGGAGTCCAGGATGTGCACAGCGCCCGCCACTGGTTTGCCCACCGAGCCGGGATGAGCCAGCCAGTCCTCGGCGGTGATCAGCGTCGAGCCGTGGGCTTCCGAGGAGGCGTAGTACTCGTCGATGATCGGCCCCCACCAGTCCATCATCGCCATCTTGATCTGCACCGGACACGGCGCAGCCGCGTGCATCACCCGCTTCAGGCTGGACAGGTCGTACGAATTACGAACGGCCTCAGGTAGTTTCAGCATCCGGACGAACATCGCCGGCACGAACTGGGCGTGGGTCACCCGATGGCGGGCGATGGCGTCCAGCGCCCCCTCGGCATCGAACTTCTCCATCACCACCGTGGTGATGCCGCCGGCCTGCACGCTCATCGACCACACCGATGGCGCGGTGTGATACAGCGGAGCCGGGCTCAGGTACACCGCGTCGGGATCCATCCAGTACCCGACCAGCGCCGACATCATGCCGGGCGCCTCTTCCGGCCGCACGTGCGGCAACTGGCGTTTGATTCCTTTGGGCCGGCCCGTGGTACCCGACGAATACTGCAGCAGGTCGCCCTCGATCTCGTCGGCGATCGGCGTATCAGGTTGATCCGCAACGCATTCCGGGTATCGCTCCCAGCCCGGCAGATCCCCGTCGGCGAGCAGCAACAGCCCGGGCAGCCCGCCCGGCAGGTGTTCGGCCAGGCCCGCGCAGGTGTCGCGCAGTGCCGCCGAGCCGATGATCGCCTTGGCGCTGCTGTTGTCGACGATGTAAGCCGCCTCGGCCGGGGTCAGGTGGGTGTTGATCGGCACGTAGTACAACCCGCTCCGGCGAGCCGCCCACATGACCGCGTGCATGTGTTCGTTGTTCTCCATCAGGATGGCCACGGTGTCGCCCTCGCGCAGACCCGCCTGACGGAACCGGTGGGCCAGCCGATTGGCGCGGGCTTCCAGCTCGTCGAAGCTGATCACGGTGCCTGACGGATGCAGGATGACAGCAGCTTTATCGGCTCCGATGAAGGGGCGGATCTGCATGGGCCGACTGTACGTCGCAGACCGCCGACCACCGGAACAAGGGCGACAATTCCTGCCCCCACCGGCGCAAATCGTTTGTAAAGTCCACCCATGACAGTTCTGCTTGTCAATCCGCCAGGCGCCCGGCCGGACGCCCTGTCGTTCGTCAGCGCAATCAAGCGCACGGATCCCTCGCGGTATTCCTCCATGCCGGTGGAGCACCTCGGGATGATGTCGATCAAGGCGTACGCCAAGGCCCAGGGGATCGAAATCACCTGCGTCAACGGCTTGGTCGACGGCCATGTGACCGTGGCAGAGACCTGGCAGGCCATGGAAAACGCCGTCGGAGCATCGGGCACGCCGCGCCTTGTCGGCTTTTCCTGCATCGACACTCTTCCGGAGGTGCTGTGGTTGGCGCAGCGCGCCCGACAGGCCTGGGCTGGCGTACGAATCGTCATCGGCCACGCCATCGCGACACTCAACTACGAACGCATCCTGCGTCAGCACGACTGTTTCGACTACGTCGTCGTCGGCGACGGCGAGCAGACCTTCACCAGACTGGCCCTGGCCGTGGTAAACGACGCTGCGGCTGAAGACATTCCGGGGCTGGCCCGCCGCGATGAAAGGGGCCAGATCGTCTACGTACCCGCCCCGCTGATCGATCTCGACGAGCTACCGCCTGCGGCTCGTGACGAGTTGCCCACCGTCCTTGCCGACGGCTTCGCCGCCTCCGTCTTTTCCACCCGCGGATGTCCCTACCGATGCACCTTCTGCGGCACCGGCGCGATGTCCGGGATGTTCGGGAAAGACAGTTACCGGGCGAAGTCGGTCGACGTTGTCGTCGACGAGATCGCAGCTCTAGCGTCGAACTTCGACATCGATTTCTACTCGATCACCGACGACCTGTTTGTCTCCAAACACCCCAGTTCGCAGCAGCGCGCCGCGGACTTTGCCGACGCGGTGCTAAGGCGTGGCCTCGACATCAAGTTCATGATCGATATCCGGCTGGACTCCGTTGTCGATCTGGCTCTGTTCAAACACCTGCACCGGGCGGGTCTTCATCGTGTGTTCATCGGCTTGGAGACGGGGTCCTACGACCAACTGCGCAGCTACCGCAAACAGATCCTCGGTCGGGGAAAAGACGCAGCGGACACCGTTCAATCCCTGCAGGAGCTGGGCATCGAGATAATCGCCGGGACCATAATGTTCCACCCCACAGTGCGGCCCGAGGAGCTACGCGAGACAGTCCGCCTGCTCCTGGAGACAAGAAACGGGCTGCCCTTCAAGCTGATGGGCAAAATGGTCCCCTATCCGGGAACGCCGTTGTACCAAGCCTATTCGGATGCCGGGTACCTCACTTCGGAATGGCCGCTGGGCCAATGGGATTTCGTCGACCCCGAGGCGTCGCGGTTCTACTCCGATGTCGAAGCCCGCATCGGCCCCGATCCGGAGCTCACCTTCGATGAGGCGTCGGCGTTCTTCCTGTCCCGGCTCGACGAGTGGGAGGACGTCATCGCCCGCCGAACCGCGGAGGCGCGGGCGTGACGCACGGCATGGTGCTCGGCAAGTTCATGCCGCCCCACGCCGGGCACATTTACCTCTGCGAGTTCGCCCGGCAATGGGTGGACGATCTCACCATCGTCGTCGGCACCCGGGCCGACGAGCCGATTCCGGGCAAGCAACGCGTCAAGTGGATGCGCGAACTCTTCCCCTTCAACCTGGTAATCCACCTCCCCAACGACAACCCGCAGCGCCCCTGGGACCACCCCGACTTCTGGCCCATCTGGAAGGCGACCCTGGAAGACGCGCTACCCAGGCTGCCTGACTTCTACTTCGGTGCCGAGCCCTACAACGCGCAGTTCGCCGAGCTCCTCGGGGCGCGCTTCGTGCCGGTCGATCAGGGCCGCGTGGTGGTACCGATCAGCGCGACCGAAATCCGCGCTGACCCGCTTGCCCACTGGCAGCACATCCCGCGCTGCGTCCGGCCGGCCTTCGTGAAACGCATCAGCATCATCGGACCCGAAGGCACCGGCAAGACCACCCTGGCACGGGCGCTGGCAGAAAAACTCGGAACCAGCTGGGTCCCGGAGCGGGCCAACATATTGCGCGAACTCGACGCACCAGCAGGACTGGACTGGACCGAAATCGCGCGCGGACAGATCGCTTCGGAGCAGGCCCTGGCGCGCGACGCCGATCGCTTCCTGGTCTGCGACACCGATCCGATCGCGACGGCCGTGTGGGCCGAGTTGCTGGCCGGCGGCTGCCCGCCGGAGCTGCGCGAATTAGCCGGACGTTCTTACGATTTGACGCTGCTCACCACTTCCGGGGCCTCCGGCGACGCGTTTTCCGTCCGTTGTGAGCAGGCGCTGCGGGCCGCGGGACGGCGCTATGTGGTGCTCACCGGAAGTTGGGAGGAGCGGGTCTCGACGGCCGTGCGGGCCGTCGAAGAACTCGCCCCTGCCCGTGGGTGAATGAAAGCTACTCAGCCTCGTCCAGGCGGTGCTTGAGCGCGTCGAACTCGTCCTTGATGCCGGTGGGCAGCTTCTCGCCGACGAACTGCAGCCACTCCTCGATCAGCGGAATCTCGTCGCGCCACTCGTCGACACGAACCGTCAGCGCCTCGGCCACATCGGCGGGGTCGGCGTCCAGACCCTGCAGGTCCAGATCCTCGACGGCGGGCACCGTGCCGATCGGGGTGGTGCGGCCGCCGGCGGTGTGCTCGATGCGGTCGACGATCCACTTCAGCACCCGGCTGTTCTCGCCGAAGCCCGGCCACAGGAAGCGGCCGTCGTCGCCGCGGCGGAACCAGTTGACGAAGAACACCTTCGGCAACTTGGACTCGTCGGCGTTCTTGCCCAGGTTGATCCAGTGCTGGAAGTAGTCGCCGACGTTGTAGCCCAGGAACGGCAGCATGGCCATCGGGTCGCGGCGCACGTTGCCGACCTTGCCCTCGGCCGCGGCGGTCTGCTCGCTGCCCAGGGTGGCCCCGATGAACACGCCGTGTTGCCAGTCGCGCGCCTCGGTCACCAGCGGGACGGTGGTCTTGCGGCGGCCGCCGAACAGGATGCCCGAAATCGGCACGCCCTGCGGGTCATCCCACTCCGGAGCCAGGATCGGGCATTGCGACATCGGCGTGCAGTACCGCGAATTCGGGTGCGCCGCTTTGGTATCCGTCTCGCGCAGGATCCAGTCGTTGCCCTTCCAATCGATCAGGTGGTCGGGCTCGCCTTCCAGACCTTCCCACCACACATCGTGGTCGTCAGTCAGCGCGACGTTGGTGAATACGGTGTTGCCCGCCGCGATGGTGCGCATCGCGTTGGGGTTGGACTTCCAGTTGGTGCCGGGTGCCACCCCGAAGAAGCCGAACTCGGGGTTGACCGCGTACAGCCGGCCGTCCTTGCCGAACCGCATCCACGCGATGTCGTCGCCCAGGGTTTCGGCGCGCCAGCCCGGGATGGTCGGCTGCAGCATCGCGAGGTTGGTCTTGCCGCACGCGGACGGGAAGGCAGCGGCGAAGTAGTACGCCTTGTTCTCCGGGGAGATCAGCTTGAGGATCAGCATGTGCTCGGCGAGCCAGCCCTCGTCGTGGGCCATCGCCGAGGCAATGCGCAGCGAGTAGCACTTCTTGCCCAGCAGCGCGTTGCCGCCGTAGCCGGAGCCGTAGCTCATGATCTCGCGGGTTTCCGGGAAGTGGGTGATGTACTTGGTCTCGTTGCAGGGCCACGGCACGTCTTTCTGGCCCTCTTCCAGCGGCGCGCCGACGGAGTGCAGCGCCTTGACGAAGAAGCCGTCGTCGCCGATCTTCTCCAGCGCGGCCTTTCCCATTCGGGTCATGGTGCGCATCGAGACAACGACGTATTCGGAGTCGGTGATCTCCACGCCGAGCTTGGGTTCGTCGGCGCCGAGCGGGCCCATGCAGAACGGCACCACGTACATGGTGCGGCCACGCATACAACCGCGGTACAGGTCGGTCAGGATGGCCCGCATCTCACTGGGGTCTTTCCAGTTGTTGGTCGGGCCGGCGTCGATCTCGCGCTCCGAGCAGATGAACGTCCGGGATTCCACCCGCGCGACGTCGGAGGGGTCGGACAAGGCCAGGTAGGAGTTCTTGTGCTTCTCCGGGTTCAGCTTGGTGAACGTGCCCGCCGCGACCAGGTGGTCGGCCAGGCGCTGGAACTCTTCCTCGGAACCGTCGGCAAACACCACCCGGTCGGGCTGGGTGAGCTCGGCAACCTCCTCCACCCATGCCAACAGCCCCTGGTGCTTCGTCGGCGCGGTATCCAAACCGGGGATGGTCGCTGAGGTCATCGAACTCTCCTGAATTCTGCTGCTAGTTATCGGCTTGTCTGATTGCGTGTAGTCGTTCGTGCATTTGCTAGCACTGCTTATCATCACGGCTAGCGCTTATATACAGGTTATCGCGCATCACTTGTCGTGTAAGGCCTGCAGGGGTATAAGCCTGCTCACAGGACCGATTCAGAAGATGCGGAAAAGTCAGAAACTGCTACCATTCGCGCCCCTCGAAACCCGATCCGTTGGTTTTGCCGTCGAGGCTGTGTATACCCGGTTGCCCCAGTTCTGCACGTACCGCGTCCAGCGCGGCCCTGATGGTCGGCATTTCCCGGTCCCGCAGCGCCGCGGCCCGGGCCGCCGCAATCGCATGCTCGCGCAATTCGCTGTCGATGACGCTGACCTGATCGGCCACCCGGGCGTTCTCGGCTTCGTCGCGGGCACTGAGTGCGGTGCTCAGCAGCGACTCGGTGGCCAGCACCTGACCGGCCACCAGCGCCTCGAGTACCGAGCGCAACGACCCCGCCACATCGCCAGTCCAGCGGTCCAGCAAAGCACGGTCATGCAGTAGTGCACGAGTGCTCACCACCCACACCGCCGCGCCGAGTCCGACCGCCACGCACGCCACGACCACCGCCACCGTCAGCCCGGGCGCCCAGCGGGGCACCAGGCCCGCCGCGAGCCGGCTCAGTGTCAGCGCGACACCCAGTCCGAACCCAGCGCCCAGCAGCATCGTCAGCCGTGTCTCCAGCCGCCGCGATTTCAGCGGCGGGGCGCTGATCGGGACCGTCGGCAGGTTGTCCAGCAGCGGCGGCTCCACCGGCACACCCATCACCTGCGCTACGTCGTCCAGCTGCGCGGCGGTTGCCTCGGCCACCTCGGCGACCACTTCCTGTACCCGGGCGCGGGTGTGGGCCTCGAACCCGGCCATGTCGCGCCGGGGCAGCCCGGCGATGTCCTCCTGCAACTCGGTACGAACCGACGAACAACGGTTGCGTACAAGGTAGGACAGCCCGACGCGCGCCTGCTGGATCTGGCCGCGCAAGGTGATGCTGAGCTCCGACTTCGACTGGCGGCGTTCCCGCAGGGCCGCGCTGCGTTCTGCGCGCAAGGCCTCCACCCGGGCCCCGCGTCCGGCGCCCGCGGCGTCGCGGTCGAATCGCTGAGCGACCTTCTGCAGCCGGGATTCCCACGCGCGCAACCTGTTTCGCCGGGCAATGTCGGAGTCGGCAAGCTGTCTCCGGACAATCCCGCCCAGCTCGTCGACGACCGGCTCGCCCACCTCAGGTGCGGCCGCCACACCCACCCAGGGCACCTGTGTGTAGCGGGGCGCGTATGCGGCCAGCCGGTCGCGGTTGGCGGTCACCGCCTCGCGCCAGTTGAGGTGCACGTCGATCTTGGCCACCACCGCCACCACCACGTCGGTGTGCTCGGCGGCGGCATCCAGTAGCGCGCAGTCGGATTCGGTCAGGGCGGCCGCCGCGGACACCACGAACACCACCGCCATCGGCGCATCACCGGTGCCCAGCTCCGGCGCCTCTATGAAGACCTGATCGGGCAGCCGCTCGCGCAGCGCGGCGGCCACACTGCTGACGCCGGCCAGCCACGGACCGGCTACCAGCACCACCTCACGGCGGTTGATGGCCGGCGCATCCAGTCGTGGGCCGATCGCGGCCACCAACGCGTCCACCTGGGCGGCCGGATCATCGCGGGCCGCGCCGATCACAATGTCTCCCCCGCCGCCGGCCATAGCCGCAGCGATCCGCGCGCGATATCGGTCCCACAGGCCCGGTGCAGGTCGCTCACCGGCCCGCGAGCGTAACGCTGCCAGCGCACCGCCCGCTGCAGCGGCGCGGCCGGTCCCAGTTCCAGCCCGCTGGACGCCAGCACGTCAGCGGCATCAGCCATCCTGGCGACGACGGTGTTGTCGCAGGACGAAAAGGCGTCGATCCCGGGGAGCGAAACGGCCAGGGCTTCCAGCTCGGCGACCGCACGCAGCACGCGGCGGTACCGCGCCTCAGCGCCGGCGGCAAGCACTGCGGCAACGACGGCGTCGACACCGCTGGCCCGCCACAGCAGCGCCGCGACCTGGGCGCGCGAAACGCCGCGGCGCACCGCCGCCACACCGAGCGCGATGCCGAACAGGTCGAGGGTCTCCAGCAGGCGCAGCCGCGCCTGGGCCGGCACCGGAAGCCGGGCCATCAAAAAGCTGTCGTAGCCGCCGTCAAGGCAGGCAGCGCCGGCCGGGTGGACGGCCAGGCCGGCCAGCACCGCCCAGGCAGCCTCGTCGAGCACGGCCACGGCCAGCAACCCGATCATGGGCAGCACCGGTCTGGCGACCAGGTCGGAGAGCCGCGCACAGCGGGCCCCCGCCGCCGCGATCGGCCCGCCCGCCGCGAACCCACACAGGTCGGCCTTGTTCAGCACCACCACCACGGGCGCCCCGATATCGCGCAGGGCATCGCGGTCCTCGGGTTTGACCACCTCCGCGGTGACATACAGCACCACCTCCGCCCGGTTCGCCGAGCGCACCTCGATGTCCGGTGCGGCGTCCACCGCGCGCGCCACGGTGGCCCGACCCACCCCGTCGCGGCCCTGCACAGACACCCGCAAGGGCGCCGCGGCTCGCTCGGAAATGGCCTTTACCCGCAGGTCATCGGTAGCGGCGGCGAATCGCGCCAGCTCCTCGACGAAAATGTGCTGCCCCCGTTCCGTGCAAATCTTGCCCCCACCGAATGGTGACATCTGCGCCGCCCGGACGCGAGCCACCGCTACCAGCCGAAGGCAACTGTTGGGTATCAATCTGGACCACGGGCGGCTACACCAGCGGTTCATGAGCCACCATGGACGAATGCATGCGCAACCCGGGGTGGGGGCACGTCCCGACACACGGGTGGAATCCGAAGTAGGCGGTCCGGACAGCGCATGGGGCTATCTGCCCGCCACCAGCTTTCGGTCGCGACGTTCGGCCCTGTCCAACGCCCAGCGGCAGACGTGGGAGCGGCGCTGGCCGCAGCTCGGCATCGAGGCGTTACCGCGGTTCGGGGCGCCCCTGGACACCCGGGCGTGGTTCGGCCGGGACGCGCCGCTGGTCCTGGAGATCGGCTGCGGCAGCGGCACGTCGACGCTGGCAATGGCCAAGGCCGAGCCGGATATAGACGTGATCGCGGTGGAAATCTACCGGCGCGGGCTGGCGCAGCTGCTGAGCGCGATCGACAGTGAGGAGGTGGGCAACATCCGGTTGATCCGCGGCAACGGGGTCGAGGTGCTGCAGAATCTGATCGCCCCGAACTCGTTGAGCGGTGTGCGGGTCTTCTTCCCCGATCCGTGGCCCAAGGCGCGCCACCACAAGCGCCGGCTGCTGCAGCCCGGCACGATTGCATTGATCGCCGACCGGCTAATCCCCGGTGGTGTCCTGCACGCGGCGACCGACCATCCCGGTTACGCCGAACACATCGCCGAAGTCGGCGACGCCGAGCCGCGCCTGGTTCGCATCGACGATGGCGCGCCCTCGCTGCCCATCTCCGTGGCGCGCCCGATCACCAAGTACGAGACCAAAGCCCAAGAAGCAGGCAGCACCGTCAATGAACTGTTATGGAAACGGCTGACCAAATGAGCCTGACCGAAGAAGTAGCCACACCGTCCGAACCGCTGGCCGAGCGGTCGCTGCCGCCGGTCTTGACCGGCTTCGCCCCGCCCATGGGCCGGGTCCTGCTGGTGTGGGACGCCCCCAACCTGGACATGGGCCTGGGATCGATCCTGGGACGTCGGCCGACTGCGCTGGAGCGCCCCCGTTTCGACGCCCTGGGCCGCTGGGTGCTGGCCCGCACCGCGGAAGTCTCGGCCAGCCGGCCCGGCGTCTCGATCGAACCCGAGGCCACCGTCTTCACCAACATCGCGCCGGGCAGCGCCGAAGTGGTCCGGCCCTGGGTGGACGCGCTGCGCAATGTCGGATTCGCCGTCTTCGCCAAACCGAAGATCGAGGAAGACAGCGACGTCGACCGCGACATGCTCGCGCACATCGACCAGCGCTATCACGAGGGACTTGCGGCACTGGTGGTGGCATCGGCCGACGGTCAAGCTTTCCGTCAGCCGCTGGAGGAAATCGCCCGCGCCGGAACCCCAGTTCAAGTGCTCGGATTTCGTGAACACGCTAGTTGGGCGCTAGCGTCGGATACCTTGGAGTTCGTCGACCTGGAAGATATCGCAGGTGTTTTCCGGGAGCCGCTCCCGCGGATCGGCCTTGATTCGCTACCTGAGCAGGGAGCTTGGCTGCAGCCGTTCCGGCCGCTGTCCTCGCTGTTGACCTCGCGTGTGTGAGCAACCGAAGACCTGAAAACAGAATGCGCGGGTCGCTAACGATCCAGTAAGGAGCTTACGTGTTCGCCTGGTGGGGTCGAACTGTGTACCGCTACCGGTTCATCGTAATCGGGGTCATGGTGGCACTGTGCCTTGGCGGCGGCATTTTCGGGCTGAGCCTGGGTAAGCACGTCACGCAGAGCGGTTTTTACGACGACGGCAGCCAGTCGGTGAAGGCCTCGGTGCTGGGCGACCAGGTTTACGGGCGCGACCGGACCGGCCACATCGTCGCGATCTTCCACGCCCCGGACGGCAAGACGGTCAACGACCCGGCGTGGTCGAAGAAGATCACCGACGAACTCAACAAGTTCGTCCAGGACCACCCCAACCAGGTGCTGGGCTGGGCGGGGTACCTGCGCGCGCCCGACTCGACCAGCTCGGTCATCAAGGGCATGGCCACCGACGACAAGAAGTACACGTTCGTCTCGATCCCGCTCAAGGGTGACGACGACGACACCATCCTGAACAACTACAAGGACATCGCGCCGTCGCTGCAGAAGCTGGACGGCGGCACCGTCCAGCTGGCCGGCCTGGAGCCGGTGGCCGAGGCCTTGACCGGCACCATCGCCACCGACCAGCGACGGATGGAGGTGCTGGCGCTGCCGCTGGTGGCCATCGTGCTGTTCCTGGTGTTCGGCGGCGCGGTCGCGGCCTGCCTGCCGGTCATGGTCGGTGGCCTGAGCATCGCGGGTGCCCTGGGCATCCTGCGGTTGATCGCTGTGTTCGGGCCGGTGCACTTCTTCGCCCAACCCGTAGTGTCGCTGATCGGTCTGGGCATCGCGGTGGACTATGGGCTTTTCGTGGTGAGCCGGTTCCGCGAGGAGATCGCCGAGGGCTACGACACCGAGACCGCGGTCAGACGCACGGTCATGACCGCCGGCCGAACGGTCGCGTTCTCGGCGGTGCTGATCATCGCCTCGGGCGCGAGCCTGCTGATGTTGCCGCAGGGCTTCGTGAAATCGCTGACCTATGCGCTGATCGCGGCCGTCGGGCTGGCCGCCCTGCTGTCGATCACCCTGCTGCCGGCCTGTCTGGCCGTGCTGGGCCGCCACGTCGACGCGCTCGGCGTGCGGACCGCGTTCCGGGTGCCGTTCCTGCGCAATTGGAAGGTGTCCCGGGCCTACCTGAACTGGCTCGCCGACCGGCTGCAGAAGACCAAGACCCGCGAAGAGGTCGAGGCCGGGTTCTGGGGCAAGCTGGTCAACTGGGTGATGCGGCGGCCCCTGGTCTTCGCCATCCCGATCGTCATCGGCATGATCCTGCTGGTCATCCCGCTGTTCAACCTGTCGCTGGGCGGCATGAGCGAGAAGTATCTGCCCCCCAACAATGCGGTGCGCCAGTCGCAGGAGCACTTCGACCAGCTCTTCCCCGGCTATCGCACCAACCCGCTGACGCTGGTCATCCACTCGACCAACCATCAGCCCGTCACCGACCAGCAGATCGCCGACGTCCGCAGCAAGGCGATGACGATCAGCGGATTCATCGAGCCGGACAACAACCCCGCCGATATGTGGCAGGAGCGCGCCCAAGCGCCGGGAGGGTCGAAGGATCCGTCGGTGCGGGTGCTGCAGAACGGGTTGATCAATCCCGGCGACGCGTCCAAGAAGCTCGCCGAGCTACGCGCCATCACCCCACCCAAGGGCATCGAGGTGTATGTCGGCGGAACGCCTGCGCTGGAACAGGATTCGATCCACAGCCTGTTCGACAACATGCCGGCGATGCTCGTCATCCTGCTTACGGCGACCACGCTGTTGATGTTCCTGGCCTTCGGTTCGGTGGTGCTGCCGATCAAGGCCGCGGTGATGAGCGCGCTGACGCTCGGGTCCACGATGGGCATCTTGACGTGGATATTCGTCGACGGCCACGGATCCGGAATCCTGAACTTCACCGCGACGCCACTGACCGCGCCGGTCATCGCGCTGGTGGTGGCGGTCGGCTATGGCCTGGCCACCGATTACGAGGTGTTCCTGGTCTCCCGAATGGTGGAGGCGCGGGAGAACGGCATGTCCACCCAGGAAGCGATCCGGATCGGGACGGCAACCACCGGGCGGCTGATCACCGCGGCCGCGTTGGTGCTGGCCGTGGTCGCCGGTTCGTTCGTGTTCTCCGACCTGGTGATGATGAAGTATCTGGCGTTCGGCTTGATGGCGGCTCTGCTGCTGGACGCGACCGTGGTCCGGATGTTCCTGGTGCCCTCGGTGATGAAACTGCTCGGCGACGACTGCTGGTGGGCGCCACGCTGGATGCGGCGGCTGCAGACCCGCATCGGGCTGGGCGAGATCCGGCTGCCCGACGAGCGCAAACGACCGGCGAGCACGACGCGGCCTCCCGTCACCGCGGGGCTGGTCGCGGCAAGCCCGCGGCCACCGCACGACCCGACTCACCCCGCCGCGCTCGAGGCGCCGCGCCAGACGCGTACCGCCGAGCGGCCCGAGGGTGTGCCCTCGCTCAACGGGCCGTCCAGCGCCAAGACCGCCGCGATACCGAAGCGGTCCAGTGAGCCCAGCGAGCCGCCCACCACGCGCCTGCAAACTCGGCCGTCGCCGCCGTCGGCGGGGCAGACCCGGGCCATGCCCGTTCCAGGGGAGGCCAAGGGCGACCCGGCCGACAAGGACAAGACCGCCGCTATACCGGTCATGCGGGCCGACGCCAACGACTCCGATGCGGCCACCGAGAAGCTGAACGCCCGCGGGCAGGACGACAGCGCGGGGGGCTCTGACAATGGCGGCGACAACACCCGCGGCCGCCGCCGCGGTGGTGGCGGCGGGCTCAGCGCCCAGGATCTGCTGCGCCGCGAGGGCCGGATCTAGCTCTCTAGCCTTTAGCGGCGGTTCGCGTGTGCGCTACCGGCTTCGACTGTGCGCTAGCGGCTTCGCGTGTGCGCTTACGGCTTCGAGTGTGCGCTACCGGCTTCGACTGTGCGCTACCGGCTTCGAGTGTGCGTCCAGGGTGGCGATTCCGCGATTTCACCGCCAACGATTCCCACTCGAAACCGTCAGTTCACACCCGACGCGCGAGCACTCACAGCTTCGTGCAGCTTCGTGCGTGCACTTACCGCTTCGACTGTGCACCGACGGCTTCGCGTGTGCGCTGACGGCTTCGACTGTGCGTCCAGGGTGGCGATTCTGCGATTTCACCGCCAACGATTCCCACTCGAAACCGTGAGTTCACGCTCGACGCGCGAACAACTCGACGCGCGAACCACCCGACGCGCGAACAACTCGACGCGCGAACAAGTCAGCCATCGGGATCGTCGGGTTTGGCCGCCACGATGACGCCCTCTTCCTCGGTCTGCTCCTCGGACTCGGCCTCGGGATCCCGCGCCAGCAATACCTGCATCGCGTTGTTGAGGAACGCCACCGTCGGGACGGCCAGCAAGGCGCCGACGATGCCGGCGAGCACGCCGCCGGTGGAGATGGCCAACACCACCGCCAGCGGATGGATCGAGACGGCCCGGCCCATCACCAGCGGCTGCAGCAAATGTGCTTCCATCTGATTCACCGCGATCAGCAAACCTAGGGTTATCAGCGCGTAGACGAGCCCTTTGGCCAGTAGGGCAACCACCACCGCCAGCAGCCCGGACACCAGGGCACCGATCAGCGGAATGAAGGCGCCGAGAAACACGATCGAGGCCAGCGGCAGAGCCAGCGGTATCCCCATGATCGCCAGGCCGGTACCGACGCCGATCGCGTCCGTCAGCGCCACCAGGAACGTGGCCCGCACGTACCCGATCAGTGACCCGTAGCCGGCCCGCCCGGCCTCCAGCACCCGGTCGCGTACGTGCACCGGGACGAGCTTGGCCACGTACTGCCAGATGTTGCGGCCGCCGTAGAGGAAGAAAATCAGCGTGAACAGCACCAACACCGCCGCGGTGACGAGTTCGGTGATGGTGGCCGCGGTGGACAGCGCGCCGCTGGTCAGCTTGGCCTGATTGTTGCGCAGCGCCTGGATCGCCGCGTTGCCCGCATTCTCGATCTGCTCGCTGCGCAGGTGCGCCGGACCTTGGATCAGCCAGCGGCGGCTGGAGTCGATGCTGTGCTCGACCTGCTTCACCAGATCCGGCAAGCCGGCGATGAATTGGATGATGACAAACGCCAGTAGGCCACCCAGCACCGAGAACCCGCCCAAAATCACCAGCGTCACCGCGACACCGCGCGGAAGGCCGCGGCGGTCCAGCCAGTCCACCACCGGTACCAGCAATGCACTGATCATCATTGCCAGCAACACCGGCACGACAATGACTTCCAGCTTCTTGATCACCCACAACAGCGCCACCGCCGCGGCCAGGATGACCAGCAATCGCCACGACCAGGCCGCGGTCCGGCGAACAAGTGGCGCAACCGAGGCATCGTCGAGGCTTGCCGACATCCGGCAAGCGTAGCTGGATGCAGGCCGCCACGATCCGGTTACGATCCCGGACCGAGCCCGACACAGTCCGCGACGTGCGGCGATGCCCGCGTCACCTGCACCGTTACCCTATTCAGATGTCGCACGGCGCCCCCGCCCGCAAAGGGCTTGCCCAGCGCGAAGAGGTTTCGCGCGGCAAGTACTGGTGGCTGCGCTGGGCGGTCCTGGCGATCGTGGCGATCGTTCTTGCCGTCGAGGTGGCGCTGGTATGGGATCAGCTGGCCAAGGCCTGGATGAGCGTGTACCAGGCCAACTGGTGGTGGCTGGTCGCCGCGATGGCCGCGGCCGCGGCATCCATGCACAGCTTCGCGCAGATCCAGCGCACCCTATTGAAGTCAGCCGGGGTGCACGTCAAACAACTGCGCTCGGAAGCAGCCTTCTACGCCGCAAACTCACTGAGCACCACGCTGCCGGGCGGGCCGGTGCTCTCGGCCACTTTCCTGCTGCGTCAGCAACGCATCTGGGGCGCCTCGTCGGTGGTGGCGTCCTGGCAGCTGGTGATGTCCGGGCTGCTGCAGGCGGTGGGCCTGGCGGTGCTCGGGCTGGGCGGCGCGTTCTTGCTGGGCGCCAAGAACAACCCGTTCTCGTTGCTGTTCACCCTGGGCGGTTTCATTGCGCTGTTGCTGCTGGCGCAGGCGGTGGCGTCGCGGCCGGAGCTGATCGAGGGAATCGGCACCAGGGTGCTGTCCTGGGTCAACTCGATTCGCGGCCGGCCGGCCGACGCCGGGCTGGACAAGTGGCGCGAGATCCTCATGCAGCTCGAGTCGGTCAGCCTGAGCCGGCGCGACCTGGGAGTGGCGTTCAGCTGGTCGCTGTTCAACTGGGTCGCCGACGTCGCATGCCTGGCCTGCGCGGCCTACGCCGCCGGCGACCACGCCTCGCTGGCCGGACTCACGGTGGCTTATGCGGCCGCCCGCGCGGTCGGCACCATTCCGCTGATGCCGGGCGGGTTGCTGGTCGTCGAGGCGGTGCTGGTGCCTGGGCTGGTCTCCAGCGGCATGGCGCTGCCCAACGCCATCTCAGCGATGCTGATCTATCGCCTGATCAGCTGGCTGTTCATCGCCGCGATCGGCTGGGTGGTGTTCTTCTTTATGTTCCGCACCGAGAAAGTCGGCTCGGAGAGCGACGATGACCCGCCCACCGACCCGGAACTGCGGCTACCCATCCAGCAGACCGGGCTTTCCGACGACCCGGCCGAAACCGCCCTGCAAGGGCCGTTGCCGCCGCCCGATCGTCGGCCCTATACCGACCGCACGCAGCATCGATAGCTCAGCCGGCGCGCTTTGCCGGCGCCGGGCCGGGAACCGGCGCCGTCGCGGCCGGCGGACTCACCGCAGTGCCGCCGCCGATGGCCCCCGGCACACCCGGCAGACCCCCCGCACCCTGGGCCGCCTGCGCCAGCCCGAGCGCCTGCGGAAGGGCGATCGGCAGCTTGCACCGGCCCGACAGCGTCGTCAGCGGCTGCGAAAGTCCTTGCAGATCGCTGGCAACTTTGGGGTGGGTGTCGAAGTAGCTCTTCAGCGACCCGAGCGATTGCGGGCCGCCGGGCTGCTGCAGGACGGCGGTCATCGCCTGGTTGGTCTCGGGATGGGCGTCCAGGTAGTCGCCGGTCTGCTTGGCTACCGACCCCACGGTCCTGGCGACTTCACTTGCCGCACAGGGATCTGTGGCACTTTGGGCCGACGGAGTGCCCGACGGCAGCGCCAGCCAGACGCCCGGCAGCGCCCCGGCGATCAGTGCCGCCAACAGTCCGCGGCGCACGATGGTAACGGTCGGCTTCATGCATTAATCCCTTCGAAACCCATCTGGTTGGTTCCAGATCCCCCCGGATCGATGGCGCAGCGCCACCACAAGACCAAGGATGATCCTGCCACAGCGCCCGTCGGGCGCTGAATCGTTGCAGCTCAGCAACCTTGAAGCCGACATCATCCACAGCTCGCTGCGGTAGGCTCGCTGCACGCAGTGCGCGAGAAATCGCGAGAAATACGGGGAGTTCGACATCCAGCAGTTCATGATGCGCCTGAGCCGCAACCTGCGCAGATTCCGCTGGTTCGTGTTCGCCGGCTGGCTGCTCACCCTGGTGCCGGCCATCTATCTGGCGATGACGCAGTCGGGGAATCTCACCGGTGGCGGCTTCGAGGTGGCCGGCTCGCAGTCGATATTCGTGCACGACCAACTCCTCGCCCAATACCCACAGCTCGGGGCGTCGTCGCTGGCGCTGGTGGCGGCCCCGCGCGCCGACGCCAGCTACCAGGACATGAACGACGCGGTGGCCCAATTGCGCCAGATCGCCGGCGAGTTCCCCGGCGTCACCGAGGCACCCAACCCCACCCAGCGCCCGCCGCGGCCGGACCGGCCGTATGTGGTGTCGCTGCGGCTGGACGCCCACAACACCGGCACCAGCGACGTCGCCAAGAAGCTGCGGGAGAAGGTCGGCGTCAAGGGCGATCGGTCCGGGCAGACCGCCAACGGCCACGTCCGGCTCTACGTCATCGGGCAGGGCGCGTTGACCGCAGCGGCGGCGGCCAACACCAAACACGACATCGCCGCCGCCGAACGCTGGAATCTGCCGATCATCCTGGTCGTGCTGCTCGCGGTGTTCGGTTCGCTGGCCGCCGCGGCTATCCCGATGACGCTGGGGATCTGCACCGTCGTGGTGACCATGGGCCTGGTCTTCCTGCTGTCCACGCACACCACCATGTCGGTGTTCGTGACGTCGACGGTGTCGATGTTCGGCATCGCGCTCGCGGTGGACTACTCACTGTTCATCCTGATGCGCTTCCGTGAGGAGCTGCGCTCCGGGCGGCAGCCTGCTGAGGCGGTAGACGCCGCGATGGCCACCTCGGGCCTGGCGGTGGTGCTGTCCGGGATGACCGTCATCGCGTCGCTGACCGGCATCTATCTGATCAACACCCCGGCGCTGAAGTCGATGGCCACCGGCGCGATCCTGGCGGTCGCGGTTGCGATGCTGACGTCGGCCACGCTGACGCCGGCGGTGCTGGCGACGTTCGGCCGCTCGGCCGCCAAACGGTCGGCGCTGCTGCATTGGTCGCGGCGCCCGGAAAGCACCGTGTCCCGGTTCTGGACGCGCTGGGTCGGCTGGGTGATGCGCCGGCCATGGATGTCGGCGCTGGTGGCGTCGGCCGTATTGATCCTGATGGCGGCTCCGGCGACGTCGATGGTGCTGGGCAACAGCTTGCTGCGCCAGTTCGACTCGTCGCACGAGATCCGCGCCGGAGTGGCGGCCGCATCCCAGGCGCTCGGGCCCGGTTCCCTGGGGCCGGTTCAGGTGCTGGTCACGTTCCCAGAGCGAAACGCTTCCGAACAGGCCCAAACCATCGCCGCGATCCGTCAGCAGATGACGCAGGCACCCGACATCGCCTCGGTGGCACCGCCGGAATTCGCCGACGACAACCGCAGCGCCCTGATCAGCGCGGTGCTGACGGTCGATCCCGAAGATATGGGCGCGCGCCACACGGTGGATTGGATGCGCAACCAGCTGCCCAAAGTCCCCGATATCGGTTCGGCGCAGGTGTCCGTCGGCGGCTCGACCGCGCTGATCAAGGACTTCGACGACCGGGTGTCGGCGACCGAGCCGCTGGTGCTGGTGTTCGTGGCCGCGATCGCGTTTCTGATGCTGCTGATCTCGGTGCACTCGGTGTTGTTGGCGTTCAAGGGCGTACTGATGACGCTGCTGTCGGTGGCGGCCGCCTACGGCAGTCTGGTGATGATCTTCCAGTGGGGCTGGGGCGAGCGGCTGGGCTTCCCGCACCTGACTTCGATCGACAGCACCGTGCCGCCGCTGGTGCTGGCGATGACGTTCGGGTTGTCGATGGACTACGAGATCTTCCTGCTGACCCGCATCCGCGAACGGTTCCTGCAGACCGGCCACACCCGCGACGCCGTTGCCTACGGCGTGAGCACCAGCGCGCGCACCATCACCAGCGCCGCGCTGATCATGATCGCGGTGTTCTGCGGCTTCGCGTTCGCCGGAATGCCGCTGGTCGCCGAGATCGGCGTGGCCTGCGCGGTGGCGATCGCCGTCGACGCCACCATCGTGCGGCTGGTCCTGGTGCCCGCCCTGATGGCGATGTTCGCCAAGTGGAACTGGTGGCTGCCGGGCTGGTTGGGCCGCGTGCTGCCGTCGGTGGACTTCGACCGGCCGCTGCCCGAGGTCGACCTGGGCGGCGTGGTCGTCATTCCCGAGGACATCACCGCCGCGATCGCGCCCAGCGCCGACCTGCGCATGGTGATCAAGTCGGCGGCCAAGCTCAAACACCTTGCGCCCGATGCCATTTGCGTGACCGACCCGCTTGCCTTCACCGGTTGCGGCCGCGCCGACAAGGAGCCCGAACCCGTCGCCGCCGAAACCGCGGCGCTCGCCGCGCCGGCAACCAAGATCGGTCTCGCCTACCGCACTGGCCTGGCCCGGGCGATGTCGTGGGCCGACCGCCCGGTGCACCCGGTCACCGTGTGGCGCGGGCGGCTCTCGGTGGCACTCGATGCCCTGGAAACCAACGGAACGGCCCGCGGCACGTACCAGCGGCGCAGTCCGGTGGAGACCACCAATGTCCAATTGCCCACCGGCGACCGGCTGCAAATCCCCACCGGAGCCGAAACGCTGCGGCTCAAGGGCTACTTGATCATGTGCCGTAACAGTCGCCGCGACTTTGCCGAATTTGCTGACATGGTCGACGTGATGGAACCCGAGACCGCGGCGGTGGTGCTGGCCGGAATGGATAGGTATTACTGTTGTCAACCGCCCAGACGGCAATGGATGGCCACCCAATTGGTGCGTCGGCTGGCCGATCCGAACCCCGCTGACCTCGACGAGGAAGGGGCCGAGGCCGACGCCAAGGCAAACTGGGAGGACGTCAGGCAACGCTGCCTGTCGGTGGCCGTGGCAATGCTGGAGGAGGCGAGGTGACGTTGGCAGCAGACCGACGCGCCGCACCGCGGCAGCAACGCCCCGACCCGCCGGGCGGGCCCGCTCTGGACCAGCCGGTGGAGTTCTGGCCCACCGCGGCCATCCGCTCGGCTCTGGACGGCGGCGACATCGCCACCTGGAAGCGCATCGCCGCGGCGCTCAAGCGCGATCCCTACGGGCGCACCGCTCGCCAGGTGGAAGAGGTTCTCGAGGGCGCGCGATACGGCATCTCCAAGGCACTGTGGGAAGTGCTGGACCGCGCCCGTACCCACCTGGAGGCCAACGAACGCGCCGAGGTGGCCCGCCACGTCAAGCTGCTGATGGATCGGTCCGGGCTGGGGCAGCAGGAATTCGCGTCCCGCATCGGGGTGGCCGCCGAGGACTTGGCCGCCTACCTCGACGGCAGCGTGAGCCCGTCGGCCTCGTTGATGATCCGGATGCGCCGGTTGTCGGACCGGTTCGTTCGGGTGAGGAACACCCGCGCCGCAAATTAGACGCCGCTAGCGGGACCTGATGGCGCAGCTCCTCAGCGGGCCGGCGGCCCGCATCGTCGCTAGCGCGCGCTGATCGGCGCCACGTCCAGCACCAGCCAGTCGTTGCCGCGCTTGGTCAGCGCCACCCGAACCGCCGGCGCCGCCTGACTGCTCGGCTGGCCGGGCACGTTCTGGGTTACCCGCAGGATGACCGCCACACTGGCCGCCGACGGACCCAGCGCCTCTACCCCGGCCGACAGCGTCGCGGCCTGCGCGGTTACCTTGCGCTGGGCCAGGTCGGCGCTGGACTTGGTGTATTGCTCCTTGAACGCATCGGCACGTTCGGGCACCATCATCGCCGCGGCCTTGTCGACGGAGGCGTTGGGTGCGGTCGGCGAGAACGACGCCACCGCCTCGGCCATCCCCGAAGCGACCTGCACGACGGTGCGGGAGTCACGCTTGAAGTCCTCGTCCGGCGTCGTCCAGTGGTTGTAGCCGGTGAGCACCGCCGCCGCCAGCGCCGCCGTGCACAGGAACACCACGGCCAGCCGCAGCGCGGGCGCGTCGTCGTCGGTGCCGATGGTCACCGCATCGCGGCGGAACAGCCAGAAGTTGATGGCCATGCCCTCGACGATCAGCAGCACCAGCACCGAGCACGCCGAAACCCACCACCACGGCCACTCGAGGACGAGTCCGATCGCCACCAGCGCGGCGATCGCGGCCAGCGGGGCCGCGATGTCGAAGGCCGCAAGCCGCCACGCGTTCCTCATCGGATGGTCTCCAGCTGGGAGATCATCAGCTTGCCGTCCACGTTGGACACGTCGAGTCGCAGGCTCCAATGCACGGTCTGGGGTTTGGCGCCGGCGTTCTCGGCGACCGATGTGGCCACCACCATCACCGAGTCGGTCCGGGTCGCGAACGCGGGCAGTTTCGTCGTGACGACGGGCCGCGAAGCGCCGGGCTGGGTGTCCAGGTCGTGGTGCACTGTTTCGACGGCCACCGCGTCGATGCGGCCGGTGCTGTGCGTCTGCAATTTCTCCACCACCTGCCGGTAAGGCTGTACCGCGGCGTCGAAGTCGGTGTTGAGTTGGCCGACCGTCCCGTCGTGCAGGCGCTGCAGGCTGGTGTCGACGTTGCCGGCGTTCATGTTGATCAGCACATCCGTCCAGGCGGCGGCGGCCGCGATGACGCGGGTCAGGTAGGCGCGTTCGCCGGTGGCGTCGCGGTGCGCGTTCCAGATGAACACCGCCAGCACGATCGCGGCGACCGACACCAGGCCCAGCACGGTCGAGGCGATGCCGTAACTGGAGAACATGCCGCCCGCCGCGCTCTCGTCTAAGTCGTCGTCTGAGTCCGCTTCGTCGTCGGCCGCGTCGGTGTCCGGCTCGGTTTCGTCCAGGTCAGGCATGGCCCCGATCGTTGCACCCGAAACGAGATGGAAGGATGGCGGGGTGACTGTAGAGGCCATCCGCTCGGGCATCGAGCTGACCTATGTCGACCGCGACGCCCGCCCCCAAGACGACTTGTTCGGCCACGTGAACGGCCGCTGGCTGACCGAATACGAAATCCCCGCCGACCGTGCCACCGACGGCGCCTTCCGGGTTTTGTTCGACCGGGCCGAGGAGCAGGTGCGCGACCTGATCACCGAAGCGAGCCAGTCCGGCGCCCGGCAAGGCACCGACGAGCAGCGCATCGGCGACCTCTACGCCAGCTTCCTCGACGAGGAAACCGTCGAGCGCCGCGGCGTGCAGCCGCTGCTCGACGAGTTGGCCACCATCGATGCCGCCGCCGACCGGGCCGAGCTGGCCGCAACCGTCGGCGCCCTGCAACGCACCGGGGTGGGCGGTGGCATCGGACTCTACGTCGATACCGATTCCAAAGACTCGACCCGATACCTTGTGTACTTCTCGCAATCGGGCATCGGATTGCCCGACGAGTCCTACTACCGCGAAGCTCAGCACGCCGAGCTGCTGGCCGCCTATCCCGGACATATCGCCCGGATGTTCGGCCTGGTGCTGGGGGGTGATCCCGCCGAACACGCCGACACGGCCGCCCGCATTGTGGCGCTGGAGACCAAACTGGCTGCGGCACACTGGGATGTGGTCAAGCGCCGCGACGCCGAGCTCACCTACAACCTGCGGACGTTCGCGCAGCTGCAGACCGAGGGAGCGGGCTTCGACTGGTCCGCCTGGGTGAACGCACTGGGCAGCACGCCCGAGGCGGTCTCGGAATTGGTTGTGCGCCAACCTGGTTACCTCACCACCTTCGCAGAGTTGTGGGCCGGCGAAGATCTCGAAGACTGGAAGCGCTGGGCGCGCTGGCGGTTGATCCGGGCCCGCGCACCCTGGCTGACCGACGACCTCGTCGCCGCCGACTTCGACTTCTACGGCCGGCAGTTGACCGGCGCCGAGCAGATCCGCGACCGCTGGAAGCGGGCGGTGGCGCTGGTGGAAAGCCTGATGGGCGACGCGGTCGGAAAGCTTTATGTGCAAAGGCATTTCCCGCCGGGCGCCAAAGCCCGCATCGACGCCCTGGTGGCAAACCTGCAGGAGGCCTACCGGATCAGCATCAACGAGCTGGACTGGATGACCCCGCAGACCCGGCAACGCGCGCTGACCAAGCTGGAGAAGTTCACCGCCAAGGTGGGCTATCCGGTCAGCTGGCGGGACTACTCGAAGCTGGTGATCGACCGCGACGACCTATACGGCAACTTCCAGCGCGGCTATGCGGTCAATCACGACCGCGAGCTGGCCAAGCTGGGTGGCCCCGTCGACCGCGACGAATGGTTCATGACCCCGCAAACCGTCAACGCCTACTACAACCCAGGCATGAACGAAATCGTCTTTCCCGCAGCGATTCTGCAGCCGCCGTTCTTCGACGCTGAGGCCGACGACGCCGCCAACTACGGCGGCATCGGCGCGGTGATCGGACACGAGATCGGGCACGGCTTCGACGACCAGGGCGCCAAATACGACGGCGACGGCAATCTGGTCGACTGGTGGACCGACGACGACCGCACCGAATTCGGCGCCCGCACCAAAGCGCTGATCGAGCAGTACGAGACATACACCCCGCGCGCCCTCGACGGCGGCCACCATGTCAATGGCGCGTTCACCGTCGGCGAGAACATCGGCGACCTGGGTGGGCTGTCCATCGCGTTGCTGGCCTACCAGCTGTCGCGCAACGGCGAGCCCGCTCCGGTCATCGACGGCCTGACCGGGGTGCAGCGCGTGTTCTTCGGCTGGGCCCAGGTGTGGCGGACGAAATCCCGTGACGCTGAGGCGATCCGGCGATTGGCGGTGGACCCGCACTCACCGCCGGAATTCCGGTGCAACGGCGTCATCCGCAACGTCGACGCGTTCTACGAGGCGTTCGACGTCAGCGAGGACGACGCGCTGTTCCTCGAACCGCAACGCCGCGTCCGAATCTGGAACTAGCCCAGGTACTCCGACTCCAGCACCAGGTCGGGTAGCGCTTGGTATTCCACCCGCGCCTCATGCTCGACGGTGTTCCATAGGATGCCTTGTTGCCCGCTCATGTATGCGCGGTAAAGGGGCGAGCCGGGCCACATGACGTTGTCCGCAACCACGATCGAGCCCGGGTGCAGCCAGTCGCGGTCCAAGAGGTGCTGCAGGTCGGCCAAATAGGCTTCTTTGTCGTGGTCGATGAACACGAAATCGAGCTTGCCGCAACCGAATCCGTATTCGTTGGCCAGTGTGTCGAGGGTGCGGCCGCCGTCGCCGATGGTGCCCACCACACACGTCACCCGGTCGGCGACGCCGGCGTGTGCCCAGATCCGTCTGGCGTTGGCGGCGTTCGCTTCGGCGAACTCGATGGAATACACCTTGGCCGTGGGCGCGGTTCGAGCGATCCGCAGCGCGCCGTATCCACAGTAGGTTCCCAATTCGAGCGCCAGTGCCGGGTCGGCGCGCCGCACCGCGGCATCGAGCAGCGGCCCCTTCTGATCGCCGACGTTGATCAAAAGCGCCTTCTCGTAAGCGAACTTGTCGAGAGCCGCCAGCGCATCGTCGACGTCGCCGGCGCGAGCGTGCTCGAGTACGTAGTCGACGGCCGCCGCTTCGCGCCCGTCGCCGATCTGGCCGGTCGCCGGGATATTGCGCAGTTCCATCAACAGCGACCAGGAAGAGCGATCGTCTGCGGTCATCTGGGTGAAAAACGAATCGGCAGATGTTGTAGCGCGGCGTTTAGCCGCGGCCGGTCGGTATATGCCAGCGGGTCCGCCAATACCTCGGCCGCTTCGTCCCTCGTCTTCGCACTCATCGATGTGGCTTCCTGCCATGCTCGTATTTGAGGCCACAAGCCTGCTGTAACCGGCTTCGGCGCCGGCATGGTTGAGGAATTTATCAGGGGCTGGTAGGTGGACGGCATGGGAGAATCAGCAATTCGCGGTTGTGGAAACGGCCAACGTGCACATCACGCGACGCTAGGAAATTCGCGGGCCGGTGTCTAGTAGTAGTTTCCGAATAATCGCTTGCGCTAGGCGCAAGCCTCGATATGGGCCGGCACGTGCTTGTGCCATGGCGTGCCGGCGTAGGGGTCGCGCCATTCGGTAGAGGTCAGCGCGTTGGGCGCCACGCCCGGAATTACGGTGCGACCGTCCTCGGCAACGTAGTCGAGCCCAAAACCGTTGGGCAGGGCGGCATGTCCGGCCAGCATCGTCTCGTTGATCTCGACGGTCGCCTCCGCGCTGCCGGCCGCGGTGGTGATGCGGGCCCGGCCGCCGTCGACGAGCCCGAGGGTCTGGGCGTCTTCGACGCTGACCCGCAGCGCCCCGTCGGCGTCGCGCTTGCGCCAGGACGGGTCCCGGAAGATGTCATTGGCGGTGTAGGCGCGGCGTTCACCCACTGACAACACGATCGGCATTTCGGCAGTGGTCAGCTGCTGGGGCTCGGATCGCAGCGCCCGGATGTCGTCCAGCATGTCGGGGATTTCCAGTGCGATCTTGCGATCGGAGTGGCTGATCAGCGCGAAGTCGTCCGCGTAGTTGTGGACGGTGAACGTCACCCCCGACGGACTGTTGAGGATCGCGTCGAACAGTGCGTTGCCGTCGGCGTGGCCGGCCCGCCGGACGGCCTCCGGGTAGGTCATCGCCGTCTTCTGAGCCAGCCCCCACAGCGCGGCCGCGCCGGCCAGTCCGTCCGGCAGCGTCGGACCCAGCGTTTCGTAGAGCACGTAGGGCAGCAGCTTGGCCACCGTGGGGTTCGACCCCATTTCGCCTAGGAAAGCCGCCGTGTACGCCTCGCGGCCTTGCTCGGCCGCTTCGCGCAGCGGACGCAGATCGGCATCGGTGACCACACCGAGCGCGCGCACCAACCGCGCCCAGATCTCCGGCTCGGGCAAGGTTCCCGGCAGCGGTTCGAGCAACGGCCGACGTAACTGAAAACCGTTGTGCGGGAACTCGAAATTGAAGAAGGTGGCTTCCGGCTTCTCGAACTGCGAGGCGGCCGGCAGTACGTAGTGGGCCAGCCGGGCCGTCTCGGTCATCGCGACGTCGACGACCACCATCAACTCCAGCGACTGAAAAGCCTTGCGGCAAGCGGCCGAATCGGCCAGCGAGTGCGCGGGGTTGCCACTTTCGACGATCATCGCCCGGAATCGGTCCGGATGGTCGGTCAGGATCTCCTCGGGGACGGCATTGGCCGGGATCAACCCCGCGATGATGGGCGCGCCGGTGACCGGAGTGCGGCCCGAGACCGTACTGAACAGCGGTGCTAACGACGAATGCAGGTGCTGGCCACCCTTTTTCGCGAAGTTGCCGGTGAGGATCCACAGCATCTTGTTGAGATAGGAGCACAGCGTGCTGTTGGGTCCTTGCTGAACGCCGAGGTCTTCGAACACCGAGACGCTGTCAGCCGCACCGATGCGCCGCGCCGCCGCACGCAACAACTCCTCGTCCACGCCGCACCGTTGCGCGTAGTCGGCGATCGGGACTTCGCGCAGCACCTCGCGCACGGCCTCGGCGCCGCGCACGTTTTCAGCGAGAAATGCTTCGTCACAAAGGTTTTCCTGGACCAGCACGGCGGCCAGGGCCGCCAGGCACCAGGCGTCGGTGCCAGGCCGCGCGCGCAGGTGGAAGTCGGCCATCTTCGCGGTGTCGGTGACGACGGGATCGATGACGATCATCGACCGCGCCGGATCCTTGGCTATCCCGTTGAGCACCACCCTGGCCCGCGGGAAGCTCTGCGACATCCACGGATTCTTGCCGACGAATACCGACACTTCGGCGTGCTCGAACTCGCCACGGGTGTGGCCGCCGTAGAGCTGCGCGTCCACCCATGCTTCTCCGGTTTTCTCCTGCGCCAATGCATTTGACCGGTACCGTGCGCCCAGGGCCTTCAGGAATGCGCCGCTGTAGGCGCCGCCCAGATGGTTGCCCTGCCCGCCGCCGCCGTAGTAGAAGATCTTGTCGCCGCCGTAGACGTCGCGGATGCGCTTGAATCCTTCGGCGATCTCGACAATCGCGGTGTCCCAGTCGATCTCCTCGTAGGTCCCGTCCGGGCGGCGGCGCATCGGCGAGGTCAACCGGGCGCGGTTGTTCTGATAGTGGTCCAGCCGCAAGGCCTTATTGCAGGTATAGCCCTGCGATCCGGGATGTTCCTTGTCGCCGCGGATGCGGGCCAGCCGGCGATCCTCCACCTGCACCACGATGCCGCAGTTGCATTCGCACAGGATGCAGGCCGTGTGCTGCCATTCAGTGGTGGTCATCGCGGGTCCCTTCCGGCAGTTGAGCCAGCAGCAGGTTGCGCAGCTGGTTGCGCATGGCATCAAGGGGCCTCAGGTCGCGCCGGACCCGGGCCAGTATCAGGGCGCCTTCCAGCGTCGAGGTGGCCAGTACCGCCAATTCGCCGGCCTGGTCGGGCGCGATGCCGTCGGCGACGAAACGCTGGGCGAGCAGGTCGCACCAGCGGTCGAATACGGCGGCCGCACGCTCGACCACCGGGGCCATCCGCTCCCGGTCGGCCGGCTCCCCCGCCTCAACGGATACCGCCGCAATGGGACAGCCAGCACGAAAGTCACTGCCCTGCAATTGTTTACGGTACTTCTCGTGCAGGATGTCGAGCAGCTCAAGGCTTCCGGAGGCCTGTTCGATGATGGCGGCGACATGTTCGCCGGCCAGGTCGACCGCCTCGGTCAGCAGCTGGGTACGACCGCCGGGGAAGTAGTGGTAGGCCGACCCGCGCGGCGCCCCACTGTGCTCCAGCACGTCTGAGATCGCCGTGGCGTGCGCGCCGCGCTCCCTGATCAGCAGCGCGGCCGAGATCACCATTCGTTCGCGTGGGGTCGGCATATGTATGATGCTATACATAACCCGCGCGCACGCAAGAGGATGCTCACCCTAAGTTCGTGAAAGCTGCTGCATGGTCGCCGACCCAGTGGGTGAGCAGCAGCGCCAGTGTTGTCGTGTTGAGCGTCAAGAAGCCAATGGCGAGGGCAAATTGCGCCGTGTAGTCGTGGGCGAGCACGTGCGTGTAGACGGCACACACGAAGAACAGCACGAGCCCTATCGCCGCCGCGACGCCGACCGGCCGTAGCCCGGCCAAACCGGCCGCCAGCCCGATCGCTCCGGCCGTCTTCAGCGTGCCGATGGGAAAGGTCAGCCATGATTCCGGGACACCGGCACGGGCCATGCCAGGCAGTATCGCCCGCAAGTGAAGCAGAGCGGCCACGCCGGAAAATCCGTTGGCCGCAATGGCAATCAGGGTGACGGTCAGAGTTGCGGTGGTCATGACAGGTTCCGTTCTGCTAGTAGGCGACACCGATGGCTTGGCGGACCGTTTCGGCTTGCTCCACGACGGTGAGCATCGCGTGAGCGACATCGGCGCGAGATATCGCCGAGCCGCGGACAACATCGGCGCCCGGGGCCGTTCGATAGGCGCCGGTGAGCGGTGCGTCGGTAAGCCCGGGTGGCCGCACCACGGTCCAGGCAATGCGACTGCGGCGTAGGTCGGCCTCCATCTGGGCCCGCCACCGCGGTGTCTTTGCGGCCGTGCGGCCCCACCGCCGACAACACCGCGTCGCATCCGCGCAGCGCCGGCAATAGGAGGTGGGGCCTTTCTAGTCCCGGAGCGGTCTGCACGGTCCGCGCGGCCCCGCTGACGCGCAATCGGCCGACATCGCGAACCCCTGCTGTTACGGCGTGGCCGCGCTGCAGCGCCTGCGCCACAACGTGTCTGCCGACACCGCCGGTGGCGCCGAACACGGTGATCTTCATGTTGCCTCCAATTGGGATTGAACTCCCCGCAACCATCGATCGTTTAGGTATGTAACATGACTATCATGTAATGTGACGATATGTGTCAAGGGCTGGTCGCACCGTTCGCTTTGTGCGCTCCGCATTATTGTCACGACGAGTGATAATCATTGCCTACGCTTGAGCGAGGGAGACCTGATGGAACTGGTCGTCTTTGGAGCCTGCGGCCAGACCGGCGATCTGGCGGACTACCTGGTGGCACTGGCCGCCGTTCCCTCCGCAGTAGGCCAGAGCGTCATTGTCTCGACCGTCGAGAACACCCCCAGCGTTTGGCAGTTGATCCGGCGGGAGGCCGGCTCCCGGCCGCCGAACCCCGAGGAAGCAAGGCGATGACGACCTGCGCGACGAGCCGAACGGACTGAAATCCGTTGCGGGCCGGCTGCTTAGCGCGCACCCGCCGACAGATGCACGCTGATTATCGGTGCGACTCGTTCCATAAGCTCGTCCTTTGATGCTGAGGCTATCGGCTCCACTTGCAAGATGTAGCGCAGGTAGGCGACGCCCAGGAGCTGGGCCATGGCCAAGTCGATTCGCAGCTCGGCATCCGGACCCGAAAGCGGCTCGGCCAGTTGAGGATACAGCTGGCCATGCAAGAATTCGCGCACCAGGGCCGCCGATTCCTCATGTGTGGCAGCGCCACGCAGGATCGCCAGCAGCGGTGCACGCGAGTCCGGGCGTTCCCATGCCTCGAAAAACACCCGCGTCAGGCGGGCGGCGATCTCGCCGCGATCACCACCGGTGATGCGCGCACTCACCTGCGCCGGGTCGAAGGGCCATCCCATGGTTGCCCGGAACAGTTCCGCCTTGCTGCCGAAGTAGTGGCGAATCAGCCCGGGATCCACGCCGGCGGCGGCCGCGATGTCGCGTACCGAGGTCTTGTCATAACCGGCCTCGGCAAATAGCCGTCGAGCGGTCGTGACGATCGCGTTGCGGGTGTCGGGTCTGCCGGGGCGCCGGCCAATGGGTCGCATGACGGGACAAACTCTACAGCCGTTGACTTCCGCAGGCCCGCCGCATTAGCCTGGCCACATAAACTCTACAAGTGAGGAGTTTCGTGAAATGCCTGCGCCACGCTGGGTTGCCCGCGCCAACAAGATCGGGCTCAACCGGCTCACCAAGTTCATCGCGCCGTGGGCGCCGGGATGGGCGGTCGTCATACACCGGGGACGCAAATCGGGCCGCGTGTTTCGGACCCCGCTGTGGGCCTTCCGCCGCGCCGACGGGTATGTGATCGCGCTGACGTACGGGCACGATGCGGACTGGGTACGAAACGTACTCGCCGCGGGCGGCTGCGAGTTGCAAACCAGGCGCCGTGCCTTGCAACTCGGCAACCCGGTGCTCTACCACGACGAAAGCGCGCGCGACATGCCGCCGGTCATCCGGTTCGCGCTCCGCCGGGTGCTCAAGGCGCCGGAGTTTCTGCGGCTCGATGTGGTCCGCGAACTGGCCGCCACAAGCTGATCCAGTTAGCGGCGCTCAGATATGCGGGGGTGCACTCCGGGAATCAGTTCAACGCCGGCGGCCATGCGCCGCAACAGCTTTCGCAAGGTGTCACGCTCGGCCGAAGACAGCGGCGCGCACATCTCGTCGTCGAGCCCACAACCGGACTCATCGAGGGCCGGCAGCAGGCGGCGGGCCTTGTCGGTCAGGGTGACCGCGAACGCACGCCGGTCGTCGGGGTGTCGCAGTCGTTTCACCAGACGCTTGCGCTCGAGTTCATCGATGACGGTCACCATCACGTTGCGGTGGATGCCCAACCGGGACGAAAGCTGCCGCTGTGATTGGCCGTCATCGGCCGCCAACGCCATCAGAACCGCATAGGACCTTGGTTCCACCCCACTGGGCGCCAGTCGGCGGTTGAACTCCCCGTCGCTGTAGGACCCGAGCTGCGAGAGGAGAAACGCGATGCGTTCATCCAATGCGGTGATGCCGACCGGGGGTTCAGCCATTCGCCAACAATAGCAGTATCGATGATCGTCACCAGCGAGGAATATCATCGATCGTGACAATCGATGGCGTGGCAAGCGCTAGATTTGCCAGTCCTGGGCGCCGTCGTTCTTGTTGTAGGTGCCCACGGAGTTCTTCACCACGATGGGATCACCACTGCCGAAGTTGTCGAAGAACCACTTCGCGTTGGCCGGGCCCAGGTTGATGCAGCCGTGGCTGACATCGCGCCGGCCCTGATCGCCCACCGACCACGGCGCGCTGTGCACAAAGTTGCCACTGTTGTCGATCCGGACCGCATCCGAGACCGTCACCTTGTAGCCGTTGGGCGAGTTGACCGGAACCCCGTACGTCGAGGAATCCATCACCACCGTCGGCATCTTCTCCAGCACGTAGTAGGTGCCGTTCGGGGTCTGGTGTCCCCCCGAGGCCATCCCCATCGACATCGGGAAGGTCTGTACCACCGCGCCATTGCGCGTGATCGTCATCTGGTGCGTCGCGTCGTCGGCGGTGGCCACCAGTGCATCACCGGTGTGAAAGGTCGAGACGGTACCGGCCGCATCGATGGTCACCTGGGTGTTGGCCGGCCAGAACTGCAGCGGGCGCCAGCGCACCTGGCTCGGGGTCATCCAGTAGAACTTGCCCGGCACCGGCGGAATCGACGAGATGTGAATGGCGCGCTCGGCCATCGCCTGGTCGGCGATCGGCACCGCGAAGTTGATGATGATCGGCTTGGCCACCCCCACCATCGCGCCGTTGACCGGGTTGAACGTCGGCGGACGGAACGGCGGGTTGCCGACAAACGGCGTCGGATCCTGTCCGGCGACCGGGCCCACGGGTGCCGCCAGCGGGTCGGCCGGCGGCGGAGCGAGCGGATCGGGCAGCGGCGGCAGCGCCAACGGGTCCGGCGCGGGTGGATCCGCGGGTGCAACGACGCCCGGGTCGGCGGGTGCGTCCTCAGGGTCGGCCAGGGCCGGGCCGGTGCCCAGCACCAGCACCGCAAGCACCCCGGCGGCGTTCAGAGCGGCGAAGAGGCGCCCCCTCGTGCGGACCTTTGTCCAGCGCGACATATGCCATCCCTCCAGTCACATTGGTGACCAGTCTGGCATAGTTAGGCGCCCCACTACCCGTTCAGCGGCCCGCGCAGACCCGCTCAGCGCCCACTCGCACGCCGCTGACCAGCGGCTTTCATGGCTCCTGTGAAATTGTCGCGGCGGCCCTGCCCGGAACCTCTATCAGCCGCTGGACCGCCGCCATCCCCAGCAGCGCGACACCCATCAAGCCCGCCGACGCGGTCAGCATCATCGCCACACTGCGCTCATACAACAGCCCGCCGGCCAGCGACCCGGCCATGATGCCGACCTGAAACGCCGTCACGTACAAGCCCGAGGCGCCGTCGGGGTCGTCGGCCCCGCTCCGCATTGCCGCCGATTGCAGCATCGGCGACACCGCATTGGCCATGGCTCCCCACAGCACGATGCCGGCCGTTCCCAGCACCAGCGCGATTGCCGCGGTGCCGGACGCACCGAAAGCCAGCGCGGCCAGCAGCGCCAGCGCGCCTGTCAGGCCGGCCATGCAGACGATGATCGCGCCGTTGGGCCGCCGGTCGAGCTGTCGCGCCACCAGGGCCACCGCGATCACACCGGCGACACCGTAAGCGGCCAGCAACCAGGCCTGGCTCGGTCCGCGCACGCCGACGACGTGGCGCAGAATCACCACGATGTAGGTGTAGGAGACGAAATGCCCGGTGACGCCGACCATGGTGATCAGGCTGACCAGAACCAGCCGCCGATTGCGGTGGTGATGCGCCCGCGTGCCCACATGCTGCAGCTCGTCGGCGTTCAGCTCCATCTCCGGTAGCACCAGCCACGCCGCCACGGTCACGAAGGCAGCCGCGACGGTGATGCATCCCGCGGCCAGCCGCCAGCCCCACATCAGGCTCAAAGCGACCGTGAGCGGGCTGCCCACCACCAGCGCGAGGCTCGTTCCGATGAAAGTCGATGTCATTGCACGCCCGGCGTGACTGGGCGGCACCAGCCGGGTGGCCAGCGGCGCGATCACCGACCACAGCAACCCGTGCGTCACCGCGCACAGCACCCGTCCGGCGGCCAGCACCGCGAAGTTAGGCGCCAGCGCCGAGATGAGCTGCGAAACGGTCAGGCAAATCAGGCTGACCAACAGCGCCCGCCGGCGCGGCCAGTGCGCCGTCCAGCGCACCAACGGAACCGTCGTCAACGCCGCGACCAGCGCATACCAGGACAACAGCGTCCCCACCAGCACCACACTGACGTGCAGGTTGCGCGCCATCGCCGAAAGCGCGCCCACCGGCAGGATCTCGGCGGTGACATAGATGAAGGCGGCCGCGGCCAGCACAGCCAGCTGCGCAGCGATCCGTGGCGTCCACGGGCGTGCGGCGGTGGCGGGTATTGCGGCTTCGGTAGTCATAGCGGGGCGTGCCCACAACCGTACGCATTGCGGTAACGGCGGTTTCGCAACACGCCCAGGGGCGTACCCCAGTCAATCAGGAACGAACCAGGCGGGCGATGGCCGCCGACGCTTCGGCCAGCTTGCCGTCGGCCTCGGCACCGCCCTCGGCCACCGCACGCGTGACGCAGTGGCTCAGGTGCTCGTCTAGCAGATTCAGCGCCACCGACCGCAGCGCGCTATTGACCGCGCTGATCTGCGTCAACACGTCAATGCAGTACTTGTCCTCGTCGATCATCCGCGCGATACCGCGGACCTGACCCTCGATGCGACGCAGCCGCTTGGCGTAGTTGTCCTTCTCCTGCGTATATCCGTGTGGCGCCGTCATACCCGGCATCTTACCCCATACCCCAGCGGGGTATTAGCGCCGGTCAGCGGCGGATTCTAGGCGGATTTTTTTGCGATGCCGACGCACCGCATACTGGTGCTATGCCCGAACGCGAGCCCGAACGCGAGCCCGAACGCGAGCCCGAAGCCGAGCCCGAAGCCGACATAAAGCCCCGCAGTCGCGACGTCACCGACGGCCTGGAGAAGGCCGCCGCCCGGGGGATGCTGCGCGCGGTAGGCATGGGCGACGAGGACTTCGCCAAACCGCAGATCGGCGTCGCGTCGTCGTGGAACGAGATCACCCCGTGCAACCTCTCGCTGGACCGGCTGGCCAAAGCGGTCAAGGAGGGGGTGTTCGCGGCGGGCGGCTATCCGCTGGAGTTCGGCACGATCTCGGTGTCCGACGGCATCTCGATGGGCCACGAGGGCATGCACTTCTCGCTGGTGTCGCGCGAGGTGATCGCCGACAGCGTGGAGACCGTGATGCAGGCCGAACGGCTGGACGGTTCGGTGCTGCTGGCCGGCTGCGACAAATCGCTGCCCGGCATGCTGATGGCCGCGGCCCGCCTGGACCTGGCGGCGGTCTTCCTCTACGCGGGCTCCATCCTGCCCGGAGTCGCCAAGCTGTCCGACGGCAGCGAGCGCGAGGTCACCATCATCGACGCCTTCGAAGCGGTGGGTGCCTGTGCGCGCGGGCTGATGCCGCGCGAAGACGTCGACGCCATCGAGCGGGCGATCTGCCCCGGCGAGGGCGCGTGCGGCGGCATGTACACCGCTAACACCATGGCCAGCGCCGCCGAAGCCCTCGGCATGTCGCTGCCGGGCAGCGCCGCACCCCCGGCCACCGACCGCCGCCGCGACGGCTTCGCGCGCCGCAGCGGCCAGGCCGTCGTCGAGTTGCTGCGGCGCGGCATCACCGCCCGCGACATCCTCACCCGCGAGGCTTTCGAGAACGCGATCGCGGTGGTGATGGCATTCGGCGGCTCGACCAACGCGGTGCTGCACCTGCTGGCCATCGCCCACGAGGCCGACGTCACGCTGACCCTCGACGACTTCAGCCGTATCGGCTCCAAGGTCCCGCACCTGGCCGACGTCAAACCGTTCGGCCGCCACGTGATGTCGCACGTCGACCACATCGGCGGTGTGCCGGTGGTAATGAAGGCGCTGCTGGACGCGGGCCTGCTGCACGGAGATTGCCTGACGGTGACCGGCCAGACCGTCGCGCAGAACCTGGCCTCCATCGCCCCGCCGGACCCCGACGGCAAGGTGCTGCGGGCGCTGGACAACCCCATCCATCCGACCGGCGGCATCACCATCCTGCGCGGTTCGCTGGCGCCCGAAGGGGCGGTGGTCAAGACGGCCGGTTTCGATTCCGAGGTGTTCGAAGGCACCGCAAGGGTTTTCGACGGCGAACGCGCCGCGCTGGACGCCCTCGAGGACGGCACCATCACCAACGGCGACGCGGTGGTCATCCGCTACGAGGGCCCCAAGGGCGGCCCCGGGATGCGCGAGATGCTGGCCATCACCGGCGCGATCAAAGGCGCGGGGCTGGGCAAGGACGTGCTGCTGCTGACCGACGGCCGGTTCTCCGGCGGAACGACCGGTCTGTGCGTGGGACACATCGCGCCCGAGGCCGTCGACGCCGGCCCGATCGCGTTCCTGCGCGACGGCGACCGGATCCGCCTCGATGTCAGCACCCGCACCCTCGACGTACTCACCGATCCGGCCGAATTCGAGTCCCGGAAAAAGGATTTCACTCCGCCACCGCCGCGCTATAAGACCGGTGTGCTGGCCAAGTACGTCAAGCTGGTCGGCTCGGCCGCGATCGGGGCGGTCTGCGGGTAGCTGATTTCCAGCCACGCCGTCAATTTCCGGCGATACCATCCCGGGGTGACTCATGTATTGGTCTCACCCGAAAGCATGGCCGCGGTGGCCGGGGATGTGCGCGGCATCGGCGCGCTGCTGACCAACGGGAACGCCGCGGCGGCCCGCGCCACCACGAACCTCGCCAGCGCGGCGGCCGACGAGATTTCCACGGCCGTCGCGGCGCTGTTCTCCCAGCACGCGACGAACTACCAGACGTTGGCCGGCCAGGCCGCGGCATTCCATGACCAATTCACGAATACCCTACTGGCCGGGGCGAATTCGTATGCCTCCGCTGAGGCCGCCAACGCCGTGGACGGATTGCTGGCGGTCATCAACGCACCCACCCAGGCGCTGCTGGGCCGCCCGCTGATCGGCAACGGCGCCAACGGCACCACCGTCAACGGTGTCGGGACGGCCGGCGGCGCAGGCGGGATCTTGTACGGCAACGGCGGTAACGGCGGCGTCAGCACCAACACCGGAGCCGTCGGCGGCGCCGGCGGGTCGGCCGGCCTGATCGGCAACGGCGGCATCGGCGGGCAAGGCGGGGCCGGCGCGACCGGCGGAGCCGGCGGCAATGCCGGGTTCTTGTGGGGAACGGGCGGGGCCGGTGGCGTCGGCGGCACCGGTGTCACGGGTGCCGCGGGCGCCGTCGGCGGCACCGGCGGCACCGGCGGGGCCGGTGGTGGCGCCAGCTGGTTTGGCG
>NZ_MVHE01000512.1 GCF_002086155.1 Mycobacterium angelicum | reverse complement strand
GGTGGTGCCGCCGGGCTTCGTGCCCGATCCTGACTACACCTGGGTGCCGCGAACCAGAGTGCAACCACCCACCGTCAAGGCGACGCCGACCACCACGTCGAGCACACCGCCGGTCAGCCCGCCCGAAACCACGACCGATTCGGCTGTCCCGCCGCCGTTTGAGTTGCCGCCGCCGTTCGGCCCGGGCACCACGACCCCAACACCACCGG
>NZ_MVHE01000511.1 GCF_002086155.1 Mycobacterium angelicum | reverse complement strand
CGGACCGGGACGCGCGCCGAAGAGTGTTTGCTTTGACTACCAGCAGCTGTCGGTCGGTCAGGCGAAGCGTGCCGAGAACGGCAGCGAGGGAGCCAACCTGGTGAGTTATGGAGCTCCCCGGGCGTCAACCGTGCGGATCGTCGACCCCGAAACCAGGATGGAGAATCCCGCGGGGACGGTTGGCGAAATCTGGGTGCAGGGAGACAACG
>NZ_MVHE01000510.1 GCF_002086155.1 Mycobacterium angelicum | reverse complement strand
GTGTTTCGTGTCATGCCTGCGCCATCGCGGACTCGACGACTGTCAACTCCACGGAAAGACCAGCGGCGCGGCGTATTTCGATGAAGTCCGCGATCATTCCCGCGGTTACTTCATGCGGGTCCTGCACGGTGGAACCATCGGTTAACACCGAGATATTGAGCTGATCGACATAACTCCACACCGTGATATTCAATCCGCTACCGGCGGTCA
>NZ_MVHE01000509.1 GCF_002086155.1 Mycobacterium angelicum | reverse complement strand
TCGCCCTACCGGCACGAACACCATCGGCCGCGGGCGCCACCATATGAAAGGCGTCCGAGGTGATACCGGCACCCAGCAATCGGGCCAACGGCTTGGCGCCACGGGCTTTGGCGTGCTCCTCCGTCTCGATGAGCATCAGCGCACCGGCCTCGCCGAACACAAAGCCGTCGCGGTCCTTGTCGAACGGCCGGGAGGCCCGCTCAGGCTCGT
>NZ_MVHE01000508.1 GCF_002086155.1 Mycobacterium angelicum | reverse complement strand
GGCTTCAACGCCACCAGCAGCACCGAGGCCGCTACCAAGGGCGGCGACGGCGGCAAAGGCGGCGCCGCCGGCGGGGCCGGCCTAGTCGGCACCGGCGGCCAAGGCGGCACCGCAGGCACCGCCGGCACCGGCGGCAAGGGCGGCGACGGCGCCCAAGGCGGCAACGGCGCCCAAGGCACCCCCGGCTCCGCGAACAATAACGGCGGCACCG
>NZ_MVHE01000507.1 GCF_002086155.1 Mycobacterium angelicum | reverse complement strand
GCCGCACTGAGCAAAGAATTCAACGCTCGCATTGCGCAGATCAACGACCAGATCAGCAAGCTGCAATGTCTGGAATTCACACCATCGGAGGCCGCATGACCGCCCTCTTATTTGGCCGCTCTGGCAACTGGTGCGACAGGCATCAAGGCGCAATGGTCGCTGGCGTTCTGCTCTGCATCTGCGCGATTGATTACTTGGCGGGGTTGGTATG
>NZ_MVHE01000506.1 GCF_002086155.1 Mycobacterium angelicum | reverse complement strand
GTGGGGGTGGGGCCGGTGGTCAGGCCGGCGAGGGCGGTGCGGCCAATACCGGCGGCTTTGCCGGCAATGCCGGCAACGGCGGCCAGGGCGGCCAGGGCGGCAACGGCGGCAACGGCAGCGCCAGCAACACCCCCGGCAGCTTCGGCTTCGCCGGTGGCGAGGGCGGCCACGGCGGGGCCGGCGGGTCCGCGGGAGTGGGCGGGGTCAACGGC
>NZ_MVHE01000505.1 GCF_002086155.1 Mycobacterium angelicum | reverse complement strand
GCATCGCTCCTAGTGAAGTGTTGGCGATGGATCCTCAGCAGCGGTTGATGCTGGAGGTTTCGTGGGAGGCGTTGGAGCACGCGGGGATTGACCCGTTGTCGTTGCGTGGTTCGGCGACCGGGGTGTACACCGGCATTTTCGCGGCGAGTTACGGCAATAGGGATACCGGGGGGCTGCAAGGGTACGGGTTGACCGGCACGTCAATCAGCGTG
>NZ_MVHE01000051.1 GCF_002086155.1 Mycobacterium angelicum | reverse complement strand
TCAACTGTGGCGGCAGCGGCTCACCCGTCAACGCGTGGCGCTCACCCAGATCCGCTGCCTCGGCGATCCGGCGGCCGGCCTCGGCGGGGGTGATGTGCAGCCGATCAGCCAGCGCGCCGCGCAGCCGGCCCCCGAGTTCTTCCTCAGCCGATTGCTCGTCGAGTTGATTGATCAACGCGTGCTGAGGAACGCGCAACCGCCGCGCCAGCCGCTCCAACTGCTCGAGGAAGGCCAACCGCTCCGGCGTGGTCAGCACGTCAAACGTCAACCCGCACAACCGATCCTGCTCATAGTTGAGCGCGTCGAAGACCTCCACGATCTCCTCACGCGTACTCGAACCCATGCCCCGAATACTATGAGCACCCACCGACAAACCCTGCTCGGCGGTAGCGTGCGGATATGGCAGCAGTGGAATTGCAAGCTCTGGACGACGACATCGCTTGCGTCACCCTCAACCGGCCCCGGTTGTTGAACGCCATCGACGGATCGCTGATCAACGCCATGGACGAAGCGCTGGACACGCTCAGCGGAGGCGACTTCCGGGTGGCGATCCTCACCGGAGCCGGACGCGGCTTCTGCGCCGGCGCCGATTTGAGCGGCACCGGTGAGCCCTGGACGGCAACCAGGGAATCCGCCCCGGC
Organism: Mycobacterium angelicum; assembly: GCF_002086155.1. Taxonomy (GTDB): domain Bacteria; phylum Actinomycetota; class Actinomycetes; order Mycobacteriales; family Mycobacteriaceae; genus Mycobacterium; species Mycobacterium angelicum. The sequence goes on along the minus strand of NZ_MVHE01000051.1, from coordinate 39,019 downwards.
GTTCAAGACCAGCTACGACGCCCAGGTCCGGCTGGCCGATCAGTACCTCCGGCTCTATGAGCTGCCCATCCCAGTGATCGCCGCGGTCAACGGGGTGGCCGTCGGCGGTGGGCTGGCATTCGCACTGCACTGCGACATCCGGATCGCCTCCGAGCAGGCCCGGTTCGGCTCGGTGTTCATCAAGGCCGGCTTCTCCTCGATGGACATGGGCACCAGCTACCTGTTGCCCAAGATCGTCGGCGCTGGGGTGGCCCGCGAACTGATGCTCACCGGACGCATCGTCGACGCCGCCGAGGCCTACCGCATCAAGCTGGTACACGAGGTGGTGGCGCCCGACGATCTCATGGCGGCGGCGCTGGCCAAGGCCCGCGAGATCGCCGACAACAATGCTCTTGGCGTGTGGCAGACCAAGATTGGGCTCAATGCGGCGTTGGATGCGCCCAGCTTGCGGCATGCCATCGAGCTCGAGAACCGCACCCAGATACTCACCGGCTTCACCAACAATCCGGCCGAAGCCGCCCGGGCACACCGGGAGAAGCGGGCCCCGAAGTGGGATCGACTGTAGCGCTTAGCTGCCGACTGCAGCGTTGATGCTGATGTGAAGCTGCTGCACGGTGCGCACCGACACGTTGTCGTAGACCAGCCCATCCGTGTGAACGGCGTAGTCGGGAACGCGGGCCAGGAATTCCTCTAGAGCGACCCGCAATTCGAGGCGGGCCAGGTGCGATCCCAGACAGCGATGGACGCCGCTGCCGAAGGCGAGGTGGTGGAATCGGCCGCGGTCGAAGTCCACCCGTAAGGGGTCGGGATACGCGGTGGGGTCGACGTTGGCTGCGGCCCAGCTGACGTGGATCGCTTCGCCGGCCCGGATCGTCAGTCCGTCACCGAGATCGATGTCGGCGGTGGCGTAGCGGATGCTGCTGGGCGCCGGCGATTCGTAACGCATCAGTTCTTCGATCGCCCGCGGGATCAAGGCGGGATCCTCGGCCAGGCGGCGGCGCTCGTGCGGGTGCTGACCCAACCAGGCCAGCAGACACGACATGGACGCGGTGACGGTGTCCAGGCCGGCGAACATCAGCAGATAGATGATGTTGAGCAGTTCGTCGTCGGTGAGCGGCTGACCGTCGATCCGCGCGCGCAGCAACACCGAGAGAACATCGTCTCCTACCGCGCCTGCGGCACGCCGCCGGCCCAAGAACCCGGTGAAGTAGTCGAAGAGCGCCGACCCGGCGGTGGCCTGGTTGGCCCGGATCTGCTCACGCGTGTTCCCCTGCGGATGCAGCACACCGTCTTTGAATCCGATGAAGAACTCGAGGTCCTCCGCCGGCGCGCCGAGAAACTCCAGAAAAGTCAGGCACGGCAACGGAATACAGTAGGCCTCATACAACTCGGCGGTGGGTTCGCCGGCAAAGCGTTCGACCAGTTCCGCGGCGCGTTTGCGTACCAAGCCCGCCAACCGTGTCATCTGCTTGGGCGCAAACAGCGGATCCAGCAGCCGTCGCCACTTCTTGTGGTCCGCACCGTCAATCTCCAACGGAATCAACGGATTGTCGTTGCCGAAGTTGCCGCCCCGACCGCCGGCGCCCAGCACCGCCGGGTGACGGTTGACCCGCACCAGGTCGTCGCGACGGTACAGCGTGACCACTCCGGGCTGGACGCGTTCGGCCCGCACCTCTTTGGCCTTCTCGTGGTACACGGATTGCGGCCCGGCCATGCTCTTCACCGCTAACGTCAACGGCGCCAACCGGGTAACGAATCGCTCGCTGTCGTCCATTCACACCTCACTCGTAACGGCCCGCTCCTCGGCCATTCGCAACGCCTCGGCAATCAGCGTCTCCACAATCTGCGACTCCGGTACGGTCTTGATCACCTCGCCTTTGACGAAGATCTGTCCCTTGCCATTGCCGGAGGCCACGCCCAGGTCCGCCTCGCGTGCCTCACCCGGACCGTTGACGACACAGCCCATCACGGCGACCCGCAGCGGAACGCCGAGCCCGTCCAGGCCGGCGCTGACCTCGTCGGCCAAGGTGTAGACGTCGACCTGGGCGCGTCCACATGCCGGGCAGGACACGATCTCCAGCGATCGCGGTGCCAGATTGAGCGATTCGAGGATCTGGTTGCCGACCTTGACCTCTTCGATCGGCGGGGCCGACAGCGATACCCGGATGGTGTCGCCGATGCCCTGGGATAGCAAGGCGCCGAACGCGACCGCCGACTTGATGGTGCCCTGGAACGCCGGCCCGGCCTCGGTGACGCCCAGGTGCAGCGGATAGTCACACTGCGCGGCCAGCAGCTGGTACGCGGCCACCATGATCACCGGGTCATGGTGTTTCACGCTGATCTTGATGTCGCCGAAGCCGTGCTGTTCGAACAACGATGCCTCCCACAGCGCGCTTTCCACCAGCGCCTCGGGGGTGGCTGTGCCGTACTTCTGGAGGAATCGCCGGTCCAGCGAGCCGGCGTTGACGCCGATGCGGATCGGGATGCCGGCATCGCCCGCGGCCTTGGCGACTTCTTTCACCCGGCCGTCGAATTGCTTTATGTTGCCGGGGTTTACCCGCACCGCCGCGCATCCGGCGTCGATCGCGGCGAAGATGTACTTCGGCTGGAAATGGATGTCGGCGATGATGGGGATCTGACTCCGCTTGGCGATCTCCGGTAAGGCGTCGGCGTCCTCTTGGCGCGGGCACGCCACCCGGACGATGTCGCAGCCGGCGGCTGTCAGCTCTGCGATCTGCTGCAGTGTGGCGTCCACGTCGTGGGTCTTGGTCGTCGTCATCGATTGCACCGCAACGGGATAGCAGCTGCCAACGCCGACGTTGCCGACCATCAGCTGACGAGTCTCCCGGCGCGCCGCCAGCGTGGCAGTGGGCGCAGTGGGCATCCCAAGAGCGATGGTCACAGTGAATCCAGTTCTAGGCGCATGAGACATGTTGCGCTGATTGCGGATCCAGACAACCCACACTCGGCGAGGATCTGATTGCGACTCGCGTGTGGGATGTATTCCCGCGGCAGGCCCAGGCTGTGGATGCGGGTCTGCGGAGACATGTTCCCGATGTGGTGGTTGAGGTGTGTCCCGATCCCCGCGTCGGCAACTCCGTCCTCCACGCAGACGGCGATGCGGTGTTGGCCGGCAAGCTCGGTGAGTGCCGGGTTGAGCGGCCACACCCAACCCGGGTCGACAACCGTCACGCCGACTCCGGCCTGGTCGAGGCACTCGGCGGCGTCGACGCAGGGTCGCGCCATGGCACCTACCGCGATCAGCAGCACGTCCCGATGGGATGTCTCGTTGCGGTAGAGGATGTCGACGCCGTCGACGTGGCCGATCGCGGGAATGTCCTTGCCTGGCGATCCTTTCGGGTAGCGCAGCGCGGTGGGCGCGGCGTCTGCTATTGCCGCGGCAAGTTGCTGGCGTAGCCGCGCCGCGTCGCGCGGGCACGCGATACGCAATCCGGGCACGTTGGTCAGCAGCGCCAGATCCCACATGCCGTGGTGGCTGGCGCCGTCCGGGCCGGTGATGCCGGCTCTGTCGAGTACCAGCGTGACGGGCAGGCGATGCAGTCCGACGTCGAACAGCAACTGGTCGAACGCTCGGTGCAGGAACGTGGAATACAGTGCGACGACGGGGTGTGCGCCCGCGCTTGCCAGGCCCGCGGCACAGGCCAATAGGTGTTGTTCGGCAATGCCCGAGTCGAATACCCGGTCGGGATACTTGCGTGATAGTGCGCCAAGGCCGGCGGGCAGGCGCATCGCCGCGGTCATCGCGACGATCTCGGGTCGTTCGTCGGCGACGCGGACGAGTTCGGCCTCGAACACTTCGGTCCAGCTTGGCGGACTGGTTGCGGTCGGCCGGCCGGTGGCCACATCGATTACGCCGCAGGCATGCATGCGGTCGTCCTCGTCTGCCTCGGCCGGCGGATACCCGCGTCCCTTGGCGGTGACGGTGTGGACGACGACGGGACTGTCCAGCGCGGCTGCCCGCCGCAATGCCGAGCACGTCGCTGCGATGTCATGTCCGTCGACCGGACCGATATAAGTAAACCCCAAGGCCTCGAACAGATTCGGGCCTACGCTCACGCCGCTGCGAAGCGCCGCCAGGTGCGTGGCGATGGCACCCGTGGTGGGATCGTAGGAGCGGCCGTTGTCATTGAGCACGATGATCGCCGGGCGGGCGGCGCCGCCCAGGTTGTTCAGACCCTCCCACGCGACCCCACCGGTCAGTGCTCCGTCGCCGATGACGCCCACCACGCGGCGATCCCGTCGCCCCTGCAGAGCCAGGGCTTTGGCGATCCCGTCGACCCACGCCAAACTGACTGAAGCGTGCGAGTTTTCGACCCAGTCGTGGGCGGATTCGCTGCGGTTGGGATATCCCGATAGCCCACCGGACTGGCGCAGCGCCGCGAACTGCTCGCTGCGGCCGGTTAGGAGCTTATGCGGGTAAGTCTGGTGACCGGTATCGAACACCACGATGTCGCGCGGTGAGCAGAACACCCGGTGCAAAGCGATGGTCAACTCGACGGTACCCAGTCCGGCACCGAGGTGGCCCCCGGTGCTGGTCACCGTTTCGATCATCCGCTGACGTATCTGCCTGGCCAGCAAGGACAATTGGTCGTCGGCGAAAGCCTGGACATCCTGCGGGCCCCGGATGGTGGAAAGCAGGTCAGTCTGACTGGCGGGCATGGCGAGGGTCACGACATGCGCACCTTTCGCGGCAGGGCGAAGTGCACCGATTCCGTTGTGACCGGGTCGTCGATCACATTGATCGGCCCGCGCGAGCGCAGCGCCTCTACCACCTGCTCAACCAGCCGTGCCGGGGCCGAGGCGCCCGCGGTGATGCCGATCGTCGCCGACGAATCCAGCCAGCTGGAGTCGATATCGTCGGGGCCGTCGATGAGGTACGCCGACGTGCCGCGGCGGCGCGCCAACTCGACCAACCGCTGCGAGTTGGAGGAGTTCTGCGATCCGACCACCAAGAGGACATCGCATTGCCGCACAATGGCTTCCACGGCCTGCTGCCGATTGGTTGTCGCGTAACAGATGTCTTCCGAGGGCGGTTCGCTGAGCCCGGGAAACCGGCTGCGCAGGGCGTCAACGATGTCAGTGGTTTCATCGAGCGCCAGCGTCGTCTGGGTCAGGTAAGACACTTGGGCGTCTTCGGGAAGGTCCAGTGCCGCAACATCGTCGGCGCTCTGCACCAATAGGGTCGACTCCGGCGCAACCCCGAGGGTCCCGTCAACCTCTTCGTGTCCGGCGTGCCCGATCAACAGCACGGTGTCGCCACGTTCGGCAAACCGCGCGGCTTCCGCATGAACCTTCGCGACCAGTGGACAGGTCGCATCCACCACGTCCAGTCCGCGCCGCTTCGCGGCGGCGGCCACCGCGGGGGATACGCCATGAGCGGAGAAGACGACGACGGCACCGGCTGCGGGCGGATCTGGAATCTCATCGAGCTCGTCGACGAAAATCGCTCCGCGCTCGCGCAATTCGGCGACGACGGTACGGTTGTGCACGATCTGCTTGCGCACGTATACCGGCCCGGTGGCGCGGTCGAGTACCCGTTCGACCGTCTCTATCGCCCGCTGCACCCCGGCGCAGAACGAGCGTGGCGACGCCAACAGGACCGTGGTAGCGGTCATCGAGACTCCTGTTGCACCAATGCCTTCAAGCACATGGCGGTGGTTACCGCGCGGCTTCCCCAGATTCGCGCGTGGTTGTCGAGCAGGGGGATGGCTTCCCAGGAGCCGTCCGGGAATTGGGTGTGCCGAAGCAGGGCGGCGTCTTCGGCGTCGGGTGTGCAGTCGGCCGCGGTCATCGCCAGCATCGCCAGGGCCCGATTGAGCGGATCGGGCGCCGGGGCCTGCCGGAGAAAGCGCACCGCACGCTCAACCGCCGACTGGTAGCCGCCCGCGGCAACCAACTGGCGCACAACGACATACGTGCTGTAGGACGTTCCCACGTACCATGCCGCACGCCAAAACCCCATCGGTTGTTGCTGAATCGTCAGCCACTTGGTGGCCAGTTCCAGCAACGGGGTCAACGGCGAGTCGCCCACTTCGTCCTGATAGAGCGTCGCCCCATACAGGAGGTTCGCCACCACTTCCGCATCGCGGCCGCTGTCGTCGCGCCCACGCCCCCATATCTTGTTGACCAGCACCTTGTCTTCCGGATCGGCTGCGAAGAAGGTGCTTATCGGGCCGTCTTCCCACGCATTGCGGGCAGCCAATTGGAAAGCGCCGGTGAGTATTTCAGGCGTCGCGCGCCCCGCTCGCACCAGCACCTGCGTTATCTGGCCGAGGCTGTCTGCGTCGTAGGGCAGTGGCTCGAAACCCGGAAAGTAGCGCCACGATATTTCGTCCCGGCAGCTCAGTAGGTAGTCGACATTGTCGTCGACCATCGGCCGGCATTCCGAATACCCCGCCTCGACGGCATCCTGCAGGGCGTCGGTGATCATCGCCACGTGATACGCCTTGTTCTCGCAAGCGAATGTGGAGAATTTGCGCACCTGATCGTCGGTAAGGCCGAGGTGGCCGGCGGCCAGTTCGACGAACTTCGCCGTCGAGTAGGCACCCATCTTGTGTACCGCGTTCGGATAACCGGTGGCGTGCTGCTCGGCCAAATAGGTGATTGCCCGTTGCATGTGAGTGTTCACTCGTTCTCCAAAGTGTCGGTGCTAGCTGTTGCTTATCGGCGCTAGGTTGGCCGAAGGGCTGCTGCCGACGGGGACGCCCACGTTGACCCGCAACATGGCAATGCCGGTGATCGCCAGCCAGAGATAGAGCAAGAGGTACGGGATCAAACTGACCAGGCTGATGGGCGCGGCCGGCCCGGAGTCGGCGAGCAGAAAGAATTGGGCACCGGCCAGCGGGATGGCCGTCCAAGGTGTGGCATTGGCCAGCCACCGCGGGAACACCGCGCTGCGGCGCATCGCCACGCCGGCGCAGAACAGGGTGATCGCCACGCTGACCAGGGAGCCGATGTAGCCGAACGGAATAAGCAAGTCGCAGGCGAATCGGGTGAACTGCGGTGACAGACCCCGCAGGCCGGCGGTCCAGTAGAGGCCGTTGCCCGCTAGCAGTGCAACGGTCGCCATGGCGGCGGACGGCAGAATGAGGTCGGTGTACAGCGACGGCCGGGTGTCGGTGAGTACCGCTCGTCTTACCCCGGCCACTGCCCACAGCAGCAGCACGAACCCGGCATTTGTCAGGAATATCTGCGCGGCGACTGTGGACTGTTGGCCGGCGAAATAGCTGGTGATCCGCTCGTCGGTCCAAGCCCAGCTTGGATAGGGCTCCAGCGGCGTGCCGGTCAGGAAGTTCACCACGATTCCCGGGACGACCGCCAAAATGCCCGCCCATCCGGCGGTTCGAATATCTCTGGCGGTTGCGACATCACGGATGCCGATGGTCATAGCGCTTCTCCAATCGTGCCGTCAGTTCCATAACGTGGCGACTTATGCCACTCGATGGAGTCGGCGTACCAGCGTTCCTCGCGCTCGAGAAGCGCTGTCACGGCGGCTAATTCGTCCGATGGACCGATCCCGATCCGGGGGAGCTGTTCCTTGAGGCCAAGGTAGGCAAGGGTTTCCCGCTTGATCAGCCCACCGGCCTCGTCAACGGCTTGCTGTAGAACGCACCCGAGGTCCTTCTGTAGGACGAGGGCGAGATTCATGGGGGAGCCTTCCCGTAGCTCTTTTTCCAGCGACAGCAGGTCATTGCTCCACAGCACACAATTGAGCAGCATCGTGCGAAGTTGCCGGACCGCGGGATGATCCAGTGACCGTGCAGCCGCAGGCATCCCGAACAGCAACGGATGCAACACGAGCAACGGAACAGCCATGGAGCTTTGCCGGCGCAACTCCGGATACACCGCCACCGACGGGACACTGCCGGTTTGCAGATGATCGAGCTCCCACATCCGCGCTTGCAGGGATCTGTCGAAGGCAATCCGGAAGCTTTCGGCAACGGCGCGATCGCCTGCGTCGGTGAGGAACCGCTGCACTGGCCGAAGAAGCTGAGCGAGCTGCCCGGCGCGGGGATCCTCGCTGTCGGAGCCCGGCGTATAGCGCTGCCCGCAGCCAGCTTTGGGCTCCGACCACTCGTCCAGAACGGAGAAGATGGCGAAATACCAGGTGGCGGCTTGCAAGCCGGCCGCCGTCGCGTCGGGGTACAGGCGTCCGGCGTAGTCCACCAGATGTATGCCGGAGACGGCTCGCTGCACCAAAGTGCTTGCGCTGCCGAGCAGGGCTGCCGCCACGACCTTCTCGACTTCCGTTGCGGCCGGGTGCCGGGAGTGCGCAAAGGCCGCCGGAAACGGGCAATAGATTTCTGGCAGAGCGAAATCCACGGCAAGGTTCATCAGTGCCTCGGAGTCAGCCAATTTCCTGGCTCGCCTGAGTCATGGTGGGGTGTAAAGGAATTCGGCTTACCGTGCGAGCGGTGGCACGCAGGCGGAGTCCGTGTGGACGCAATGACGCTTCGGCGACCGGGCGGACACGCGTGCCGCCAACGCGCTCCATCCGCCAGTTGGCGGCAATGGTAGCCAGCGCGAGCACCGCCTCGGTGATGCCGAACTGGTCGCCCATGCACCTGCGTGCCCCGCCGCCGAACGGGATGAAGGCGTCACGGCGAATGGCCTTGGCGCGCTCGGGAAGCCAGCGATCGGGGTCGAAGCGTTCCGGATCGGGATAGAGATCAGGTCGATGGTGGATCAGGTATGGGCTGAACATGACCGTCGCGCCGGCCGGGATGCGATGGTCGCCAAGGTGGGTATCGGTGGTGACCAGGCGGCTGATGATCCACCCCGGCGGATAAAGCCGCAGCGTCTCGCTGATGATGCGGTTGACCAACCCCAGGTCGGGCAGATCGCGGTAGGTAGCCGCCCGGCCGGCCAGCACCGCATCGACCTCGGAGTGCAGGCGGCGTTCGATGGCCGGATGCTCGGAGAGCGAATGCAGCGCCCACGCGATGGTTAGCGCGGTGGTTTCGGTGCCCGCAACGAAAAAAGACACCACCTGGTCGACGAGTTCGGCGTCGGTCAGGGCGCCATTGCCGTTGTCGACATCGCGCGCGGTCAGCATCGCTGACAGCAGGTCGCCGCGATCACCGCCTTGGGCACGGCGGCCGGTAATGGCCGAACCGACGGCGTCACGCAGCCGGCTGCGGGCGCGTTGATAGCGGCGGTTGCCGGGGGTGGGCAGCCGATCCAACGGCGGCGGCGTCAGCATCCGCCAGTACAGCACCTCAAAGATCGCGGCGACGTCGTCGAGCGCGTCGCGTAGTACCGTGGCCGGCAGGCTATCGGAAAACATTGTGGCGAGCAGGGTTTGGCTGGTGATCGTCATCATTTCGGCGGTCACGTCGATGATCTGGCCGTCGCGCCAGCTGCCGAGGACCGCATCTACCTGGGTGACCATGGTTTCGGCGTAGCCGGGCAGCCGCTGCGAGTGGAAGGCCGGTTGCAGTAGGCGGCGCTGTCGCCGATGCCGGCTGCGCGGGCAGGTGCCGATGCCGTCGCCGAGCAGCTCGCGAAACCTGTCGAAGAAGATGCCACCCTTGTCGAAAGTGCGGTCATCGCACAGGACTTCGTGGGTGTATTCGGCGGTGCACGGGACCATGGCAGCGATGGGGCCGAGCCGAATCCGCACCACGTCGCCCTGAGCGGGCAGGGAGGACAAGAACGACAACGGGTTACGCAGCAACGGCAGGGTGTGGCCGAGTAGCGGCAACGCTCGCGGCGCAGTGGGAATCGGGGACGCCCCAGTCATTGCATTTCCCCCTACTTGTCGCGACCGGTCACCAGCTGCGCCAACGCAACGAGCTCACCAGATCTCATCGACTCGGGCAGCGCAGTCAGTGCGGCATTCATTCGCTCGTCGGCGTAGCGGTGCGCGGCCTGTTTGCCGCCGGCGGCCTCCACAAGTTCGGCCGCATGAAGAATCTCGGGGGTGCTCATCGCATGGTCGGACTGATAGAGCTTCGCCAGTTCGGCTGCTGACTGGCCGTCGGAGTTGAGCGCCACGACTATCGGCAGCGTCGCCTTACGCCGGGCCAAGTCATTGCCGACCGGCTTTCCCGTCGCTGCGGGATCACCCCAGATCCCGATCAAATCGTCGACGATCTGAAACGCCAGGCCGAGTTCGTAACCGAATCGCTCCATCGCGGCTACCGTTGCCGCGTCCGCGTCCGCGCCGGCGCTCAGCGCGCCCAATGCGCAGGCGCATCCCATCAACACGGCGGTCTTCCCAGCCGCCATGCGCAGGTAGTCCGGAACCGTTATGTTCGTGCTCCGCTCGAACGCGCAGTCTTTCTGCTGGCCCACGCACAGGTCGAGGCAGGTCTGCTCGAGTCGCGCGATCGCGTCGACGGCCACAGTGTCGCTGAGCGATTCGGTCAGGATCCGCATTGCCAGGGCATGCAGCGCATCGCCGAGGAGGATCGCGTTGTTGACTCCCCACACGCGCCACACGGTTGCTCTGCCTCTGCGAGTGGAGTCACCGTCCATGACGTCGTCGTGCAGCAAGGTGAAGTTGTGAATCAGCTCGACCGCCGCCGCTGCGGGCACAGCGTCAGCGGCATTTCCGCACGCGCGTGCCACGCCGAATACCAGCGCCGCCCGAATCGACTTTCCCGGCGCACCTGGCACCTCACACCTATTGGCATCCCACCAGCCGAAGTGATATCCGCCCATCGTGGCCAACGGTTCGGGCAGCGACCCAATTGCCTTCCGCAGCAACGGATCGCATTCGATTCGAGCCCGTCTCAGAACGGCAGATCCAGCCTGAGACGCCTCGGTTAGCTGCGTTGTCTCAACTGACATCCACATGCGCCATCCGATACCCCCTGCCCTGGTCCCGCTTCATCGCGGTGACATGCCAAGAGATGGTTGCGCTTGGTGGACTGGCCGGGATCAGTCAGATGACTCAATCGTGCCGTGTGCAGCATCGAAGGCCTTGAGAGCGTCATGCAATCCGGCGCGTCTGGTGACACCCAACTTCGGGAACAGGCGGTAAAGGTGCGCACCGACGGTGCGCGAGGAGAGACTGAGCTGCCTGGCGATCTCTTTGTTGGTCAGGCCTTTGGCGGCCAATTCGGCGATGCGCCGTTCCTGTGCGCTGAGCGGAGCGGGGCCCCCCGCGGCCGAGTGATGCACGGTGGCGCCTGCCGCGCGAAGTTCATTCCGGGCCCGCTGGGCCCACGGTTCTGCGCCCAGACCGGCGAAGATCTCCGCCGCGGCAGCCAGCGCGACGCGAGCGCCGGTGACCTGGCGCGACCGGCGCAAGCGCATGCCGTAGGCCAGCCGAACGCGGGCGTGCTCGAACGGGAACGAACGGATTCCGGGGTGGCGCAATACCTCCTCGAACAGTGCGGGAGCCAGCTCGTCCGAGGCGCACATGGCCGCCGCTGCACGAGTCGCGATAGCCAGCCGCGGCGAGGCGTCAGCAAACTGAAGGCGTTCGGCCGCCTGCACATGCCGGTGCGCCTCGTCCAGCCGGTCCGTGTGAACGGCGGCTTCGACCAGATCGAAGAGGGTGCGGGGGGCGTGCAGTGAATAAGGCGGGAATTCGCCGGGTGCGGTGATCGTGGTGGCCTGCAGGTAGGCCGACTCGTAATTGCCTTCTCCTAGGCTGCACAGGACCCCGATCTGCTGGGCATTGCCCATCAGGAAGCCCACCCTTCTCGGCTCGGCCCATACCCTTACCTCCGCGGCAAGCTCGCCGGCCCGCGCGACATCGCCCTGGCAAGCCGCCAGCAACCCCAGATAACTTTTGAATTGGCAGTCGAACAACTCGTATTTATGCCGGCTGCACAACGCCATTCCGCGCTGTCCCGAACGCTGCGCCTCGGCCCACTGACCGCTGGCCGTTTGGTGGACCATTACCAGCGCGAGCGTCGCGAGTGCGATAGTGGCTGCGCCACCATACATTTCGCGTTCCACGACCCGGTCCAGTGCTGGACGGAAATCATCGATCACGTCGACGTAGTAGCCCGCCAGGGCCAGCCGCATCAGATCCCACGGCTGCAGTTCCGGCAGCCGATTCAATTGCGCGTTCAGTCGTGGTCGCACGCTGTGGCTGCGGCGGGCCGCGTCGGCCCAGGCGTCGCGGTAGATCAGGGTCAGTTCGCCCAGCCTGTCGACGAGTGAGTCCACGATGCCATCGGTGATACCCCACTGAACGGGATCGCCGCCGAACATGTTTGCCGCGAGCAGCAAATTGACCATGCGAGAAAGGGTTTCGGCGTCCAGGTCATCGGATGATCGCAACCGTTCGGCAAGGCGCCGATGCGTCGCGGCCACGTCGCCGTAGCGATACAGCGAGATGAACGACGAGGTCAGCACGGCCGCACCGGAGGCGCGCGCACCCAGATCCACCTCAGCGAGCAGGTGCTCGGCGTCGTCGAGTTGCGCGGCTTGCAACGCGACAAATGCCGCGTAGGCCAACAGGTCTTCGCGCCGCCGCAGTTCCTCGCACATTTCGGCGGCGCGCCTGAACAATCCGATCGCCTGCCGCGCACCGCCGCGCCGGATCGTCAGTTCGGCCGCCTTGGCGAGGGTATCGGCGACGGCCTGATCGGGACCGACGGTGGCGTCGGCGAGATGCGCGGCGCGGCGAACGACATCATCGGGATAGAGGTCGGCTAGCAGGGCGTGCGCGGCCCGGCGGTGTTCAGCGATCGAGGCCTGGATTACCGCGGCACGTACCAGCGGATGCCTGAACACCATTTCACCGCGGTTGTCGACCGTCAGGATGCCGTACTCGACAGCGGCCTCCACGCCCCGCATTACGTAGCGGGTTCGCAGCGGGGCCGCCGCCACACCGGCGGTAGCGGCACCGTCAAGGGCACCGCGCAGCAGCTCGGCCCGCGCGGTCTCGTCGAGGCTTTTGAGCCGGTGGCCGAAGATGGCGACCAGGCGTTGGGTCAGCGGCAACGGTGTGTCAGGGGTCCACGCGTTCTCCAGTGCACACCGGGAAAGTTCGGCCAGCGCCAGCGGATTGCCGGCGGCCTGCTCCAGCACCGCATCACGTGCCGTTGGACCCAAGTCGATTCCGAGTTCGTCCAGAAAACTCGCGGAGTGCTCGGCGCCGAACGGACCCAGCATCAGCTGTGGCCATCCGCCGTCGGCCAGCGGGTTGGGTACCTCGTTGCGGCATGCGCCGATCAACCGAACCGCTGCCACATCCAGCCGTCGGCCCGCCATGCCGATCACCCGCGCGCTGACATCATCGAACCAATGCGCGTCATCGATGACCACCAGTAGCGGCTCCGCGTCACCCGCTGCCGTCAACAGGCTCAGCAAAGCGAACGTCAACCCACTCACCGAGGGCGCCCTGTCGCATGACGCGCCCAACACGGTTTGCAATGTGCGCTGATCCTCCGCCCCGAGGCCGCCGATGAAGTCGCGCAGCGGATAGACGAGCTGGCTCAGGCCGGCGAGCACGAAGGACGCCTCGGCTTCGACGCCGCTGCAGCGCAACAGCCGCCAGCCCCGCGCGGCCGCTCTGTCCGACAGCTCCTGGACCAACATCGACTTACCTACCCCGGCGTCGCCGCGGAGCAACAGGCCACCAGGGGAGCCGGTGTCGTCGAGGAATGACTCCAGCGCCAGTAGCTCATCCACCCGGTCGATCAGCTTTTCGCCACCGGGCTGTGGTTCCCTCGAAAAAGTGGACACGGCTAGCTTGCTTCCGTGATCCAGTGCTGCGTAGGCCTGGGTGCAGCAGCGCAATTGCCAACTGCCACAAAGGATTCCGATTTCAACCGGTGCCTCGCCTCCAGTGGCGCCGCCCCTGGGGTGGCGGCCGCGCCTTCGCCGCGGATCGCACACAGATACATATCGATCTTCCCGCTGCTCAGATCGGTGATTCCGGATCCTTCACCCGTGTCGATCCAGCCTTCGATCAAAGCGGCAGCGGCCCCTCTCCTCCCGATACTCGGTGCCAGCTCCCATCGCCTCCAGGCGGCGCACAACCGCGCTCCGCCATCGGCGCAGCACACTCTTCACCAATGGCGCTAGGGGCGAACGTGCGTCAAATCACTTTTACAGCAGATTCACAGGCGATGACTAGCGCTCGTGTAGAAAATACAACGATTTGCCGTGCGATTAGCGGGACGGCCGGGGGACAGGGCACGTGGGTTCGGCGTCCCAAAACGGGCCGGCCGACGGTGTTGAGTCAAATGACTCAATTGTGTTGGGTGCTGCGTCGAGACCCTTAAAACGGCGGCATTGTCGTGTTAGCGTCGGCGCCCATGACCTCACCGGTCGCCGAAGTGTCAGAAGAACTTTGGGAAGCCATCCCGGGCGAATCTTGCTCGCGGAGAACCGAAACGACCCAGAAATGACCCTGAAATGACGGTCGCGACTCCATCCACGCTGAGCACGCCCCCGGTGGCCCCGGGGCGGCTGCCGGGCCTGGGACATCTGGGCGCGCTGGCCCGTGACCCTCTGGGATATCTGGCACGGCTTCGCTCGGTGGCCGATGTCGTCACCGTTTACCTGGGTCCACGCCCGGTTTATCTGGTCACCTCGCACGACCTGGTGCGCGACATGATGGTGGGCCAATCCGAGCAGTTCACCCGCGGAGCGGTATTCGAGCGCGCCGGCAAAGCCCTTGGGCACGGGCTGCTCGTCTCCGACGGCGAACTCCACCGCCGTCAACGACGGCTGCTCCAGCCCGCTTTCCACCAACGGCAGATCGCCCGCTACACAGCGGTCATGGCGGAGGCCGCCGAGACTCTGTCGCGAACGTGGCGTCCAGGCAAGCCGATCGAAGTGACCCACGAAATACACACCATGGCACTGGCGGTGGTGTGCCGGGGCCTCTTCCAGACCGACCTCGGCCACTCCGCGGTCTCCCGAGTCGAACGGGCGCTGACCGGAATCAACCAAGGGGTGATCTGGCAGACGCTCTACCCGTTCGACTGGCTCACCCGGTTGCCCATTCCGGTCAATCGCCGCTTCCAGTCCGCGATCACCGATGTCCGTGCGCTGGTCGGGGATCTCATAACTGCGTATCGCACCGCCGGCGAAGGTGGCGACAGTGTGCTGGCCATGCTGCTACAAGCCCGTGATGCCGACACCGGCCAGCCCATGGATGACGACCAAGTGCGAGACGAGGTGCTCACGCTCCTGCTCGCCGCGACCGAGACGTCTTCCACCACACTGTCTTGGCTGTTCTACGAGCTGGACCGGCACCCCGAGATCGAGCGCGCGGTAGCCCGCGAACTCGACGACAAGCTGGCCGGGGGGTCCATCACCTACGACAACCTGGGCAACCTCGAGCTCGTCAAGCGGGTTGTCAACGAGACTCTGCGGCTGCACACGCCGAACTCGATCCTGACTCGTCGAGCCGTCCGGGAGGTTGGACTCGGACAGTTCCGGATTCCGGCCGGCGCCGAGGTTGGCTTCAGCCCCACCGCAATTCACCGAGACCCAAGGGTGTATGACGACCCCCTCGCCTTCGAACCGGACCGCTGGGCGCCGGAGAACACGGCGCACTTGCCGCGACACATGTTCATTCCCTTCGGGATTGGCAAACACAAGTGCATCGGCGACTCGTTCGCTATCACCGAAATGCATGTCACGGCCGCCACCGTGTTGCGCGACTGGCGGCTGTCGCTTGAGCCGGGTGCCCGCGTTCGGGAACGGCCCTGGGCGATCGTGCAACCTCACGGCCTGCGGATGACTCCATCGCATCGACGGGCGGCCTTGTAGCTCAATACAATTCGCGACACTCGCCGCATCGCCTGCTGACCAACGAAAGCGCACTCAATGTCGACCTGCACAACCATCCGTTCCGCACCCAAGGCGTTCCTGAACATCGCCGGCGAACGACGCGACACCGGCAGCGGCGGTGGCTACGAACACGTGAATCCGGCAACCGGGTTGGTGGACGCCACCATTCCACTGGCGGGGCCCGGCGAGGTCGACCAAGCGGTGCGTGCCGCGGACAAGGCCTTCGGCGGCTGGCGACGGACCAAGCCCGCCCAGCGCCGGGCGATCCTCACACACTTCGCGGACCTCATCGAAGAGCATGCGGCGGAATTCGCCACGCTGGGAGTGCTCGACAACGGGACCCCGATCACCACCGCCGCCGCCTCGCCGGCGATCGCGGCGGAATGGACCAGGTACTACGCGGGCTGGGCGGACAAGATCGAGGGACACACGACCGCGTCGTTCACCGCGGACGGCGAGCTCGGTCTGACCCTGCGCCAGCCCTATGGCGTGATCGGGGTCGTCGTCACCTGGAACAGCCCGCTGATCTCGTTGGCGATGAAGGTACCCGCGGCACTCGCGGCCGGAAATACGGTGGTGGTCAAGCCATCTGAGTTGAGCCCGTTCTGCTGCGACCTCTACGCCGAGCTGGCCAAGCGCGCCGGCCTGCCCGACGGCGTGCTTTCCGTTGTGCCCGGCGACGCCGCCGCGGGCGCCACCCTGGTCAGCCATCCGTTGGTGGCGAAAGTGAGTTTTACCGGAGGGTCGGCGACCGCGCGACGGATTCTCACCGAGTGTGCGGCGACCATGAAGCCGGCGGTGCTCGAACTCGGTGGCAAGTCGGCGAACATCGTCTTCGGGGATGCCGATCTGGACTCGGTGTGCCTGCACGGCACGTTCATGTCGATCGGCCTCTTGAGCGGCCAGGGTTGCGCGTTTCCCACCCGCATGCTCGTCGAGGATTCGATTTATGACGAGGTGTGCCAGCGGGTGGCGCACATTGCCGCGAGCCTTGCGGTGGGCGACCCGTTCGACCCGGAGGTGGCCTCGGGACCGTTGATCACCAACGCCGCACTGGAGCGCGTGCACGGCATGGTCGAGCGGGCCGAGGCAGCGGGTGCGCGGCTGCTCACCGGTGGACATCGGCTCGCGGGTGGCCTGGCCGACGGCTTCTTCTACGCGCCAACCGTTTTCGCCGACGTCGACCCCGTGTCCGAGCTGGCGCAGCAGGAGGTGTTCGGGCCGGTGCTGACGATCATGCCGTTCCGGGACGAGCACGAGGCGGTTTCGATCGCCAACAACACCCACTACGGACTGTCGGGCTACATCCAGACCCGCGACCTGAACCGCGCACTGCGGGTGGCCGAGGAGATGCAGACCGGCGAGGTGCTGATCAACGGCGGGTCCAACGTTGCGGTGTGGCGGCCATTCGGTGGCTTCGCCATGAGCGGACAGGGCAAGGAGGGTGGCCGCGCCGGCATCGAGGAGTTCCTGCAACTCAAGGGTGTCGGCGTTGGAACGAGCGCTGCCCTGCCGTTCGGCTGAACACAGTGCGATCGATACCTCAGGTCAAGGAGGACGGGATGAGTGGATTGGCAGGGCGCGTCGCCTTCATTTCCGGTGTTGCGCGCGGGCAGGGGCGAGCACACGCCGTCCGTCTCGCCCGAGATGGGGCCGACATCATCGGGTTCGACATCTGCCAGGACATCGCGACGATGGACTACCCGAACGCCAGCGAGGAGGACCTCGCCACCACCATCAAGATGGTCGAGGCCCAGGGCCGCCGCATGGTCGGCCGCAAGGCCGACGTACGGGACTACGGGCAGGTCGCCGAGGTATTTCAAGAGGGATTCGCCGACTTCGGCAGGGTGGACATCGTCATCGCCAACGCCGGGATCGTCCGCTACGACCCGGAGGAGGATTTCATCTCGGAGTGGAAGGACGTCATCGACGTCAATCTCACCGGTCCCTTCCAAACGGTTCGGGCGGCGCTGCCCTCGATGATCGAGGGCGGCCGCGGCGGCTCCATTGTGCTCACCAGTTCTACCGGCGGACTGAAGGGCAGCGCGACGCACGACGCGGCAATGCAGGCTTACGTCGCGGCCAAGCGCGGGCTCGTCGGCTACATGCAGACCATGGCTAATGACCTTGCCCCGCACTGGATTCGGGTCAACACGATTCACCCCACCGGGGTGCTCAGCGGCATGACCGACAACGAGGCGCTGCCGCGGGCAGCGGCGCGCAGTCCCGAAGGCATCGCCGCGATGCAGAATGCGTTGCCCATCGAGATCCTGCAGCCCGAAGACATCGCTAACGCGGTGGCGTTCCTGGTTTCCGACCAGGCGCGTTTCATCACCGGTGTGCAATGGCCCCTCGATGCCGGCTTCTCCATCCGCTAGCGGCTGCGCCTTGGAAGGAACGCCCGTGCACAAAGATGACATGATCCTGATCAGCGTCGACGACCACACCATCGAGCCGCCGGACATGTTCGAAAACCACTTGCCGGCAAGGTATTCGGCCGACGCTCCCCGGCTGGTGCGCAATCCGGACGGTTCGGACGTGTGGAAGTTCCGGGACCGGGTGATTCCGAATCCTGCGCTGAACGCGGTAGCCGGCCGGCCCAAGGCGGAATTCGGGCTGGAGCCGCAGGGCCTGGATGAGATCCGGCCCGGCTGCTACCAGGTTGACGAACGGATCAAAGACATGAACGCCGGCGGCGTCCTGGCTTCGATTTGCTTTCCCTCCTTCCCGGGTTTCGCCGGGCGGCTGTTTGCCACCGAAGATTCCGATTTCTCCCTGGCACTGGTTCAGGCCTACAACGACTGGCACATCGATGAGTGGTGCGGGGCCTACCCCGCGCGGTTCATCCCGATGGCGTTGCCGGTGCTGTGGGATGCCCAGGCATGTGCGGCGGAGGTGCGACGGGTTTCGAAGAAGGGTGTGCACGCGCTGACGTTCACCGAGAACCCGGCGACGATGGGTTATCCGAGCTTCCATGACGACTACTGGAATCCGCTGTGGAAAGCGTTGTGCGACACCAGCACCGTGATGAACGTGCACTTCGGGTCGTCCGGCAAGTTGGTGACGACGGCACCCGACGCGCCGATAGACGTGTTGATGACCCTGGGCCCGATGAATGTCATTCAGGCGGCCGCGGATCTGTTGTGGTCCAAGCCGATCAAGCAGTATCCGGACCTGAAGATCGCGTTGTCCGAGGGTGGCACGGGATGGGTCCCGTACTTCCTGGAGCGCGCCGACCGCACCTACGAGATGCATTCCACCTGGACCCGTCAGGACTTCGGTGGCAAGGTCCCGTCGGAGGTGTTCCGCGAACACTTCTTGACTTGCTTCATCAGCGACCCGGTGGGCATCCGGCTACGCAACATGATCGGCATCGACAACATCGCCTGGGAGGCCGACTACCCGCACAGCGATTCGATGTGGCCGGGCGCTCCCGAGGAACTCTGGGATGTGCTGTCGCTCAACGAGGTTCCCGGCAGCGAGATCGACAAGATCACTCACCAGAACGCGATGCGCTGGTACTCATTCGACCCGTTCACCCGAATCCCGCGCGAGCAGGCGACGGTTGGAGCCTTGCGCAAGGCCGCCGAGGGCCACGACGTTTCGGTTCGGGCGCTCAGCCGGCACGAGGCGGGGCAGCGGACCGGCATCCTGGTCGAACCCTGACCGCTCTGCGTGCTGGCGGGGTCACATCACGGTGAAGCCGGCGTCGACGGGCAGGCTGACGCCGGTGACGTACCGTGCTTTGTCACCGGCCAGCCACACCACCGCATTGGTCACGTCCCGGGCTTCGATGAGTGAGACGGGTAGCAGGTTGGTGGAGACCTTGGCTGCCGTCGGACTGCCCTGGAAGGACTGGGCGGCGTAGTCGTTGGTGACCATCGGCGTGGCTACGCCGGTGGGATGTACCGAGTTGACCCGGATATGGTGCTGCGCGTAGGCATTCGCGGCGGAGCGCATCAGCCCCACGACGCCGTGCTTGGACGCCGCGTAGGCGAACATCGCCGCGGAGCCGTCACCGCCGCGGCCCACCAGACCCTGTGTCGAGCCGGTCAAGATGATCGAGCCGCCCCGGCCCTTGCGGATGATCGACGGCACCGTCGCGGCGATGGTGTTCCACACCCCGAACAGGTTGACTTCGACGACGTCGCGGTACACCTGCTCGTCGTACGGGTCGGTCATTCCTACGCCCACCACACCGGCATTGGCCACCACCACGTCGATGTCGCCGAGTTCGGCGGTACCCAACTGCACGCACTCCCGTAGGTCGCACAGCTGGCGCACGTCGGCCAGATACGTGGCGGCCCGCCGCCCGGTGTCGCGCACGAGTTGTGCGGTCTCCTCGAGTTCTTCCTTGGTCGCCAACGGATATGGAATCGATTCGATGTCCGCGGCGATGTCGATGGCGATGATATCGGCGCCCTCGCCTGCCAGCGCGACCGCGTGGCTTCGGCCCTGCCCGCGCGCAGCTCCGGTAATCAACGCGACCTTGTTCGTCAACTCTGCCATCGCCGTCCTCATCTCAATTCGCTCACTTGATCAAGGACTATGTCTCGCTTGATGATTCGTTTGATCAGTCAAATGACTCAATTGTTGGATGTGCGGCATCGCAGGCCTTAAAAACGCGTCGCCGCCCTGTTAGCGTCGCACTCATGAGCCCATCGGTTGCCCAACTGTCAGAAGAACTCGGGGAAGCCTTCCGCGTGTCGACGATGGATGATCCCTACTCGGTGCTCGCCCATCACCGGCGCGAGACGCCGGTGATGAAGGGCGACATCATGGTTGAGCTCGGTGTGCCGTCCTTCATCGGTGACCGCGCGGACGAGACGTACACAGCGTTTCGCTACGACGACATCATGACCGTCCTGCGCGATTCGGAAACCTTCTCGAGCAGCATCTGGGAAGTCTCCCAAGGCGCTTTGATCGGGCGATCGATCCTGGCGCTGGACGGTGCCGAGCATCGCCAGTGGCGCGGCTACCTGCAATCGGTTTTCGGCGGCAAGCTCCTGAATGCCTGGGACGAGAACACTTTTCGGCCGCTGGCCGCAAAGCTCGTGGCGGAGATGGCTCCCAAGCGCGGTGCCGACTTGATCGAGGTGGCTCTGGCATACCCGTTACGGGCGACGTATGAAATCCTGGGCCTGCCGGACCATGAAGACAGTTACGAAGAATTCGAGATCGACGGCCTGAGCATCCTGCTGGCCGGGTGGTCCACCCCAGATCCGGTGCAAGCAGCGCAGGTTCAGCGCAGGTTCGAGCGGGCGGTCGAGGCGTCGCAGCGGCAGTGGGATCGGCTGCTGCGGGTCGTGCAGCGCGCGCGGGCGGCCGGCGCGTCGCGAAACGACCTTGTCAGTTCCCTCATCCGGGCCGAGTATGAGGGCGGCGTTCTCGACGACGAGCAGATCACGTCGTTCATGCGGGCCCTGCTGCTGGCGGCGACGGATAACACCTCCCGTCAGTTCTTGAACACGTTGACGCTGCTGCTGCAACGGCCGGACGAGCTGGAACGCATCCACCGGGATCGCAGCCGCCTGCAGTTGGCGCTCGTCGAGGGCGAGCGCCTCGAATCGCCCGCCGTCTTCTTGCCGCGCATCACCACCCGCGAGGTTGTTCTCCGAGGCACCAAGCTCGCTGCCGGAACGCCGCTGCTGGTGGCCATCGGGGCGGCCAACCGGGACCCTGAGGCTTATCCGCCCGATCCCGACGAGTTCCGCATCGGGCGCACGGGACCACACCACGTCAGCTTCGGTTTCGGCCCGCACATCTGCACGGGCATCAACACCACTCGCCGCCAGATCACGGCACTGATCGAGGCGATGCTGGACAACCTGCCCAATTTGCGCTGCGACCCCGATGCACCGGCGCCGTTGATCACCGGCATGCACTTCCGCAGGCCGTCGGCACTTCCGGTGGTATGGGACTAGTCAGCCAAGCGCCTATGGCAGCAGAACTCGAAGGCAAGACCGCGATTGTCACCGGCGCATGCGGTGGCATCGGACTCGAGACGTCGCGGGTGTTTGCGCACGCGGGCGCGCACGTGGTCTTGGCGGACCTGCCCGAGACCGACCTCGCCGGCGCGGCGGCCGCCGTCGGCGCGGGGGCCGTGCACCACGCCGTCGACCTCACCGACGAAGCATCGGTGCGAGCCCTAATCGGCTTCACCGTAGACACGTTCGGTCGCCTCGATGTCGTGGACAATAACGCCGCGCACGCCGACGTCGCCGACGCGCTGGTCACCGAGATGACCGTCGACATGTGGGACCAGACCTTCGCGGTCAACGCCCGCGGCACGATGCTCATGTGCAAGCATGCGATTCCCCGGCTCATCAGCTCGGGCGGAGGCGCCATCGTCAACATCTCTTCGGCAACCGCCCACGCCGCCTACGACATGTCCACCGCATACGCCTGCACCAAGGCCGCTATCGAAACCCTGACCCGTTATGTGGCAACGCAATACGGACGCGACGGGATCCGCTGCAACGCGATCGCTCCCGGTCTGGTGCGCACCCCGAAGCTTCAGGTGGGCCTGCCGCAGCCGATCGTCGAGATTTTCACCGCCCACCACCTTGGCGGTCGTATCGGCGAACCGCGTGACATCGCCGAACTGGTGTGTTTCCTGGCCTCGGAGCGGGCGGCGCTCATCACCGGACAGGTGATCGCCGCCGACAGCGGCCTGCTCGCGCACCTGCCGGCCATGCCCCAAATCAGAGCGCTTCTCGACGAAAACACCTGTACCGCTTAGACTTTGGACATCACTTTGTCGGCGTACTTCTCCAGGTTGCGGATTTTGCGCTCCAGGGGCTCGGTGTCGGGTCCCTTGATGTAGGGCCAGCGAAAGCCCACGATGACGTCGGTGACGCCGTTGTCCTCCAGTCGTTTGATGCCGTCGACGGTGTAGCTGTCCATCGAGATCACATGGATCTCGAACGGGTCCGCCTTACCCTCTTCGGCACGAAACTGCTTGACGCGCTTGATGAGTCGGTCGAGCTCCTCGGGGTCACTGCCGCCGCCGTGCATCCAGCCGTCCAGCCGCGCCGCGCGCCGCAGCGCCGCGTCGGCGTGGCCGCCGACCAGAATCGGGATCGGCTGGGTAGGCGCCGGCGACATCTTGGTCTTGGGAATGTCGTAGAACTCGCCGTGGAACTCGAAGTACTCACCGGTGGTGAGGCCCTGGACGATCTCGATGCACTCGTCGATTCGCTTGCCGCGCTTGGCGAATGGAATGCTCATCAGCTCGTAGTCCTCGGGCCATGGGCTGGTGCCCACCCCGAGGCCCACCCGGTTGCCGATCAGCGCGGCCAGCGATCCCACCTGCTTGGCCACCAGCGCCGGCGGCCGGACGGGCAGCTTGAGCACAAAGAAGTTGAACCGCAGCGTCGTCGTCACCGCGCCCAATGCCGCTGTCAGAACGAAGGTTTCGACGATCTCCTTGCCGTCCAGAAACTCGCGGTTGCCGTCGGGGGTGTACGGATATTTCGAATCCGACTCGAAGGGGTAGGCGAGGCTGTCGGCGATCGTCATGCTGTGATACCCGGCCGCTTCGGCCGCCTTGGCCAGCGGGAGGTAGAAGGCCGGGTCGGTCAGTGATTCCGCGTAGCTGAACCGCACGTCAAAGCTGATTTTCCGGGCCGATGACCGCCCAGACCGTTTTGCCCGACGAGGTGGGCGTGCTACCCCACGCCCGCGACAGCGCGTCGACGATCGCGAGGCCGGACACGTCAATGCCCTTCGGGGGTGAGGCCAGCCGCACCGCCGGCGCCCCACTGCCGTCGGACACCGCGATCGTGGCGGTCGGGCCGTCGCACTCGACCCGCACCACCGGGTCGTTGCCGGTGTGTTCCAGGACGTTTTCGATGAACACGTTGACCACGACCAACCCCACCGGAATCAGCCGCGGCTTCGACCAGGCGGTAAGCCACTCGCGCACCAGCCGGCGCGACTCGCGCAGGCTGGTCAGGTTGGCCGGCAGTTGGGCTTGGGCATGGCGGAAGTTGCGGCGCGCGAGCTTGGCAAGGCCCTTGCTGGCCCCTTTCACGGTCGGATACACCGGCATGAAGCGGGTGACGCCGCTGCGGGTCATCGCCTCGCGGGCCGCGCGGTTACCGCAGACCAGAACGATCGGCACGTCGGGTCGGGTGTCAGCCTGCCAGCGCGCGCTGATGAAAACCGTCCAGCCGGCGTCGTCGGCAACCTGAAGCCCGGTCACGTCGATGACGACGGCCGACGGCTCGTCGAGGGTGGCTTTCATGACGGTGTCGCGTAGTTCGGCGGAATTGTTGGCGTCCAGCACTCCGTCGGCTGTCAGGAAGACGACCGACTCCTCAGTTCTGGCCGCAATGGCTAACGAGTTCGAGGACTTGGCTACCGCGTTCACTGAAGCCACCCTTGCACGAACCGGCCTGCCAGCGCTATCGGGTCGTCCGGTTCCATCGCCTGCTCCTCGAACTCCTGTCCCGCCAATTGCTTGAGGATGCCGCCTCTCGCGCTGCACGTTTGACGGCAGAAACTCTATCTTCGGACAACGGCCCCGATTTGTGCATCGTTTGCCCTGTCGACTGCTGTAGCACACGCCACCCCGCAGGATTACCCACTAACAGCGTGCGGCCAACCTGTTGCCTGGGAGATCCCCAGCCTAACCGGATTCCGAACACCGAAACCGGTGAATCCGCACATCAGACGACGGATTGTGCGGGTGGTGTCAGCGCCCGCTCCGGGCATAGGGCGGTGTGCCGACGCCGGCGACCGAGTGCGTGCCCCACGGCGTTTCTTCGACGATTCGGGCGGGCGCGCTGTGTTCGCCCACCGTGAGCGTGGCCGCCCGCCCCTGCTTGAGCGACTCCTGTGGCAGCCGCTCGAACACCGTCCCCTGCCAGTGGTAATTGCCGTCGATCGGGTCAAGGTGACCGGTGAGCCGGACGCGCACGGTGTGATGCACACCGCCCAGGTCCAGCGTCGCGGTGCCGTCATAGCCGCAATAGCCCTCCGCTGTATCGGGGGCGTCCGATGACAGGTCGAAGGCGGCCGCCACCGGCGGCGCGGCGGCGGGCGTGAGCTGGGCACGCTCGGTGAACAGCTGCTGGCTGCTGCGGCGCACCTCGATGCGGGTACTGGCGGTGCGGTTCATCCGTTGCAGGCACTCGGCGATGTAGCGCGCCTGAGCGCCGAAATCGGGGCCGGTCAGGAAGAAGTAATTGGGGAAGCCGTGCACGGCCACGCCGAAAAACGGCTCCATGCCGTCGTCCCAGGCCTGGCCGATGGTCACCCCGCGCGAGCCGGCCAGTTTCCAGTCGGAGCCGACGGCGTAGCCGGTGCCGTAGACGATGACGTCGGCGCGGTGCTCGACGCCGTCGCTGGTGCGGATGCCCGACGACGTCACGGCGTCGATCGCCGCATTCACCCGTTTTACCGCCGGCTGCGGCCGTTCGCGCCGGGTACGGCGGCGCAGCCAGCGCCTGGCGCGCGCGCTCGGCAGCGGTATCTCGGTGAGAAAGCGGCGCGGCGCGTGGGCGAAAGCCGTTACCGATCTCGCCGATTCGATCAGTCCGCCGAGGCGGTGGGCTGCTGCCGCGTCGGTGCCGATCACCGCGATGTGCTTGCCGGCCGGATCGAAATCGGCGTTCCACGCCGCCGCGGGAAACGCCTGACCCCCGAAGACACCCGGGATGTCCGGCATCCACGGCACGAAGCCGGCGCGATCGGTGGCGATGACGACGTCCGCGCGCACGGTCCGGTCTGCTGTGCTCAGCACCCATGTGTCGGTCGATTCGTCGAAGACCGAAGCGAGGACTTCATCGCTGGGCAGCACCAGGCCTGCTGCGGGCAGACCGGCGGCCGGCCGGCCGACGATGACCAGCTGGTAGTGGTCCGCTGTCACAGAAACCTGCTGCGCTTCCAGCCGACGCGGGCGATGCGGCCCATCAGGCCCACCTCGGTCAAAAACGCTGCCAGCGGAGCGAAGCCGGAAATCTGCGTTTCGCGGCGGTGCTCGCTGGTGCGCGCGGTCCGTCGCGCCCGCTTCGCGTCCAGGCCCGTGCGTGCATACGGAACCGGGTTGCTGAACAGGTAGTTGAAGAAGTACCCGCCGAGCCCGTTGATGTTGGCCATGAACCAGCGGTTGAGCCGCGGCATTTCGGCCACCCGTTTGCGCGCGCCGTCCCGGGCGAACTGGATGTGGCGGGCCTCTTCGGTGACGTGAATCCGCATGAGCCGCTGGATGATTGGCTGCAATTCGGGGTCGTCCATCATCTGCCGCTGCAGCGAGTCGAAGATCTCCTCGCCGATCAGGGCCGCCACCCACAGCATCGAGCCACGCTGGAAGGCCAGCGGCAGTGCATTGATGACCCACCGGTGGAATCGCCGCGGTCGCACCGGTTTGGCGCCGATACGTTCGATGGCCTTGCCGAACATGATCATGTGCCGGGTCTCGTCACCCAGCTCCGTCAGCTTGTAATGCGTCGACCGGCTGGTCGGGTCCTCATGCAGGATGGTGCGCAACAAGGACTGGTTGAGCATGTTCTCGAACCAGATTCCGGCCGAGAGCGTGTTCACCAGTTCCTGGCGGGACAGCTCGATTTGTTGTTCGCGGGTCATCTCGTCCCACATCGGCGTGCCGTACAACGACACGAGGCGGGGCGGCAGATAGAACTTGTCCGGGTCCAGCGGGGCATCCCAGTCGATATCGACGACGGGTTCGTAGGACTTTTTGACCGAGCCCTTGAGCAGACGCTCTGAGAACTCTTCGCGACTCGGCCCACTTGGTTTCACCGCAGTGGTCATCGTTGACGTCCCTTCGCGATCGGGTACGTCCGACGTTAGGCAGATCACACCGTTTAGTCAATACCTCTGGTACCGGATACCGGCGGTCTCGGATAGGTAACGGGCCGCCTGGACTAGCTTGAGCGCCATGGGGCGGCACATCCACGTCATCGGCATCGGCGCCGGCGATCCCGACTACCTGACCGTCCAGGCGATCGACGCGCTCAACGACACCCAGGTTTTCTTCGCCATGGATAAGGGTGAGGCGAAAAGCGACCTGGTGGCGTTGCGCCGGCAGATCTGCGCGCGGTTCATCCGCCAGCCCGGGTACCGATTCGTCGAGCTGCCCGACCCCAAGCGGTCGGCCGAGGCCGGCTATCGGGAAGGGGTTTCGCAGTGGCATGCCGCACGCGCGCGGATCTGGGCGGCGGCCATCTGCGACGAACTGCAGCCCGATGGCGTCGGCGCCTTTCTGGCCTGGGGTGACCCGTCGCTGTATGACAGCACGCTGCGCATCCTGGAAGCCGTCGCCGCCGAAGTCGATCTCAGCTATGACGTGATTCCGGGCATCACCGCGGTGCAGGCGTTGACCGCCCGGCACCGCATCGCGCTCAACGAAGTCGGCGAACCGGTCCTGATTACGACCGGAAGACAACTGCGCGCGAACGGACTGTCCGGTTCGGCCGTGGTCATGCTCGACGGCGACTGTTCGTTCCGGTCCTGCCCGCCGGACACCCGGATCTGGTGGGGCGCATACCTGGGTACCGCCGAGGAACTGCTGGTAGCGGGCACCGTCGGCGAGGTGGGGGAGCGCATCGTGACGCTGCGCGCGAAGGCCCGCGAGCGGCACGGCTGGCTGATGGACATCTATCTACTACGTTCTGAACAAGGCAAATAGCACAGCTATCGAGCCAATTTTTGATACGAGAGTACAAATTTCTCCGAAGCGGCGGACTAGCTCTCGTAACGCGATAACATCTGCTCCCGAATGAGTAATGTGTCGTGGATCACTGGCGGTGGTGGGGCCGTCGCGATAGTGGGAGGTCGTAGATGTCGTGGGTGATCGCAGCTCCCGAATACCTATCGGCGGCGGCCGCCGATCTTGCCGGTATCGGGTCCACGATCAGCTCGGCAAACGCGATGGCGGCCTTCCCGACCACGGCATTGGTGTCCGCCGGCGCTGACGAGGTGTCCACGGCGCTGGCCATGTTGTTCGGCGCGCACGCGCAGGCTTACCAGACGCTCAGCGCACAGGCGGCCACCTTCCACGACCAGATCGTCTCGCTGCTCAGTGGCGGTGCGTCGCAATACGCCACCGCCGAGGCCCTCAACGCGTCGCCGCTGCAGGCGGTCGTCGCCGCGGCGTCCACCGACCCCTTTGTGGCGCTGACCGGGCGCCCGCTGATCGGCAACGGCGCCAACGGGATCAACGGAACGGGCGGGGCCGGTGGCCCCGGCGGGTGGCTGTACGGCAACGGCGGCAACGGCGGGTCCGGGGGAGTCGGCCAGAACGGCGGCGCCGGCGGATCGGCTGGCTTCTTCGGCAACGGCGGCAGCGGCGGTGCCGGCGGCGCGGGTGCAAACGGTGGGACCAACCAGGCCGGCCAATCGGGCGGCAATGGTGGCGCCGGTGGCGCCGGTGGGTTCCTCTACGGGCTGGGTGGTAACGGTGGCGCCGGTGGTTTGGGTGGTAATGCCAGCGGGGCCCTCGGCTCCGGCGCCGGTCTGAACGGCGGCAACGGTGGCGCCGGCGGCGTCGGCGGTGCCGGCGGCCTGCTCTTCGGCCAGGGCGGAATCGGCGGCCTGGGCGGCAACGGCGGTAACGGCACCGGCGGGACCGGTGGGCAGCTTGCCGGCAATGCCGGGTCCGCCGGCAATGGCGGCAATGGCGGTCACAGTGGCTGGCTGTACGGCGACGGCGGTGCCGGCGGCAACTCCGGCAACGGCGGTTCCTTCGTGGCCGACAACACTGTCGCGGCCGGTGTGAGTGGCGGCAGTTTCGGCGTCACCGCCGGTAATGGCGGCAACTCCGGCCTATTCGGCAATGGCGGCGCCGGGGGTAATGGCGGATTGGGTGGGGCGGGCCAGTCGGTCACCCTCGGTGCCTTTACCACTGCGGGCGGGGGCGGTGGTGGCGGTTTCGGCGGCAATGGCGGCGACGGCGGCTTTATCTACGGCAATGGCGGGCAGGGCGGCGTCGGCGGCCTGGGCGGCAATGGCGGAAACGCCACGTCCGGCTTTGGCAGCTTCAACGGCTTCGGCGGCTTCGGCGGCTTCGGCGGTGGCGGCGGCCAGGGCGGCCTGATCGGCAACGGCGGCAACGCCGGCAACGGCGGCGGCGGCGGGAACTCCGGCACCGGCGGAGACGTCAGTGGCGGAGCGGGCCCGGGGGCGCTGGGTGGCTTCGGCGGCAGCGCCAAGCTGTGGGGCAATGGCGGCAACGGCGGCGCCGGCGGCAACACCGGGGCGGTCGGGGCCGGGAGTGCCGCCGTCGTGAACCAGACGGCCGACGGCGGCAATGGCGGCGACGGCGGCTTCTTCTACGGCAACGGCGGCAACGGCGGATTCGCCGGAACCATCCCGCCGGGCTTCTTCGCACCTGCCGGTAACGGCATCGGCGGCAGTGGCGGTAATGCCGGGCTGGTGGGCAATGGCGGCAACGGCGGTCCGGGTGCCGGAGCTGCCCAGGGCGGTACCGGTGGCGAGGGCGGCACCGGCGGCACGCTATTCGGCCAGCACGGCGCCAACGGACCCGCTTAGTCCGACCCAAGCTTGCTGAACGCATGCTCCCGTAGGGGGCCCCTGCGATAGCATCTCCTGGCACGTGCTGCAACGATGCGGCCGGCGGTCGGGAGGTTCTCGGATGTCGTTCGTGTTTGCATCGCCGGAATGGGTGGCCTCGGCCGCAACGGATCTGGCGAATATCGGCTCATCGATAACCCAGGCCAATTCGGCGGCCGCAGCGCCGACGGCATCGGTCCTGGCCGCCGGCGCCGACGAGATATCTGCGGCGGTCGCGGCGTTGTTCGGTGTCCACGCTCAGAGCTACCAGGCGCTCAGCGCTCAAGCGGCGACATTCCATCAGCAGTTCGTGCAGCTACTGAACTCTGGCGCGTCGGCGTATGCGACCACCGAGGCCGCCAGCGCCTCCCCGCTGCAGCAGCTGCTCGACCTGATCAATGCCCCCACGATGGCACTGCTGAACCGTCCGCTGATCGGCAACGGCGCCGACGGCATCGACGGCACCGGGGGCGCCGGCGGAGCCGGCGGCATCCTGTGGGGCAACGGCGGCCGCGGTGGTAGCGGCGCGGTGGGCGCAAACGGCGGCGCCGGTGGCGCCGCCGGTCTGCTCGGCAACGGTGGTGCCGGCGGCGCTGGTGGCGCCGGTCTAACGGGCTCACCGGGTTCGGGTGGTGTGGGTGGCGCGGCCGGCAATGGGGGTGCCGGCGGCGCCGGTGGTTGGTTGTACGGCGTCGGCGGAACCGGCGGTGCCGGTGGAATCGGCGGGGACGCGGTAAACCTCGGCACCGGTGCAGGTTTCAACGGTGGCGCGGGCGGTGCCGGGGGTATCGGCGGTCACGGAGGGCTACTGTTCGGCGCCGGCGGCACCGGTGGGACCGGCGGTCAGGGCGGGGCGGCCACGGGCGCCACAAGCGTTTCGCAGCAAGGTGGTACCGCCGGCAATGGCGGCGTCGGCGGTAATGGCGGCAACGGTGGATGGCTGTATGGCGACGGTGGTGCCGGCGGAAACAGCGGCAGCGGCGGGTCCTTCGTAGCCGACGCAACCGTTGCGCACGGTGCAAGCGGCTCCGGCTACGGCGCCTTCAATGCATACGGCGGTAACGGCGGCGATGCCGGCCTGTTCGGCAGGGGCGGGGCCGGCGGAAACGGTGGGTTGGGCGGAGCGGGCCAGGCCAGCCTGGTGTCCGGCGGCACCGGCGGTTTCGGAGGGTTAGGCGGCGGTGGTGGCAATGGCGGCCATGGCGGGTGGATTTGGGGTAACGGCGGCGCAGGCGGCGCCGGTGCCATGGGTGGCGCCGGTGGCGACATCACCGCCACCGGCGCCTTTGGCGGCATGGGGGGTTTCGGCGGATTCGGCGGCTCTGGCGGTAAGGCCGGATTCATCGGCGACGGTGGTGCCGGCGGGGCCGGCGGCCATGGCGGAAATGGTGGCACCGATGGGGTGTACAGCGCCCAGGCCGGCATCGGCGGCTTCGGTGGTTACGGGGGCGACGCGTTCTTCCTGGGTAACGGCGGCATCGGAGGCAACGGTGGCGACAACGGGACTGGCGTAGTGAATCAGATCGCCAGCGGCGGTGGCGGTGGCGACGGCGGGCTGCTGTACGGCAATGGCGCCAGGGGCGGCAACGCCGGCACTGCGACGTCCGCGCCGAGCTTTGAGGGTGGTGTCGGTGGTGCCGGCGGCAACGCCCACTTGATCGGCAACGGTGGTAACGGCGGGGCCGGCTCCGGGGCGGCGTTCGCCGGTGTGGGCGGCACGGGCGGTAGCCGCGGGCTGCTCTTTGGCACCCCAGGGGCGGCGGGGCCGGCGTAACGCGCGGGCGGATGGACACCCGTCGGCCGTGATCGGCAGACTGGACGGGTGCCCGAACTTCCCGAGATCGAAGCGCTGGTCGATCACTTGCGCCGGCACGCCGTCGGGTTGCCGGTGGGCCGCGTCGACGTGGCTGCGCTGTCGGTGCTCAAAACCTTCGACCCGCCGATCAATGCCCTGCATGGTCAGGTCGTGGATGGGGCTCAGCGCTGGGGTAAGTACCTGGGCCTGCATGCCGGCCAACTGTTTCTGATCGCACACCTCTCGCGCGCGGGCTGGCTGCGCTGGTCCGATCAGCTCGCGCCGGCGCCGCTGCGGCCCGGCAAGGGGCCGATCGCGCTGCGCGTGCACCTGGGCACTCCGGGCAGTGCACCGGGCTTTGACCTCACCGAAGCCGGAACCCAGAAGCGGCTGGCAGTGTGGCTGGTCGACGACCCGGCCAAAGTTCCGGGCATCGCCGCACTGGGCCCGGACGCCCTGGATGTCAGCGCCGACGACCTGGCCGGACTGCTGGCCGGTAACACCGGCCGGATCAAGTCCGTCATCACCGACCAGAAGGTGATCGCCGGCATCGGCAACGCCTACAGCGACGAAATTCTGCATGTGGCCCGGCTTTCGCCGTTCGCCACCGCCGGCAAGCTGACGGAGAAGCAACTGATCACTCTCCACGATGCGTTGGTGTCGGTATTGACCGACGCGGTGAGCAGGTCCGTCGGCCAGCAGGCCGCCACCCTCAAGGGGGAAAAGCGCTCCGGGCTGCGGGTGCACGCCCGCACCGGGCTGCCTTGCCCGGTGTGCGGCGACACGGTGCGCGAAGTGTCGTTCGCGGACAAGGCTTTTCAGTACTGCCCAGCCTGTCAGACCGGCGGCAAGGTGCTGGCCGACCGGCGCATGTCGCGGCTGCTCAAATAGTCGCCACGCTGCCTCGATATGCTGCCCGAGTGACTCGCCAGAAGATCCTCATCACCGGTGCAAGTTCCGGCCTGGGCGCTGGGATGGCCCGGTCCTTCGCCGCCAAAGGTCGCGACCTGGCGCTGTGCGCCCGTCGCACCGACCGGCTCGACGAACTGAAAGCCGAACTGACGCAACAATATCCGGCCATCAAGGTTGCGGTGGCCGCGCTGGACGTCAACGACCACGATCAGGTGCCCAAGGTGTTCGCCGAATTGAGCGACGAGCTGGGCGGCATCGACCGCATCGTCGTCAACGCCGGCATCGGCAAGGGCGCGCGGCTTGGCTCGGGCAAACTCTGGGCGAACAAGGCCACCATCGAGACCAACCTGGTGTCGGCGCTGGTGCAGATCGAGGCGGCACTGGAGATGTTCCAGCAGAGCGGGTCCGGCCATTTGGTGCTGATCTCCTCGGTACTCGGCAATAAGGGCGTGCCGGGAGTCAAAGCCGCTTATGCCGCAAGCAAAGCCGGGCTGAGCTCCCTGGGCGAATCATTGCGCGCCGAATACGCCAAGGGCCCCATCAAGGTCACGGTGTTAGAGCCCGGTTACATCGAATCGGAGATGACAGCCAAGTCCGAGACCACAATGTTGATGGTGGACAACGAAACTGGCGTCAGAGCACTCGTCGGCGCCATGGAGCGCGAGCCCGGGCGAGCCATCGTGCCGTGGTGGCCGTGGACGCCGCTGGTGAAGCTGATGTGGGCCCTCCCAGGCCGCTACTTCTAGTACCGCGAGCGTGCGCGTCTGTACGCGAAACGCCGCGCGTTCGCGTACATCCGCGCACGCTCGCGGCACTGAAAGTCAGCTTGCGCGGCCGCGTTCGGTTCGGTAGCGGCGGACCAAGGTGTCGGTGGAGCTGTCCGACTGCGGCTTGGGCGAAGCGTCGCTGGTGATCACCGGAAGCAGCGCCTTGGCCTGCGTCTTGCCCAGCTCCACACCCCATTGGTCGAACGAATCGATACCCCACACCACGCCCTCGGTGAACACCTGATGCTCATACAAAGCAATCAGCTGACCCAATACCGACGGTGTAAGCCGGTTAGCCAGAATGGATGTCGACGGCCGATTGCCGGGCATCACCTTGTGCGGCACCACATCGGCAGGGGTGCCTTCTTCGGCGATCTCCTGGGCGGTCTTGCCGAACGCCAGCACCTGAGTCTGCGCGAAGAAGTTGCTCATCAACAGATCGTGCATGCTGCCGGTGCCTTCGGCGGTCGCCAGGTCGTCGAGGGGTTCGCTGAACCCGATGAAGTCGGCAGGCACCAGCCGGGTGCCCTGATGCAGCAGTTGGTAGAAGGCGTGTTGACCGTTGGTTCCCGGCTCGCCCCAAAAGATTTCGCCGGTGTCGGTGGTCACGGGTGTGCCGTCGGCGCGGGTGGACTTGCCGTTGGATTCCATGGTCAGCTGCTGCAGGTAGGCCGCGAAACGGGCCAGATCGTTGGAGTAAGGCAGCACGGCACGTGATTGCGCGTCAAAGAAATTGGAGTACCACAGGCCGATGAGGCCAAGCAGCGCAGGCGCATTGGACTCCAGCGCAGCGGTGCGGAAATGCTCGTCGACGATGTGGAAGCCAGATAGGAAGTCGCTGAACGCTTCTCGGCCGATGACCGCCATCACCGACAGCCCGATCGCCGAATCGACCGAATAGCGTCCACCTACCCAATCCCAGAAGCCGAACATGTTGTCGGTGTTGATGCCGAACTCGTCGACCAGGCGGCGGTTGGTGGAGACGGCGACGAAGTGCTTGGCCACCGCGGCGTCGCCGAGCGCGTCGGTGAGCCAGCGGCGCGCGGCGGTCGCGTTGGTCAGCGTCTCCAGCGTGGAGAAGGTCTTCGAGGCGACGATGAAAAGTGTTGTGGCAGGCTCCAAGTCGGCAAGCGTGGCGACCAGGTCGGCGGGGTCGACGTTGGACACGAAGCGCGCCGAGATGCCCGCGTCGGCGTAGTGCCGCAGCGCCTGGTACACCATTACCGGACCAAGGTCGGACCCGCCGATGCCGATGTTGACCACGGTGCGAATCCGTTCCCCCGTGGCTCCGGTCCATTCGCCGCTGCGCAGCCGGTCGGTGAAGTCGCCCATCGCGTCCAGCACCTCGTGCACCTCTTTGACGACGTTGGCTCCGTCGACGGTCAATACGGCGTCGCGCGGCAACCGCAGCGCGGTATGCAGCACCGCGCGGTCCTCCGAGGTGTTGATGTGTACGCCGGAGAACATCTTGTCGCGGCGCTGTTCCAGGCCGGCCGCCCTGGCCAGATCGACCAGCAACTCGAGGGTCTCCCGGGTGACACGGTGCTTGCTGTAGTCGATGTAGAGGTCGCCGACGGTGACGTTGAGTTCGCGCCCGCGATCTGGGTCGTCGGCGAAGAACTGGCGTAGGTGGGTTTCTCCGATCTCGTTGTGATGCTTGCGCAGGGCGTCCCACGCCGGCGTGGCGGTGATGTCAGCGATGGATTGCTCGGAGGTCATGCCTCGACATTAATGCGGAGGCGTTGGGGCGTTGGGGCGTTGGGGCGTTGGGAGCCGCGAGCCCGGACAGCGTGCACCGAGCCTGCAAAATCGCAGGCCCTCACTCGTACTTTCCCTGCAAAACCGCAGCCTCGACCGCACCCAGGTTTACGCCGCGCCCAACGTGCGCTGTAGGTCAGGCAGCATGGCTTGCAGTTGTTGGCCCCAGTACGACCAGGTGTGGGTGCCGTTGTCGGGGAAGTTGAACACCCCGTTGCGCCCGCCCTTGGCTTGATACCTGCTCTGAAAAACCTTGTTGCTTATCCGCGTGGCGCTTTCCAGCAGGCTGGCGTCCAGCTTGGTGCCCTGGTCCGATTCCCCGCCGTTTCCGGTGTACACCCAGATGCGGGTGTTGTTGGCGATGAGGCTCTTCACATTGACCGTGGGGTCGTTCGCCGCCCACGCCGGGTCGGTGGGCGGCCCCCACATCGCCTCGGAGCGGAAACCACCGGCGCCCAGTTGCACGGCGCTGACCAACGAGGGCCAGTTTCCGGCGGACAAGTTCAAAAAGCCCGACATCGACGCCGCATAGACGAAGTTCTGGGCATGTTTGGCCGCCAGGACCAGCGCCGCCGATCCCGACATCGATGCGCCGACGACGGCGTTGCCGGTCGCGCTGATCCCCTTGTTGGCCGCCAGCCACTGCGGTAGCTCCTGGGTGAGAAAGGTCTCCCACTTGTACGTCGACACCCCGTTATTGCCGACGGCCGGTTTGTACCAGTCCGAGTAGAAACTGGCCGTTCCGCCGGTCGGCATCACCAGCGATAGCCCGGATTGCTCGAACCACTCGAACACCGGAAGGTGAATATCCCAGCCGTTGAAGTCGTCTCGGGCGCGCATCCCGTCCAGCAGATACACGGCGTGGCTGCCGCCGCCCTGAAACTCGACCTTGACCTGGCGGTTCATCGAGGGTGAGGGGACCATCAGGTACTCGATCGGCAGACTGGTCCGCGACCACGCCGACGAGGTCGCCGAGTTCGCGGAGACTACGCACAACAGCGCGAGCAACATCGCCGCCGATACGAGCATCAGCCGGCGCAACGGCGAAGCCCCAATTGCCACTGCCGTAACCATTTCCGGCGAAATTTACCTCAGCAAAGCGTCGAACCGGACAAGGTCACGACGGTAGTAACCGTTTAGTGGCCGAGTCGTCCCCTGCCCAACCGCAGCAGCAGAATCGCCAGGTCCTTACCGTCGGGCCCGAGCTCGCTGTAGCGCTCGATCACCTTCATCTCGCGGCTGTGCACCAGCCGGGTGCCCCCGGACGCCATCCGGACTTTGCCGATCGCCTGGGACACCTCGACGCGGCGTTTGACCGCGGCCAGGATTTCGGCGTCCAACCGGTCGATTTCTTCGCGTAACTCGTCGATATCGAGCTCTGGGGTGTCGATTGTCTCGAGGTTCATTTCTGCTAACTCCGCGTTGTCGTGAGGTGGGGGTTCTGGTCTCATCCGGTTCGGGCCTCACACAAGAGACGAGCCCCGTATCCGAAAGCGGACCACGGGGCTCTGCGAAAGCAGCTACGCCACGGGCACCGCTGACCGGTACCCGTAAAAAAATCGGCGCTGCATGTTGAGCACCAATCGAGTGTGCCATCCTGCGCCGTGCCCGCGCAAAAAGATGCGCAAATCGTTCGCTGCAGCAAGCCAACTCGATTTGCCGAAAACGCACGTTTTCGTTGTCCCGTTGGCTTTAGGCTTCCACTCGCTGGCACTGAGACGGGCCCGGTGAGGAAGGACTTTGTTCATGAACTTTTCGGTGTTGCCGCCAGAAATCAACTCTGTACTGATGTTTTCCGGCGCGGGATCGGCCCCCATGGCGGAGGCCGCGGCGGCCTGGGGTGGACTGGCTGATGAGTTGGGTGCGGCGGCAGACTCATTCGGGTCGGTGACCTCGACGCTGGTGAGCCAGGCCTGGCAAGGCCCGGCGTCCGCGGCGATGGCGTCGGCGGCCGCACCCTATGCGGGTTGGCTGAGCGCGGCGGCGGCGCACGCCGCGGGGACGGCTGGGCAGGCCCAGACGGTGGCCAGCGTGTTCGAAGCCGCGCGGGCGGCGACGATCCATCCGATCGCGGTGGCCGCCAACCGTTCCGGGTTTGTGCAGCTGGTCCTTTCGAATCTGTTCGGCCAGAACGCGCCGGCGATCGCGGCCGCCGAAGCCGTGTACGAGGAGATGTGGGCCCAGGATGTCGCGGCGATGTTCGGCTACCACAGCGGGGCATCGGCGGTGGCCGCGGCGCTGACGCCGTGGCAGCAGGTGGTGCAAGCCTTCCCGGGCCTGGGTGCTATCTCGGCGGTCAGCAATATCGGCACCGGGAACTTGGGCCTGGGCAACATCGGCAGCATCAACCTGGGCAGCGGCAATACCGGTAGCGCCAACTTCGGCAGCGGCAACAAGGGCCTGCTCAACTTCGGCAGCGGAAACGCCGCCGGCAACATCAATCTCGGCGACGGCAACACCGGCAGCTTCAACCTGGGTTCTGGAAACGTCGGTAGCAGCAACCTGGGCGGTGGCAACCGCGGCAGCGGAAACCTCGGCATCGGGAACTTCGGCAGCGGCAACTTCGGCGGTGGAAACAGCGGCAGCGGCAACATCGGCAACGGGAATACCGGTAGCTACAACCGGGGCAGCGGCAACTTCGGCAGCTTCAATATCGGCTTCGGAAATGAAGGTAACCAGAACTTCGGCTTCGGCAACACGAACAACTTCAACATCGGCATCGGCAATAAAGGCCTCAGCAACCTCGGCTTCGGAAACCTCGGCAACAACAACATCGGCTTCGGGAACACCGGTAACAACAACTTCGGAATCGGGCTCACCGGCAACGACCAGGTGGGCATCAACCTCGCCGGCCTAAATGGCGGCACCGGGAACATCGGCTTGTTCAATTCGGGCAACAACAACGTCGGCTTCTTCAACTCGGGCAATGGAAACTGGGGCATCGGTAACTCCGGCAACTTCAATACCGGCTTCATGAACACGGGTGCCACCAACACGGGGTTCTGGAACACCGGCGACATCAACACCGGCTTCTCGAACTCCGCTGACACCGGGGTTGGTTTCGCCAACTCCGGCCACGGTGACGTCGGCTTCTTCAACGCCGGCCACGACAACATGGGCTTCGGCAATGCCGGCAGCTTCTCGATGGGCGGACTCAACGGGGCTTCGAGCGGCACCGTCGGCTTCGGCAACTCGGGCAACAGCAGCGTGGGCTACGGAAACTCGGGGGTCGGCAATACCGGGTTCGGAAACTCGGGTAGTTACAACACCGGCTGGGGCAATTCGGGTAACACGAATACCGGCTTCGGCAATGCCGGCGACGTCAATACGGGCTTCGGCAGCGCGACCGACACCGGCCTGACCAACTCCGGTTTCGGCAACACCGGTACGAATAATTCCGGCTGGAACAACAACGGAAACAACAACTCGGGCTTCCAGAACGTCGGCAACGACAGCGAAGGCTACGGCAATATCGGGAACCAGCAAACAGGTTTCCAGAACACGAACGGCAAGAACACCGGCTTCTTCAACTCCGGCACCAACGACGTGGGCATCTCGAACTCCGGCAACCTCAGCGTCGGCTACGGTAACGCCGGCACCGCCGGGAACGTGGGCTTCATGAATGTGGGCCTGGACAACGGTGGCTTTAACCAGTCGGGCGACCACAATTCGGGCTTCTCCAACTCGGGTTCACATAGCTCGGGTGGATTCAACAAGGGAAATCAGCAATCGGGATTCGGCAACTAACCTCGCTCGCCCGGTCGGCTGGCTAGCCTGGTCGACGGCTGGGGCCTTGGCCAAGCAGGGCCATTGCGGGTGCAAACCGGTCGCCGGGCCCGCGCCGCGGTTTTCACCTGAATAACTTTTGCCGATTGACATTATTGGTACTTCGCGCGAAATAGAGTGCTGCAATGCGGGGCTAAATCGAGTCTGTAGCAGGAGGCCAATGATGTCTTTCGTGATTGCGGCGCCGGGGACGATGGGGTCGGCGGCAGCGGGATTGACCGACATCGGATCTGCGCTCAGTGCCGCTAACGCGGCGGCAGCGGCCCGGACGACGGGGCTGTTGGCCGCTGCTGAAGATGAGGTGTCGGCGGCCGTGGCAGCGTTTTTCGGGACGTATGGGCGGGGCTATCAAGCGCTCAGTCAGCAAGCGATGACGTTTCACGACCAATTCGTACGAGCGATCGCCGGTGGTGGGGACATGTACGCGGTCGCCGAGGCGGCCAGCAACAACTCGATGCTGGGGTTGCTTGATTTGGTCAACGCGCCCACGATGGCGGCGGTCGGCCGACCGCTGTTCGGCAACGGCGCCAATGGGCTTAACGGCACCGGCCAGGCCGGTGGGCCGGGTGGGATCATCTCGGGCAACGGCGGCAATGGCGGCTCCGGAGCGCCTGGCCAGCCCGGTGGTGCCGGTGGTAGCGCGGGGATGTTCGGCAATGGCGGAGCCGGCGGGGCTGGCGGTATCGGCGCACGGGGTGGCGCAGGTGGTAACGGCGGGTCGACGTTCGGGAAC
>NZ_MVHE01000504.1 GCF_002086155.1 Mycobacterium angelicum | reverse complement strand
GACCAGTGATCGGCGGTCTCGGTGTTTCCGCGGCCGGCTATGACAACAGTCAATGTGCATGACAAGTTACAGGTATTAGGTCCAGGTTCAACAAGGAGACAGGCAACATGGCCTCACGTTTTATGACGGATCCGCACGCGATGCGGGACATGGCGGGCCGTTTTGAGGTGCACGCCCAGACGGTGGAGGACGAGGCTCGCCGGATGTGGGCG
>NZ_MVHE01000503.1 GCF_002086155.1 Mycobacterium angelicum | reverse complement strand
GCTCGAGCCGGCGGGTGGAGCGGCCCGGCCGATGCTCCGCGCGCACCTTGCGGGCGAACACCAGTCCACCGGCGCGGCGCATGAGCTGTTGGGCGCGCGGGCCCCCCGGCAGGAAGGTTTCGTCCAGCAGCACCAGGACCAGGCGTGCGATGAAGTGGAATTGCACCGCGGTGCCCAGGTATTCGGCGGCGACATCCGGGCCGAACGGTGCC
>NZ_MVHE01000502.1 GCF_002086155.1 Mycobacterium angelicum | reverse complement strand
GGCGCAGCAGGCGGTGGATGCGCTGGGCGACGACGAGGTCGAGGCGGGCGATGCCGAGACGCTCGGCTCACGCTGGCGTGCCGCCGACGAGGCGGTCTCCGGCCTGCAGGCCGGAGACCGCCTCGTCGGCGGCACGCCAGCGTGAGCCGAGCGTCTCGGCATCGCCCGCCTCGACCTCGTCGTCGCCCAGCGCATCCACCGCCTGCTGCGCC
>NZ_MVHE01000501.1 GCF_002086155.1 Mycobacterium angelicum | reverse complement strand
GCGGGGCGGGTCCGATCGAAGGTGCCGGCGGAGCCGGGGGCAATGCAGGTCAGCTCGGCGGCTCCGGCGGGGCCGGCGGGAACGGCGGCCAGCAGGGTGCACCCGGCGGCGCCGGTGGCCACGGCGGCAATGCCGGTACGTGGTTCGGCAACGGCGGCAGCGGCGGCAACGGCGGCGACGGTGGTATCGCGCCGGTCGGTACCAACGCCGGCG
>NZ_MVHE01000500.1 GCF_002086155.1 Mycobacterium angelicum | reverse complement strand
GGGGCCAGGCGGTGTGGCCTCTGGTGATTGGGTCGCCGGCGGCGCTCCGGCGTCTGGTGGCGGTGGCTGGGTCTCGGCCGGTGCTGCCGACGCTGGCGCATGCGATTCGGGTGGCCGGGTGGGCGTAACCACTGGCTGTTGGGCAGGGAGGTGCTGAGTGCCTGGTGGGGTACTTGGCAGCTGCTGAGCCGGGGGGGCGGGCCGAGGCGTTGGC
>NZ_MVHE01000499.1 GCF_002086155.1 Mycobacterium angelicum | reverse complement strand
GGACTTCGGCCGAGACCCGCAGCGCCTTTGCGATCTGGCTCAACACGTCGGCGGACGGCTTACGCAATCCGCGCTCAACCTGGCTCAGGTACGGATTGCTGACGCCGGACCGCTCGGCGAGCTGCCGCATCGAGACGTGCGCCGTCTCACGTTGCGACCTGATGAAGCTGCCGATGTCGGAAGCCACATCGGAGGCCTTGGTGGACACCTTGGC
>NZ_MVHE01000498.1 GCF_002086155.1 Mycobacterium angelicum | reverse complement strand
ATGGCGTCGATGACGCCGGGTGCAAAGACCCCCTCGCGGACATCCCAGTTCACCAGCACACCGCCGTCGAACTCGGTGACCTGGGCGTCGAGCAGCACCTGGGGCCCCTGCGAAATGATCCATCCGGGTGTGCCGAATTGCTCGGTGACGTCCGGGCAGAAAAGGTCGCCGAGCCCCAGCGCGCTGGTGAATACCACCGGTGCCAGCACCTGGG
>NZ_MVHE01000497.1 GCF_002086155.1 Mycobacterium angelicum | reverse complement strand
GTTCGAGGCGCTGTTCGTGCCCGTCATGCACGGCACTCGGCGCGTGGCGCGCACCTGCACCGCGATCTCGATCGCCGCCGCGGCGGCCGCGATGCTCGCCTCGCTGCTCGGCGGCCTGCCGGGACCGGCGGTGTTCCTCGTGGCGATGATCGCCGGGCTGATGGCGAGCACGCCGCTGCTGTGGGGCTGGGAGGTGCGCCACCACCGGGAGGCGCG
>NZ_MVHE01000050.1 GCF_002086155.1 Mycobacterium angelicum | reverse complement strand
GGCAGCGGCAGCGGCGATGCGACGTTCAAAGCGCTTACCGCGAACTTGAACGTGTCCTTCGGCAAGGCGCTTCTGCTGATTCCCGACAGCATCAAGTCCGGCGAGTCGGGGGGCAAGTTGCCCGACGGCTTTCTTGCCGGACCCCGATCGATGCTGGGATACGGCGTCCTGTTGATAGTCGTCGTGGCGGTTCTGGTTCTCGGACGACGCATTCCGGCTGTGATGGCCGGTATCTTGCTGCTGGCGACGGCGTCTCTGTCGCCGGCGTTGAGCCAGCCCTACTATCTGGTGTTCGTCTTGCCAATCGCCGCGGTGCTGGTCCGGGATCCGGACGGGCCGCCGGGAACCGGGATTTTCGACAGATTCACCGCCGACGGCGATCGCCGGCGTGCGCTGGGCGTCTGCCTGAGCCTGGCTGTGGCACTGAGCATCGCCCATATTGCGCTACCCAGCCCGCCTATAGAGGTGGGAGACATAACGGGCCAGTTCGGCGCGACCGGGTCACTGACCAGGTCCGTCGTCGTGACGACGGTGTTCCTTGCGCCGATCCTTTGGCTGGTCACCTGCGCGGCGATTCTCGTCTCCTACGCTCGGCGCCCGGTTTCGTCGCCGCTCAGCGACCAGGGCCCCGAGGATCCCGGGGATTCTGGCGCAGATATTCCAAATTCATCGAAACTTATGACGTAATTTTCGCCACACCGGCCGGTGTAATCTGCGAAACTTCGTGCGGGCAGGGAGAGCCAGGTTCATAGCACCGCGAGCAGGAGGTGGCTCGCGGGTGTGGTGAACCGGCAGGCGGTTAGCTAACCGTGCGCATTTGTCGACGACTCCACTGTGGGAACGAACGACACTGGGTCAAACTGCCGGGCGGCTAGCTGGGGTGCCGCTCTCTCGGTGCCGTGTTGTCGAGTAAGGGGGAGTGCGCATTGAGG
Source organism: Mycobacterium angelicum (assembly GCF_002086155.1). GTDB lineage: Bacteria > Actinomycetota > Actinomycetes > Mycobacteriales > Mycobacteriaceae > Mycobacterium > Mycobacterium angelicum. Next base: position 38,771 of record NZ_MVHE01000050.1, on the reverse strand, counting down.
CAGATATATGCGCTGCAGGGTGCAGTGTCGACGGTTAAGGGATACGGCTCAGTTGCCGACCAATCGGAGCCCGCACAGACGCTTAGTCAGCGTTTCCGCCCCGTTTTCGACCGAAGCAACCTCTGGCAGAATCTAGCCTTCATCTTCTGCGTTCTCTTCGGGTTGGCGCTGATCGCCAACACTGAGCCCGCGGACGACGGTGTTTGGTATTGGTATAGCTATTTCCTGGACAGCGGGAAACGCCTCTACGCCGATATGCATTTGGCGCTGCAACCGTTGTATGTGCTCGAGACCAGCGCGTTCATGGCAGTGCTGGGCAAGGGATGGCTGGTTTCGAAAATTCCGGCGGTTCTGCACCTCATAGCGTATTGTCTGGCGCTTCTGCTGCTGGTCCGGCAATCGAACATGTCGGACGCGCGCAAGGGAATCATGCTCGCCTGCGCCTTTTTCATTTCCATTGCCAATGAGGCGTACGTGTTCAACGACTACCACGTGGTAGCCGATTCCTTTGTGCTCTACTCCCTGCTAGTTCTGCTGTCACTCAGGAAATCAGAAAGCGTGCGTCGGACCCTGATACTGGTGGGGATCCTGGGCGTGCTTTCCGGGCTGACGTTGACCACCCGGCTCAATGATGGTGGCGCTCTATTCGCCGGTGTGTTCCTCGCGATCGTTTGTTTAGCCCCTTCGAAGAAACTATGGTCGCTGCTGCTGTTCTCTGTGACCACGGCCCTGACCCTGGTGCTCGTCGTATTCCTTACCGGGGATTCCTTGTACGACTACGCAATGAATTCGATCTTCAAGGCGGCGGGTATCAAGGGCTCCGGAGGCACCCTGTTCGCGCAACCGCTGCTGCTGCCCTGGAACACCATTGTGTGGCTGACCGATGGGGTGCCGATATGGGTGGCTTTCCATGCGGTCTTCGCCGCGGTGATCATGGCGTTCCTGGTTTTCCCGCTCATCCGCAAGCGCGGCTGGTGGGAATTTGCATTGGCTATCCTCGGGCTCGTTATGTTTGTGGTTCAAATCCACACGATGGGCCTCTTTGTTGATAACTCGTCATCGAAGAGCGTGGCGGGTCTCATGGTCTTGCTGGCTTACGCGGCCGGCATCTGGGTGTTGGCAAGATTCATTTTCTGGTTGTTCTACCGGGATCGGGCCACGGGGTGGGACCGGCGAGAAATTCTGCTATTAATACCGCTCGGGCAGATGGCTTCGGGATCGCTTTCCTCGGGCGGAACGCATTACAGCAACATTCTTGGCGCTGTGGGTGTCCTTATCGTGGTTCTCGCTATCTGTTCACCATTCCGGATAAAGGCGCAGCGGCCCCGCGACGTCATGGTCGCGCTAGCCGTCCTGCTGGTACTTTGCACGGTCGTCAACCGCTTCAAAGAGCCTTACCACTGGCATACCTACCGTGAAGAAGCGATGTTCTCGAACCGCGTCTGGTATCAGCATCCGGAGTACGGTCCGATGATCATCCATCGCGATCTGCTGCAGATGATTCAACCGCTCTGCCAGACAATGCGCGAGCGCGGTACCGAGGATGAGTTGTTGTCAATACCATTCCCGGGCGGAAACTTCTTCTGCTCCATACCGCCCTGGCATGGCTATGTGCAGACGTTCTTCGATACGACAAGCAGGGAAACCATCCAGGGGTTGATGGACGAATTGCAGAGTTCGCCGCCGAAGTGGATTCTTTACCAGCGTCAGCTGACGACCCTCCGGTTGCACGAAAAGGTGTACAACCAGGGCAATCCGCTACAGCAGCGATACCTGGACCAGCTTATTCAGCAGAAGCTTGACGAAGGAAAGTGGCACGTTGCTTACACCAGTGACTACGGCTCCCGCGAGCAGTGGGGTGAGTTGTGGGACAACAAATGGATATTGATTCAAACGCGGTAGCGTTTCGAACTTCCCGATCAAGAGCGCTTAGCTGCTGAGTTTCTCATCTTCGGACTCTGTCGCGCTGCGCCGAAATGAGAAGTGCCGGTGGCCGAAGTAGCTCAACAGCGTGGTGGCCGCCACGATGATCGCCTGCCCGACGACGCGGTTCATGCCCAGCTCGACCAGCACAGGTAACAAGACCGCGTTGATGGCGAGCGCAGTGAGGTAGACGCTCCAGAAGCGCATGAGGTCGCGCAGCACGTGGCCGCGGACGTGGAACACGAAGCGCCGGTGCAATACGAAGGCGGACAGCACGGCCAGTATGTGCGCGATACCGAGAGTCACCAGCGATCCGGCGACTTTGCCGAACCGGTGGTCGACGACGTGACCGACAGTCACCGAGCAGGCGATGAACAGAGCGAACCCGACGATGGTGTTAATCACTCCGACCACAAGAAACGCCACGCGCTGGTCGTGGACGAGCCGGATCAACGGCCCCGGCGGAGCCGGTTCCGGTGGCAGGTCGAATTCGGTCATCAGAGGTCTTCGAATGCGCTGATCTGCTGTTGGGTTACCGCGAGCGGGTCGGCGCCGGCGTGCACCCGTCGTTCCCAATCGATCGTCCAGGCAACGGCATCGCGGAAGCCGAGCCGGTTGCGCCAGCCCAATTCGCGCTGCGCCTTACCGGCGTCGAGGGCCAGCAGGTTCGCCTCGTGGGGATGGTCTCCGGGTTGGCGGTCCCAATGCGCTCCGCCGCCCCACAGCTCTGCCGCCAGGGTGGCGACCTGACCCACCTCGACGAAGCTGTCGCGCCCGGGACCGAAGTTCCACTGGCCCAGACCGGAATTCGCCAACAAAGCGTCGGCCAGCGTGAGATAGCCGTTGAGACAGTCGAGGACGTGCTGCCACGGCCGCACCGCGCTGGGGAAGCGCAGCAGCGGCGCCCGGCCGTTCGCGTAGGCGGCCACCAGGTCTGGCAGCAGCCGGTCGCGACTGACGTCGCCGCCGCCAATGACGTTGCCGCCCCGGGCAATTGCGGTGGGAATGCCCGGGAAGCTGCGAACCCAGGACTGAGTGAGCAGATCGGCCATTGCCTTGGAGGCGCTGTACGGGTCGTCGCCACCGAGCGGGTCCGTCTCGACGTAACCGGCTTCCTGATTGACGTTGCGGTACACCTTGTCGGTGGTGATGACGACGTGCGCCCGTACCGACGGGGTGGCGGCGACGGCATCGAGCACGTTGAGTGTGCCCATGGCGTTGGTCTCGTAGGTGTACCGCGGATCGCGGTAAGACTCGCGGACCAACGACTGGGCCGCCATGTGCACCACCACATCGGGGGCGGCCGCCTCGACCGCTGCCTTGGTGGCCTCGGAGTCGCGGATATCGACCCGGAAATCGGCGACAAGCTGGTCGGCCAGACCTGCCCGCTTGAACAGGCCGTCCTCATCCGGGTCGAGGGCCAAACCCGACACCCGGTGTCCGCGGCCGAGCAGGAGCAGCGTGAGCCAGGGCCCCTTGAAGCCGGTATGGCCGGTGATCAGGTAGTGCACGGTTATCGCGCGGCTTCAGCCATGTACTCGCGGATGGAGTCCGCCATGAAGTCGAGCATCGGCTGAGTCAGCCCCGGGTAGGTGCCCACCCAGAACGTCCGGTTCATCACGATGTCGGTGTTGGTCAAGTCGCCCACGACTCTGAACTCGACGTCTCGGTAGGCCGGCTGCTTGAGAAGATTGCCCGCGAACAACTGCCGGAAGCCGATCTTGCGCTCGTCGAGGAACTGCATGAACTTGGTGCGGTCCACCGGATGCTCGGGATCCAGAGTGATCGGGTAACCGAACCAGGACGGGTCCGACTTGGGTGTGGCGACCGGCAGGATCAGCCCTTCGGTGCCTGACAGCCGCGAGGTCAGATAGGCGAAGTTATCCTTGCGGGCCTGCACGAATCCGTCCAGCTTGGTCAGCTGGGACAGCCCGATGGCGGCCTGCATGTCGGTGGCTTTCAGGTTGTAGCCGATGTGGCTGTAGATGTACTTGTGGTCGTAGCCCTTGGGCAGGTCGCCGAGTTGCCATTCGAACCGCTTATGGCAGGTGTCGGCGTCCCCGGGCGCGCAGTAGCAGTCCCGGCCCCAGTCGCGGAACGATTCGACTTGCTTGCGGATTAGCGCCGACTTGACGAAGACGGCACCACCCTCGCCGGTCGTGATGTGGTGAGCGGGGTAGAAGCTCACCGTCGCGGTATCGCCGAAACTGCCGGTGCGTTTGCCGTCGTAGGTCGAGCCAAGCGCGTCGCACGAGTCCTCGACCAGCCACAGGCCATGCTTGTCGCACAACTCCAGGACCGTGTCGAGGTCGAAGGGGTTGCCGAGGGTGTGGGCCATCATGATCGCGCGCGTCTGGGGCCCGACGGCTTCGCGGAGCCGCTCGGAGATTGCGTCGTAGGTGCCCAGTTCGATGTCGACGACGACCGGCCGCAGCCCGTTCTGAATGATCGGGTTGACGGTGGTGGGGAATCCCGCCGCCACCGTCAGCACCTCGTCACCGGGCTCGAGCGGGCGCTTTCCGAACCTCTTCTTGTAACTACCCAGCTTTGGGCTGGTCAGGGCACTCAACGCGCACAGGTTGGCACTGGATCCGCTGTTGACGAACACCGAGTCGCGGGCACCGACGTAGCGGGCGAGCGCGCGCTCGAAGAGTGGATGGAACCGCCCGGCGGTCAACCAGCCGTCTAAACATGCGTCGACGAGTGCGGCGAAATCCTCCGGATCGAGCACCTTGCCCGACACGGGGACCGGCGTAGTGCCGGGGATGAACTCTGATGTCGCCAGCTTGCGCTTCGCGTAGCCGCGAACGGCCGCGAGAATGTCCTCGCGATCCTGCTCGAGCCCGTCCTCCCCAAACCCGTCGGTATCGAGTCGTGAAATGAGATCTCCTCAGCCGTGCGTAATTCGTATAGTATGCGGCGGCCGAAAACCCCACGGAGCCCACCGCAGCATTGCTAGTGTGTCACCTGCGCGACGCCGCGTCAGCGAAATCGCACCTGGGGGAACAACTACTTTGAGATGGGATGAGTCGCAATGAAAGCGGTGCTGCTCGCGGGTGGTCTAGGCACCCGTATGCGTGAGGAGACCGAGTTCCGCCCCAAGCCGATGGTCGAGGTGGGCGGCCGTCCCGTGCTATGGCACATCATGAAAATCCTTGGTCACTACGGGATTTCCGACTTCGTGGTGTGTACCGGATACAAGAGCGAGTACATCAAGAACTACTTCTCGAATTACGGAGCCGCCAACCTGGACTTCACCGTTACCCTCGGTGACCAGTCGAGCATCAAGTATCACGGCTCACACGACGAGTTCAACTGGAAGGTCACCGTCGCCGACACCGGCCTGGACACGATGACCGGCGGCCGGATCAAACGAATCCAGAAGTACATCGGCTGTGAGACGTTTCTCTGCACCTACGGCGACGGTATCGCCGATGTCGACATCCACGCGCTGCTGAAGTTCCACCGCTCGCACGGCAAGCTCGCCACCATCACGGCCACCCAGCCGATGAGCCGGTTCGGGGTCCTCGACCTGGAACAGGACGGCGCGGTCGCTACCTTCCGGGAGAAGCCGAAGACCGACGACTTCGTCAACATCGGCTACTTCCTGTTCGAGCCCGCCGTCTTCGACTACATCGACGGCGATGACTCGATCCTGGAGGACAAGCCGCTGAAACGGCTGGCCGAAGAACATCAGATCGCTGCATACTCGCACGATGGCTTCTGGCAGCCGATGGATACCTACCGGGAATCGCAGTTGCTGAACAACCTGTGGAACAGCGGAAATCCCCCCTGGAAGGTGTGGAAGTAGGCGTGGCGGTGAAAAAGAAGATCACCTGCATCATCCCTGCCTACAACGAAAGCGAATGCGTCGACGAGCTCGCCCGCCGGCTGGCCAAGGTGTTCGACTCCGAGACGGCCTACGACTTCGAGGCGATCATCGTGGAGAACGGGTCGACCGACGACACGATGGAAAAGCTGCTCGTTATCCACAAGGAGGACGCGCGGTTCAAGATTCTGCAGCTGGCCCGGAACTTCACGATGGACGGCGGGCTGACCGCCGGCCTCAACGTGGTCGACGCCGACGCCGTCGTGCTGATGACCGCCGACCTGCAGGACGCGCCCGAGTTCATTCCTGAGCTGATTCGCAAATGGGAAGAGGGCTACGAGAACGTCTACGGCGTAGTGACCGAGCGGCGTGGCATCAGCCGTATCCGCGCGATGAATTCCCTGCTGTTCTATTGGCTGGCAGGCAAGCTGACGCACGACCGGATCACTAAGAACGCCAGTGACTTTCGGTTGGTCGACCGGAAAGTCTACGAGGCCGTTCGCTCGATGGACGAGCGCAACCGTTTCGTGCGCGGCCTGTTCTCCTGGGTCGGGTTCAAGTCGATCGGAGTGCCGATGGTGCGCCCGCCACGCTTCGCGGGCGAGTCGAAGGCCTACAGCCTGGGCGTCATCAACATGGCATTCAAGGGCATCTTCGCGCACTCCTACGTGCCGCTGAGGCTGATCACCATCACCGGCTTCTTCTTGAGCTTTCTCGCGGCCGTCGTCGTTGTTCTGCTCGCCGTTCGCTTCGCCTTCTTCGGGGTGCCCTTCCCCGGGTTCGGCTCGCTCATCTGCGTCATGCTGATCGGTTTCGGGGTCGTCACGCTGCTGCTCGGTGTCGTGGGCGAGTACCTGGCGCTCATCTATGAGGAAGCAAAACAGCGACCCAACTTCGTCGTTACCAACAAGGTCGGATTATGAGGGAGGCGGTTAAAGTGCCTCCGCTGCGTGTCTGTCTGGCTTAGGATTAACCGCACATGGACGGATGGGATGTCGTCGGGGGGCGAACCGCATAATGACGCGATTCCCGACCAAGCGACCGCCTGTCCCGCATCAATCGAGAGGTCGCTTGTAGTGCTGCAGGAAACGAGATCCCCCAACCGTGTAGGCCAATCGCTCATTCCTGACTGGCTTTTCATCTTCGAAATGGCTAACAACCACATGGGCGATGTCGACCACGGCGTGCGCCTGATTGGCGAATTCGCTGCTGTCGCAAAGGATTTCGACTTCAAGTTCGCCTTCAAGATGCAGTATCGCGCGCTCGACACGTTCATCCATCCCGAGTATCAGGGCCGCGACGACATCAAGTACATCAAGCGCTTCGAGGAAACCCGGTTGAGTCCGGAACAGACGCGCAAACTCGTCGACGCGATCCGCGACAACGGCTTCATTCCCATCTGCACGCCCTTCGACGAGGAGTCGGTCGACCGGGTCGTGGCCGACGGCTTCGACATCCTCAAGATCGCGAGCTGCTCGCTCACCGACTGGCCGCTGCTGGAGAAGGCGGTGAGCAGCCCGCTGCCGATGATCGTCTCGACGGCGGGATCCACCATCGAAGAGATCGACAACGTCGTCGCCTTCCTCAAGCACCGCAACAAGGATTTCGTGCTCATGCACTGCGTGGCCGAATATCCGACGAGCAACGACAAACTTCAGCTCAACCAGATCGACTTCCTGCGCCAGCGTTACGACGATATCCGCGTTGGATACTCGACCCACGAATTCCCGACCGAGACGTTGCCGGTGGCCGTCGCTATCGGTAAGGGCTGCACCGTATTCGAGAAGCACGTCGGACTCGTCACCGACGAATACGGCATCAACGGCTATTCGGCCGGTCCGGATCAGGCCCGGGCATGGCTTGAGATGGCGACCGTGGCCCGCTCGATGAACGGCATCTCCGGCGAGCGTTCGAAGGCGACGCAGGACGAGCGGGACAGTCTATTGTCGCTGCGCCGTGGCGTTTTCGCCCGCCAGGACATCAAGGCCGGCGAGAAGATCAGCACCGGCGACGTCTTCATGGCCATCCCGACCCAGGAAGGCCACATCACCGCGAACGACTGGTCGAAGTACAGCCACTTCTACGCGACCACCGACATCAGCAAGAACGAACCCATTCTGGTCACCAACAGCCGGCGTGAAGAAGTGCGTGAGCAGGTGTTTTCCATTGTGCAGCGGGTGAAGTCGCTGCTCAACCGCGCCAACGTCGTCATCCCGGGCGAGGCCGATCTGGAAATCTCGCACCACTACGGCATCGATAAGTTCGATGAATTCGGTATCACGATGATCACCGTGGTTAACCGCGAATACTGCAAGAAGCTGATTGTGGTACTTCCAGGCCAAAATCACCCTGAGCAGTACCACAATCACAAGGAAGAGACATTCCACGTTCTCTTCGGTGATCTCGACGTCGAGCTGAACGGCGAGGGGCGCGTCTGTGGGCCCGGCGACGTCATTACCGTCGAGCGGACCGTACGCCACGCGTTCACCAGCAAGACAGGCGCGATCTTCGAGGAGATCTCGTCCACCCACTACAAGGACGACTCGTTCTACACCGACCCCAAGATCGGTCAGAACAAAGAGCGCAAAACCTTCCTCACGCATTGGATGTGATGAGCACAGCCACCGCTGCGCCCGATGAGGCCAGCCCCGCCATGTCCAAAACCATGCGACTCGCGGATTACGTCTTCGCGCGCCTACGCGAAGAGGGTGTGGACGCGGTATTCCTGGTCCCCGGCGGCGGGGCGATGTATCTCGTCGACGCACTCGGACAGAACCAAGACATCCGCTATGTGCCCACCCACCACGAGCAGGCGGCGTCTATCGCCGCTGAAGCCTATTCGCGGATCAACGGCCATCTCGGCTGCGCGCTTGTCACTACGGGACCCGGCGCGACGAACGCGATCACCGGGGTGACCGGCGCCTGGATCGAGTCGGTGCCGCTGCTTGTCCTTTCCGGACAAGTCAAGCGCGCCGACCTGATGGGCGACAGCGGTGTGCGGCAAAAGGGTCCGCAGGAAGTCGACATCGTGTCGATGGTGCAGCCGATCACCAAATATGCGGTGACGGTGCTCGATCCGTCCGAGATCCGCTATCACTTCGAGAAGGCGGTGCATCTGGCCACCACTGGTCGGCGGGGGCCGGTGTGGCTGGACATTCCGCTGGACGTGCAGGCCGCACAGATCGACGCGTCGACGCTCAACGGCTATGTGCCAGAGACGATTAGCGATCCGAACCTAGGCGCTGACGCAGCCGCTGTCATCGACCTCCTCAATGCGGCCGAACGGCCGATCATCCTGGCGGGGCACGGCATTCGCCTCGCCGAGGCGGCCGACGATTTCCGTGAGCTTTATGAGGCGCTCGGCATTCCGGTCGCCACCACCTGGAATGCGGCCGATCTCATTCCCTCGGGACACCGCCTTTCGGTCGGAAAGCCTGGCACGGTGGCGCAGCGACCGCCCAACTTCGCGATCCAGAACAGCGATCTCATCCTGGCCATCGGGGCGCGGCTGGACAACGTGGTCACGGCCTACAATCCGGCGAAGTTCGGCCGTCATGCACCGAAGGTCATCGTCGATGTCGATCCCGCCGAACTGGGTAAGTTCCCGGCCGAGATGAACATCGCACGCGCGGTCTGTGCTGACGCACAGGACTTCATCCGCGCGATGCTCGCACAAAAGGAGAGCGTCGCCGCGAAGGACCGCTCGCCCTGGCTGGAGCGCTGCAACGATTGGAAGACGCGCTACCCGATCAACGACGGGGCCCCCTTCCCGAAATCGGGAGTCATCAGCCACTATCACCTCACCAAGGTGCTGGCCGACGAGATTCCCGAGGACACCCTCATCGTCACCGGCAGCTCGGGTCTTGCGGTTGAGATTTTTTACACGGGCTTCGCGAACAAGCCGGGGCAACGTATCTTTCTCACCTCCGGCCTGGGCGCCATGGGTTACGGGTTGCCGGCGATGGTCGGAGCGGGCCTGGCGTCGAACGCGAAATCGTATGTCGGCGTTGAGGGCGACGGCAGCCTGATGATGAACATCCAAGAGCTGCAGACGATTCGGATGCTCGACCTGCCGCTCAAGCTCTTCCTCTTCGACAACGGCGGCTATGCCTCCATTCGAAACACCCAGCGCAACTATTTCGACGGCCGCTACGTCGGAACCGGGCCGGAGGGCCGGCTCGGCCTGCCAGATTTCGTGTCGCTGGCCCAGGCGAACGGTATTGAGGCGATGCGCATCGAGGATGCCGCCGATCTCGTTGCCGGTGTGCGCGAGGCGCTAGCGCGGCGCGGACCGCTCATCGTCGATGTCCGGGTGCAGAACAACGAGGCGCTGTGGCCGAAATCCGCTGCGCTGCCACAACCAGACGGGTCGATTCGCTCGATGCCGCTGGAAGACATGTCGCCGCTGCTGCCGCGAGCGGAGTTTGGCGCCAACATGATTGTGCCGCTGGACCCCGCCTCGGAGAACTTGCCTGAGCGACTCATCGAGCAGTCCAAAAATGCTGCAAAGCCCTAACCGGCCCGGCGCGATCCTTTTCGATCTGGACGGCACACTGGTAGACAGCGCTCCGGCGATGACGCGCGCCCTCAATGAAATGACGCGGCGCCGCGGCGCTCCGGTCGTCGACGTTGCATCGGTACGCAACTGGGTGAGTCTCGGCGGGGAGGCGATGCTGCGCGGCGCGCTTGGCGACACGGTCGATCCCCTTGGCGATCTCGACGAGTTTCGCGACATCCTGCGTGGCCAGACCGCCGATCCCGCCGATCTCTATCCTGGCGTGCCGGAAATGCTTGCGGCCCTTCGAAACGCGGGCTACCGCATTGGCGTCTGCACCAACAAGCGCGAGGACATCGCCGTTCCCTACGTCGCGGGCCTCGGCATCGCGTCCTATCTCGACGTCGTCGTCGGCGGGGCGACCGGCCGCCGGCTCAAGCCCGACCCGGAACTCTGTCAGTTGACGTTGCAGCGACTGGACGCAACCGCGCACGACGCGATCTTCGTCGGAGACAGCGAAATCGATGCCGAAACCGCGCTCGCGGTGGGGCTGCCCTTCGTCCTGATGACCTTCGGCTATCCCCATGGCGACCTCGGCGCGATCGCGGCAGACGCGCGGCTGGACGGTTTCGACGGACTGTGCGAATTGGTCGCCTCGATGTTCGCGAATCGGATCTCGGCAAGACTGTCCAGTTCCCGGGAAATATAGGGGGTTTGGAACGAGATGTCTCAGCTCTGCCCGATCTGCGGCGGCCAGGGGGCCGTCCAGGCGCATGGCCGAATCGCGCCGTTCATCCTTCAGTTGCAGGGCGACCCGGACGACGTTCCGCGCGATACCACCCTATGCCGTTGTGACACATGCGATTTGGTCTATTTCTCACATCGTTTCAACGACGACACCCTCGCCGCCATGTACTCGGGGTACCGAAATGAGCGGTACCTTTCGATCCGACGACGCTGGGAGCCTTGGTATTCGCGCAATGTGAACTCCATGATGGAGCCCGGATCGGAGGTGGTGGCCGAGCGCGTGGGCTTCGTCGTGGACATCATCGAGCCTCATGTGCGCCTCGACACCGTACGGAACATGGTCGACTACGGTGGCGACGAAGGTCAGTTCTTTCCGCCGGGCTACTCGGGTCCCAAGTATGTGATCGAGGTCTCGGGGAAAAACCTCGTCGACGGAGTGCAGGCGGCCGCGTCACTGGACGAGCTGCCCGAAAAACCGCACCTGGTGATCTCATCTGGCGTTCTCGAGCACCTCGTCGACCCGGTTGAGCTGGTCAAAGACATCCGGGCCGCGCTTCCCGAGGACGGGTGGTTCTATGCCGAGGTGCCGCTGGACCGCCCGAAGGTGCGGCGCTGGCACGCTGGGGCGCGTTATCGCCGTTTCCTGGACTCGGTTTCGGCAACGCGTGCCAGCTGGATCGCAGCGGATTTCGCGGCGGGCATGGCACGCAATTTCGGGCGTACGGTGCCGCGCCTGGGCGCGGTCAAGCAGAGCGAGCACATCAATTACTTCTCGGCGCAATCTCTGCAAGAGTTGTTGACCCGCGGAGGATTCCGGGTCATCACCACCCGCGCCGACCCGACCGCGAGTTTCGAGGGTCTGCGTCTGGGCCGGCTGGGCGCCCTCGCGGTTCCGGCGTAGCCGCGCCGGCTCTTAACGGCCCAGCACACCCCGAGCGGTGATCTCGATCTGCTGATCCAGCGGTAGGCTGGCCAAACCCCATCTCTGGCAGCGCGTTTCCCAATCCTGACCGTCGGAGTGATAGCGATCAGCGTCGCGGGGATCGACCTCACCGCGGGTGATCACGGCGTCCGGGCGCACCACCGCGGCGACCCGCGCGGCGAGCTCGTCCATTTCCACCAGCTCGCCGCCGCTGTCGATGGTGGCCGGCCCCACAGCGCCCTCGGCGAGGCCGAGCGCGACCAGTTCGTCGGCCAGCACATAGCGGCGAAAAACCGGGCGGCGCGCCATGATTCGGATCGCGCCCGCGGCAGCGTCTTGGATCATCGACCCCAGCGCGTAGCCGCGCGGCTTCTGCACATGTGCACCGGAGATGCTCCAGGCCCGCAGCACGACGGGCACCGCGCCGCTGTTGGCCGCAGCCTCCTGCAGGCAGTACTCGGCCTCCCGTTTCAGGTAGCCGTACGGGTTGTCCTCGATAGGCGCGTCGAAGGCGTCCTGCGGATGGACGGCCGCTCCGCTGGAGACCGTGAGCGAAAGACGCACTCCGGGTAGCTTCGTGGCGTAGACGAGGCGGTCGGTCTGGGTGCGGTTGGTCGCGACGTACTCGTCGAGCGGCAGGTCGGACACCCGGTCGCGGGTGAGGAACGCGCAGTCCAGCACGACGGTTGGGGCGAACTCGGCCACCTCTCGGTCATCCCACACCCGCAATTCGACCTGGCGGTCATCGATGCATACGGTCCTCGGCCGGCTGGCCAGGGCCAGCGTGGGCAGACCGAGCGGGGCGATGAGGTCGAGGGCGGTCCGTCCGAGCCAGCCTGAGGCGCCGGTGACAAGCACCCGGTCGTCCCCGAGCGATTGGGCCGCCAGCGCCCGGGCACCGTCGCTCACCAATCCGCTCATGTGGCCTTGCGTCTCCCAGGCAGATTCCGGCGCATCATCTCCCGCACCGAAGCCCCGACGAACCTGGGCAACCGCTTCTTGAACTCCTCGTCCTCCTTCATGCTGAGGCCGCTGACGTCGTTGTAGTTGGCGACCACGATGTCCATGTAGCGAGTAATCAGCGCCGGATTGGAGAAGCAGCGGATGTTGAAGTCCCAGTCGGCCCACAGCCGATAACGCAGGTTGTAGGGGCCGATGGTCTCAAAAAGCCTGCGGCGGTAGAAGATTGCTTGATGGCAGATGTTCTGCTCGAACAGCAGCCGATCGACGTCGAATACGCCGGCGTAGCGCGCTGACTTCGAGCGCATGATCACATCGCCGTAGACCAGATCGCTGGGGGAGTGCTCGCCGATGAAGCCGGCTACCCGGGCCAGTGTTTCCGGTTCGTACAGGGTGTCGTCGGCCCCAAGGAACAGCACCCAGGTGCCGTTCGCCATGCCGACGCCGTTGTTCATGGCGTCGTAGGGACCGTCGTCGGGGCCGCTGTGCAGGATCAGCCGTCCGTCCAGGCTGGACCCATAGCTCTTGGCCAGGTCGACACTGCCGTCGGTGGAGCCGCCGTCGACGACGACCAGTTCGTAGTCCGTATAAGTCTGGGCGACGATGCTGTCCAGGCAGGCGCGCATGGTCCCGGCCACGTTGAAGGTTGGGACGATGATCGAAAACAGCGGCGCTGCAACCATTGTCGATTAATCGTCCTCACGAAAGAAGGTGCCGTCGGCCTGCAGCATCCGACCGTTGCGCAGATCGGTGAAGCAGGGCTGCAGGCCTGTCAGCGTAAAGCCCAGCGAGTATGCGATGTCGAGCGCCTCGCGAATCAGCATGCCGCCTTCGTACAGGGGCAGAAACGACAGCTCCAGCTGCAAACCCACACAGCGGTCCCGCACGGTGGCCGCCGCACCGGCCAGCACCTGCTTTTCGAACCCCTGCACATCGATCTTCAGAAAGGCCACGTCGGCCGGCCGCAGCACCTCTGCGGCCACCGAATCCAGCCGCCGTATCGGTACCTCTTCGGTGCCCACGTAATTCGCCGGCGGAAAGGCATCCTGATGGCTTTTCAGCATGGGTAGTACCGAGCTGCTCTCTCCGGCGTTGCCGGCGACATTGATCGAGACGGTGCCGTCGATGTCACCGAGTGCGTTGCGCCGGCACTGCCAGAGCGGATCGGCCGATGCCTTGCGCTCCAGCTGGGAGAACGGTCCCGAGAGGGGTTCGAAAGAGACGATTCGGCCTTCGAAGCCGGCGGCGCGCAGACCGGCGGCGTACTGGCCTGAGTTGGCGCCCACATCGAGGATCACATTGACGCGGTGGGATCTGAGTTGGTTCATGAAGTTGCGCGTCGCATCCCGCTCGGGGCGATACAGCGACACCTCAAAACCCGTCCGGTGCACCATTTCCCGGGCGCGGTGTACGAACTTCATGCGCCTGGTCACTGCCTTACCGCGGCGGCGTTTTGCCGATACCACGCCACGGTTGACTCGATGCCGTCGCGCAGCGAGATCGTCGGCCGCCAGCCGGCCTCCCGTAGCAGCGAGACGTCCAGCAGTTTGCGTGGCGTCCCGTCCGGTTTGGTTGCATCCCAATCGGTTTCGCCGGTGTATCCCACCGCCGCGGCCACCATTTCGGCGATTTCACGGATGGTGTGGTCGACGCCGGTACCCACATTGACCTGGGTATCGCCGTCGAAATGTTCCAGCAGGTAAAGACACGCACCAGCCAGATCGTCGACATGCAGCAACTCACGCTGGGGCGTTCCGGTGCCCCAGTTGGTCACCTGCGGCGCGTCCGTCGCTTTTGCCTCCTCATACCTGCGAATGAGGGCAGGCAGCAGATGCGACCCACTGGGGGAGAAGTTGTCGCCGGGCCCGTACAAGTTGGTGGGCATGGCCGAGATCCACGGCAGGCCGTATTGCCGCCGGACCGCCTGCACTTGAAGAATGCCGGCGATCTTGGCGATCGCGTACGCGTCGTTGGTCGGCTCCAGGGGGCCGGTGAGCAGCGCGCTTTCCTTGATGGGCTGGGGGCTGAGCTTGGGATATATGCACGACGAGCCAAGAAACAGCAGCCGCGGCACCCGCGCTGCGAGCGCCGCGTCCAGCAGGTTGACCTGGATCTGCAGGTTCTCGGACAGGAAATCGGCCGGGTAGGTGCTGTTGGCCAGGATGCCGCCGACTCGGGCCGCCGCGTCGATGACGACCTGCGGTTTTGCCTGGCGAACGAAGTCGAACGCGGCGGTCCGATCCGTCAGGTCGAGTTCATCGCGGGTACGTAGCAGCAGATTGCTGAATCCCTCGTCGGAAAACTTCCGGACCAGGGCGGACCCGACCAGCCCGCGGTGACCGGCGATATACACCGGCGCCGAGCGGTCCAGGGCGCCGACGGAATTGGGTGCGCTCATTTCCGCCCGGCGAGCATCGGCTTGTCGATCCAGGGCTTGCCTTCGCACTCCAATGCGGCAATATCGGCGTCCACCATGATCCGGGCCAGTTCAGCGGTGTGCACGGAGGCCTTCCAGCCCAGTGACTCCGCGGCCTTGGTGGCATCCCCGATCAGCGAGTCCACCTCGGTGGGCCGCAGATAGCGTTGGTCGAACTTGACGTACTTCTGCCAGTCCAGACCGGCATGGCCGAAAGCGGCTTCGGCGAACTCACGCACCGTGAAACCGCGCCCGGTAGCAAGCACGTAGTCCTCGGGATCGGGGGCCTGCAGCATGCGCCACATTCCTTCGACGTATTCCGGCGCATAACCCCAGTCGCGAACGGCGTCGAGATTGCCCATGAATACGTTGGACTGGATGCCGGCCTTGATGCGGGCCACCGCCCGGGTGATCTTGCGGGTCACGAATGTCTCACCGCGCCGGGGTGATTCGTGATTGAACAGGATGCCGTTGACCGCGAACAATCCATACGCTTCGCGGTAGTTGCGTGTGGCCCAATAGGAATAGACCTTGGCCGCACCATACGGTGAACGCGGATAAAACGGCGTCAGCTCGTTCTGCGGTGGCGGCGACGCCCCGAACATCTCCGACGAAGACGCCTGGTAGAAGCGGCACTGCACCCTGGACAGCCGAACGGCCTCCAGCAGCCGCATGGATCCCATGCCGGTGGTGTCCCCGGTGTGCACCGGTTCGTCGAAGCTGACGCGCACATGTGATTGCGCCGCAAGGTTGTACACCTCGTCGGGCTCGATAGTGCTGAGCAGTGTCACCAATCGGGTGCCGTCGATGAGATCGCCGTAATGCAAGAACAGTCGCGCGTTCGGGTCGTGTGGATCAACGTAGAGATGATCGATGCGCGATGTATTGAACGTCGAGGCTCGACGGATCAGCCCGTGCACCTCATATCCCTTGCTCAGCAGCAGTTCTGCGAGATAAGAGCCGTCCTGTCCGGTGATGCCGGTTATCAGCGCTCGCTTCACTAAATTCCTACTTCTGTCGATGCTCGCGTATTCGCGCGGCCATGATTCAGGCGTTTTGCCGTCTGCTTGATAGTAGAACTCGGCCGCCGCGACCAATGCCAGATCGCCTCCGCGATGGCCGTGGCGCAACGATTTTGGGCTCGTATTAGCTGGTCAGAGCTTTATATCGCGAATTTTTCAATACCGCCGCGAGCGTGGCCACACTTAGGTAACGTACCCAGCGTGTGGGCGGCAGTGCTGTTATTCGGTCTCGGGACCGCGATTGACCCGCTGCGCTTTGGGTTAACGGCTCTGCTGGTCTCGCGGCCGCGCCCCGCGGTCAATTTGCTGGCTTTTTGGCTGGGCGGCATGACGGCGGGAATCGGTGTCGCAACGGCGGTGCTGCTGATCATGCGTGACTTCGCACTTGACCTCTACCAGGGTGCGATGGCGTCATTCCACAACGCGACATCGTCGGTGACGATCCTGGCCGGCGGGCGTCTGCACGTCAGCATCGGCGTGTTGGCCCTACTGGTCGCCGCCTTCCTGGTAGTGCGTCAGCGCACCCGGGTTCCGCTACATGCTGGCGGTGCGTCTCCCTTGGCGGTGTTGGAGCCGTGTAAGCCAAGCGCGATGGCGCGGGTGTCGGCGGGCTTCGAGGCAGTCATGAAGCGTGGGTTTGTCTGGGGTGCTTTCGTGGCGGGGCTTGGCATGGCGACTCCGCCGGCCGAGTGCCTGCTGGTGCTGACCGTGATCATGGCTTCGGGAGCCGCGGTGGGAGTGCAGTTCAGCGCCTTCGTCGCCTTCATTCTGCTGTTGCTTGCCGTCGTCGAGATTCCGCTCATCGCCTACTTGGCGGTGCCGGGGAAGACCGAAGTCGTGGTGCGTTATCTGGATGGCTGGGTTCGTGCGCACCGTCCGCAAATCACCCAGACCATTCTCATCGTGGCCGGGATTGCGTTCGTGGTCCAAGGAATTGGGCGGCTCTGAGCCGAGTTGCCCGGCCCTGAGGTGAGTCCACCTGTCTCGGTGTGCATTCCGATGTACAACAACGCCGCAACCATCGAGCGTTGCCTGCGCAGCGTCCTGGATCAGCAGGGCATCGAGTTTGAGATAGTGGTTGTCGACGACGACTCCTCGGACGACGGTCCCGCGATTGTCGCGCGGCTGCTGCGGCCCGGAGACCGGCTGATACGCAACGAGTCTCGCGTCGGTCTGAACCAGAACCACAACAAATGCCTGGAATCCGCGCGCGGCAACTATGTGCAGTTCGTCCATGGGGACGACTGGTTGCTGCCGGGAGCGCTACAGACGCTGGCCGGATGTTTCGCCGATCCGGCCGTCGGAATGGCCTTCGCGCCCCGGCAGGTGGACAGCGACGACCTTAAGTGGAAGAAGCGGTACGGCGCGGTCCACACGCACTTTCGCAAACTGGGTGAGCGCAACCACGGACCGTCGTTGGTCGCTCAGATCGCGCTGCGCGGCGGAAACGGCAATTGGATAGGCGAACCGACCTGCGTCATGTTCCGGCGACGAGTGGCGTTGGAGGCCGGGGGATTTCGCAACGACATCTATCAACTGGTCGACCTGGACATGTGGTTGCGCCTGATGTTGCGCAGCGAAGTCTGCTTCGTGCCACACGAACTGTCCGTCCGCAGTCACACGACGGCTACGGAGACGACACGCGTGATGAAGACCAGGCGGTACTGGCTTGATCAACTGCGCATTCTGACGTGGCTGATCGTGGATCCTGCGGCGCCGTTGACTATTCGGATCATCGCGGCGATATGGTGGTTGCCCGCTTGGCTGGCGCTACCCGTTGAAGCAGTCGTGTTCGGGCCGCAGCGATGGGGCCGGATGAAGACGTTGGCCCTGGCTCCGGTGCGCGAGTTCAAAGACGCGCGACGGCTGCCGGCGGCAGCCGGCCGGAGCTGACCCACCGCGAGTTTCACGCCGCCCGAACGGCTCTCGGCAACGAGATCGCCGGTGTACCGTTGCCTGGTGTCTGTACTTATCACGGTCCCCGTATTCGGGCAGCACGAGTACACCCACGCGCTGGTCG
This sequence comes from Mycobacterium angelicum, assembly GCF_002086155.1. Classification (GTDB taxonomy): domain Bacteria; phylum Actinomycetota; class Actinomycetes; order Mycobacteriales; family Mycobacteriaceae; genus Mycobacterium; species Mycobacterium angelicum. Next base: position 20,437 of record NZ_MVHE01000050.1, on the reverse strand, counting down.
CTGACTTGGAGCGCGAAGGCGCCGACTACTTGATCGTCGACAACCGCGGTGACTACCCGAAAATCGGCAACGAACGGGTGACCGCGCCGGGCCGCAACCTCGGGTGGGCCGGCGGCAGCCAGCATGGCTTCGAGATCGCTTTCTCCGAGGGCTACTCGCACGCGATGACGCTCAACAACGACACCCGGATCTCCAAGGACTTCGTCGCCGCATTGTTGGACTCGCGACTGCCCGCTGACGCCGGAATCGTCGGGCCGATGATCGATCACGGCTTTCCCTATGCCGAAGCCGACCCGAAACCGCCAGCCGCGCAGTACAACCCGCAGCCGCAGTATCGAGCCGTGCCCGCAGTCGAGGGCACCGCACTCATGCTGTCCCGTGAGTGCTGGCGCGACACCGGCGGGATGGATCTAGTCAACTTCAAACGTTACGGCTGGGGGATCGACCTCGACCTGGCGGTGCGCGCCCGCGAGGCGGGTTACGGCCTCTACACCACAGAGATGGCCTATATCAATCACTTTGGGCGCATGACCGCCAACGCGCACTTCGGCAACTGGCGCTACGAACTGGGCGCAAACCTGGCGATGCTCCAGGGACTGCGCAAGTTGCACGGCCTGCCCGCGACGGTGGCGATCATGCGGCAGATCGGCGCGGCGCACAGCCGCAAATGGCACCGGCCGATTCCGCTCGGCTGATCTTCGCGGCGGCATCCCTGAACAGAGCGCTTATTGCGTCCGGTCAGCCACTGGCTTCGCTCGAGGTGAGAATGGAATCGATCATCAGCTGCATGCGGTCTATCACCTGGTCGACGCTCAGCCGCTGGTTGCGGCGCAACAACTTCCAGCTGTAAATGTCGGTGGCGACCACCAGCGCGTCGACGACCCGGGAACGCTGCCCAGGCGCAACGGGCAACCTGGCGCCGTAAACTTCCTTCACCCAGCTTCGATGCTCGGCCCGTCCCGTGTCACACATCACACGCGCCGGGTGCTCGTCGTCCTCTTCGGCGAGCAGACCCAGGACCACGTCTCCGCGGTGCTCATAGTGGTCGACAAGCAGTGCCAATGCCTGATCGGGATCCTCCGGCGGAGCCGTCCGCTCGATCAGCACGTCGTGGTGAACCCGCGCCCACGCCGCCGCGACGAGCGGTTCCCGACTGCCGAAGTGGCGCAGCACGGTCTTCACGGTGACGCCGGCGCGCTCGGCAATCTCTTTCAGGTTGATCGCCAGGGATCGCTCGGCGATTACGGCTTCGATAGCCGCCTGGACGATGGCCTCGTGGGTGGCTTCGGTCGTCGCTTTACGAGCCCGCATTTCGTAAGTGCGCTTCTTGCGTGGTGGGGGGCCGAACGTTTCTTTTGTGTCCATGGCGAGGTACATGAAAGCATAATTTAACGTACATGGCAATGGACGCTAAAGTTGCTCGGCATTCGGTGCGTTGAGCAGGGGATTCAGCGCCATGGCGGGTTGTACGCAGCGCTGCACGGCAGCCGCTCACCTGCCGGCGCTCGGTGTCAACCGGCGAGTTCGAAGCGGCCGATACGGGCGCGTGGAGTTTGCTGAATACGCCTAATCCGCAACCGTAATTAGTTTGCCGGTAGTTAGCCGATGTGGCTATGGACGCGGAGTTTCGGCGGCATCTTGGGCCGCGGTGCGTAGCACGCCGTCGGTCATGAGCTGTATCCGGTCGAAAACATCTTCAATGCCGAGATCGCGATCGCGCCGCAGCAGCTTCCAGCTGTACAAGTCGGTGGCCACCACCAGCGCGTCAACCACGCGAGAACGCGCCGCGGGCTGCTTGGGCAATCTGCCCGCGAACACTTCCTGCACCCATCTGCGATGCTCCATCCGCCCGGTGTCGCACATTATGCGTGCCCTCGGGTCGTCGCCTTCCTCGCTGAGCAGGCCCAACATCATGTCGCCGCGATGCTCGTAATGCTCGAGCAGCACCCGCAGCGCCTCGTCTGCGTCCTCGGGGGGCGTGGTGCGCTCGACGATCACGTCCTGGTGGATGCGTGCCCAGGCCGCCGCGATCAGTGGCTCCCGCGTGCCGAAGTGCCGCAGCAGGGTCTTGACCGAGACGCCGGCGCGATCGGCGATCGTGTTCAGAGTGATCGCCAGGGATCGCTCCGCGATGACGGAATCGACCGCTGCTTGCACGATCGCCTCGTGAGTTGCTTGAGTGGCCTCCCGACGGGCCCGCATCTCGTAGCTGCGCCTCTTGGGCTCGTCCGTCTCTTTAGTATCCATGGCTAGGTACATCAAATCAGGTTTGGCGTGTGCTGCAAAGGACATGAAAGATTCGGTGTGCCGCCTCTTGCCACTGGCCCCCTGATCCATGTGTGCGTGCCGGCTGGCACCGGTAAAGTACTTACTCACGCCATGACGGCGGGAGATGGTGTCAGACACAAGGTCTGGTACTGGGGGGACACCGGGGCGGCGTGCCGGCCGGTTCCCGGTTCTCAAGAGAAACATTCCTAGCGAAGGTAGTCTGATGTCCGTGGCTGAATCCTCAATTTCTTCTGTGCTGCGCGAGCGCGCGAGCATGCAGCCGAACGACACCGCATTTACCTATATCGATTACGACCAGTCATGGGACGGTGTCGAAGAATCGCTGACGTGGTCGCAGTTATATCGGCGCACGCTAAACCTGGCCGGACAGCTCAGGGAAAATGCCGCGGCCGGTGATCGTGCGGTAATTCTTGCGCCGCAGGGACTCGAATACATCGTCAGTTTTCTTGCTTCGCTGGAGGCCGCGACTATCGCAGTGCCGCTTTCGGTTCCGTATGGCGGCGCCGCCGACGAGCGCACCACATCCGTGTTGGCCGATACCTCGCCCGCTTTGATCCTCACGACATCCTCGGTGCGCGAATTCGTCGACCCGTATCTGGAGCCGCAGGCTGGTCAAAGGACGGCAACGGTAATCGACGTCGACCGCTTGGATCTGGACGGAAGGCCCGGCCCGGGATCCCGCGGCAGCAGCAGGGACAGGTCCGAAACCCTGTATTTGCAGTACACTTCCGGATCTACCCGCACACCGGCCGGCGTAATGGTGTCGAATAAGAATCTGTTCGCCAATTTCGAGCAAATCATGTCCGGTTACTACGGGGTCTACGGAAAGGTTGCCCCGCCCGGATCGACGGTCGTTTCGTGGCTGCCGTTTTATCACGACATGGGTTTCGTATTGGGGATCATTGTGCCGGTGTTGGCGGGTATGCCGGCCAAACTGACCAGCCCCGTTGGATTCCTGCAGCGACCGGCCCGGTGGATGCAAATGTTGGCCACCAACACACTTGCTTTCTCGGCCGCGCCGAACTTCGCATACGATTTGGCGTCGCGCAAAACCAAAGACGAAGATATGGCCGGTTTCGACCTGAGCGGTGTCCATAGCATCCTCAACGGCAGCGAACGGGTGCAGCCGGTGACCCTGAAGCGATTCATCGACCGGTTCGCCCCCTTCGGATTCGACGCGAGGGCGCTACGTCCCTCCTATGGCATGGCGGAGACGACGGTCTACGTGGCGACTCGCAAAGCCGGTGAACCACCGAAAGTCGTCAGCTTCGATTCCGAGCAGTTGCCCGAGGGCCGGGCCGAGAAGACCGAAAGTGAAAGCGCCACACAACTAGTCAGCTACGGCGTGGTGGACACCCAGCTGGCGTATATCGTCGACCCCGACACCTGCATCGAATGCCCGGAAGGGACGGTGGGCGAAATCTGGGTGCATGGCGAGCACGTCGCCGCCGGCTACTGGCAGAAGCCGGAGTTGTCGGAGCGCACCTTCAACGCCAAGATCGTCAACCCGTCGCCCGGCACTCCCGAGGGGCCGTGGCTCAGGACGGGGGATTCGGGCTTTCTCTCCGACGGCGAGCTGTTCATTCTGGGCCGCATCAAGGACCTGCTGATCGTGTACGGGCGCAACCACTCACCCGACGACATCGAGGCGACCATCCAGGAGATCAATCCGGGCCGGTGTGCGGCGATTGCCGTTCCCCAGGACGGAGCCGAGAAGCTGGTCGCCATAATCGAGCTCAAGAAGAAGGACGAGTCCGACGAAGAGGCGGCCGAGCGACTCGGCTTAGTGAAACGCGAAGTGACGTCGGCGATTTCGAAGTCTCATGGCCTCAGTGTGGCGGATCTGGTGCTGGTGTCCCCGGGTTCCATTCCGATCACCACGAGCGGCAAGATCCGGCGTGCGCAGTGCGTCGAGCTGTACCGCCGCGAGGAGTTCACCCGCTTAGACGCGTAGGACGCGTAGCCGTGTGGCTGCTTAGTCGTGCGCGGCGCCGTTGCCATTGGTGTGGCCATTGGTGTGGCCAAAGCCGTTGGCGGGCCGGGGGTTTGGGCCGAACAGCGGCAGCGCATGAGTTGCCAGATCGTCGACGGACTCGTTGGCGTGGCCATGCCCATTGTGTGGTCCGCCCACCAGGCTGAACAGCGGTAGTGGCTGCTCGGCCGCTACCTCGGCCGGCTGCCCGCCGTTGCCCCCGGTGCTCTTGGGTTTCGCCGCCGCCTTCTTTTTTGCCTTCTTGCGCATATCTTCGCTGAGTTGCGGCAGGCCGACAGGCCCGAACAATGGCAACGCGTGGCCGCCCAGGTCGTAGAGCGGGGTTTTGCCGTTGTCCTTGAACAGGATTGGGAAATCCAGCTTGGTCATCGGCAGGCCCTTGACAACGACCGGGACGCCGCCGGACGGTCTCGCCGCCGGTGCTACCCGCTTCACCGGCGGCATCGGTGGGGGGGTCCGCAGTGCCAGGCCGGGAATGTGCTTCGCCCACGGCACCCGGCGGTTGAGCTTGCGCACCCAGGGCGGCTGGGGCTTGAACCGGCGGTTGTTGTTCGTGCCGAGTTTCGAAGGCCACCAGTTGGCCTGGCCGATCAGCGCGGCCAGGGCCGGCACGGTAACGGTGCGCACCAGGAACGTGTCGAGCACAATCCCGATGCCGATGGTGAACCCGGCCTGGGCCATCGTGTTGATGCTGGCGACCAGCAGACCGAACATCGACGCGGCGAAGATAAGGCCCGCCGACGTGATCACACCGCCGGTCGAACCCACCGTGCGGATGACGCCGACGCGCACGCCATGTGGTGACTCGTCCCGGATCCGCGAGATGAGCAGCATGTTGTAGTCGGCGCCGACCGCGACCAACAAAATGAATGACAGCCCGGGCAGGCTCCAGTGCATTTGCTGACCCAATATCAGCTGAAACACGATGACGCCGAGACCTAGAGCCGACATATAGGAAACCAGCACCGAACCGATGAGATACAGCGGCGCGACGATGGCTTTCAGCAGGATGGCCAGAATCAGGAACACGATGATGATGGTCGCGATGACGATGAACCGGATGTCGCCGTTGTAGTAGTCGCGGGTGTCCCGAAGGCCGGTGGGGATACCCGCCACTTCGATCGTGGCGTCCTTCAGTTCGGTGTTCGGTTTCGTCGAGTTTGCTTCAGCGACAATCTTGTTGATCTGATCCATCGCTTGGGTGGTGAACGGGTTGAGCGCGCTCTGGACAAGATATCGCGCTGCGTGCCCGTCGGCCGACAGGAAGATCGCCGCGCCTTTTTTGAATTCGTCGCGGGTCATGATCTGCGGCGGAATGTTGAAGCCCGCCATCGACGGCTTGCTCGCGTCGTGCTTCATGCCGAGCAGGAATGCGGAGGCCTCGTTGAGGCCGGAGCCCATCTTCTTGGTCTGGTCGACCAATTGCTGCACGCCTTCGGCCAGCGCGGCACTGCCTTCGGCAAGGGCATTCGCGCCGGCCTGCATTTGGGCCAGCTTGGCGGGCAGGCCGTTGACGTCTTTGAGAAGTTGGACGACTTGCCTCAGCTGGTCGTCCAGTTTGCCCACCGTCTCAGCGAGGGTCTGGTATTCCTTCGTCTGCTGCAGGGTGACGGCCAGCGCCGCGATCGACTTGAGCAGACCGTTGTTGTTGGCCTCGACAATCGCCGAGAGCTGAGCGCGCGAGCGCACGCACGCGGGGTCCTTATTGCAGGTGGGGCTGGAATTGAGGGCCGTCACCATCGGGTTGGCCCAGACCGCGGTCTGTTCGGCATCCGCGATGGTCCCGCTCAAGTTGGTGCCGAGCGCGCGCATTCGGCCGACGTAATTGGACGCCTTGTCGAGCTGCTGGATCGTCTTGTCGCCACCGATCAGGACCACCATCGCCTGCAGCGTGCCGACCAGTCCGCTGGCGCTCGCGACGGCCCCGTTGACTTGATCGCGAACCTGGGCCAGGGCATTCGCCAATTGGTGGGCACCGCCGGCCAACGTATCCAGGTCGCCCCCGTGGGTGGCGATCGCGTCGGAGGCCTCGTTGAGTTTGCCGCCGACTTCACCCGCCTGGAAGGACACCTTGGTCTGCTCCAGCGGTTCTCCGTTGGGCCGGGTCAGACCCCGCACCATCACGATGTCGGGCAGTTGGCTGACCCGGTGGGCCATCATCTCGAGGTCGGCAAGAGCGGCCGGTGTTCGCAGGTCGACGGGTGCCTGGACGAACAGCATCATCGGCGTCATCGAATTCTGCGGGAAGTGGCGATCCATCGCCTTGTACCCCATAACGCTTGGAGTGTCCTGCGGCACGGTCTTGAGATCGTCGTAGTTGAACTGAATCAGCCCCGCACTGCTCGCCAGGATCGCGAGCACGATCAGACTCGCCACCAGGTGGCTCTTGGGCCGGCGCACAATGCGCGTTCCGGAAATACGCCAGAAACGAGAGGTCAGGTCCTTTCGCGGCTTGATCCAGCCGCGCCGCCCGATCAGGACGAGAATCGCGGGGAGCAGGGTAACCGCGGCCACCAGCGACACCACGATCGAGACCGAAATCGCCGGCCCGACGGCCGAAAACACCTCCAGCTTGGTGAACACCATCGCCATGAACGTGACCGCCACGGTTGCCGCCGAAGCGGCGATCACCTTGCCGATCGACATCAACGCCTTCTTGACGGCCACATCGGACGTCTCACCGTGACGCACGTAGTCGTGGTAGCGGCTGATCAAGAAGACGGCGTAGTCGGTGCCGGCCCCGATCATCACCGCGCTCATGAAGATGAGGGCCTGCAAGTTCACCGGCATGCCCACTTCGGCCAGACCGGACAGGACGCCCTGCGCGCCGGCCACCGACAAACCGATGGTGGCCAGTGGCACCAGCATCGTCACGATATTTCGGTAAACGATCATCAGAATGACCAGCACGCTGACGACGGTGCCGATCTCGATGAGCTTGACGTCTTCTTCGCTGTGGACTTTCAGGTCGTAGATGGTGGCAACCGGCCCACTCAGGTAGGACGTCAGCGTGGTTCCGGCGACGGTTTTCTTGGCGATGTCAGCGACGTGCAGCAGTGCCGTCTGAGTTTCCGGGGCGGCCCCGTCGCCAGGGAAATTGACCGGGAGAATCCAGGCCTTCTTGTCCTTGCTCTCCATGACTTCGCGAACAGCCGGCTGGCTGAGGAAGTCCTGTACCGACATCTTGTCCTGCGTGTTCTGGTGCAAGTTGTCGACCAGTTTGCGGTAGGTCTCCTCGTCCTCGGGGGTGAGACCCTTCTCGTTGGTCAAGACGATCATCAGGAGGGAACCCCCACCTGTTTCCTTGAACGCCTTGCCCATTTCGCGGGTAACTTTCATCACCGGCGCGTCGGCCGGCAACGGGGCCTGCTCGCGTTTTGCGGCCTGCACCGCCAGCGGCGGAAGTGTCAGCGCCATCGCGGCGACCACAGCGATCCAGGCACCGATAACTAACAGCGGCCACCGGACGACCAGTTGCCCCAGCCGGTCGAAGATTCCCCCCGGCTTGGCCTCGTCGTGCGAACGCTGATGTTCCGGCACTTGTCAACCCTATATTTCGTGCCTGATTCGGGTGGGCGAATCAGATTCCACGCCCGTGACTGTGATCTTTGCGTGACCTTGCGTTTCCGGATCCGTTCCGGCGCGGGCGGTTTCTTCCAGCAGATCGGCCGTGGTGGTGATGCTGTCGGCCGCTTTGGTCATCTGAGCGGCCACCTGGCGTGCCCGGATGCGATATTCGGGCGCGAGCACGGTACGCAGATTCTTGGCCAGCGATTTGCGCGTGGCGGCCGGGAAACGCCGCGCCAAGCCCACCTTGAGTCGTTGCACTTGGGCCGCCCAGAGCGGTTGTTCAGCCGCAATCCAAAGCACCAATGTCGGGACTCCGGCTCGCATGCCGGCGGCTGTGGTGCCGGCGCCGCCGTGATGGACCACCGCGCGGCACAGGGGAAACACGGCCGAGTGGTTCACGGCGGGGACAACCTTGACGTTGTCATGCTTGGTCACGACGTCGAAATCGCTTACCCCGGAGCAAATCAACGCTCGCTCGCCCAACTCGGCGCAGACATCGCTGATCATGGCGACCGCGTCGGCGGGGGAGTCGACCCGCATGCTGCCCCAGCCGAAGTAGATCGGCGGCGTTCCCGCGGCTATCCACTCGGCGACCTCGTCGTCGGTTTCGGTAGGCAGCCCCAACGTCAGCACTCCGACGAACGGCCGCCGCCGGTCGCCCCACTCGGCGGCCAGCCCGGGGAAGTAGATGTCGTCGTAAGCCTGGATCTCCAAGGACTGCTCGGCGATCCGATTCGCCGACGACACTGCCGTCGGCGCCAGGCCCAGCTGGCGGCGCTGGGTGTTTTCGGTGCCCTTGCACATCCGCCAATAGAGCCAGTCGAGCAACCTCATCGTGGAGCGCATCAAAGGAGCGGGCACGTAGGGGACGAGGTGCCCATTGGGCCGGTGCGGGAAGTGGTGCAGCGCGGCCATCGGAATGCCGTAATGCTCAGCGACATTGGCGACGACACCCTGGTAGGTCTGGCCGGACACGAGCAGGTCCGCCCCGTCGGCGAGGGACACCAGGGCGGAACTCATCTCCTCCCAGCCCCAGGTGAGGTATTCGGCGCCCTCGCGCCAGATAGTGGCCGGGCTGCGAACCTTCCACGGGTTGCGGAAGATGTCCTCGTCCAGCTGCGCTACCGAGTCAGGGCCGTACGGCACGCCGGTAAGCCCGACCGATTCGATGAATCCCAGCAGGTTCGGCGGCACCGCCATGGCGACCTCGTGCCCTCGTCGGCGCAGCTCCAAACCGATTGCGGCGCAAGGCTCGACATCTCCACGGGTGCCGTGGACCGCCAGCACGAACTTCATCGGCCGAACCAGGCTCTTGGGGCTCGATCGGCCACCGTCATGTCGCCGCGGGCTCACGCTCGGCGGTCAACTTCTCGCACACCAGATCCGCCAGACCCCGCACCGTGGTGTTGATATCGGTTGCGGTAACCCGTATTCCGGTCTCGGCCTCGATGTGGGCGCGCAGCTCCTGGCTGCTCAGCGAGTCCAGGCCGTATTCGGTGAGCAGCCGGTCGGCGTCGATGGTCCGACGCAGCGTCAGGCCGATTTGCTCGGAGAGCATGCGCCGCAGGCGCGTCGGCCATTCTTCGGGCGACAGCTCGTTCAGCTCCATGAGGAATTTGCTTGTGCTGGAACGGCTTTGCCCGGCGGACTGGAACATCTCCGCGAACGGGCTGCGGTGCCCGAAGGCCGTCAGCCACGGCGACGGGATGACCGGTGCATAACCCGTGTAGGCACGGTCGTGGCGCAGCAGCGCCTGGAACGCGTAGTCGCCCTCCTCGGCGCTGATCGCGGTGTCGCGCCAGTAGGCGAAAGCGGTGCCTTCGCCGCCCACGTCCAGCGCGGCGTCGTCGCCGGCCTCGGCCCGGATCGCCGCGGCGCGACCGACGTCGGACCACAGCGCCCACCCGATCGAGGTGGCCGGAAGCCCCTGGGCCCGCCGCCAGTAGGTGAATGCGTCCAGCCAGCTGTTGGCCGCGGCGTAGGCACCCTGCCCGGGCGAGCCCAGCAGGGCAACCGCCGAGGAGAACAAGCAGAACCAGTCCAGGGGCTGCTCAAGCGTGGCCTGGTGTAAATTCCACGCGCCGTTGACCTTTGGCACCCAGTTGCGGTCGAGCAGCTCGTCGGTCATGTTCTCCACCATGGCGTTGTCGAACACGGCCGCGGCGTGTAGGACACCGCGCACCGGAAGTCCGGTCGCGGTGGCCACCGACACCAAGCGCTCTGCGGTGGCGATGTCGGCGATGTCGCCGCACTCCACCGCGATATCGGCGCCCATCGCGCGGATGAGCTCGATGGTCTCCTGCGCCTTCGCATTCGGCTGGGAGCGGGAGGTGAGCACGATGCGGCCACAGCCGGCGGCGGCCATCTTCTCGGCGAAGTAAAGGCCCAGGCCACCCAGACCGCCGGTGATGATGTAGGAGCCGTCACCACGGAAGACTTGTGCCTGCTCCGGCGGCAGCACCACACTGCTCTGCCCGTCGTGTGGCACGTCGAGCACGAGCTTGCCCGTGTGTTCCGCCGCGCTCATCAGGCGGACAGCCGTGGCGGCGTCGGCAAGCGGGTAGTGCGTGGTTTCCGGGAGTGGCAATTCACCGGTTGCGACGAGCCGGTACACCGTCCCCAGCAGGTTGGCCACCCTCTGTGGGTGGCTCTGCGCCATCAGTGCCAGGTCGACGTAGTGGAACGTGAGGTTGCGCCGGAACGGGAGCAGACCCAACCGGGTGTTCCCGTACACGTCCTGCTTGCCGATCTCCACGAAACGCCCGCCGATGGACAGCAGCTCCAGACCCGCGCGCTGAGCGGGACCGGTCAACGAGTTCAGCACGATGTCGACGCCGTAGCCGTCGGTGTCGCGGCGAATCTGCTCGGCGAACTCCAGGGTGCGCGAGTCGTAGACATGCTCAATTCCCATGTCGCGCAACATTGCTCGTCGCTGCTCACTGCCCGCGGTGGCGTAGATCTCGGCGCCGGCCGCCCGAGCGATCGCGATCGCCGCCTGCCCGACGCCGCCGGTGGCGGAGTGAATCAGCACCCGGTCGCCGGCAGCGATCCTGGCCTGGTCATGCAGGCCGTACCAGGCGGCGGCGTGTGCGGTGGTTACCGCGGCCGCCTGGGCGTCGGTCAAGCCCGCCGGCAGCGGTGCCGCAAGCCGCGCGTCGCAGGTGACGAACGTCGCCCAGCAGCCACCGCTGGAGAAGCCGCCCACATGGTCACCGACCCGGTGATCGGTGACGTCAGGTCCCACCGCAGTCACCACCCCGGCGAAGTCCATGCCGAGCTCCGCGACCTCGCCTTCGAAGCTGGGGTACCGGCCGAAGGCGACCAGGACGTCAGCGAAGTTGATGCTGGACGCGCTCACCGCGACCTCGATCTCTCCAGGGCCCGGGGGCACCCGGTCGAAGGCCGCCAGCTCCAGCGTTTGCAGGTCGCCCGGGGTCCGGATACGCAGGCGCATACCGGCTTCCGCGTGCTGAACGACGGTGCTCTGACGCTCCTCGGGACGCAGCGGGGCGATGCTCAGCCGCGCGGTGTACCACTCGTCGTTGCGCCAGGCCGTCTCGTCTTCGTGCAACTCGGCCAGCAGCAGCTGGCGCCCAACCTGCTCGGCGCCGGTCTGGTCGTCGACGTCGATGTGGGTGACCTTCATATGCGGGTGCTCGGCACTGATCACCCGCAGCAGCCCGCGCAGACCGCCCTGCTCCAGATTGGGACGATCGCCCTCCAGCACCGCCTGGGCGTTTCTGGTCACCACGTAGAACCGGGGTGACTGGCCCAGGGTTTCCAAAAGTTCGCGGGCGATGCGCACCACATGCTTGACGTATTCGCCGCCGCGGCTGGGCGACTCCGAGTCGGGGTTGCCGTTCTGCGGCGCGGTGAGCACCACCACGCCGGTGAATCTCCCGGCATCCAACTGGTCGCGCAGCTGGCCGGCCCTGGCCAGATGGTCGGACTGCTGCGGCCAGGACGTGGTCGTGCACTGCGCGTCGTGCAACTTCAGTGCGTCGGTCAACTCGGTCGCCACCAGCTCCGTTGCATCCGAAGTGCTGATCAGCAGCCAGGTTCCGGCGTCGTCCTGGTTCATTTCGGGCAGCTCGCGCTGATGCCACTCCACCGTCAGCAACCGCTCGTTCAGCACCCGGTTGCGCTCGTTGCTTTCGGAGGCACCGGTGCCGATCTCGAGTCCGCGGATGGCCAGCAAGACCGTTCCGTGCTCGTCCAGCACGTCGAGGTCGGCTTCGATGTTGACGCCGCAGGCGGCCACCGTCGCATGGCAGTACCGGGCGGTGCGCGCCGAGCCATAGGCACGCAGCCGGCGAAGACCCAACGGCATCAACCGGCCACCATTGCTGGCGTTGCGGATGCTGGGATGAACCGCGACCGCTTGGAAACATGCATCCAGTAGCACCGGGTGCACGCCGTAGGCGCCCTGCTGGGTGCGGATCGCGCCCGGCACGGCGACCTCGGCCAGCACCGTGTCACCGGGGCCTTCGGGGGTGTGCACGCTGGTCAGGCCGGTGAAAGCCGGGCCGAATCGGCGGCGGCCCCGCTCGTCCATCCACTGCCGGATCTCGTGGCCGTCAATGCTTTCCGGGTGGCTGGCCAACAGCTCGGCGATGTCCTTGGCGGCTGGCCGCTCGTCATCCTCGTCGGTTTGTGGGGCCGCGTGCAGCATCGCGGAAGCCTGTCGGGCCCGTTCGCCGTCCTGGGTGGTCTCCACCGCGAATTCGACGACACCGGGCGCCACGGCCGTCGCAGTCACACCGATCGGGGTCTCGTCACGAACCAGCAGCATCTGCTCGAAGCGGATGTCGCGGACTTCGGACGCCTCGCCGAGAACGGTTCGGGCCGCGGCCAGCGCCATCTCGCAGTGCACAGCCACCGGAAGGATGGTCGCGTCGTATACCTGGTGGTCGCCCAGCCACGGCTGTGCGACGGTGCCGACCTCGCCTTCCCAAACGTGGCGCTCCGGCTCCTCTTGCAGGCGGACGTGCGCCCCCATCAACGGGTGTACTGCGACCGTCCACGCGCCATTCGCCCGCGAATCCTGGCCGTCGGTGGTCAGCATCAGCGAGCGATGGGTCCAGGCCGGCAACGGCGCGTCCACCAGTTGGCCGCCGGGGTAGAGCACCGAGAAGTCCACCGCAGCGCCGGCCGCATACAAATCGCCCACCAGCCCACGCAGCCCGTAAGGCAGCGGCTGCTCGCGCCGCATTCCGGCCAGGGCTGCGACCGCGATGTCCAGGCTGCGGGCGGTCTGATCGACCGCGTGCGTCAGCAGCGGGTGCGGGGACAACTCGGTGAAGACCCGGAAGCCGTCCTCGAGCGCGGCATGTACGGCGGCGGCGAAGCGCACCGTGTGCCGCAGGTTGTCGGCCCAGTAGTAGGCGTCGCAGTAGGGCTCCTCGCGCGGGTCGAAGGAGGTGGCCGAGTAGTAGGGGATCTCGGGGGACAGCGGAGTGAGGTCGGCCAGCGCCTCGGTCAGGTCGTCGAGGATCGGGTCGACCTGCGGGGAGTGTGAGGCGACGTCGACGGCCACCTCGCGGGCCATGATGTCGCGCTCTTCCCAGATCGCCACCAGATCGCGCACCGTCTGGGTGGCCCCGCCGATCACCGTGGACTGCGGCGAGGCCATCACGGCGACGACGGCGTCGTTGACGCCGCGCGCCACCAATTCCGAAAGTACTTGCTGGGCAGGCAGTTCCACCGAGGCCATGGCGCCGCTGCCGGAGATGCGGGTCATCAGCTTGGAGCGCCGGCAGATCACCCGCACACCGTCTTCCAGGGACAGTGCACCGGCGACGACGGCGGCGGCGGACTCGCCCATGGAGTGGCCGATGACCGCTCCGGGCTGTACGCCGTAGGACTTCATCGTCGCCGCCAGGGCGACCTGCATCGCGAAAATGGTGGGCTGGACCCGGTCGATGCCGGTGACCTTCTCGGGCGCGGTCATCGCCTCGGTCACCGAGAAGCCCGACTCCGCGGCGATCAGCGGCTCGAGTGTGGCGATGGTGGCGGCGAACACCGGTTCGTTGGCCAGCAGGTCAGCACCCATCGCCGCCCACTGCGAACCCTGCCCGGAGAACACCCACACCGGGCCGCGGTCATCGTGACCGACCGCGGGCAGATACGGAGTTTCGCCCTCGGCGACCTCACGCAATGCGTTGGACAGCTCGGGTGCCGTGGCGGCCAGCACGGCGGTGCGGACCCGCCGGTGTCCACGGCGGCGCGCCAGCGTGTACGCCAGATCCGAGGTCGCGAGGTCGGTCCCCTGTGCGTCGACCCAGTCGGCAAGGCGCGCAGCGCTTTCCGCCAGTCCTTCGGGTGAGCTGGAAGACAGCGGGAACACCAGCGCGCCCTCGAGGCCCGCTGCGGTGTCTTCCGTTGCGGGTGCGGCAGTGTCGGGAGCCTGCTCCAGGACGGCGTGCACATTGGTGCCCGAAAAACCGTACGACGAGACCGCTGCTCGCCGCGGTTGGTTCTCAGCGGTGGCCGGCCACGGCGTAACCTCTTGCGGCACAAAGAGATTGGTTTTTATCTCGGCGAATTCGTCGGGTAGTTGGCTGAAGTGCAGGTTCTGCGGGACAACACCGTGCTGCAGGGACAGGACCGCCTTCATCAGCCCCAGCGCACCGGCAGCCGACTGAGTGTGGCCGAAATTGGTCTTGACCGACGCCAGCGCACAGGGTCCGTCGGTGCCGTACACCTCGGCCAGGCTCGCGTATTCAATCGGGTCGCCCACCGGGGTGCCGGGGCCGTGCGCTTCCACCATGCCGACCGTGGTCGGGTCCACGTCCGCCGCGGCCAGTGCCGCCCGGTAGGCCTCGACCTGCGCCGGGCGCGACGGCGTCACGACATTGACGGTGTGGCCGTCCTGGTTGGCGGCCGTGCCACGCACCACTGCCAGAATCCGGTCACCATCGGCCAGCGCATCCGGCAACCGCTTGAGCAACACCACGACACAGCCCTCGCCGGCCACGAACCCGTCGGCTGCGACGTCGAACGCGTGACACCGTCCGGTCGGGGAAAGCATGCCGATGGCGGATCCCGAGGCGGACTTGCGGGGTTCGAACATCACCGAAGCGCCGCCTGCCAGCGCAACGTCGCTTTCGCCGTCGTGCAGACTGCGGCAGGCCAGGTGGATAGCGGTCAGGCCGGACGAGCAGGCGGTATCGACGGTAATCGCGGGACCGTGCAAGCCCAGGGCGTAGGAGATGCGCCCGGAACCCATGGCGAAACTGTTACCCATATATCCGTACGGCCCTTCGAGGGCCTGGGCGTCGGCATGGACGAACTGGTAGTCGTCATGCATCAATCCCATGAACACGCCGGCCCGCAAGCCACCCATGGTGTCGGGAGCCAGACCGCCGTGCTCGATGGCTTCCCAGGCACTCTCCAGCAGCAAGCGATGCTGCGGATCCATCGCAGTCGCTTCCTTTTCGGTGATCCCGAAGAACTCCGCGTCAAAGTCGGCGACGTTGTCCAGGAAAGCGCCCCATCTACACACCGTGCGTCCGGGCACGCCGGGCTCGGGGTCGTAGTACTCGTCGACGTCCCAACGGTCTGGGGGAACCTCGGTGACCAGATCGTCGCCGCGCAGCAACGCCTCCCACAACTGATCGGGTGACTCAATGCCCCCCGGCAGCCGGCACCCCATGCCGATGACGGCAATCGGAGTAACTTTCCTATCCACGGTGGTTCACCTCTCGTAGCTGCTTCAGTTCTTATCAGTGGCTTCGACTTCGTCTCCGCGATTTCGGAGGAAACCGCCTCGACTGCGATCCGGGCTGAGGCAACGCCGTCGCGACATGCGCGAGCCACCGCATCCGAAGCCCACCCCTAGTCAATGAAGTGATCAGCAGCCTAGTCGGTTGCCTTCATCCATGTGGAAAAATCGTGCGGACGTACCAAAATTTGCTGGGACGCTCGTCCGGGGTCCGAAGCCGTGCCGTTCAGCAACTCCGCATCCGCAACCTGGGCCTATCGGCCCGCCCAAGTCGGCCGGGCGGCGACTCGATTTCCGCAGGCCGCCAGCAAATTTTTTGTACGTACGCACGATTTTTCCGCGGCTGTGAAGCCGAGCCGCTAGGCTCGACAGGCCAAGGACTTGTCGTTGGCTTCGAGGGGGGTCGTTGGGTTATGCGGGCTGGAGGCCGCGGTTTTTTTCCGGCACGTAACGCATGTCAGCGATGTTCCTCGAACCGCTGATACGAGCTCGAACCCAGTGGTAAGAACCTGAAGCATAAGTATGGAGAGAAGGACCGTGGATAGGACGCGCGTAACTCCTGTTGCCGTTATCGGTATGGCGTGCCGGCTGCCGGGGGGCATTGACTCGCCTGACCAGTTCTGGGAGGCGTTGCTGCGTGGGGACGATCTGGTCACCGAGGTTCCGCCCGAACGCTGGGACATCGACGAGTACTACGACCCTAAGCCGGGCGCCCAGGGCCGGTCGGTGTGTAAATGGGGATCGTTCCTCGACAACGTCGGCGACTTCGACGCCGACTTCTTCGGGATCTCCGAGAACGAAGCCACCGCGATGGATCCACAGCATCGTCTGCTGCTGGAAACCGCTTGGGAGGCAATGGAACACGGCGGTTTGACGCCGGAAGTGACGGCCAGCTCGCGCACCGGCGTCTTCGTCGGATTGCTGCACAGTGACTACACCTTCGTCCATGCCGACGGGTTGGCCCTCGAGGGGCCCTACGGGAACACCGGAACCAATGCCTGCATGGCGTCCGGACGGGTGGCCTACGCCATGGGGGCACACGGTCCCGCGGTCACCATCGACACGGCGTGCTCCTCGAGCTTGTTTGCTGTACACCTGGCCGCCCGTAGCCTGAACGACGGCGAAAGCGACGTCGCCTTCGCGGCCGGCGTGTACGTGATGCTGGAACCGCGCAGGTTCGCATCGGGCTCGGCGCTGGGCATGCTCTCGGCGTCGGGACGCTGTCATTCATTCGACGTCGCGGCCGACGGATTCGTGTCCGGCGAGGGCTGCGTGGTGTTGGCGCTCAAGCGGCTGCCCGACGCACTTGCCGCCGGTGACCGCATCATGGCCGTCATCCGTGGCACGGCCGCAAACCAAGACGGCCACACGGTCAATATCGTGACCCCTTCTGCCAAAGCGCAATCCATGGTCTACCGCGACGCATTGGCCGCGGCCGGCGTGGACCCCGGCACGGTCGGTCTGGTCGAGGCGCATGGCACCGGGACCCCGGTGGGTGACCCGATCGAATATGCAAGCCTGGCAGAGGTTTACGGCGTCGACGCTCCCTGTGTGCTCGGCTCGGTGAAGACCAATTTCGGACACACGCAGTCGGCCGCCGGAGCGCTTGGCGTGATGAAGGCGGTCCTGGCCCTGCAGCATGGGGTCGTCCCGCAGAACCTGCATTTCACCGAGCTGCCCCATGACGTCGCCGAGATTCAAACCAATCTTTTCGTGCCGCAGGAGATTACGCCGTGGCCGACGGCCGCGGCGGAGGCCCCCCGGCGGGCAGCGGTGTCGTCATACGGCATGTCGGGAACCAATGTGCACGCGATCTTGGAGCAGGCCCCCGAACCCGTTGCCCCGGAAGATGTCTCGACCACCGCCGGCATAGATGGTCCGCTGGTGTTCCCGCTGTCGGCCAGCTCCGAGGACGGGCTGCGCCAAACGGCTGCCCGGCTGGCCGATTGGGTGACCGAGCGCGAGGCTGAGGTCGAGCTGGCGGATGTGGGCTTCACGCTCGCTCGCCGGCGCGGGCACCGGCCGGTGCGCACGGCCGTCATCGCCGATAGTCCCGCGCAGCTGGCGGCGGCGCTGCGTGAGGTTGCCGAGGGCGAGACCCCTTATCCGCCTGCGGTCGGTCAGGATGACCGCGGTCCGGTGTGGGTGTTCTCCGGGCAGGGTTCGCAGTGGGCGGCGATGGGGGCTGACCTGCTGGCCAGCGAGCCGGTGTTCGCCGCCACCATCGCCACGCTCGAGCCGCTGATCGCCGCGGAGTCGGGCTTCTCGGTGACCGAGGCGATGACCGCGCCCGAGAAGGTCACCGGCATCGACCGGGTCCAGCCCACCATTTTCGCGATGCAGGTCGCCCTGGCGGCGACGATGAAGTCCTACGGCGTACAGCCCGGAGCGGTCATCGGCCACTCGTTGGGGGAGTCCGCGGCTGCGGTGGTCGCCGGTGCGCTGTCACTGGAAGACGGTGTGCGGGTGATCTGCCGGCGCTCCAAGCTGATGACCCGCATCTCCGGCAGCGGCGCGATGGCGTCGGTGGAACTGCCTGCCCAGCAGGTGCTTTCGGAGTTGATGGGCCGCGGCATCAACGACACCGTGGTTGCGGTGATGGCGTCGCCGCAGTCGACGGTGATCGGCGGGGCCACCCAGACGGTGCGCGATCTGGTGGCGATCTGGGAAGAGCGCGACATCATGGCCCGCGAGGTGGCCGTCGACGTGGCCTCGCACTCCCCGCAGGTCGACCCGATCCTCGACGACTTGACCGAGGCGCTGGCCGACCTCACTCCGCTGTCCCCGGAGGTGCCCTACTTCTCGGCGACCTCCTTCGACCCGCGTGATGAGCCCTACTGCGACGCCTACTACTGGGCCGACAACCTGCGGCACACGGTGCGCTTCGCCGCGGCGGTGCAGGCCGCGCTCGAGGACGGCTTCCGGGTCTTCACCGAGCTGTCGCCGCACCCGCTGCTGACGCACGCGGTGGATCAGACCGCCCGCAGCCTGGATATGTCGGTGGCCGCTTTGGCCGGTATGCGGCGCGAGCAGCCGCTGCCTTATGGGCTGCGTGGGCTGGTGGCTGATTTGTATGCGGACGGCGCTGCGGTGGACTTCTCGGTGCTCTACCCCAGTGGTCAGCTGGTGGACGCGCCGCTACCCGCCTGGTCGCACCGCCGGCTGTTCCTCAACGACAAGACGGAGCGCCGCACCGGCGGCCATATCGTCGCCGTACACCCGCTATTGGGCTCCCATGTGCGGCTGCCCGAGGAGCCGGAGCGCCACGTTTGGCAGGGCGAGGTGGGTACCGAGGCGCAGCCTTGGCTCGCCGATCACCAGATACACAGTGCCGCAACGCTTCCCGGCGCTGCCTACTGCGAGATGGCGCTGGCCGCAGCCGCCACCGTGTTGGGTGAGGCATCCGAGGTTCGCGATATCCGCTTCGAACAGCTGCTGCTGCTTGACGAGCAGACTCCCGTCGCCGCCACCGCAACGGTGGAGGCGCCCGGTGTCGTTCCGTTCCTGGTGGAAACGCTGCAAGACGGGGAACGCGCGCGGCGTGCCTCGGCCACGCTGCACGCCCTCGGGCAAACCGGCCAAGACGACCGGCCAGCGGCCTACGACATGGACGCGCTGCTCGCGTCGCATCCCAACCCCGCGGCAGGCGACGAGCTTCGGCACGAGTTCGACGCGCGCGGTATCCAATACGGCCCGGCTTTCACCGGCCTGGTGACGGTGCACACCGCTCAGGAGAGCGGCGGTACCACCGTTTTGGCCGAACTATCCGTACCGAGCTCGGTCCGGACACAGCAGGGCGCCTTCGGCGTGCATCCGGCACTGCTGGATGCCTGCTTCCAGTCGGTAGCGGCGCACCCCAGCGTCCGCAACGCCGGCAACGGTGGCCTGCTACTGCCGCTCGGTGTTCGCCGATTGCGTGCCTACGGCCGCGCCCGCAACGCCCGGTATTGCTACACGACGGTCACGGCGTGCGGCTCGGGTGTGGAAGCCGACCTGGACGTGTTGGACGAGCGGGGTGCAGTGCTGCTGTCCGTGCGCGGTCTGCAGCTTGGCACCAGCGCCAGTCCAGGTCATGAGCGCGACCGTGTGCTGGGGGAGCGGTTGCTGACCATCGAGTGGCAGCAGCGCCAGCTGCCGGAGAACAGTCATGCCGAGCCGGGCACCTGGCTGTTGATCAGCACCTCTGACGCCACCGACCTGGTGGCCACCGAGTTGACCGATGCGCTGAAGTTGCACGACGCGCAGTGCACCACGATGGCCTGGCCGCATCAGGCAGACCACGCGGCTCAGGCCGCGCGGCTGCGCGGCCAGTTCGAAGCCGGCGGGTTCAGTGGTGTGGTCGTGCTGACCGCGCCGCCCACCGGGGACCCGGACTTTGAGTCGACCGTGCATGCCGGTGAGAACGTCAAGCACTTGGTCCGCATCGCACGCGAGCTCCCGGAGATCGAGGGCCAGGCGCCCCGGCTGTATGTGTTGACCCGCAACGCTCAGCCAGTGCTTGCCGACGACCGCGCCAATCTCGAGCAGGGCGGCTTGCGTGGGCTGCTGCGGGTGATCAGTGCCGAGCACCCGCACCTGAAGGTGAGCTACATCGACGTCGATGAGGCGACGGGCACCGAGTCGGTGGCCCGCCAACTGCTGCTGGCCGAGTCGGACGAAGACGAGACCGCTTGGCGCCACGACGAGTGGTACACGGCGCGGCTGTACCCGGCCCCGCTGCTCCCCGAGGAGCGCCAGACCACCGTCGTCGACCACGCCGACGCCGGCATGCGCCTGCAGATCCGCACCCCCGGCGACCTGCAAACGCTGGAGTTCGCGGCGTTCGACCGGGTGCCGCCGGGGCCTGGGCAGATCGAGGTGGC
>NZ_MVHE01000496.1 GCF_002086155.1 Mycobacterium angelicum | reverse complement strand
CCTCGCGGCGATCGCCGACCGCCAGATAGAGGTTGACCTTTCCGGGCACCCGAACGGTGACCGACCCGGTGGGCACCCACAATTCAGCGGTGTTGCCGTCAGATGCGGACACCGCAGCAGACTATCGCTGTGACGCGCCGACCACACGCGGCGGCGCCCCGTCAGCTCGCCGACGCGTGCCCCGAAATGTCCGGCGCCCTGGCGTCCCGGCCGGTG
>NZ_MVHE01000495.1 GCF_002086155.1 Mycobacterium angelicum | reverse complement strand
TCGTGGGCTCGGTTGGGCTGGCAGTGTCCTACGACTACCGCTGCATCTTTCTAGTGCGGGGTGGTCCGAACTACTTCTCGATTGCTTTGATCGTGATCACGTTCATCGTGGTACCGGCGATGGCTTATCTGCACTACTACCGAATCATTCGCCGGGTTGGCGATCGGCCGAGCACTCGCTAGATTCCGTTGGCGCTGAGCTCGAACGGGAGAACAC
>NZ_MVHE01000494.1 GCF_002086155.1 Mycobacterium angelicum | reverse complement strand
GGATCCAGGCGTCCCTCGGACTTCAACTTGAACAAACCTGCCACTCCGACTGCTGATGCCGGCTCAACAAAAATGCCCTCTCGAGCAGCTAGGAAGGCCTGGGCGTCAAGAATTTGCTCGTCCGTGACAGCGTCGATGAGCCCCTCCGACTCGTCTCGAGCGGCCAACGCCAGCTTGCCGGAGGCCGGACGACCGATACGAATAGCGGTGGCTACCG
>NZ_MVHE01000493.1 GCF_002086155.1 Mycobacterium angelicum | reverse complement strand
CACGATAGCGCCGGCAGGCAAAACCCCAGGTGTGTCGCGATTACGGTGACCGCCGACGCCAAACCGCGACACGGCACACGGCTGCTAGGCCCACCTGAGCACGCACCCAACTACGCCGGGCGCCGGGCGTGAAGTGGACGCCGAGCAAGTCGACAGATGATGATGTCGGCATGGTCCTGCACGCTCAACCCCCCGACCAATCGACCGAAACAGCCCA
>NZ_MVHE01000492.1 GCF_002086155.1 Mycobacterium angelicum | reverse complement strand
GGGACCGGAAGCCTCACCGCGGCGGGCGGCCTCGGCGGCATCGGCGGCAACGGCGGCACCGCCCGACTGTTCGGCACCGGCGGAACCGGCGGAGCCGGCGGAACGGGTGGCCTGGCCGGGACCGGCACTTCGGCCGGAGGCGGTGGTCAAGGCGGTAACGCCGGCGGAACCGGCGTGCTGATCGGCGCCGGCGCGGCCGGTGGGGCCGGGGGCGCGGG
>NZ_MVHE01000491.1 GCF_002086155.1 Mycobacterium angelicum | reverse complement strand
CTGCCTGTCTCGTGTGGCGTTGCGGCCAGAGGATCGTTTGCTTAGCGTGCACGACGTGCTGGGGCCGGTGCGGGTTCGACTGCTTGGCGGGTCGGTGTTAGCCGAGCTGACCGCACGGTTTGGCGTGGCGGCCCGTGCGAAGGTGCTGGCCGGGGAGGTGGTCGACGACGACGGTGCGGTGGTCGACAGTGGCACGGTGCTGCCGCCCGGTTCGGTTG
>NZ_MVHE01000490.1 GCF_002086155.1 Mycobacterium angelicum | reverse complement strand
CCGCCCTTGTGCTGGTGGCGATCCTGCTGGGTGTGACGGCGGTGCTATTGGGGCTCTCCGCCGAACCGCGTGGCGGAAAGATCGTCGTAACGGTGCGACTCTGGGACGAGCCGATTGCTGCGGCGTATCGACAGTCGTTTGCGGCATTCACCCGCAGCCATCCCGATATCGAGGTGCGCACCAATCTGGTGGCCTATTCGACCTACTTCGAAACCCTG
>NZ_MVHE01000489.1 GCF_002086155.1 Mycobacterium angelicum | reverse complement strand
GGGGCAACGCGGCGCCGCACCGGGTGATGTTCTGGTGTTCACCGACGACGACACCGACAAGACCATTGACCTGCTCATCGCGTGTCACCTTGCGGGTTGCGGGTACAGCGTCTGCGACACCGCTGACGAAATTTCCGTGCGGACCAATGCGATTACCGAGCACGGCGATGGCATCTTGGTGACAGTGGTCGACGTGGCCGCCACCCAGCTGGCGGTTG
>NZ_MVHE01000488.1 GCF_002086155.1 Mycobacterium angelicum | reverse complement strand
ATGTAGCGCGCGGTCTCGATATCTCGCTCCTGATGCTATTCACCTGGCATCTACCTGGCCGGTGCAACATCCGCGCCATGAATTATGCGATCAACGCACACCTTCGCCGCCACGACACCTACCACAGTTGGTTTGAGTTCGACAATGCCGAACACATCGTTCGGCATACCATCGCTGACCCTGCAGATATCGAAGTCGTCCAAGCTGAGCATCAGAAC
>NZ_MVHE01000487.1 GCF_002086155.1 Mycobacterium angelicum | reverse complement strand
AAGATGTCGAGATTGACCTCTCGCGAATCGATGCGATCACTCGAAATGTCCCGAAGAAGACGGTGATTCGCCCCGGAGAGGGGCTCAACATGGTCTTGATAGCGGCTTGGGGCCATCCCCTTCCAAATCAGCTATACGTCCGTTGGGCTGGACAGGACGAGTGGGCGGCCGTCCCGTTGCACCCTGCTCACTAGTTCGTAAGGCGTTACACCGCAGCC
>NZ_MVHE01000004.1 GCF_002086155.1 Mycobacterium angelicum | reverse complement strand
TCGGTTCCAGCGGCGGCGGCGGGACCGGCGGCACCGGCGGCACCGGCGGCACCGGGGGTAACGGCGGCAACGCGGGCATCATCACCGCGGGCGGCGACGGCGTCGGTGCCCTCGGCGGCGATGGCGGCGCCGGCGGCACTGGCGGCGGCGCCGGTACGGGCGGCGGCGCAGGCGCGGGCGGGGCCGGCGGCGTCGGCGCAACCGGCACCGGCGAGACGGGCTTGTCGGGCGCGACCGGCGCGACCGGCATTCAAGGCGGCAAGGGTGCCGCCGGCACGCCTGGCTCGCCGCGCTAGTTGCGGCGGCCAGTTCCCTAGGTCGACAGGATGGTCGCCGAGGCGGTGCCCGGGGCGCCGTAGACCTGTGCCAGCCCGACGCGCGGGTTGCCCGGCACCTGA
This sequence comes from Mycobacterium angelicum, assembly GCF_002086155.1. Lineage (GTDB taxonomy): Bacteria > Actinomycetota > Actinomycetes > Mycobacteriales > Mycobacteriaceae > Mycobacterium > Mycobacterium angelicum. The sequence goes on along the minus strand of NZ_MVHE01000004.1, from coordinate 254,294 downwards.
CGCTCGCCCGCCTCACCCCGCAGTTGACGCACCAGCTCGTGCACCTGCCGCAGGCCCGATGCGCCGATCGGCTCGCCATTGGCGATGAGTCCGCCGTCGGTGTTGATCGGCAACTCGCCGCCAATTTCGGTGGCGCCGTAGGCAATTAGCTTCTCCTGCTCACCGTCGGCGCACAGGCCCGTCTCGGCCATGTGGATCACCTCGGCGCCGGCGTCGGTGTCCTGCAGCTGAGCGACGTCGACGTCCTCGGGCCCGATACCGGCGGCCTCATACGCCGCGCTGGCCGCATACACCGTCGGCGAGGCGTCCTCGTCCAACGGAGCCGAGGTGGCATGCACCTCGTAGGCGCCGTAACGGCGGGTGCGAATCTCGCTGGCGCGCACGTACACTGGCTTGTCCGTGAACTTGTGCGCCAGATCCGCGCGACACATGATCACCGCGGCCGCCCCCTCATCGGGCGCACAGAGCATGTACTGAGTCAGCGGGTAGTTGAGCACGGTCGAGTTGAGGATCTCGTCTTCGTCAATCGCCTTGCGCCGGAATGCATTCGGGTTCAACGCACCGTTGCGGTAGTTCTTAGCGGCCACCCTGGCCAGGGTGGCAGCGGAGATGTGGTGGTCGTGAAGGTACTTGTTGGCCTTCATGCCGAAGAACTTGGTGGTGACGAACTGCCCGTTCTGCGCATACCACTGCGGCAGCGCCAGTTTCGCCGGGTCGTCGGTGAACGCGCCGCGAGGATGCTTGTCCATGCCGATGGCGATGCCGATGTCGTACTTGCCCAACCGGATGGTGTCGGCGGTCTGCTGGATCGCACTGGCCGCAGTGGCGCAGGCGTTGAACACGTTGGTGAAGGTGATGCCGGTCAGCCCCACCAGGCGGGTCACCGCGTCGGGATTGGACACCTCGTAGCTGCCACCGAAACCGAACTGGATGTCCTTCCACTCCACACCGGCGTCGGTGAGGGCGGACTGAATGGCCTCGGCGCCCATCTGCATCGCGGTCTTCTCGAACCGGCCGAACGGGTGCAGGCCCACCCCGACGATGGCTACTTCACTACCCATCTGAGCCTCCTACCGGCGCGAACGCGAAGGTGAGGATTTCGTTGCCCTCTTCGTCGGTGCTCAACGGCACCATGGTCAGCTCGACCTCCTGGCCGAATCGCAGCTTGGCCGGGTCGTTCTCGGTCAGCCGGCCCTCAACCCGGATCAGGTCGCCAAGCTGAACCAGTCCCATGCCGAACGGCACGAAGTCCTTACCCGTCGGGCCGGCATAGGGCGGCCCGGGTGGAAAGCCCTGGGTCGTCCACGCCACCACGGTGCCGCGCCGAGGCAGCAGCAGCTCATTCATGTCCGGGCCGCTACAGCGTGGACACCGCTGCTGCACGGGGAAGGCGGTGGCGCCACAGCCGCCGCATTGACTGCCGATCAACTGCGGATTCTCGTCGGGCCAGGTCGAGATGTCAGGGGCGAGCGCCTTCTGCATCGAGGGATCCTCCCTGGTTAGGCAGCATGCGAGCAGGAGAATACTGCATCTCGAACGGTACAACAGGATTCCACAAAAGTGGAAACCTAGTTCTCATGGCCCAGTGTGGCAGCATGACGCTCATGCCGGTCACCGTGATACTCGAACTCAAGTTCAAACCCGAAGCGGTCGCAGCCGGACGCGAGGTCATGGGCCGCGCGCTGCAAGACACCCGCGCGTTCGACGGCAACCTGCAAACCGACGTGCTGGTCAACGAAGACGACGAAGCCCACTGGCTCATCTACGAACTCTGGGACACCGTAGAAGCGGACGAGGCCTACCGCAGATTCCGCGCCGGCGAAGGTCGGCTGACCGAGTTGCCGCCGTTGCTGGCCGCGCCGCCCGTCAAGACCCGCTACGCCACGTCAGATATCTGACGAAAAGGCGAATTCAAGCCATTACAGCGCTATTCTGCAAACAAATATCTAAACATCAAAAATGGCTTTATAGCGCTCGTAGCGATTACGCCGGACGTGCTGCTAAGTTCGCAGTCTCAAAGACTGGATTCTTCAACCGCCCGATTTAGGCGTTTGACGATATTCACCCTCGTGGAGCGAATGTCATGACATTTCAATATGTCCGGAACAGCAAGGGCTCGACGCGCCTTGCCCTCGCATCGCTTGCGGTAGGCATGGTGGTGGTTATCTGCGCGATTCCCGCCGAAGGAAACGACCGCGAGGCCAAACGGCTGAACTACGTCGCAATGGGCGACTCCGTGGCCGCCGCACCCGGCGTGCCGGATCCGGCGCCGCCCACCGGTTGCGACAAGTCCACGAACAATTACCCTTCGGTGCTGGCCCGACGTTTACGAGTAACAAGGTTCATCGACGTCACGTGCAGTGGCGCCACCACGAAGCACATCACCAATCACGCTCAGCAAACGACCAGTGGCGCAATGGCCCGCCAGATCGATGCCGTCGACGGCACTACCGATCTGGTCACGATCACCATCGGCGCCAACGATGTCGCGTTGGCGATCGACGCGCAGCGGTGCGAGGTCAAGTCGCCAAACCCTAAGCCGTGCATGACCGATTTCGTCACCGGCAAAGTCGACAGCATTTCCGCCCACATCACTTCGAAGGTCCCGCTGTGGGCCGCAATGATCGACCAAATCCGGGCGAAGGCGCCGCACGCACTAATCATTCTGGTGGGTTACTGGACAATCACCAACCCCGGCGGATGCTTTCCGGCCGAACCCGTCCTGCCGCAGGATTCCGACTATCTACAGGCCAAGCTCAACGAAATCGACGACCGACAACGCGAGCTCGCGGCGGACAAGGGAATTGATTTCTTCGACTCCCGGCCGCTTTCGCGCGACCACGGCATGTGTTCGCCGCCCGATCAACGGTATTTCGAGGGATACATCACGACATATCCCGCGGTCCCGCTGCACCCCACCCCTCTTGGCGCCCGCGTCGTAGGCGAAAGCCTCGCCGGTTACGTCCAGGCGCTCAATCGGCAGCGCGACTAAGCCAATGCCGGAATCACTTCCCGCTCGAACAACTCGATCCCCGACCGGTCATAGGCGGCTTCCGGGAAATAGCAGATCGCGTATTCACACCCCAGGTCGCGTAGCTTCGTCAGCCGCTCGATCACTTGTTCCGTTGTGCCCGTGGCCGCGTCGGGGATCCCGCTGGCCATCGAATTCACCACGGCCTCCGGCACGTAACCTGCCAGCCGGTCCCCTACCCGTTGCAGCCGGGCTTTGACGTCGCCGTCGGAGCTGCCGACGATCACGGTGAAATTGGCCGAACGCACTATCGCATCGAAGTCCGTACCCAGCTTGGCGCAGTGCTGCGCAAGCACCTCCGACTTGTGGGCGAACGCCTCGAGTTCCGGGGCGAAATTGGTGTACTGGGCATACTGCGCAGCGATACGCAGCGTCACCTTCTCCCCGCCGCCGGCGATCCACAGCGGAATACCGTTGTCTTGCAACGGCTTCGGCGCGACAATCGCGCCGTCAACCTGGTAATGCTTACCGTCGAAGCTGACCTTGCCGTCGCGCCAGGCGTCCCGCATGATCTGCACGCCCTCGTCCAGCCGGCCCAGCCGAACCCCCGCCGACGGAAACCCGTAACCGTAAGCACGCCACTCGTGTTCGTACCAGCCGCCACCGATACCCATCTGAATCCGGCCACCGGAAATGATGTCGGCGGTGGCCGCCACCTTGGCCAGATAAACCGGATTGCGGTAGCTCATCGCCGTACACATCTGACCCAGCTTGATCCGGGACGTGGTAGCCGCATATGCCGCCATCAAGGACCACGCCTCGTGCGTGGCTTCGTCGCTGGGCAGCGGGACCGTATGGAAGTGGTCGTAGACCCAGAGCGAATCCCACGCCCCGGCGTCGGCATAAGTCGCCAGGTCGCGCATCACCGCCCAGTGCCGCTCGGGTTCGATGCCGACCAGATCCATCCGCCAGCCCTGCGGAATGAAGAGACCAAAGCGCATACTCAGTGACTCTAGACCGGGCCGGCCCGGCGGCGAACACATGATCGACCATGGGTACCGGATACCCCCGGGGATATACTACGGAGCATAACTCACGAAGGGAATCATGATGGTTGGCGACGAGGACAGCATTACCGCGGTACTGAATCGGCTGCGGCGCGCGCAGGGCCAATTGGCCGGCGTGATCTCGATGATCGAACAGGGCCGCGACTGCAAGGACGTCGTCACACAGCTCGCCGCGGTTTCGCGCGCGCTGGATCGAGCCGGGTTCAAGATCGTTGCCACCGGCCTGCGCGAATGTGCCACGGGCAAAAGGGGAAAGGGCGCCCAGCCGATGACCGAGGCCGAGCTGGAGAAGCTTTTTCTCGCGCTGGCCTGACGCGCCTATTTCGATCCGCCACCGGTGGAGTGGCCGAGTGGTGAGGCAACGGCCTGCAAAGCCGCGCACACGGGTTCGAATCCCGTCTCCACCTCGTCTTTAGCTGTCTTTAGCTGTCTTTAGCTGTCTTTAGCTGTCTTTAGCTGTCTTTAGCTGTCTTTAGCTGTCTTTAGCTGTCTTTAGCTGTCTTTAGCTGCTGAGTACGCCGGCGCTGCGCTGCCGCGCGCTCTCCGTCCATACGTCGTAGGGATGACGTAAAGCCGCGACCTATGCTATACCGGGTAGGGTATATGCACGCCGTCGGGAAGCGCGACGTCGGGTAGCGAACGGAGAGTTGAACATGCCCGCGATGACCGCACGCGCCACAAGCACATGCCTCGCCGAGATTGCCGCCATGGTTGTGGTTGGCCCCCGAACCACAGCCTTCACGGCAATCTCGGCGCGCCGTCCCGCGGCGGGGCAGTGAAACTAGAGCGAGACACGAGGAAAACTCCAATGTCCACTTTTCTCAAGCGGGCTTGGGTGCCGTTGATTGTGATCGTGGCGGTCGCCGCCGGCGCCACTGCCGTCGTACGCCTGCGCGGTGTCTTCGGCTCCGACGCGATGTTCTCATCGGGCGGCAGCACCGTCGAGTCCATCGTGCCGTTCAATCCCAAGCAGGTGACCTACGAGGTTTTCGGGCCCACCGCAACCATGGGAAGCGTCAGCTATCTGAACAAGAATGCAGAGCCCGAACGGGCGAACTTCACCGCCCTGCCGTGGACGTACACCATCACGACGACGATTCCGGCGGTGATCGCCAATGTGGTGGCTCAGGGCAATAGCGACACCATCGGATGTCGCATCATCGTCAACGGCGATGTCCGCGACGAGCAATCCACCACCGGACATCACGCCCAGACCTTCTGCTTGGTGAAGGCCGCATGAACGCCAACGGGGACAACGACAGCCGGCCGCTGTTCATGCGGATGGTCAGGACGCTGGCCGTGCCAATCATCCTGGCCTGGCTGGTTTTAACGATCGCCGTGAACGTGCTGGTGCCGTGGATCGAATTCGTCGCGAGATCACACGCCGTCACCATGTCGCCGCAAGATGCGCCGGCGATGATCGCCGCCAAGCACATCGGCGCGAAGTTCCAGGAATCCGATTCCGACAGCATGGTCATGGTCGTCCTGGAAGGCGATAAGGAACTCGGCGCCGACGCACACACCTATTACGACGGCTTGGTGCGCAAGCTCGAGGCCGACACCAAGCACGTACAGCACGTGCAGAATCTGTGGGGCGACCGCATCACCGCCGCCGGATCGCAGAGCGGGGACGGCAAAGCCGCATACGTTCAGCTCAACGTGGCGGGCGATCAGGGCAGCACGCTGGGCAACCAGTCCGTCGATGCCGTTCGCAAGATCGTCGACGAGTCACACCCACCCCGCGGAATAAAGGCATACGTCACCGGCCCGGCAGCACTGACCACGGACATGACCGAGGCCGCTGACAAGAGCATGTTCAAAATGATGGGCGTGACGGGCGTGGTCATCATGATCATGCTTGCGATCGTCTATCGCTCCGTCAGCACGGTGCTGCTCGTTCTGTTCATGGTCTTCCTCGAGATGCTCACGGCCAGAGGGGTTGTCGCGATTCTCGGCAACTACGACCTACTGGGATTCTCGACGTTCGTCGTCGCGATGCTGTCATCCCTGGCCATTGCGGCCGGAACGGATTACGCGATATTTCTCATCGGACGCTATCAAGAGGCGCGCCAGGCCGGTGAAGACCGAGAAACGGCCTGGTACACCATGTTTCGCGGGACTTATCACGTCATCCTGGGTTCGGGGTTGACGATCGCGGGGGCATCGTTCTGTCTGCACTTCGCGCGATTGTCGTATTTCAAAGCCCTGGGCATCCCTTCTGCGCTGGGGCTTCTCATCGTGATCGCCGGCGCGCTGACGGTGGCGCCGGCTGTGGTCGCCGTGGCCAGCCGGTTCAGTTTGCTGGATCCGAAACGGATGATCAAGACGCGGGGTTGGCGGCGGATCGGCACGGCCGCCGTCCGCTGGCCCGGTCCGGTCTTTGTGACGTCATTGCTCATCGCCCTGCTCGGCTTGCTCGTTGTGCCCACCATGAAGATCAGCTACAACGACCGCTTCTACATCCCGTCGAATCTGCCGTCGAACGTCGGATATGCCGCGGCGGAAAAGCATTTCAGCGCGGCCAGACTCAATCCCGACATCCTCATGGTCGAGGGCGACCACGACATGCGCAATTCCAGCGACATGATCATTCTGGACCGGATCGCCAAAGACATCTTCCGCACACCGGGGATCGCGAGTGTCCAGAGCATCACCCGGCCCCTGGGTGGGCCGATCGAACACAGCTCGATCCCGTTTCAGGTCAGCATGCAAGCGCTTCCCATCCAGCAGAACCTGCAGTTCATGAAGGACCGAATGGCCGACATGCTCACGATGAGCGACGATCTCGGCGCCATGATCGGCTCGATGGAACACATGCAGGCGCTGCTCGGCCAGATGAGCAACACAACCCATCGCATGGTCGGCGACATGGGCGAAATGCAGTCCACGCTGGACGAAATGCGCGACCACCTGGCGGATTTCGACGATTTCGCCCGGCCGTTCCGCAGCTACCTGTATTGGGAACAACACTGCTTCAACATCCCCGCCTGCTGGGCGGCGAAGTCGGTGTTCGAAGCGCTCGACGGCGTGGACAAGTTCAGCCAGGACATGAGCACGCTACTCGAGGACGTGAACAGAATCGACGAGTTGCTGCCGCAGATGCTGGCCGAATTCCCGCCGATAATCACCGTCGCAAAGTCGATGCAGGGGACCCTGCTGACGCTACACAGCAGCTTCTCGGGACTGGTCACCCAAATGTCCCGGATGACCGACACCGCAAGCGCAATGGGCCAGGCGTTCGACTCATCAAAGGCCGACGACTACTTCTACCTGCCCCCAGAAGCGTTCGATAATCCCGATTTTCAGCGCGGCCTGAAACTCTTCCTGTCCTCCGACGGTAAGGCGGCGCGGTTCATCATCACCCACGACGCCGACCCGGCAACCCCGGCGGGAATCGCCGCGGTCAAGCCGGCGCTCAACGCCGCCCACCAAGCCGTGAAGGGCACTCCCCTGGCAAACGCCAAGTTCTATCTCACCGGCACGGCCGCGGTCTACAACGACATACAGACCGGCTCGAAATACGATCTGCTGATCGTGGGAATAGCGGCGATGACGCTGATATTCGTGGTGATGCTGATCATTACTCGCGCCCTGGTCGCTTCGCTGGTGATCGTAGGCACGGTGCTGTTGTCGCTGGGCGCGGCCTTTGGCCTGTCAGTGCTTGTCTGGCAACACATGCTGGGTTTGGAGTTGAACTGGATAGCACCCGTCTTCGGGTTGATCATTCTGCTGGCGGTCGGGTCCGACTACAACCTGCTGCTGGTGTCGCGGTTCCAGGAGGAGATGGGCGCCGGGCTGAACACCGGCACTATCCGCTCGATGGGCGGGACGGGCGGTGTCGTCACCGCGGCGGGCCTGGTATTCGCCTTCACCATGATGTCCATGGCCGCCAGTGACCTTCGCTCGATAGGCCAGGCCGGCACCACGATCGGCTTGGGCCTGCTGTTCGACACTCTGGTGGTGCGCTCGCTGATGACGCCATCGATTGCCGCATTGCTGGGGCGCTGGTTCTGGTGGCCGCAGCGGGTGCGGCCACGGCCCGCCAGTTACATGTTGCGGCCCTTCGGCCCGCGCCGCCTGGTGCGCTCGTTACTGCTGGGCGAGGCTGTCGAGGCCGTACCCGCCAAACCGAAGGCAGAACCGAGTGGCAGCCAACCGGAGCTGCGCGAGCGGCAGACCGTTCATTAGGGTCATTAGTCCCTACCACCCGGGGGTATGCGTGCGGAACGATTTCAAGGATGATGGTCCCGGGCGGAATGATGGGGCCGGGCGGAATGATGAGGCCGAGCACGTCGCCGACGACGACGCCCGTTACGCCGCATCCCTAACCGAGCGCACTGACCGCAGCATGCAGTTTGGCAGCGGCCTCATCGGCGACTGCCTGCAGCGCCTCTGCCTCACCGGCGACCTTGACCATGATTTGCGGATCCATCGCCTCGACCAGCACCGTGTCTCCGGGACCGTCCGGGTCGGTTCGCACCACGACGTTGCACGGCAACAATTGACCGAGCTGACGGTCGATTTCCAGTGCGCGATGCGCCAACGTGGGATTGCAGGCACCGAGGATCAGATAGTCCTCCATGTCGTGGCCAAGCTTCTTCTTGAGCGTGGCCTTGACGTCGATCGTGGTGAGCACGCCGAAACCCTGATCTGCCAGGGCTTGAGTGGTCCGTTCGACCGCTTCCTCGAAGGTGGTGTTCAGTTTGGTACTCAGACCCGAGGTCATCGGTACTCCTTCCTCCTCGTATCAGCCCTTCCCCACAGTACCCCCGCGGGTATGTGCGGTGTGGCGCCCGCGCTCCCGTCCGGCAACTCATTCCACCCCGGTGGAATACCCCGGCGGGTATTTGTATTGTATAGGGCATGACCGACAACAGCCACTACCACGACGTCCTCAACGACCTCAATCCGCAGCATCGCGCCTTGCGCCAGATGATCCCGGACGTGTACCGGGGATTTGCGGAGATGAGCAACGGCGCGCTGACCTCAGGCGCGTTGGATAAGAAATTCAAGGAGCTCATCGCGCTGGCCATCGGCGTCGTCGCCGGATGTGACGGTTGTATCGCATCACACGCCCAGGGCGCCGCACGCGCCGGGGCCTCCAAGGAAGAAGCCGCCGAGGCGATCGGCGTCAGCATTCTCATGCACGGCGGTCCGGCCACCATCTACGGCGCGCGTGCGTACGACGCGTTCTGCGAATTCGCCGACTAGGCCGCCGCAACGGCCTAGCGCCACAATGACTTTGGCCGACTTTGGCCGACTTTGGCCGCCAACGTCCAAGGCTGTCACACACCCAGCGCACCAAGCGCGGCATCGACCGAGTGTGCGCGCAACTCCTCGTGCGAGATGTCGTAAAACTGGATGCAGCAGTCCTGCAAGCCGCCCAAGGCGACCACCGCGCGGGTGGCTTGCGCGAGCGTCGGCTTCGGCCCGAATATCACCTTGCCCAGCCGCTTGTGCCAGGCCAGCACCGTGTCGATGAGGCCGAGGTCGGCCAGCGTCGTCCATTCGGCCAACACCAGCATCAGGTCCTGCCGGTGCCGGTAAAAGAAATCGAAGTAGCCCTGCAGCAACTGCCGAGCATCGACGACACCAACGCGCTCCGAATCGGCGACGAACCGCTCACCCTCTTCGATCAGCGGCACGACGATGCTGCGCACCAGGTCTTCGCGTGAGGTGAAGTGGTAGTACAAGGCGGGTTTGGTGATCCCGAGTTCGTCGGCGATGTCCTGCAGGCTGGTGCGCTGCACGCCCTGGCGCACGAACAGGTCGCGAGCGACCTCCTGAATGCGCTGCCGGGTATCCGACCGGGGCCTGGTCACGCAAATCAGCTTAACCGACTTACCGATCAGTAAGTGGCCGTGCTAGGCTTACCGAACGTTAAGTAAGTAGGAGGTCGCCATGCGGATTCTGATCTCAGGGGCCAGCATCGCCGGCCCGGTTGCGGCGTACTGGCTCGCCCGGTACGGGTTCGACGTCACCGTCGTCGAACGCGCGCCTCAACTGCGAAAGACCGGCGGCCACGCCGTCGACCTGTTCCGGCCGGCCGTGGAAATCTCGGAGAAGATGGGCGTGCTGCCGCAGATAGCGGAAATGGCAACCGGCACAACCGAACTGACTATTTACCGCGAAGGAGTCGCGCGGCCAGCTCAGGTCGATCTCACGAAGGTCTACGGCGCGTCCTCAGACCGTCATGTCGAGATCATGCGTGACGACCTGAGCGAAATCTATTACAACGCAAGCAAAGGCGACGTCGAATACATCTTCGGCGACTCCATCAGCGCCATGTCCCCCGGCGGCGACGTGACTTTCGAGCACGCGGCCGTCCGCACCTTCGACGTCGTCATCGGCGCCGACGGCTTGCATTCGAACGTTCGCCGGCTGGTCTTCGGCGAGGACGCCGCGACCAGCCGGTTCCTCGGCGGCTACCTGTCGGTCATATCCGTGCCGAAATCGCTTGCACACAGCGGACAAATGGTCATTCATTTGGGAGCCGGACGCATGGCCGGCATCTACACCGCGCAACCGCTGACCGACGCGCGCGCACTGTTCTTGTTCCGTAGCCGCAGTGAACTGCAGTACCACCATCGAGATGTCCTGCGGCAGCAGGACTTACTGCGGACAGCGTTCACCGGGATGCACCCACAGGTGGACGGCTGGCTCGAGGAGCTGAACCGAACACCCTCGTTCTACTTCGACTCGATCACCCAGCTGCAACTCGACAGTTGGTCACGCGGCCGGGTCACGCTGGTCGGCGACGCCGGGTACTGTCCGGGACCCGCCGTCGGCGGCAGCACCAGCATCGCGGTGCTGGGCGCCTACATACTGGCCGGCGAACTCGCGCAGGCGAGCGGGGACTACACCCAGGCCTTCGCCGCCTACGAGCAGCAGATGAGTGACCCGGTGACCCGCAGCCGCGCCTTCGCGCGGGTGGCCGCCAAGTCAATCGTTCCCAGCAGCGCGGCGGGCGTATGGGCGCTGACTCGCGGTGCACAGCTCATCTCGCTGCTGCCCGCCAAAGTCACCAAGGCCGTGGCGAAACTGAACACCAAAGGCGCACGCCTGTACGACTCCATGCACTACCAGGATTACTCACCCGTCTGAGCATGGCCGGACGCAAAAGCTCCCGACACGGCGATGCGTGCGGGAGCTTCTGCGTTGCTTGCTGTTAGGTCAACGAGTCCGGCGGCAGGAAGCGGTCGCCGTACTTCGCGGCCAGCTCACGGGCCCGGGCCACGAACGCTTCCTTGCCCCTACCGAGCGGACCTTCGTATCCGACGATGTACTGCGCGCTACCACCGGTCCACGGCGGGAACCCGATTCCCATGATCGAGCCGATGTTGGCGTCAGCGGTCGACGTCAACACGTTTTCGTCGAGGCACTTCTGGGTTTCCAGCGCCTCGGCGAACAGCATCCGATCGATCATGTCCTGCAGCGGCGGCTCCGAGGACCCCGACTTGAACGTGTCGCGCAGGCCCGACCACAATCCGGAGCGCTTGCCGTCGGCGTACTCGTAGAAGCCGGCACCCTTGAGACGGCCGGACCGGCCGAGCTCAATCATCTTCTCCACCACCGCTTCTGCCGGGTGCGGCTCGTAGGTGCCACCGGCGTCCTCGACGCCCTTGCGGGTGGCGGTGGCGATCTTGTGCATCAGCTCCAGGTTGAGCTCGTCGGACAGCTGCAGCGGCGGCGCCGGGTAACCGGCCTGCGAACCGGCCTGCTCGATGCTGGACGGCTCCACGCCCTCGCCGAGCATCGCCAGCGCCTCGTTGACGAAGGTGCCGATGACACGGGAGGTGAAGAAGCCGCGGCTGTCGTTGACCACGATCGGGGTCTTGCCGATGGCCAGGGTGTAGTCGAACACCCGGGCCAGCGCGTCGTCAGAGGTCTTCTCGCCCTTGATGATTTCCACCAGTGGCATCTTGTCGACCGGCGAGAAGAAGTGGATTCCGACGAAATCCTCCTGCCGCTTGACGCCAGTCGCCAGACCAGTGATCGGCAGGGTCGAGGTGTTCGAGCCCAACAGCGCGTTGGGTTCGACGATGTCCTCGATCTCCTGGAACACCTTGTGCTTGAGTTCCTGGTTCTCGAAGACGGCCTCGATGACGAAATCCACACCCTTGAGGTCGGCCGGGTCGGCCGTCGGGGTGATGCGCGCCAGCAGGGCGTCGCTGCGCTCCTGGGTGGTGCGGCCGCGCTCGAGTGCCTTGGCTTCGAGCTTCTCGGAGTAACCCTTGCCCTTCTGCGCCGCCTCGATGCTGACGTCTTTGAGCACCACGTCGTAGCCGGCCTTGGCCGAGACGTAGGCGATGCCGGCGCCCATCATGCCGGCGCCGAGTACGCCGATCTTGTTGATCTCGACCTTTTCGATGCCGTCGGGCCTCGACCCACCGTTGTTGATGGTCTGCAGGTCGAAGAAGAACGCCTGGATCATGTTCTTCGACACCTGGCCGGTGACCAGCGTGGTGAAGTAGCGGCTCTCGATGCGGCTGGCGGTGTCGAAGTCGACCTGCGCGCCCTCGACCGCGGCGGACAGGATGGCCTTCGGTGCCGGCATCGGCGCGCCCTTGATCTGCTTGCGCAGCAGCGACGGGAACGACGGCAGGATGCTTGCCAGTCCCGGCGAGGACGGGGTGCCGCCGGGCATCTTGTAGCCCTTCTTGTCCCACGGCTGTTCATGCGAGTCCGGGTTGGCCTTGATCCACACCTTGGCGGCCGGCACCAGCTCCTCGACCGTCGGCAACACCTCGTCAATCAGGCCGAGTTCCTTGGCCTTGGCGGGCTTGAACCGGGTGCCCTGCGACAGCACCGTGACGAACGCATTCTGGATACCCAGCATCCGCACCGTTCGGGTAACGCCACCGGCGCCGGGCAGCAGGCCCAGCGTCGCCTCGGGGAACCCGAACTGCGATCCCTTCACGTCGGCAGCAATGCGGTGATGGCAGGCCAGGGCGATTTCCAGGCCGCCACCGAGCGCGGCGCCGTTGAGCGCCGCCACTACCGGCTTGCCCAGGGTCTCGATGGTGCGCAGCTGCTTCTTGACGGTCTCGACCAGATCGAAGGCCTCACCGGCGTTCTCGGGACCGATCTGAATCATGCTCTTGACATCACCGCCGGCGAAGAAGGTCTTCTTCGCGCTGGTGATCACCACGCCGGTGATCGAATCCTTCTCCTCGACAAGGCGATCCACCGCCTTGCCCATGGATTCGATGTACGCCTCGTTCATCACGTTGGCCGACCCCGACGGGTCGTCCAGAGTCAGCGTGACGATACCGTCGGCATCCTTATCCCACTGAATGGTGTTGTCGGCCATGTACTTAAACCCTCTCGATGATCGTCGCGACACCCATGCCGCCGCCAATACACAACGTGACCAAGGCGCGCTGGGCGTTGCGGCGCTCCAGCTCGTCGACCATGGTGCCCAGGATCATTGCGCCGGTGGCGCCCAACGGGTGGCCCATCGCGATGGCGCCGCCGTTGACGTTGAGCTTCTCGTCCGGGATGTTCAGGTCCTTCTGGAACTTCAGCACCACCGAAGCGAAGGCCTCGTTGAGCTCGAACAGGTCGATGTCGTCGACGGTCAGTCCGGCGCGGTCGAGCACCTTGCGGGTGGCCGGGGTCGGGCCGGTCAGCATGATCACCGGGTCGGCACCGCTGGTGGCCGTGGCCACGATGCGCGCCCGCGGGGTCAGGCCCTGCGACTTGCCGGCTGCCTCGTTACCGATCATCACCAGCGCGGCGCCGTCGACAATGCCGGAGCTGTTACCGCCGGTGTGCACGTGGTTGATCTTCTCCACCCAGTGGTACTTCTGCAGCGCCACGTCGTCGAAGCCGCCCATCGCGGCCAGCCCCTCGAAGGCCGGCTTCAGCTTGCCCAGGCCTTCCTTGGTGGTGTCGGGCCGCATGTGCTCGTCGTGGTCGAGGATCAGCAGGCCGTTCTGGTCGCGGACCGGTACCACGGACTTCGCGAAGTAGCCGCCGGACCATGCCTCGGCGGCCTTCTCCTGGCTGCGCAGCGCGTAGTTGTCGACGTCGTCACGGGAGAAACCCTCGATGGTGGCGATCAGGTCGGCGCCGATGCCCTGGGGGACGAACATGACGTCGTAGTTGGTGGCGGGGTCCAGACCCATGGCGCCGCCGTCGGATCCCATCGGAACGCGGCTCATGGACTCGACGCCGCCGGCCAGGACCATGTCGTCCCAGCCGGAACGCACCTTCTGCGCGGCGGTGTTGACGGCTTCCAGGCCAGAGGCGCAGAACCGGTTCAGTTGCACGCCGCCAGAGGTGACGGGCATGCCGGAGGCCAGCACCGCGGCGCGGGCGATGTCGCCGCCCTGGTCACCGACCGGTGAGACGCAGCCCAGGATGACGTCGCTGATGAGGTTCTCGTCCAGGTCGGGGTTGCGCTTGCGCAGCTCCTCGATCAGGCCGACGACCAGGCTCAATGGCTTGACTTCGTGCAGCGAGCCGTTCTTTTGCTTGCCGCGCGGCGTGCGGATGGCCTCGTAGATGAAGGCTTCTTCGGACATGTCTATTCCTGTTCCAAAAAGGGGGGTTTGGATCCGTCTTAAGAGTAGGTCCAGTAGGGGAACACTAACAGCCTCCTCGGCCAACCTGTTGGTTGGGCCAGAGTTCGCTGGTCAGAACGGTGCCTCAGGCGCGAGTGTGCGCTTATGACATTCGCCGCGACATTCGCTGTGAACTGTGGGCGGGAATTTCGGCAAAACTCCGCCCGGTATTCACTGGCGGAGCCATAAACGCACACTCGTATCCTGGATCGCCATGACGGTGGAGCGCCTGCGCCCGTATGCAACCACGGTCTTCGCCGAGATGTCGGCGCTGGCCGCGCGCATCGGCGCGATCAACCTGGGGCAGGGCTTTCCCGACGAAGACGGACCGCCGCAGATGCTCGCGGCCGCCCGGGACGCCATCGCCGCGGGCGTCAACCAGTACCCGCCCGGAATCGGCATCGCACCGCTGCGGCAGGCAGTCGCCGCACAACGCCGGCGGAAATTCGGTGTCGAGTACGACCCCGACACCGAAGTGCTGGTCACGGTCGGGGCCACCGAAGCCATCGCGGCAGCGGTGCTCGGCCTCGTCGAACCCGGCTCTGAGGTCTTGCTGATCGAGCCGTTCTACGACTCCTACTCACCGGTGGTGGCGATGGCCGGTGCCCACCGGGTAGCCATACCCCTGGTTCCCGACGGCCGCGGCTTCGCGCTGGACACCGACACGCTGCGAAGCGCGCTCACACCGAAAACCCGAACACTGATCGTCAACACGCCGCACAACCCGACCGGCGCCGTGCTCAGCAAGGACGAGCTGGCCGCCATCGCCGAGATCGCGGTGGCCGCAGACCTTTTGGTGATCACCGACGAGGTATACGAACACCTCGTATTCGACGGCCACCAGCACCTGCCGCTGGCCACCTTCGACGGCATGGCCGAGCGGACGATCACCATCTCCAGCGCTGCCAAGATGTTCAACTGCACCGGGTGGAAGATCGGATGGGCCTGCGGCCCAAGACAACTCATCACCGGAGTGCGTGCGGCCAAACAGTACCTGAGCTATGTCGGCGGTGCACCGTTCCAGCCGGCCGTGGCAGCGGCGCTGGATAGCCAGGATCCGTGGGTGGAGCAACTACGAAATTCCTTGCAGTCCAGGCGAGATCGGCTGGCGTCGGGCCTGGCGGACATCGGCTTCGCCCTGCATGACAGCTATGGGACCTACTTCCTGTGCGCCGACCCACGTCCGCTGGGGTACGACGACAGCGCGTCATTCTGCGCGGCACTGCCCGAGAAGGCCGGGGTGGCCGCCATCCCGATGTCGGCGTTCTGCGATCCGGTAGCCCCGCACGCCGACACATGGAATCACTTGGTGCGCTTCACCTTCTGCAAACGCGAGGAAACCCTCGACGAAGCGATCAGACGACTGTCCGTGTTGCGCGACCGGCCCGGGCCTTAAAATTGCGGCCAATCAGGCTCCGCTGAAGCAGTCATGACCGGTCTGCGATGACGAGTTTGCCGGGATCGTCGCGTTTGTCGTGGAGAAGGTAGCCTCGACGCCGGAATCGGTGACCTTGACGCTGTCCGCGTGGATGCCGAGCGGATAGTTCTGCGTCGCCTTGGCTGTGAGATCGTCCAGGTACTTCTGCACCGTATCCGTCGACATCCGCGAACCCAGCGCGGTCAAATTGACCACCTGTAGCGACAGCCCATTGTTGACGATCTGGGGCTTGAGGGTGGCGCTGTCGAGCAGACCCTGCAATTCGATAGTTCCGGCGCTGGGGTTGGTGGTGACTTTGCTGGCTACGAAACTGCCCAGCTCCGGAATGGCGTTCTGGATCGATTCTTTGATGCCTTCGGTTGACCAGGTAATCGTGCCGTTCAGCGCGCCGATGGTGCCCTTGGAATTATTGGCGTCGCTCAGGCGCAGGTCCTTGATATCGATGGTGACTTTCATGCCCTTGGCACTGCGCACCTGGTTGCCGGCAGTCTGCACGGAAACGTCGGGGTAGTGGCTGCTGAGGTACTGCCACAGGACCGGCGGCATGGAGGCAAAAGAAACGCTGGCGCTGTCCTGCACCTCGCATTGCACCGCCTGCGCGACTTTGCTAGTGGCCAGGTGGCGGACCCATAGCTCGGCACCCACCGCGACCGCAACGATGACCGCCAACAGGATGGCTAAGACCACACTCACCGATCTGCGGGAGAAGCGGCGCCGGCTTTGGGCTACCTTCGGCGGCGGCTCGGTGGGCAGCCTAGTGGTGGCCTGCTCTTGTTGGCCCGGCGGCGGGCCGGACGGACCCGGCCGCGGAGCCGGCGGATACGGTTGTCGACCCGGTGGGTGCCGGGGCGGCGGTGGTCGGTTCGGTGGCGGCGGTGCGGGGTAAGACCGACCGCCCCCAGGAATCTGCCGGGTCGGCGAATCCGACGGCGGCGCCGGCTGGGGCGCTGGGGGTATTGGTCGTTTGGGGGCACCCGGTGGCCGAGAGGGGCGATTCCATTCCGGCGAATCGCCGCGCGAAGGCCCTTGCGGAGTAGTCACCAACGCAATTGTGCACCGCCAAAGTGAACGCGTTCCCGACGAACGTGGCGGTTAGCCGACTGCGGTCACCATAAAGACGTTCCGACCTCGCTGCGGTCGAGTTCGAGGTCCGGGCTAACCGTGGGCAACCCGTTTGCGCAGCCCCTCGAGGGCGGCATTGAGAATCTTCTTGCGCGCGATCCCCACCCAGAACTGCGGCAGCGGCGCCGACGGTTCAACCGTGATCGTGAACCGCACCCGCGTCTGGTCCTCACCTTCGCGGCTCAGGTTGTATTCACCGTGCTGGCCGTGTTGCTGGGCGGTCTTCTTGGCATCCCAAACCATCCAATCGGGGCCCCAATGGTATTCGAGCAATTCGGTGTCGGTGATGCAGGCGACTTTGATGGTCACCTTCACGTGGTTGGGCCGGCCGTCTTGATGCCTATCGATGACGACGAGGCGCTTGTGTACCGAAGACCATGACGGCACAGCGTCCATATCGGCGAGCGCCTCCATGATCACTTCCGGCTGCGCGTCGATGACGATTTCGCCCGATGCTTGTACGGCCACCGCTACCAAATTAGCAATCCCGGCCGGTAATGGACCACGTTGAAACGGCCGGGGCTACGCGGTTTCTCCGGTGAGCAATTTCTGCAGCCCCTTGGCGGCGGACTCCAGCACATGCTCGCTGGCCCGCTTCACCACGAAACCCGGAATGGGCCCGGCAGGTTCTACGGTGATGTCGAAACGCACCCGCGCTTTATCGATGCCTTCGGGTTTGACCGTGTATTCGATGTGCTGACCGTGTTGCTGGAAAGTCTGGCCGGCATCCCAGCACACCCAATCCGGGCCCCAGTGATATTCGAGGATCTCTTTATCGGTCAGGCCCAGAATTTTGATAGTCGCCTTCACATGGTGTGGGCGGCCATCGGGGTAATAGTCGATCACTTCGACTTGCTTGTGCAGCGGGGACCAGGCAGTAAGGACGTGAGGATCTGCCAGCGCCTCCATCACCCTTTCCGGGGGCGCGTCAATGACAATCTCACGCGATACCTGTACGGCCACCGAGCACAACGCTAGCAACGTCGCCCCGGTTATGGACGGTGTTCCGGCGTTACCATCCGATTTCGTTCAGGGGTGTGGTCGCAGCCGGCGGCGATCCGACCGGCCCCGCCGGCGGCCGGGAGAAACGCGGTGCCGGCGCCGCCTGCTCCACGCCATGCGCGTCGATCACCGTCGAACGCGCCCGCAGATGGGCATCGCCGGCGGCCTCGTTCCACGTCAGCACCGGGGTCACGCACGCATCGGTGCCGGCGAAGACCTCGGTCCATTCGTCGCGGGTGCGGCCGGCGAACCGTTCAGCGAAGATGGCGTGCATCTGTGGGTACGAGCCGACGTCGAGCTGGCTGGGCACATCGGCCGGCGACAATCCAAGTCCGGTCAGCAACGCCGCGAAGAACTGCGGCTCGATGGCGCCGACGGCCAGGTACTTCCCGTCGGAAGTCGCATAGCAGCGATAGAACGGGGCGCCACCGTCGAGCAGGAAGGATTCGCGCCGGTCGCGCAGCTTGCCCGTGGCCTTCATAGTCCACATCATCTGGGCCAGCACGCTGACCCCGTCCACCATGGCGGCATCGATAACCTGGCCCTGTCCCGACCGCTCCCGCTCGTACAGAGCGGCGACGATACCCAGCAGCGCCAGCATCGAGCCGCCGCCGAAGTCGGCGACCAGGTTCAGCGGCGGCATCGGAGGCCGGTCGGCGTAGCCCAGCGCCGAGAGCGCACCGGTCTGCGACAGATAGTTGATGTCATGGCCCGCAGTCGAAGCCAGCGGCCCGTCCTGTCCCCAGCCGGTGATCCGCGCGAAGATCAGTCGCGGGTTGACCGCGGCGCACTCATCGGGACCGATGCCCAGCCGTTCGCAGGTGCCGGGCCTGAAGCAGTCCAGCAACACGTCCGCCTTGGCGGCCAGCGCCAGCAGCGCGTCGGGCTGTGTCTTGACGTCCAGGTCGACGATCCGCTTGCCGCGATGCATGAGGTCGCGGTCCTCGGCCGGCATCTGCACAGGGGAACCGGGCCGGCGCACCCGCACCACGTCGGCGCCCAGGTCGGCGAGCACCATTCCGGTGTGCGGGCCGGGCCCGATGCCGCCGAGTTCGATGACCCTCACCCCGGCCAGCGGCCCCCCGCCGGTCACTCTCGTTAGCTTCCCTTCTTCACCTTCAGTACCTGCTTGCGCAGATCCTGGGTCGCCGTATCGACCGTGCCCTTGATGGCGCGTTTGAGCACGAAGCCGGGCAGCGGCACGTTGGGGTCGACGGCGATCTCGAACTTGACCAGGGTGCTGTCGCCTTGGGGCACCAAGGTGTACTTCCCGTCCTGCGACTTCTGCTGGGCGGAGCTGACCAGCGTCCAGCTCACCGTGTTTCCGCTCCAGGTGTAGGCGCACACCTGTTCGTCGGTGATGCCTGCGGTCTTGACCTTCATCTTCACCTGGCTCGGCCGCCCGTCGTCTCCGGTCTCGAGGATCTCGGCGCTCTGGTGGGGCGACGACCATTCGGGCATCGCCTCGAAATCGGCGATGACGTCCAGGATCTCCTCGGGGCTGGCTTCGATGACGATGTCGCGGGACTCTTTGATTGCCATGGCCCGCACGATAGCGAACCAGCGGCTCAGCTGGAATACCCTGCTGCCGGGCGTACCGTCGTGGTCGTGACTGAACCCGTGTATACCGTCGGCGACTATCTCCTCGATCGGCTCGCAGAACTCGGCGTAACGGAGATCTTCGGCGTTCCCGGCGACTACAACCTGAAGTTCCTCGACCACATCGTCGCTCATCCGGCCATCCGCTGGGTGGGCAACGCCAACGAGCTCAACGCCGGCTATGCCGCCGACGGGTACGGTCGCCTGCGCGGAATGGCCGCAGTGGTAACGACATTCGGCGTCGGCGAACTCTCGGCGACCAACGCCATCGCGGGCAGCTACGCCGAACACGTGCCGGTGGTGCACATCGTCGGCGGCCCCACCAAGGACGCACAGGTCGCTCGCCGGGCGTTACATCATTCCCTCGGCGACGGCGACTTCGAGCACTTCTTCCGGATCAGCCGCGAAATCACCTGCGCCCAAGCCAATCTCATGCCGGCCACGGCATGCCGGGAAATCGACCGGGTGCTGTGCGAGGTGCGCGAGCAGAAGCGGCCCGGATACATATTGCTTTCCAGCGACGTCGCCCGCTTCCCCACCGAACCGCCCGCAGACCCGTTGCCCCGCTACACCGGCGGCACCAGCCCGCGTGCGCTCGCCCTTTTCACCGAGGCCGCGACCAAGCTGATCGATGACCACCAATTGACCGTGCTCGCCGACCTTTTGGTGCATCGCCTGCAGGCGGTCAGCGAACTCGAGGCGCTCTTGGCAGCAGACGTCGTGCCGCATGCCACGTTGATGTGGGGCAAAAGTCTGCTGGACGAGAGCTCCCCCAATTTCCTCGGCATCTACGCGGGCGCGGCCAGCGCCGAACGGGTGCGCGCCGCGATCGAGAACGCCCCCGTGCTGGTGACGGCCGGGGTGGTGTTCACCGACATGGTCAGCGGCTTCTTCAGCCAGCGGATCAACCCGGCCCGCACCATCGATATCGGGCAGTACCAAAGCAGTGTGGGCGACGAGGTGTTCGCGCCGCTGGAGATGGGCGCCGCGCTGGCCGCACTCACCGAAATCCTGACCAGGCGTGGCGTCAGCTCCCCCGCGGTGGCGGCGCCGCCGGCCGCACCGCCGCCGATTACCCCGGCCCGCGACGAACCGCTCACCCAGCAGATGGTGTGGGACCGGCTGTGTGCGGCGCTCACCCCGGGCAATGTGGTGCTGGCCGACCAGGGGACCTCGTTCTACGGGATGGCCGACCACCGGCTGCCACAGGGTGTCACGTTCATCGGCCAACCCCTTTGGGGCTCAATCGGTTACACGTTGCCCGCGGCGCTCGGCGCGGGGCTGGCGCATCCCGAGCGCCGGACGGTGTTGCTGATCGGCGACGGCGCGGCGCAACTGACGGTCCAGGAACTCGGCAGCTTTTCCCGCGAGGGGCTCTCCCCCGTCATCGTGGTGGTCAACAACGACGGCTACACCGTCGAGCGTGCGATTCACGGAGAAACCGCCCCGTACAACGACATCGTTGGCTGGAGCTGGACCGAGGTACCCAACGCGCTGGGAGTGACCGGCCATCTGGCGTTTCGGGCGCGGACGTACGGCGAACTCGACGACGCGTTCACCGCGGCCGCCGCACACCAGGACCGGATGGTGTTCGTCGAGGTGGTCCTGCCCCGCCTCGAGATCCCGCGGCTGCTGGGCCAACTCGTGGGCTCGATGTCGCCGCCGGCTGAAAGCTGAATCAGGTCTTGGCTTCGTTGGCTTCCAGGGCGGCCAGGATCGTCCGCACGGTGCGTCGGCAACGCCCGCAATCGGCGCCCGCACCGCAGGCCTGCGCAACTGGCCCGCTCACTTACGCCTCGATCCGCATCATCTCGTAGAAGCGGCCGACGAACAGCGGTGGATAGGCACCGATCCCCGCGCCCGACATCCATTGCGCGGCAGCATCCGGATGGTCGATCCACTCCCGGGCGCCGTCCTCGTCGGGAAACTCCTGCAGTATCAATACCTCATGCGCATCGTCGAAAGCCTGGAAAACCCAGGTCTTTCGAATACCGGCCGCGGTGAAGCGGTTCATCGCGGCGCGCACCCCGGCGGTCAGCGTGGGCACATCGTCGACCGACGCTATCGCGGCGACGACGACTCCCGGCACCGCCGGCGCGGCCGGCGGCTCGACGACGTACCTGTCGATGATCTCCCCGGCGAAGACCGCCGGAATGTCGTCGACGCCAACGGCATCGAACCAGTCGAAGAAGATCCGGGACCGAAGCAACTCGACGATCGGCTCGCGGCTGTGCACGCCGATCATCACCAGCACCCGGCCGAAGTCGTGCGTTGACGCATAGACCAGAACGTGGTGGGCGCCGATGTCGGCCAGCGCCGACTTGTTGCGCTCGAGCAGCGGCCACACCCGGCTCGGATCCGGCACCCGGTAGTCGGATGCGATCACCATCGAGTGAATGTCGCCGTCGGTCAACGCAGTTGGTCCTTCATGACTTTTCCGGTGGCGTTAAGCGGTAGGGCGTCGAGGAACTCGACGGATCGCGGCGCCTTGAATCCAGCCATCCGCTGACGGCACCAGGTGAGCAAATCACCTTCGGACACAGCGGTTTTCGCCACCACGAACGCCTTGCCGACCTGGCCGAGCCTTTCGTCGGGCACACCGATCACAGCGGCCTGCGCCACCGCGGGGTGCTCCAGCAGGAAGCCCTCGATCTCGGCGGGGTAGGCGTTGAACCCGCCTACGATGAACATGTCCTTCTTGCGTCCGTCGATCCGCAACCGGCCCGCCGCATCCAAACTGCCCAGATCGCCGGTGTGCAACCAGCCGTCGTCATCGATCGCCTCCGCGGTGGCAACTGGATCATCGAGATAACCCTGCATGACACTGTACCCGCGGACCAGCACCTCACCGTCATCCGAAATGCGCACTTCCACGCCTTCGCAGGGCAGGCCCGCGGTGGTAGCCACCTCCTCGAAGGAGTCGCCCGCCCGGGACAGGGTCACGTTGCCGGCCTCGGTGAGGCCGTATCCGGTCATCAAGGTCTGGAACGGCAGTTCGCTGTGTATGCGACGAACGAGTTCGACGGGGATGTCGGCCGCGCCGGTCACACCGGCCCGCAAGCTCGACAGCTTGGCCTTATCGTGGACCGTCAGCAACGAGTGGTACAGCGTCGGCGGCCCCGGCAGCATCGTAATGCGCTCGCGTTCAACAAGTTCCACCACAGTGTCGATGTCGAACACCGCGACCGGCAGCATCGTCGCGCCGCGCAGGAAGGAAGCGATGAGTCCGGCCTTCAAACCGAAGGTGTGAAAGTACGGGTTGATCATCAAGTAACGGTCGCCCTCGCGCAGATCGGCGAGCGTCGCCCACTCTTCATACATCCGCAGTGTCTGGCGGTGATTCATCATCGCGCCCTTCGGGCGTCCGGTCGTGCCCGAAGTGAAGATGATGTCGGAGATGTCGGTGCCGCTCACTGCCCGTTCGAATGGCGACCTCCCGGCGAGGAAGTCGGACTTCAGATCGATGACCGGCATGCCCGCGGGCGCGGTGTAATCCTGGTCCAGGAAGCCCTGCCGGACCAGTACGGCCTTCGCCCCGCTGCGGTCGATGATGTCACCCGCCTCGTCGGGCTTGAGCCGGGTATTGACCGGAACCAGCACACCGCCCGCGGTGAGCAATCCGAACGCCGCGATGATCCATTCGGCACAGTTGGGCGCCCAGATCGCAACCCGGTCACCCTTCTCGATGCCGATGGAAGCGAACGACCCTGCAGCACAACGGATCCGGTGCGTGAGCTCCGCGAAATTCAACCGCAGCGGCCCGTCGACCACCGCCTCGGCGTCGCCGAAGCGATCCGCCGCGCTCAAGACCATCTCGGGGATGGTCCGCCAGGGAACAGCCCCGGTCACACCGTGACGAGTCGACCGAGGTTGCCGCCCATGATCTTCGCCTGGTCGTCGATGGACAGGTGCGACAGCGCGTTGACGTAGTAGGTAGGCTCCGCCAGCCCCTCGGGGTGCGGCCAGTCCGAGCCGTACAGCACCTGATCCACGCCGACGAGGCTGACCAGGTCGTCGATGCCGTCCTCGAAGAACGGGCTGACATGGATTCGGCTCTTGACCATCTCGACCGGGTCGCTCGGGAAAGCCTCCGGGGCCTTGCGGAAGACCTCGGCCAGGCCGTCGAGCAGCGGGGTCATCCACTTCGAACCGGCCTCGACGATCGCGACCTTCAGCTTGGGATGGCGGTAGAGCGCGCCGTGAATCACCCACGAGCCCACCGAGTCCTGGATCGGCCGCCACTCGTTGAGGATGCCCATCGCGTTGGTTTGGAAGGGCAGCATCTCCTGGTCGGCGCCGTCCCACTCGGAGGTGTAGCGGGAGTAACCGCTGTCGCTGGAGTGCATGCCGACCAGCAGGTCGTGCTCGACGACCCGCTCCCAGAACGGGTCGAACTCGGGCAGCGCGAACGAGCGGGGGCCGCGGAATCCGGGGACCGGAGCCGGGCGGACCAGGATGCATCGCGCGCCACGCTTGACCACCCACTCCAATTCCTCGATGGCCTTCTCGACGATCGGCAGGGTGATGACCGGCGTGGTGAAGATGCGGTTCTGGTAGTTGAAACCCCAAACCTCGTCGAGCCACTGGTTCAGCGCGTGGATGAGCACATGGATGGCGAGCGGGTCGTCGCGCAGCCGCTCCTCGATCAGGCTGGCCAGCGTCGGAAACATCAGGGTGCGGTCCAGGCCCAGCTCGTTCATCTTCTCCAGGCGCGGGCCGGGCTCGAAGAACGCCGGGATCGCGCGCATCGGCTCGCCGAACAGCTCCCGTTTGGTTTTGCCTTCCGGGTTGCCGTACTTGAAGTACTCCTCCCACGCCCCCGGGCGGGCGACCACCTCGAATGTCGGGTTGGGAATGTAATTGCTGATCACGCCGCGCAGCGCAATCTTGGTGCGCCCGTTGATCTGTACGTACTGGACGTAGTCCTTGTACTCCTTGGGCAGAAACTTCGTCAGCGCCTCCGGCGGCTCGTAGAGATGGTTATCCGCATCAAAGATCGGAAACGGAACGTCTTCCCGATGCGACAACTGCCCCATGAAATCCTCCTTCGCGATTTATGAGAATACTATTCTCTAAGGGGGTTGACCGCAACGCACCTGGCAACGGCTGCAGCGGACTTTCGCCAAACGAGGCGATAGCATTCTTTGCACGGCTATGGGACCGGACCGCCAGTCCGCGCCCGGAAGCTAGAGGAGCGACATGATGTACAGGTTGTTGCGCGCGGTCTCTGCGATGTTGGTCGCTGTCTTCATAGCGGGGGCGGGCTTACTGGTAAGCACCGGACGGGCGCATGCCGATGACCCGGTCATGCATCACGTCAAGTACTCGATCACCGCGAAGAATCCCATCTACGCCAACATCTATTACATCGATCAAGAACCAGCGATCTTCTCCGACTACAGCCACGATCCCTACCGCTTCACCCCCAACGTTCAGGCCGACATCGCGCCGGACAAACCGTGGAGCTACGAACTGAATTTAGCGAAACCCGAATACTGGGCCATGGTTGTCGTCAACACCGGTCCCGAGCCCGGCACGCCGCAGTTTCATTGCGACCTGTCGGTGGACGGGGCCGTCGTCGTGTCCAAGGACGGGCCCAAGGGCGTGCTCTGCTCGATCCGGAACTGGTGAACCACCCAGGCCTCTGGTACACCCGCAATCGGCTGCGGCTCGCCTTCGAGGCGGCGCAGATAACTCTCCACCAGCTCCAAGGTTTCGGCGTGACCGGCCGACATGCCCACCGCCTGCTCCAGCACCAGCATCCGCGACAGGCTGCTCATCAGCACCGCCCATACCACCGGCGGCACGTCGTCGCGGTCTCCCCCAAGGACCGAGCCGTAACGCTGCAGCGCGCTCGTCACCGCTTGCCGCTCTGCCTCGCGGAAACGCTCAGCGTAGTAAGCGATTTCGGCCCGCATTTCCTTGCGGTGATTCGCCAGCGCCATGAACTCCATCGAAATCCGGGTGAAAGCGGGATCCGTGCCGAATCGCCACAGCGCCCACAACGGCTGTGGCGACGCCAGGGCCTGCGCCTGTATCTGAAGACCCTCTTCGGCGCGGCGGCGGAAGACCGCCACGAACAACTCGTCCATGGTGCGGAAGTAATAGTGCACCAGCTGGGGTTTCAGACCGGCTTTGTTCGCGAGCCGGCGCGATGTCACGGCGGCGTAGCCCTCTTCGATCATCAATTGCTCGGCCGCGTCGAGCAGCCGGCCGCGATTCTTCGCGTCCGGCGCGCCGATCCTGCGGGCCGATGTCATCTCGCTACTAACTCCCCAAATCGCATGTCGATCATGCCGATCGTACTGTCGCCGGCACATGACCTTGACCACGACATTACCGCCATGCTAAGCAGGTGCTCAGCACAACTATCGGATTCGGGGCGGCGGTAGCTCTGGCCGCCGGTACAAACTGCGGCAATCCAGCTCCGGGAGGCGCATGTAATGACCAGCACCTACGAGTCGATCGACTTCTTCACCGACCCATCCCTGGTACCGGATCCACACCCCTACTTCGACTACCTGCGCAGCCAGAACCCGGTGCTCCAGCTGCCGCACTACGGGGTCGTCGCCGTCACTGGGCACGAAGAAGCAAACGAGGTCTACAAGGACCCCGAAACGTTCTCGAATATCGTCGCGCTGGGCGGCCCATTCCCGCCGCTGCCTTTCCAACCCGACGGCGACGACATCAGCGCGCAGATCGACCAGCACCGCAGCTACTTTCCGATGTTCGAGCACATGGTCACCATGGACCCCCCAGACCACACGAAGGCGCGGTCGGTGCTCAGCAAGCTGCTGACACCGAGCCGGCTCAAGCAGAACGAGAAGTTCATGTGGCGCCTCGCCGACCGGCAACTCGAAGAATTCCTCGGCAACGGGCAGTGCGAGTTCATCTCCGAATACTCCAAACCCTTTGCCACACTGGTCATCGCGGACTTGCTCGGTGTTCCGGAGGACGACCACAAAGACTTTCGCAACGTGTTAGGCGCCGGGCAGGTAGGCGCG
Organism: Mycobacterium angelicum; assembly: GCF_002086155.1. Classification (GTDB taxonomy): domain Bacteria; phylum Actinomycetota; class Actinomycetes; order Mycobacteriales; family Mycobacteriaceae; genus Mycobacterium; species Mycobacterium angelicum. Next base: position 227,523 of record NZ_MVHE01000004.1, on the reverse strand, counting down.
TTGGACCATGAGTCTGTCGGTGTCAACCCGCTGGTGTGGCTCGACGAAAAGTTCTGTTCTTACATCGAAGACCGACGACGCAAGCCACGCGAAGACGTGCTGACCCCGATGGCGACGGCGAAGTATCCCGACGGCTCCACACCCGAGGTCATCGACGTAGTGCGCACGGCCACATTCCTTTTCGCCGCGGGCCAGGAAACCACCGCCAAGCTGCTCAGCGCCGCGCTGCAGGTGCTGGGCGACCGGCCCGAGATCCAGCAACAGTTGCGTGACGACCGCAGCCTGATCCCGAACTTCATCGAGGAATCGCTGCGCATGGAAAGTCCCGTCAAGTGCGATTCGCGACTCGCTCGCAGGCGCACCACGATCGGCGGTGTCGACATCCCCGCCGGCACCGTTGTGATGGTGCTGCCGGGCGCCGCCAACCGCGACCCGCGGAAATTCGAGAACCCGCACGAGTTCCGCGTCGACCGCAAGAATGTCCGCGAGCACATGGCGTTCGCGCGCGGGGTGCACTCCTGCCCGGGGGGACCGCTCGCGCGCGTGGAGGGCCGGGTCTCCATCGAACGCATTCTCGACCGCATGGCCGACATCCGGATCAGCGAGGTCAAACACGGGCCTAGTGGCGATCGTCGCTACACCTACGAGCCGACGTACATCCTGCGCGGGCTCAGCGAACTCCACCTCACCTTCACGCCGACGGGTTAGGCAGTTGGGGCCGATTGGGCGTGAGTCAAGCGCCGGGCCGCCGTGTCGCAGTAGTAACAGGAACCACTCGAGCCCCTGCGTCGGCGGGCACCCGGAGTGCCCGCATCTTCGCGACAAATCGACTGGAAGACAACAATTGTCGCTGTGTAGTGGGCAATTGCGGGTAGCGAAGCAGTCGGCGGATTCGACAGCCGACGGTCATTACGCCCGGCCCCCCGACCACCCGTGCCGGAAACGGACGAATTGCCCACATATCAGCGACAAATCGGCGGAAGACACCGGGATCGCCGGCGGAATCCACCCATTGTCGCTGTGACACGGGCAATTCCGGGCAGCGACGCAGGCGGCCGATCGGGCACCGGGCCGAAGCCCTCCGAGCTACTCGAATCTAAGCTCCGGCCGGCACACGAATTGCCCACCTGTCAGCGACAAATCGGCGGAACGACCCGAATTGTCGCTGTGATGCGGGCACAACGGGTGGTGCCTGTCGGGCAGGGCCAGTGTGGCGGATGTGACGACGCGGACGCCCAGCTACGCGAGCGTCAACCCGACGATGTAGCAAGTAAAGAGACTCACGCCGATCAGCACGACCCAGGCGTCCGTGAGGCGGCACAGCAAGGTGGGAGCTTGGCGCACTTCCATAAACTCCCGAAAGATGATGCGCACCTTGATAAGAGCGATCACGATCACGCTCGAGGTGACCACCACACTAGGTCTCAGCGATCCATCCACCGAATGGTCAATCCACAGATAGGCCAGCGTCAACCCCGCCAGGATCAGCCAGACGACCAGCAGCCTCTTGTTGAATTTCAACATCACCGATCACCTCACCACGTACAACAGCGCGAAAATAAGCACCCACAGGAAGTCGACGGTGTGCCAGTAGGTAGCGCACGTTTCGACCAGCTCCTGGGATCGCCGGGCCGGACTGCGGAGCTGATAGACGATGACAACCAGGACGACGAAGCCAATCAGCAAGTGCACGAAGTGTATTCCGGTGAGAAAGAAGTAGTAGGTGAAGAAGTCGTTGCTGTCCGGCCCGTTTCCCGTGCCGACCAATCGAGTCCACTCGAAAACCTTGAAAAACAAGAATATTGCGGCGCATGCGGCGGTGACATAGACGTCTCTGTGCGCCGCCCGGTAGGCGCCGGCGCGCGACGACTGGACACACCGCGCCACCGACCAGGAACTGAGCAGCAAGACGAGGGTGTTGAAAACACCGATGCGTAGGTCCAGATGCGCCTGGGCGTGCAGGAACAGCTCGGGGCTTCGGGCGCGATAGAACAGGTAGAAGCCGAAATAACCGGTGAAGACCAATGTTTCGAACAATACGAAAGCCCACATGTCCGGCTGACCCGGCACGAATTTGGCGAGCTTCCTCTCATCTGCGAGGTCGGTCATGGTAGGGGCCCGGTACCAAAGTCTTCGCGCCGGATCATCTGAGAGAGCATGACGATAAACGTGACTTGGTAAATGCCGAACACGACCATGTCCAGCCACCAAGCGATCTGTCCATTCCAGGCCAATACGCCACGCTGGAAGAGCCAGCACGGCGCCACGACAACCTCGGTGAGCGCGTTGCACAGGTTGAGGTAGCCGAACCATTTGGGAAACACCCGATTCTTGTCGATCAGAATCGCGGCCATCCAGATCAGCGAGCCGATCAGGAACACACCCATGGTTCCGTCGAAAGACAAGAAGGCGAAGTCGTAGAGCCAGCCGATCGCCCGAGGATCTCGCTCGGGCCGCAGCGTTCCGACGACCAGCGCAATGCAGAGCAGCAGCAGGCCCGGAACCGCGCTGAGCGAGTAGATGAGCAGATACGTATACCCGAAAGCGCGACTGACCGACATGCGACGCATCGAATACGCAATGAGCGCATTGTTTACCGCGGTCATGCCGGTGATGGCGAATACGACCCCTAATCCGATCGGTATTCCCAGCTGTCGTTCATGGAACCAATGGACCTGCGTCGCAAGGTCTGAGGTCGGCTGCGGCGGGGGCTGGACTTGCGCCACCACGAACACCATCGGAAAGAAGAGGTTGTAGAAGACCACCATGATCCACCACGCCAGCCACAGCTCGCGCTTGGGGTTGTGCCGCAGCTGCCAGGCGATCCGGCGATGCATCATGCGCTGCCCAGTTCGCCTGCGCTCCTTTGGATCTCGGCGCGCTCCCGATACACCGCGCGCCCCAGGACGACGCCCATCACGACGACCCAGACACCGATGGCGGCATTCTTCAACCAAAACGACAACCAACCGTCCCACGCCAGCGGGCCGGACAACGTCACGCCGACGAATGCCGCCGGCATCAGAGCCGCCGCAATGAGGAGATTGAAGTGGGCCACCCAGCGCGGCAATACAAGCTTGGCAGGATCATCGAAATAGATTGCCAGGGCAAGAATCACGCTTTGCCCGATCAAAAACGGAACCAAGACCGTGAAGGTGACCCAGGCGAAATCGTTGAGCAACTGCGTAAGCTCGGGGCTTCGTTCCGGGCGAAAGGCGGCCAGCAGCCAGCAGACATCGGCGATGAGAAACAAGGTGGGACCGCCGGCCACGCAGCCCAGCATCGCGTAGGAGAAGATCGGCGTGCGATGGGCCATCCTCCGGATCTGCATCACGATCAGCGCCAGGATCGGGATGAGGCCTGCGCCGAACCAGTTGAACAGAATCATGCTGTAACGGACGCCCGACGGGTTTTCCCGATAGAACGCCGCGACCTGTTCCGCCGACATCGTCGGCGACATGGGCGGAACAAAGCCGGGAAACAGAAAAAACGCCGAGATCCAGATCAGCACCGTCGCGGGCAGCGTCCACAGCAGGATCAGCTCACCATCGATTCGTCTGCGCGCGCTGCTTGCCTCGCCGATCTTGGGCATCGGTGGCTCCCTCCGGCGTGATCATCCGCCCGTGAGCCGAAAGTAGCCGATCGGCTAGCTAGGGGTCAATAGCCGATCGGCTAGGCTCTCGGTGTGGTGTCTCGTGTGGTTTCTAAGCAAGCCCGCAGCCAGTTCCGGTTCATCGCGCGCAGCCCCGCACAGACGCGCATCCTGGACGCCGCGCTGAAACTGATCGCCGAGCACGGTGTCGGCGGCACCTCGCTGCAGATGATCGCCGACGCCATCGGTGTCACGAAAGCGGCTGTCTACCACCAGTTCAAGACCAAGGAGCAAATCGTCGTCGCGCTCACGGAGCGCGAACTCGGCGGCTTGGAGGAGGCGCTGGAGGCGGCCGAGGCCCACGACGATTTTCCCCGGGCGCGCGAGGTCTTGCTGGGCCGGGTCATCGACATGGCCATTGAGCGTCGCGGCGCGGCGAGCACCCTGCAGTTCGATCCCGTTGTGGTGCGGCTGCTGGCCGAGCAGGAGCAATTTCAACAGTTCATTCGCCGTCTCTACGGCGTGCTGGTCGACGATACGTCCGAGGATGCGCGGGTGTCGGCGGCGGTGCTTTCGGGCGCTATCGCCGTCGGCGTCATGCATCCCCTGGTAGCCGATGTGGACGACGACACCCTGCGTGCACAGCTGCTGCGGATCACACACCGCCTCATCGGCGCGCCCGAGGCTTAGCGGCCTGCTACGTGTCGGCGCGGACCCAGCTCATCATGCCGTCGTGGGCAAAGCAGATCAGAAACAGACCATCGGGCGCCTGGGCGACGTAGTTCTGGTAGTTCTGGCACGGCGCGCCCTCGTCCTTGACTCCGGCCATTGGAGGGGACCGGAACCACCGCGGCTGGTATTTCCTCGGCGAACCGCAGAACATCAGCCGTCCGGGCTGTCCGGCGGGAGGGACGACGCTGTCGTCGACACCGAAGGCGTAGTAGGTGGTGTTGTCGCACGGCGCGCCGAGCACCTGATGCGCCATGATGCCGGGGGTGCAGGCGGGATAGTCGCAGACGGTCGGCTCGGCCATGGACGACGGCGCAGCCAGCACACCGGTGCCGAGTAGCGCGGCCACCACCGCCACGATTAATCGCACCCAATTACTTTGCCACATTTAAAAAGAACCTGAAAAGAAAATTCTCGCAATTGGAGAAGATAACCTTCAGGCAATTGCCGCCCACCCCGGGTTCGTCCGAAACCCGCGCGCCCTTATGCCCCGACGAGCGAGCATTTCCGCATGTAGAGCCGCTAATGAAGCCGCTCGATGACGGCGTTGAGCCGCGGCCAAAAGTGATAGGCTGCTTCTCTGTGCACGATCCGGAGAGGCCCGACGTCGACCATTCTGATGACCCGGCGCCCATTTCGGAAGCGGACGCGCAAGACGAGGTTGCCAGGGCTGAGGCACGCGCGCAGGCGGCTCGGGCGCGCCTGGAAAGGCTGCGCGAGGCAGCCGAAACCGATGAAGCCGCCTCCTCAGATGGCGAGCAGCGCCGCGCAAAGTTGGCCCGGTTACGGCTACGGCGTCCGAGCCGACCGGGGTGGCTCCGACGCCCGGGACGGACAACAGTCGCCGCGGGCGTCGGCATCGTGCTAGTCACCGCTTGCGTCGCCGCGAGCGGTTACGTGGTGTGGCAGCACCGAACCACCGTGCACAAACGGCAGCTCGCCGCTGAGTTCAGCGCAGCAGCCCGCCAAGGCGTCACGCTGCTGATGTCGATCGACGCCAACCACGCCAGGGAGGATTTCCAGCGCATCATCGACGACTCCACGGGCGACTTCAAGAGCCAAATGTCAGTGATGTCAGGCCTTATGGTCAAGCAAGCGGAGGAATCGAAGGCAAGCAGCAAGGCCACCGTGGAAGCCGTTGCCGTCGAGTCGCTGAGCGATGATTCGGCGGTTGTGCTCGTCGCGGCGAAATCGGATGTCATCACTGCAGACAACACAACTCGGCCTCCTATCGTGTGGCGGCTCAGCGTCGGCATCACGCGGGACGGCGGTCAACTCAAAATGTCGAAAGTCGATTTCCTGCAATGACTGTCGAGCACGACTCGTCGCTGGACGACACGGAAGTCAAACGCGGGGTCCGCCGGTGTTTGGCCTCGCTGTTAGCCAGGTGGCGTTCGATCGTCGCGACGGGGGTGGTCGTTGCCGCGGTGGGCGTCACTGCCGGCCTGTTCTTCACTATGTACCGGCCGGATCAGCAAGTCGGCGACGCAGCGGCCCGCCAGGTAATCCAGGCGGCGTCCGACGGTGCCGTGGCGGTGCTGTCGTACTCTCCCGACAACCTGGACCGTGATATCGCCAAGGCGAAGTCATATCTCACCGGCGACTTCCTCGCCTACTACACCAAGTTCTCAGAGCAGATCGCGGCGATGGCACTGCAGAAGCGAGTCACGCAGACCGCCAAAGTGATTCGGGCCGCCGTTTCGGAGTTGCACCCGGATTCAGCCGTTGTACTGGTGTTCGTCAACCAGACCGCCACAAGCAAGGACAAGCCACAACCGCAGACAACCGCGACCATCGCCCAGGTGACGGTGACCAAGGTCCAAGATTCCTGGCTGATCTCGAAATTGAATCCGCTTTCTTGACCGCGTCAATGCCCGGTTCCGCGTGGCTGATTAGCCACAAAACACCGTACCCGGTTAGCGGCGTCGTCGGGCTTGACTCCCATACCCACCAAAATCTGCACTATTTGGGCGGGCGGAACACCACCATCAAAATCGTTCGCGATCACATGAACGCTGGGAAACCAATTTTCGGCACGTACTCCCGGCGGTGGTGGCTTTGTGTCGCCTCCCAGGCACTGAACGTATCCATTAATGCCCGTGTCGGCGTGCGCAGGCCGCGGTTCCATCAGCACAACCGCGGCGATTAGCAGGACGGCGGCACAGATGGAACGCATACTCATAAATGCCCAGCCTATCGCCATAGGCCTAAGGCGACATAGAGGTTCATTCGGCATCCGGTCGGAGGCGCGGTATTATTCTCATCGCGCGAGAACGCCGCAACCGATGCCGAAAAAGCTGCCATAGGCACCGTCGGATCATTCGCGTCGAGGAGCACATGATGCGTTCAGTTCGAACACTCACCACCGCAACCCTGTTCGCTACCACGGTATTCGGCGGTTTGGGCACGGCACTGGCTCCGTCGGAAGCCGGGGCGACAACCAAGGAAGAAGTGGCCATCAACGGAACTTTCCGCGCCACGTCAATTGGCGATTACGCCCAGCGAAATGACCAGTACTTCGGCGAGCCGACGGTCTACCAAACATGGACCATCAGCTCGACCTGCGACACATTCCAGGAATGCCACGGCATGGTGCATAGCGACCAGGGATGGAGCGCTGCCCTCTATATGAACGACGGGGAAATGTGGAAGGTTAAGCGCTCTATACCGGACTGGGAGCGATGCGAAGACGGTACCGCGTTCCCCGGACAGCAGACTATCTATTTCTATCCCGTGAACGAATACGGTGGATATCAACTCGGATCGTCGACCATGGCCGGAAAGGACAAGACGGTCGGTCCGTCCGGTGCCTGCGGACAAAACCAGTGGCTTGACATCGCGATGCCATTCCGCCTGGACAGAATAGGCTGACCGGACGTTCCAAATCGCCTCAGCCCGAACGGCTTCAGGTGGGAAGCATGTCCCGCCAAGTCTTGGGCGCTTTCGGGGCAACGAGATCCGACTGCTGATACAGCTTCCCGTCCGGACCGACGTAACGACCCGTGTGCGGGTCATAACGGGCGATCGTGACGGACGGCCCCGCCACAGGACCGAATGCGCTTGGCGCGGCCTGCGGGCCTGGGCCGCCGACCGTGCCGGGTGGTGCGGCATCGGGAGGTGTGGGCGGTACGGGGGCGGCGGCCGGCGCGGGAAGTTCCCCCGCTGAAGGGACATCGAGTGGCGCTATGGGCGAAAGGTCGGCCGACATCCCCGACAAGGGCGCCTGCATGGGAGGTACCGACGAGGGCATCGGCGGGACAGCCGCGGCAATCGCGCCCGGCGGTGGATTCTCTCCCCGTGGCCCCGGCGGCGTGCCCCGCGGCACCGCGCCCGGCGGCAGCGGCGTCCCCTCGAGCGGGCCGAAAAGCCTGTCGTTGACGGTAACCCGGTCATCGACCGGGACGCCCTGGGCAATCAGGTTCGGGTCCAGCGGGTAAGGACCCAGGACGTGCTGGCGCATCGCCAGCGGCATGAAAGGCTTGTCGCTGTTGCAGATTTCGACGGTGGGTGCGCGCTTACCCGGGTGACCCATGCAGGGATAGTTGCGCGCACCGCGAACTCCGATCGGTGAATCCTGCGGGAGTTTGCAATACAAGCCGTCCGGTGTGTCGATGTCGGTGAGGTCGTCCGGGGATCGCCATGTGTTGGGTGGCATGAAGCCAACCGTGCAAATAGGCGGATCGTCGATCGTGAGTGCGAAGTCGCCCTGGGCCGTACCCTCGGGGTGGTTCTCCGCCTGGGCGGCCTGCTCGATGGCAACCGCCGACGGCAGCAACACCAGCAGCTGCTCCAGCGAGGGGTGGTAGGTGATGCCGATCTGCCCGATGGTGGTCAGGTTGGCCAGCAACACCGGCAGCGTCGGTTTGATTTCTTCGAGAAGCCGCGACGCCTCGTTGGCCGCCTCGGGTCCGTTTTGCAGGATGGCGCGAACGCTTGAATCATCCTGCACGAACACGTCGGAAATTCCCGCGAGGCTGCGCGCCCACGTTCTGATCGAATCGGTGGTGCGTGCTTGCGAATCCAATAGCGGCCCAGTGTCTTCGGTGAGGGTTCGGGTTTGATCGACCACGCCGTTGGCGTCGCGGGACAATGTCGTCGTGGAGTCGAACAGTGATCCCAGGTCGTAACCCGAACCGTTGAAACCGCGGAAGGCCTCGTCGAGCAACTGGCCGAGTTTGGTCTTCGGGATGCTCTGGACCAAAGCATTGACCTGATCGAGCATCGGCCCGACCGGCTGCGGAATTGTCGTGTCGCGCTTGGCGATTACCGAGCCGTCGTGCAGGTAGGGCGGCGAATCGGTTCTGGGCTGCAGGTCCACGTACTGTTCCCCCACCGCGGAGACACTGAGCACCGCCGCCGTCAAGTCCGCGGGTATTTTGGGTGAAGTGTCAAGCGACAGTGTGGCTTTCGCTCCAGTCGGGGTCAAGCTCACCGAGGTGACCTTCCCGATTTGCACCCCACGGTAAGTCACGTTGGAAAACCGGTAGAGACCGCCGGTGGCCGGCAGCTCCAGCGTCACCGTCATCCGGCCGATGCCCAGCAGGGTCGGCGCTTGGATATAGAAGAGCACCATCGCAATCACGCCGATGGTCCCGACGATCGTGAAGATCACCAGCTGGATCCGGACAAAGCGCGTCAGCATCTATCCGCCACCTTCCGTGGGTGCCGCAGCGGGCGCCGTCGAAGGCCCGGGCGCACGTGGCGGGCCGGGCAGCCGGGCACCGGGCGGCGGCGGGGGCAGCGGCAGCGCCTCCGGATCGACCCACGGCGGCCTGATGGGGTCATTCAGCGGATCATGTGTGTAATTCAGGTAATACGGGTCCCCGGGCGCCGGCACCAACGGCTGGTCCAGCTGCCCCCAGTGCGTCCCCAACATCAGTCCGCGCTTGAGCCGTGGTATCGACAGGTCCAAATCGACGTGCAGGTTGAAGTAGTCGCCCCGGACCGCTCGGTCGACGAAGTTCTGGGTGAACGGGAACACGAAACTCGCCGCGATGGCCGTGCCGAGCTCCGGTCCGACGTCGGAGAGCGCGCGGATGGTCGGCTCCAGGTTCTTGAGATTCTTGACCAGGTCGGCCTGAGAGTCGTTGATCAGCCGGGTGGCGGTGCTGCTGAAAACGCGGAGCCTGTCCAGGGCCGCCGTCAGTCGCGGCCTCTCCCTGATCAGCACATCCAGTGCGGGCGGTACTTTGCGCAGTGCCTGGCTGAGAACGTCGCGTTGCCCGGCGAAGGTGCCGGCAAGCCGGTTCAGCGCCTGGATGGACTCAACGATGTTGTCCCGCTGGTCGTTCAGTGTTCCGACGAACGTGTCGAGGCGGGTTAGCAGATCGCGTACGGCGCCCTCGCGCCCGGACAGGGCGATGGAGAAATTGTGGATGATTTCGCCGATTTGTCCCAGTCCCCCGCCGTTGACGACCGCTGCCAGCGACGACAACGTCTGCTCTGTCGACGGGTACGCCGATGACCGACTGAGCGGGATGGTGGCGCCCGGCTGCAGCCGTCCGGTTGGCTCCTGGCCGAGCGGGGAGTTGAGTTCCAGATGCATCGACCCCAGCAGACTCGTCTGACCGACGGTGGCCACCACGTTGGCCGGGACGACGACATCGCGCTTCACCGAGATCTCGACGTCGGCATGCCAGCCTTGCACCCTCATATTGCCGACACTGCCGACGATGACGTCGTTGATCATCACTGGCGAATTCGACTCCATCGTACCGACATTCGGCAGTTCGACGTGGTAGATATCGGCCCCGGGACCGCGTCCGACCGCGCCCGGCAGGGGTAGTGAGTTCAGGCCGTGGAAGGCGCATCCCGTCAGGGTCAACATGGCGCAGGAGCCGATGGCGAGCAGCCGCCGCCCAGACACCCACACGCGGGCGGTCATGATTGCGGCCCTTCGGCCGGCAGCAGCATGCCTGACACACCCGGCGCCGCCGGTGGTGGCGGTTCCATCGGTGTCGACGGCGGAGGCGGCAGCGGCATCGCCGCGCCCGGTATCCGCGCGGGCGGCTCCGCCCCCGGCGGTCCCACGGGATCACCCGGTAGACCGGTGTAGGCCGACACCGCGGGCGGAATTTCGGGTGGTCCGGGTTTGGGGCCCTCACCGCCAGGTGCCAGGCGCGGTTCGGTGTAGAGGATGTTCTCCGGGTCTATCGACTTCTGCAGGAATATGTTGATGGGGATCGGCAGGCTGTTGAAGTTGAGCACCCGCAACCCGGGACCGAGGAACATCGAGCACAGCTTGCCCGATTCAACCGCGGTGACGTTTTCGATGGCACCCACTGCCGTGCAGCCGGGTACTGGCAGCGGAACCATCAGACCCGAAAACGTGGGGTTCGCGAAGTTCATGATCCCGAACCCGCCCACGATGGTTCCGGTGTCGGCGTTGTAGTCGTTGAAGAAGTTGCCGAGCGCGTTCGGCGCGGCGTGCAGGATGTTTTCCAGCGGCATGCGCTGATTGACCAGGATCTGCGTGACATCGGCCAACCGGGCAATCTGCTCGCTAGTCCCCTCGCGAGTTTCGGCGATGAATCGCTGCACCTCGCCGACCGCCGTCGACAGCTCGGTCAGCGCCGCGTCCAGCTCGGATTTGCTGTCGTTGACCACGCTGGTGAGCGTGGCCAGCCGGTCGTTGAACTGCACGATCTGGACGTTGCTGTCGCGCAGCGCGCTAACGAAGATCTGTAGGTTTTTGATGATGTCGACGATGTTGCCGCTACCGTTGGCGAGGATCCGGCCCACCCCTGACAGTTGCGCGATTGTTTGCCGCAGCTTGTCGCCGTTGCCGTCGAGCGCATTGGCGGCGCTGTCGATGAACCGGCCCACCGACGTGCCCGAGACACCACTCTTGGGTCCCAAATCCGTTGCCAGCCGCATCAACTGGGTCTTGACCTCGTCCCACTCGACGGGCACCGCGGTCCGCTCGACGGGGATCACCGCGCCGTCCGGCATGACCGGGCCGCTGGTCCGGTAGGCGGGAGTGAGCTGGACATAGCGGGCAGCGACCAGGTTCGAGGCAACGATGACCGCTTTCGCGTCCGCCGGAACGGGCACGCTGCGGTCGACCCCGAGGGTCATCTTGACCTGTTTCCCCTGCGGCTCAATGGATTTGATCTTGCCGACCTTGACACCCGATACCCGCACCTCGTCACCGGGATAGACCGCGGTGGCGGTGGTGAAATAGGCGGTAATCGTTCTTGGGGCAAAGAACGTATTCCGGACGAGCACGGCGGCGCCGGCAACGACGAGCCCGACCAGGACAACCGCCGCCACGGTCGAAAGCCGCTTGCGCTTAGCCGGGGGAATTCGAGATATCACTGCGACCCTCCGACCCTGCCGCCCAACGTACAGTCGGGGCATACCGGAATACCGTTGTACGGCCACGGAACCAGCGACCGAGGTACCGGCGACGGGTAGCCAGGACCGCGAGCCGGGTCGAAGGTGCGGAATCCCCAGAGATAGTCGAGGAATGGCTGGAAGATTTGCGGGGCAAGGAAGTTCGGGACGAAAGCCTGATAGGCGTACATGCTGGAGATGCCCTCACCGACCGTGATCTGGAATTTGGCGAGTCCCGGCAGCGCTTTGCTGATGTTGTCGCGGTTTTTTTCCAGCATCGCGGTCAGCGAATTCAGCCTCTTCAGCGTCGGTGCCAATTCGCTTTCGTTGTCATGCACCAGGGCCGTCAGCTGTTTGGCCACCGTCGACGTGTTGGCCAACAGGTCCACGATCTCCTGCCGGCGCGCCACCAGTACTTGGAGCAGGGCGTCGGAGTTGAGGATGAGTTTGTTGACCTGCTGGCTGCGTTCGGAGAGAACCCCGGTGACGTCGGCAGCGCTCTTGAACAGCTCACCCAGATTCTTGTTACGGCTGTTGAGGGTGCGTGACAGTCGGGTGAGTGCGTCAAAAGCCGGTCCCATTTGGGGTGCTATCTGGTCGAGCGTCGCCGACAGTGTGTCCAATGACTGATTCAGCGTCGCGGTGCTCGTCCCGGCGGTGTCGGAGGTCAAGTCGCTGACCGCTTCGGTCAACGAATAGGGCGAAGACGTGCGCGAGACGGGAATGAGCGCCATCGGGTGCAGCTTGCCGGTGCCGGCAGACTCCACTGTCAACACCCGCTCGCCCAATAGCGTGCCCGTGCGGATGTGCGCGGACGTCTCCGAGCCGAACAGGATGTTGCCCTTCACCGCGAACGTCACCAGCGCATCACCCTGGTGCAGTTCAATATTCGACACAGTGCCAACTTTGATCCCCGATACCGTCACGGGGTTGCCTGGCGCGAGGCCGCCGGCTTCGGTGAACAGGGCCTGGTATCTGACCATCGTCGCCCATGTGACGAACCGGTCGGGCGACAGGCCCACCAGGATGGTCAGCGTGATCAAGACCGCGCCAATGAATCCGGCCTTGATCAACCCAGCTCCGCGATATTTCAGCATCAGGGTTCCGTGCACCTTCCAGCATCGGACCTAAATATGGGGGCTTTCACCGTCCGGCCCTGAAGGTCCGTGCCGCGGAGCTCCAACTGGCAGAGGTAATACGGGATCGTGGAGCCGTTCACGCCGAGTCGCACCAGCTTGCGGTAGTTCTTTGGCGCCTTCCCGAGTGCGGCGTCGAGGCGGTCCTTGTCGTCGTCGAGGATCGGCGCCAACCGATTCAATTGGTCTATGGTGCCCGACAGCGGCGGCCGCGCGCTGGTTAGCAGATCCGCCAGCGATGCGGTTCCGTTGTCCAGCGCCGTGATAGCGGCGCCGATTGTGTCGCGGTCGTCCGACAACCCGCTGACAAGCCGCTCGAGGCGATCGATCGCGCCGGAGAACTGGGTGCCGTCCTTGGAAATCGTGCCGATCACGATGTTGAGGTTGTCGATCAGTTGCTGCACGGCTTGATCGTTGTCGGCCAAGGCGTTCGAGAACGACGTCGTCTTGGCGAACAGCGACTCGAGAGTCCCTCCTTGCCCCTGGAATACCTGCAACAATCCTGAGGTCAGCGCATTGACATCGCGCGCATTCAGGCCCTGGGTAACGGGTTTCAGTCCGCCGAGCAGCAGATCGAGGTCAAGCGCCGGCGCGGTGCGGTCGACGGGAATCTGACCGCCGGCCGGCAGATGCTTGGCCGGGCCCGGACCGTCGAGCAGTTCGAGGTAGCGATCGCCCACCAGGTTGAGGTAGCGGACCGCCGCCCGGGTGCCCTCGGTGAGGACCACGTTGCGGTCGGTGTCGAACTTCACCACAACTTTCTTGTCCGGCTGCAGCGAAACGCTATTGACCGTGCCCACCCGGATCCCGGCGACCCGCACCGACTGCCCCTCCTTGAGACGCGACACATCGGTGAACACCGCCGAATACCCGGTCGTCGAACCCGTCCGGTACTGGCCGAAGATGAAGAACAGGGAGGCGGTCAGCATCACCATCACGACCGCGAAGGTCGCGACTTTGATCAGCGTGCCGCGTGTCCTCATCCGGGTTGTCCGATCTGAACCGGGTTGCGTGGCGGTCCGGCGATCGGCCCGTATAGCAGTTGTTTGAGGAGATCGGAGTTGATCAGCAGCTGCGGGTTTCCGTACCCCACCGGGTCGGCGCCGATATCTGAGATCAGCTGCTTTGGATGCGAGTTGAACGGGATTCTCGGCAGACCCATGCACTGGGGGCCGCCTGTCGCCGCGACCTTGGGCAGGTTCGTCGGATACCGATAACGTTCGCCGCCCCAGGTAAGACTCGCCGAGATGTTGATGCTCGGTTCCGACAGCGGCGAACCATGCGAGATCGTTATCAGACCGCCGAAAGCACAGGTGAACACCTCGTGGTACTCGCTGGTCAGATCGGTTGTCGGCACCAGCAGATGCAATACATTCGTCAGCGGTTCGCGGTTGTTCGACAAGACATCGTTGCCGATGTTGGCCAAGCCGATCGCGCTGATCAGCAATGCATCCAGGTTGCTCTGCTCGTCGACGATCGTCTGGCTGATCCGGTTCGCGTTAGCAACGGTTTTCACCAGGTTCGGCGCCGCGTCGGCATAGGCGTTCGACACCGCCGGTAACACCGCGAGGTCATGGCGGAATGCCGGAAGGCTCGGCTCCAGCTTGGCCAGAAAGGAATCCAAGTCGGTGAGCGACTGGCCAAGCTGTGTGCCCCGCCCACTGAACGCTTGTGCCAGCGCGCCCAGGGACTCGTTGAGCTTCGCCGGGTCGATCTGGGCCAGCACCGACACCAATTGCTGGAATACGGTGTTGATTTCGACCATGACGTGCTCGCCCGCCAGCGTCTGGCCGGCATGTAGCCGTTGCGCCGAGGGCTTATCGGGGGCCACCAGTTCGACCGACTTCGCGCCGAACACCGTCGACGACGTGATGTCGACGAGCACGTTGGCGGGAATGTATTGCAACTCCGACGGGAACATCGCCAAGTGCAGAGCCGCCCGGCCGTTCGGCAGCGACTCGATCGATTCAACCTTGCCCACCTGCACGCCGCGCATCTTGACCTTGGCGTCCGCGTTCATCACCAGGCCGGCACGCTGTGAGATCACCGTCACCGGCACGGTTTCGGTGAGGTCGCCCCGGAAAAGGCTTACCGCCAGCGCGAAGATCGCCGCGACCACCAAGACGGTTACCAGGCCGGCCAGCGGCCGTGCGTACGATCGGACGCCGAAGTGGCGGCCGGGTGATGCCGCGACAGGTGCGGCGGCACTGGTGGTTTCAGACTGGTGGACGGGCCGGGGGCCGAAGTCGCGCGTCACTTTCCTTTCACCACCTTTCGCTAGCCGGACAGGTTGAAGTTTCCGTTGGAGCCGTAGACGGCCAGCGAAACCAGGAGTATCACTGACACGACCACGATCAGCGAAGTCCGCACCGCGTTACCGGTCGCGACCCCCACGCCGGCTGGTCCGCCCGAGGCGAAAAAGCCGAAGTACGTATGGATCAACAGGATCGTGATCGCCATCGCGATGGCTTGCAGGAACGACCACAGCAAGTCGATCGGGTTCAAGAACGTGGTGAAGTAGTGGTTATACAAGCCGCTTGACTGGCCGAAGAGCATTGTGGTGATGAACTGGCTAGCCAGAAACGACAGGACGACGGCGATGCTGTACAAGGGCGTGATCGCCAACATTCCGGCCATGATCCGGGTACTGACGAGATACGAGATCGGCCGGATCGCCATCGATTCCAGGGCGTCGATTTCTTCGTTGATGCGCATGGCGCCCAATTGAGCTGTGACACCGGCACCGAAGGTGGCTGCCAAACCGATTCCCGCGACGATCGGCGCTGCGATGCGAACGTTGATGAAGGCGGAAAGGAATCCGGTCAGCGCCTCGATGCCGATATTGCCCAGTGAGCTGTATCCCTGGACCGCCAGCGTGCCGCCCGCGGCGAGCGTCATGAACCCGACAATCGCCAGCGTCCCGCCGATCATCGCCAAAGTCCCCGCGCCCATGCTGATTTCGGCGATGAGACGGATGATCTCGCGCCTATAGTGAGTGACCGCGAATGGTATCCCGCCCAGCGCTTTGCCGTAGAACAGCGTGTGATCGCCGATTCGGCTCAAGGTGGCCACCGGCTTCTGGGCTTGTCGCGTCAGACGCGGATAGGCCACGCGCAGTCCCATAGCTTGCCTTGCACCTCCTTCGCGCTACTTGGTCGAGAACCGGATACCGATAGCAGTGACAACCACATTGACGACCATCAGCGACATGAACGCGAACACCACGGTTTCGTTCACCGCGTTGCCGACCGCCTTGGCACCCCCACCCGACACCGTGAGCCCGCGATAGCACGCGACCAACCCGGCGATAAGACCGAAAAGCGCTGCCTTGACACACGAAATGATCATCTCCGGAACGCCGGTCAACAACGTGATGCCCGCCGCGAACGCGCCCGGGTTCACGTCTTGAACGAAGACCGAGAAGATGTATCCGCCCAGAATGCCGATGATGACCACCAAGCTGTTCAGTAACAGAGCAACCAATCCGGCGGCCAGCATGCGTGGCGTCACCAAACGCTGAACCGGATTGATACCCAGCACTTCCATCGCGTCGATCTCTTCGCGGATCGTGCGCGAACCCAAGTCCGCGCACATCGCCGTGGCTCCGGCACCGGCCACAATCAACACCGTCACCAACGGTCCGACCTGGGTGACCGCGCCGAAAGCCGCTCCGGCACCACTGAGGTCCGCAGCGCCGAGTTCGCGCAACAAGATGTTGAGCGTGAAGCTCACGAGAACCGTAAACGGAATCGCCACCAACAACGTGGGCACCAGCGAGACGCGGGCGACAAACCAGGACTGCTCGAAGAACTCTCGAGTCTGGAACGGCCGGCGAAACAGGAACCTGATCGCATCTGCCGACATCGCAAACAGGCCGCCGACCGCCTGCATTGCCCCGGAGAGATTCCCGGGCAGGGACACTCCCGGCGACCAGCGATTCGGGTTTTTATTCGCCATCGGCGTCAGCCCCAGTCGGCATCGTCAGCCCAGACCTTCGCACCGCCCCGAAGCGAAACACCTTCCGAATTACGGCATCTCGGCTTCGAAACGGTTTTCCTCCTCACGCCGGCCCTCCGTTCTCTTGCGTGAGTTGGCACTTCCAGGCCGTGTGGACCGCCCGAGCCCGCGAGTCTTGAAGCGCTTGGCGATTATGACTCATGCCGCGTCCAGGGGGAATGAAAAACGCATAACCGTTATCAGCGGCCTGGGCAGACATTTCCGACATTTCCTAGTCGCACCCGGCCCTAGGTGACCGCGCCGGCGGTCTTGAGTTCGATGATGCGATCCCAATCCAGCCCTAGTTCCAACAGAATTTCGTCTGTCTGCTCGGCGAATCCAGGCGCGGGGCCGGTCTGCGGCGCGGTGACATCGAACTGCACGGGGTTGGCGACAAGCTCGAGTTCGCCTGCGCGAACCAAATATTCGTTCGCTCTGATCTGTGCGTCGTCGGCCGCTTGCAAGGTGTCCTGCACCGGCGCCCAAGGTCCCGCGAGCGTCGCAAAGCGTTCGCTCCACTCGGCAAGCGTGCGGGTTGCGATCACTTTGGTCAAGATCTCCACGGCATCTGCCGTATTCGCGGCAATGGTTTCCGCGTCGGCAAAGCGTGGATCGTCGATCAGTTCGGGCCGGTCGATATGACGGCACACGTCGGCCCAGAACTTGCCGGGCTGCATCATCACCAAGGAGATGTAGCGGTTGTCGGATGTCGGGTACACGCCCACCAATGGGTTGACCGGCGATCCGTGGATGCCCGGCGGCGGCGCTTGCATCAATTGACCAAGGTGCTTGGTCAATGCCACGGTGTGGCCCAGCGACCACAGGCCGCTGCCGAGCAAGGACACGTCGACGACGGACGGTTCGCCGGTGCGCTCGCGCTTGAGGAGGGCCGCCGCGATCCCGCCGGCCAGGTTGGTGCCCGAGATGGTGTCGCCGTAGGCCGGGCCGGGCGGGTTGATCATCCCCTGGTAACCCATCGGCGTGATGGTGGCCGCGGTCCCGGCCCGGCACCAGAACGCGGTCATGTCGTAGCCGCCCTTGACCGACTCCGCGCCGCGGGGGCCCAGGGCGCTGCCGCGCGCGTAGATGATCGACGGGTTGACCGCGCGGATGTCGTCGACGTCGATGCCGAACTTCTGCCGGTGGTCGGGCAGAAAGCTGGTCAGGAATACGTCCGCGGTACGGGCGAGTTCGTAGAGCACTTCCTTGCCCTCGGGCACCGACATGTCCAGTCCGATGCTGCGCTTGCCGCGGTTGGCGTGCTCGATGTTTGGGTTGGGGTCGCCCTCGACCCGCAGCATGCCGGTCTGGCGCAGCCCGCGTTGGGGATCACCGGTGACCGCGTGCTCGACCTTGATCACATCGGCGCCCCATTCGACCAGCACGGCGCCCGCCGACGGGACGAAC
Source organism: Mycobacterium angelicum (assembly GCF_002086155.1). Taxonomy (GTDB): domain Bacteria; phylum Actinomycetota; class Actinomycetes; order Mycobacteriales; family Mycobacteriaceae; genus Mycobacterium; species Mycobacterium angelicum. The sequence goes on along the minus strand of NZ_MVHE01000004.1, from coordinate 209,328 downwards.
CCGTACATGGCGACTTCCAATACCCGGATGCCTTCGAGCGGTTTCACGCGGGGGCCCTTTCAGCCGGTACGGCTGGGACAGCAAAGGTCTTGCGTTCCAGAAACTCTTCGAGTCCGGCGACACCCATCTCGCGGCCCACGCCCGACTGCTTGAATCCGCCGAACGGGCTGTCGGCGCCGAAGTAGTTGCCGCCGTTGACCGAAAACGATCCGGCGCGGATCCGGCGCGCCACGGCCAGGGCCCGGTCCTGGTCGCGGCTGAAGACCGCACCGGCCAGTCCGTAGATCGAATTGTTGGCGATTCGCACGACATCGTCGTCGTTGTCGTCTTGGTCGAAGCCGATGACGACCAGCACCGGCCCGAACACTTCGTCCTGCGCGATCTCGCTGTCGGGATCGACGTTGGTGAGCAGGGTGGGTGCATAGAAGTAGCCGGGGTCCAGGCGCTTGCCCCCGGTCACCAGGGTGGCCCCGGCGGCGACGGCCCGCTGGACCATGCCGTCCACCTTGTCCCGCTGTCGCTCGTTGATCAGCGGTCCCATATAGGTTTTCGGATCGGCCGGGTCGCCGTGGCGCACATGGGCGAAGTGCTGCGCGATCAATTCGACGATTTCGTCGTGGTGCACCTTGGGCACCAGCAGCCGCGACGTCAGCGCGCAGCCCTGTCCCGCGTGGGTGACCATGCTGAACGCGGCGAACATGGTGGCGGTGGCGAAGTCGGCGTCGTCGAGCATGATCACCGCCGACTTGCCGCCCAATTCCAGGAACACACGCTTGACGGTGTCGCTGGCCGCGGCCATGATCTTGCGGCCGACCGCCGTTGACCCGGTGAAGGTCACCACGTCGACGTCGGGGCTGGTGGTCAGGGCCTCGCCCGACGCGGCGTCCGACGAAGTCAGCACGTTCACCACACCGGCCGGGATATCGGTGTGGCTGGCGATCAGCTCACCCAGCGCCAGGGTGATCAGCGGGGTGTCCGGCGCGCCTTTGAGCACCACCGTGCAGCCGGCGGCCAGCGCCGGGGCCAGCTTGGCCAGCGCGAGCTGGTTCGGATAGTTGTAGGCGATGATGGCCGCCACCACGCCGGCAGCTTCCTTTTCCACCCAGCGATGGTGCTGCATGCCGCGCGATTCTCTATTGCCTAAGTCTTCGGAGAACTGGTAGCTGCGCAGCAGGTCGGCATAGAACCTGACGATGCCGATCGGGTCGTCGAGCTGGGCGCCCTGGGTCAGAGCGCGGGTGGCGCCGACTTCGGCGATGGTCAGCTCGCGCAACTCCTCGGCATGGTCTAGCAGCGCCCGATGCAGCTGATCGAGGCAACGGATCCGCATCTCGACGTCGGTCGGCCAGCTCGTCGTGTCGAAGGCGCGCCGGGCGGCCGCGATCGCCTGCTCGGCCTCACCGACGCCTGCCTCGGGAGCGTGGCCCAGGACGGCGCCGGTGGCGGGGTTGATCGACGGGAACGTCTGCTGGGTCGTGACCAGTCGGCCGTCGATCAGCAGCCGGCGGTCGGCCCGTGATGCCTGCGCGCCGACAATTGGCACCCGGACGGTCTCCGCCGTGTCCTGCGCTGGCATGGTGGGCCCCCTAGTGTGGTGACGGTCACGATAATTTCATTCTCATATCAGGCGAATCTTACATTCGAGACTTGAGAATTCAAGAAAGCGCCCGCACTCCATAGGCCCGCTGACCAGCTAAGCAATCGCTCAGCGATACACCGACGAAGCCTCTCTATGCAGGTTGCGCGCGGTTTAGGCGCTAGCTTGCACGCCGTTCTGGCGTGAGAGTAGGATTCTCATAATTGCAATCAAGATTCTTTAAGAGTGAGACTGGACGGCGAAGAAAGGCTCGGGTGCTGAGCAGGTGAAGGCCGCTTGATGACCGCCTCGAAAACCGCCTCGAAAACCGCTCTGGTGACCGGTGGCGGATCTGGCATCGGGCAAGCCGTCGCGCATCGCCTGCAAACCGACGGCATCGACGTGGCCACCATCGATATACGACCCTCCGACGCCGAGCTCGCCTACACCGCCGACGTAACCGATCGATCGCAGATCGACGCCGCGTTGTCCGCTATCCACGACCGGCTGGGCCCGGTCACGATCCTGGTGAACGCCGCGGGCCTGGATGGTTTCAAGCGGTTCGGCAACCTCACGTTCGGGGAATGGCAGCGCGTTTTGGATGTCAACCTCAACGGCACTTTCCACGCGATCCAGGCGGTGCTGCCCGACATGGTGGCGGCCGGTTGGGGACGGATCGTCAACATCTCGTCGTCGAGCGCCCATTCGGGCCAGCCCTACATGGCGCACTATGTGGCCGCCAAGTCCGCGGTCAACGGACTTACCAAGTCGCTGGCACTCGAGTACGGGCCCAGCGGCATCACGGTCAACGCCGTCCCGCCGGGCTTCATCGACACCCCGATGCTGCGCAACGCCGAGACGCAAGGGTTCCTCGGCGACGTCGAGCAGAACATCGCCAAGACGCCGGTGCGCCGGATGGGCAAGCCGGAGGACATCGCCGCCGCTTGCGCCTTCCTGGTGTCCGAGGAGGCCGGCTACATCACCGGCCAGATCCTGGGCGTCAACGGCGGCCGCAACACCTGAGACGCGTTAAGGAGAGTGCGACGGTGAAGGTCTGGGTTGATCCCGAACGCTGCCAAGGGCACACCCTGTGCTCGATGATCGCGCCAAATTCTTTTCAGCTCAGCGACATTGACGGCAGCTCGTCGGCCGTCAGCGATGTCGTTCCCGACGACCAGCTGGAGCAGGTCAGGGAGGCTGTCCGATCCTGCCCGGAGCAGGCCATCATCTTGACCGACTAAACATCAAGGGGAGAGGGCACTTTGAGGGTTGATGACGCCGTCACCGACAAAGACGGCGACAGCGACAGCGACCGGAAGAAGAATCGGTATCACTTCGATCGGCACACCGCCGAATACCGGTCGGAATTCAAGACGATCACCGAGGAGATGCACGCCCAGTGCCCGATCGCGTGGACCGACACCTACGGCGGGCACTGGGTGGCGGCCGGCAGCAACGAAGTGTTCGAGCTCGCCCGCTGCCCGGCGATCTCCAACGACCATGACATCCACGGCGAACGCCGTGGCTACAAAGGCATTTCGATACCCACCGCCAGCCGGGTCAGTGTGGTGCGGGGCGGCATCCTGGAAATGGACGACCCCGAACATCGGACCTACCGCACGGTTCTCAACCCGTATCTGTCACCGGCGGCGGTCAAGCGCTGGCAGCCGTTCATCGACGACGTGACCCGCGCCTGCCTCACCGAGAAGATCGAGGACGGTCACATCGACTTCGTCGACGATCTGGCCAATATCGTGCCCGCCGTGCTGACCCTGGCGATGCTGGGCATCCCGCTGAAGAAGTGGAACATGTACAGCGAGCCGGTTCATGCCGCGGTGTACACCCCGGAACACTCCCCCGACATCAAGCGGGTGACCGAGATGCACCGCCAGATGGGCCTCGACATGGTCAATAGCATGATCGAGATTCGCGAAAACCCGCGTCCCGGCATCGTCAATGCTTTGGTGCAGATGCGCATTGACGACGTGCCCGCACCCGATCTGGAGATCCTCGGAAATCTCGGGCTCGTCATCGGCGGCGGCTTCGACACCACGACTGCGCTGACCGCCCATTCGCTGGAATGGCTTTCCGAGCACCCGGATGAACGCGAGCGGCTGCGGCAGCACCGCGACACGCTGCTGGACCCCGCGACCGAGGAGTTTCTGCGCTACTTCACCCCGGCACCCGGCGATGGCCGGACATTCTCCGACGACGTCGAGGTAAACGGCACGCGGTTCAAAGAAGGTGAGCGGCTTTGGATTTCGTGGGCGATGGCCAATCGTGATCCCGCTGTGTTTCACAAGCCGGATCAGGTCGTCCTCGATCGTAAAGGCAACCGGCACTTCAGTTTCGGCATCGGCGTGCACCGGTGTATCGGGTCGAACGTGGCCCGCACCGTGTTCAAGTCGATGCTGACTGCCGTGCTCGACCGGATGCCCGATTATCGCTGCGATCCCGATGGCGCCGTGCACTACGAGACCATCGGCGTCATCCAGGGCATGCGCAAACTTCCGGCCACGTTCACCCCTGGCCGCCGGGTAGGCGACGGCCTCGACCAGACCCTGGACAAGCTGCAACGCATTTGCGACGAGCAAGAACTCGCACGTCCTGTCACCGAGCGCAAGGAAGCGGCGGTCATTGATTGAGCCACCCCGTTGACGCGCGCGATTTTTGCAAGTAGGCCTGTGCAGCGTGGCCGCGCTCTATATTCAGTGCGAGGGCGTGTACTACAGATGGGAGACGCGTCGGTGAAGACCGCGGCAGTTACCCTTGCGCTTGCACTTGTGAGTGCCACTGCCGCGCTGACTCTTACGCCGACCGCCCGCGCGGACATGCTGATTGGCAACTACAGGGCGAACACCGACCGGGATCGCGGCCACGACTGGATTTGGGCGGTTCGCCCGTGCGTTTCTCGCGCACCGGGATGCCTGACCATCCAAGGGGTACCGCAACCCAACGGGCAAGCGGCACCCTACAAAGAGGACGCGTACCTGTCCAACGGCCGCTACACCATGACCGTCGATGTGCCAGACGGCGTGCGCTGCGTCGTGCAGTTTTTTCCCTCGCATGACGTCTATTCGTGGGATGCGGTCACATTGAGCGGCGAACTGGTCACCACATACGACACCGGGTGTGGCGGCGGCCCCGGGGGCACCGACACTTATCCCTTCACGCTCGTGCGATGGTAGCCGCGGGCGGGAATCGCAGTGGGTGACGCGAAGCCGCCGGAGGACTCGGCCATATCGCAAGCCGACGCGATGGCGTTGCTCGAGGAAGCCGAAGCAGAAGCCGCCGAGGCCGAAGCGTTGGCCGCCGCCGCCCGCGCGCGCGCCCGAGTCGCGCGGCTACGGCGCGTAGCGCAGGCCGAAAACACCGGGGCGCGCGCCGAATCCGCCGAGAACGCTAGGGCCAAGTCCGCCGACGAACAAGGCACCGATGTCGAAGAGCCCGATTCAGAGACCGACGAGCAAGCCGGCCAGGAAGGCTTCGAAGCTGCGGCAGCGACATCCCGGCCGAGGTGGCGCAGGGCCGCAAGCCGGTTACTGTCACTGTCAGCGATTTCCAAAGTGGCCACGATCATCCTCATCTGCGCATTTGTTGGCGCCAGCGCCTACATGCTGTGGCAAGACCGCAACGCCACCGAGCGAAGCCAACGTGCCGCGAACTTCGTCGCCGGGGCCAAGCAGGGCGTAGTCAACATGGCGTCCTTGGACTTCCACCGGGCCAAGGAGGACGTCCAACGGCTACTGGACAGCTCCACCGGCCAGTTCAGGGACGACTTCGCCCAGCGCGCAAACGATTTCGTGACGGTGGTCGAAGAGTCGAAAGTGGTCACGCAGGGAACGATCAATGCAGCAGCCGTCGAATCCATGGACGAGCATTCCGCATTAGTTCTGGTCGTGGCGACATCGTCGATCACCAATGCCGCTGGCGCCAAGGACGAACCACGCGTGTGGCGGCTGCGGGTCACCGTGACCGAAGAAGGCGGACAGTACAAGATGTCGAAATTGGAGTTCGTACCGTGAGCGGTGAAAGGGATGAAACCCACGACACCGAAACCACCGAAACCACCGAAACCGCAGAGGCGGCAGAGGCCGCACAGGCCGCCAAACGAACCAAGCGCGAGCCGAGTGCCCGGTCACGCACGCTGCGCAAAGTGAAGGTCGTTCCTGCGACTCTGATACTGCTGCTGCTGGTATCCGCCGGTGTGGCGACGTGGCTGTACTTTGAGCGCTACCAACCAAACCGACGGACCGATCCCAGCGTCGCCCGGGCGGTCGTCAGCGCGGCCTCCGAGGGAACGGTTGCGCTGCTCTCCTATTCACCCGAATCACTCGACAAGGACTTCGCGACCGCCAAGGCGCACCTGTCCGGGGATTTCCTGTCGTACTACAACCAATTCACCGAGCAGATCGTGGCTCCGGCGGCCAAGCAGAAGTCGTTGAAAACCACCGCCCACGTTGTCGGGGCCGCAGTGTCGGAGTTACACCCGGATTCGGCCGTCGTCCTTGTGTACGTCAATCAGACCACCACAAGCAAAGACAAGCCCGACCCTGCCACGTCGGCCAGCAGCGTCCGGTTGAGCATGACCCGCGTCAACGGCACCTGGCTGATCACCAAGTTCGACCCGGTCTAGGACCTCGCCAGCGACTCGCTTCAGTGCCGAGCGTGAAGCTGGCTTCACGGTGGCTGCCCAACGTGAAGCTGGCCGCACGTTCGCTAACCGCGCGGCAGCCCCAGCACCCGCTGGGCGATGATATTGCGCTGGATCTCCGAGGTTCCCCCGGCGATGGTGCCGGAAAAGCTTCGGGCGTAACGCTCGAACCAGCTGGCGAAGTAGTGGTCCAGGTTCATCGGCTCGTACGGTCCGGTCAAGGCGGGGCTGACCAGCCCGTCGGGCCCGGCGGCAGACAGGGCATGCTCAAACGCGCGCAATTCCGCTTCGGAGCCGAGCAGCTTGAGCACCGAGACGGCGGCGACGTCGTCTTCGCCGCGGGAGGCGCGCGCCAGCGCCGCCGAACCCAACAGCCGCAAGGCCTGCTTGTCCATGATCGTGGTCGCATAGTGGTCCCGGTCCAGTTCGCTGGTCGGCCGGAAGTCGGCGATCACGTTATCCAGCCGATCGGCGAAACCCAGCCACATCATCGTGCGTTCGTGCCCAAGGGATCCGTTGGCCACCCGCCACCCTCCGTTGAGCGCGCCCACCAGGTTTTCCGCCGGCACCCGCACATCGGTGAAGAAGACCTCGTTGAAATCCAGGTCGTCGGCCGAGCAGATGGACGGAAACGGCCGGCGTAATACGCCTTCGGTATCGGTCGGGATCAGTAATACGCTGATGCCCTTGTGCTTTGGCGCATCGGGATCGGTACGCACAAAGGTCAACAGCACATCGGCGTCGTGGGCGCCCGATGTCCACACCTTCTGTCCGTTGACCACGAAATGGTCGCCCTCCAGGACGGCCCGGGTACGCAACGACGCCAAGTCGGAACCCGCACTCGGCTCGCTCATCCCGAGCGAAGCGGTGATCTCAGCGCGCAGGATCGGCACCGCCCAGCGATGCTTCTGCTCGTCGCTGCCGAACGACAACAGCGATGCCGCAACGATATTCACGCCCTGCGGGTTGAAGCTGTGGTAGATCCGCCGCCGGCTGAGCTCTTCGAGGTACACGAACTGCTGCAACACCGTGGCGTTGCGACCACCGAATTCCGGTGGCTGACTGGGCAATAGCCACCCGTTCTCGAACAGCAAGCGCTGCCAGCGGCGCGCCCACGCCGGCATGTGCGACACCGACCGCGGACGCTCCTGCGTTTCGCTTGCGGGCGGCAGGTTTTCGTCAAGAAACGCCGAGAACTCCGCACGGAACGCCTCGACGTCGGAATCAAAAGTCAGCTGCACGGTACTCCTCGGCGATCCGGGCGCGATGCTGCGCGGCACCGCCGAGCATCAACTCACCGGCTTTGGCCCGCTTCAGCGCAAACTGCAGGTCGTTCTCCCAGGTGAATCCCATTGCGCCGTGCAGCTGGATGCCGTGGCGGAATACCAGCGACTGACACTCCCCCGCCGAAGCCTTGGCCATGGCGGCGGCCAGCCGGCGGCGCGGATCGTCGGCGGCGATGGTCAGGGCCGCGAAATAGGCAAGTGCGCGAGCGCGTTCCACGGCGATGTGCATGTCGGCGGCCTTGTGTTGCACCGCCTGGAACGAGCCGATCGGCACACCGAACTGATGGCGACTGCGGACATGCTCGAGTACCAGATCGAGGATGCGCTGGCACGCTCCGACCATGTGAATTGCCATGCCCGTCAACGCAATATGATTCGCCCGCTCCGCGTCGGCGGATAACCGCGAGCTGTCGGGGATCCGGACTGCACTGAACGACAGATCCGCGACGTGCAGCACCGGGTCGAACACTGATTCACGTCGAGCCGACACCTGAGGGGCCTCGACGAGAAAGACCCCGGCCTCGGTGACCACCGCCAGCCGATCGGCACGGTCGCCGTCGAGAACATGACGTGCCGTGCCGTCGAGCACCCAACCGTCGGCGTCGCGGCGAGCCGTCACCCCGCCGTATACCGCGGTGCCCGACTGGTGTGGGTCGAAGCTGTCGCCGGCCAAGGGTGCGAACTGGCTCATCGTCGCCAGGAACGGGGTGGGATCGGTCGCTTGCCCCAGCGCTTCGAACACGATGGCCAGCTCCACCGCGCTGGCCGGGTCGTAGAGCTCCGTCCAGCCCAGGTCGACGTAGGCCTTCCAGAGCGGGTCGGGGTCGACGCCGTCCTCGGCCACACTGCGGACCAGTGATGGCGGGCATTGTTTGGTGACGACATCACGCACCGTGTCCTGCCACAGCCGTTGATCGGCATCGAACTCCAACAGCATCGCGGGGCCGCCTCCTACTGGACAACGTCGTCGATATCACGCGAGAATAACATTCTCTGATGCGGAAGCAGTAATCTCGAAAATGGGTTATGAGGTGCAGTCCGATCGGTTAAGGACGCTAATGGTGGATGCCGCGACCACGCTGTGCGAGATCGAGGAGATCAAGCAGCTCAAGGCCCGATACTGTCGCTACCTGGACACCAAGCGCTGGGAAGACTGGCGTCAGCTGTTCACCGACGACTTCGTGAGCGACACCTCGCCGTCGGGCGGCAAGCGGATCGCCGGCGCCGACGAGTTCGTAGCCTTCGTTCGCAACGCACTTGGCAGGCAACCCACCGTGCATCAGGTGCACGCCCCGGAGATCGCGCTGACATCGCCGACGACCGCGACGGGGATATGGGCGCTCGAGGACGTGGTGCGCTTGGCCCCCGGCATCAATCTGCAGGGCCGCGGTCACTACCACGAGACCTACCAGAAGGTCGGCGGCCGGTGGCTGATCACGACCTCCACGCTGACCCGGCTGCGCGAAGACATCTTCAATCCGCTTTTGTCCGTTCGCATTTCACCGCGGTTGCGGGTGGTCGGCGCCGCTGTGGCACGCAGGCTTGGCTCATGAAAGGTCAAACAGTGCTTGTCACGGGCGCTTTCGGACAAGTCGGAAAGCGTTGCGTCGAGGTGATCCCGGAATTCATCGACCTGCTCGACGAACCCGCCGTCGCCGACGTCGTGCGACGTCACCGACCCACCGCGATCGTGCACCTGGCGGCGATCGTCGCGCCGCCCTCATACCGCAAGCCCGCGCTGGCCCGCGGGGTCAATGTGGACGGCACCCGAAACCTGCTAAGGGCGGCGCAAACGCTCACCGCGCCACCGCTATTCGTGTTCGCCTCCAGTGCGGCGGTCTACGGCTCGCGCAACCCCTACCGCAGCCCCGAACGCATCACCGGCGACACTCCGGTGAACCCGATCGACCAGTACGGCGAGGACAAGGTTCTGGCCGAAACGGACATCATCGAAAGCGGCCTGCCCTACGCCATACTGCGGCTGGCCGCGATCGTGTCGCCCGACAGTGCGACGACTCTCGACGGCGACTACCTGGTCCTGATGCGCGCCACTCCGGCCGACAACCGTATGCACGCGACCGACGCGCTCGCGTTTGCCAACGCCGTCGAGCGCCGCGACACCGTAGCCGGCAAGATACTCGTGATCGCCGGCAACGAATCGAACGTGCATCTGATGAGCGAGCTGCAGGACGACGTGATGGCCGCAGTAGGCATCGGCCGGCTGGGCCCCTCGGCCGGTCTGCCAGGCAATCCCGACGACGACCGGGGCTGGGCGTTCACCGGCTGGTTCGACACCGCGCAGTCCCAGGCATTGCTCGACTACCAAGAGCACGACTGGCCGGAAACCCTTGCCTGGGTTGCCGATTCGATGGGCCGGCGCCGAGCGCTGCTCATGGCGCTGGGTCCGGTGCTCCGCCCGGTGATGCGCACACTGCTTGCCGTACAGCGGCGCTGCGAGCACCGCGGACCTTACGCCGACCCGTGGGCGTTCATCGTCGAGAAGTTCGGTTCCGGCGCGCTGGCGTCCACCGCCTGCTGAGGGGTCGGCATTGGCGTCGACACGCCATCGAGCATTGCGCAATTGACCGTCGCGTAAAGCTACAGTTGCCCGAATTGCGCATGAAGTCGGGTGGTGATGAGCAAAAGCGCGGTCGACAATATGTCGCGCCGGGAATTTCTGGCCAGACTCGCTGCCGCCACCAGCACCGGGGCCCTTATATCGGTAGCTGGGCCGGTGATCGAAAAGGCTTACGGCGCGGGTCCGTGCTCGGGGCATTTGGCCGACATCGAGCACATCGTGCTGTTGATGCAGGAGAACAGGTCGTTCGATCACTATTTCGGCACACTGTCGGGAACCGACGGGTTCAGCACCGCGTCGCCGTTGTTTGCGCAGAAGGGCTGGAACCCGCAGACGCAATCGCTGGATCCGGCCGGCATCACCATTCCCTATCGCTTTGACACCACCAGGCCCCCGTTGCTCAACGGCGCCTGCATCAACGACCCCGACCACGACTGGGTCACGATGCACCTGTCCTGGAACGGCGGGGCCTGCGACAACTGGCTGCCGGCGCAAGCACGATCGCGCTCGGTGGCCAACACCCCGGTGACCATGGGATACCATGCGCGCCAAGATCTTCCGGTGCATTTCATGCTGGCCGATACGTTCACGGTCTGCGACAAATACCATTGCTCGGTATTGGGCCCCACATTTCCCAACCGGCTGTATTGGCTGAGCGCCTGGCTCGATCCCGACGGCACCGACGGTGGTCCGCTGTTGGAAACTCTCACAAACTCGCCGATCGGGAAGTACAGCTGGCGCACCATGCCGCAGAACCTCAGCGATGCCGGGGTTAGCTGGAAGATCTACAGCGACAAGATATTAGGGCCCGTCGTCAACAACTACGTGGGCTATGACCAGATCATGCAGTGGTTCAAGCAGGCCGGGGATCCGCGTTCGGATTTGGCCCGTTTCGGCGTCGCGCCGACCTACCCCCACGACTTCGCTGCCGACGTGAAAGCCAATCGGCTACCGAAAGTCTCCTGGCTGATTCCCAACTTCGTCGAGTCCGAACACTCCGCGATGCCCAACGCAGGCGGCGCCGTCGCGATGCTGGATACGATGCGGATCCTGCTATCCAATCCTGCGGTGTGGGAAAAGACCGCGCTGATCATCAGCTACGACGAAAACGGCGGCTACTTCGATCACGTGGTGCCGCCGACCGCGCCGCCGGGAACACCCGGCGAGTACGTCACGGTGCCCGACATCGACAACGTGGTGGCTTCCGGCGGCATCCGCGGGCCGATCGGCTTGGGCTTTCGCGTCCCGTGTCTGGTGATTTCGCCGTACAGCCGCGGCGGGCTGATGGTTCATGACGTTTTCGATCACACCTCACAGCTTCGCTTGATCGAGCGCCGGTTCGGCGTACCGGTGCCCAACCTCAGCGCGTGGCGCCGCAGCATTACCGGCGATATGACATCGACATTCAACTTCGCCGTCCCACCAAATCCGTCGCAAGTCAACCTGACTCGGCCCCGGGTGCTGTCGGCCCTGGCGCAATGCGGACTCGGGCTGGAGGCGGTGACGGGAATTTATCGGCTGAATCCTCCTTACCGGGTCCCGTATCCGCAGACGATGCCCGCCCAGGAGCTCACGCCGGCCAGGGGGATTCCCAGCGGTCCCTGCTGAACGCGAGCAATTTTGTTTCCCGGCAAGCCAATTCGGTGGCGTCGTTGCCGACTCTAAACTCCTGGCTATGGACAGCGAAACATACCGGCGGGGACGACAGATCCGCTCCGAAGTTCTGGGCAGGGAATATGTCGACAAGGCGATCGCCCAAGCCGACGGATTCACCGGCCCCCTACAGGATCTCGTCACCGAGTACTGCTGGGGGGCGGTGTGGGGGCGCGACGGCTTGACCCGCAAGACGCGCAGCATGCTCAATCTGGCCATGACTTCGGTACTCAACCGGCCACACGAATTGCGCACCCACATCAAGGCGGCGCTGACCAACGGCGTCACTCGCGAGGAGATCCGCGAGGTCTTCCTGCAGGTTGCCATCTATGCGGGCGTGCCGGCCGCCGTCGACAGCTTCCGCATCGCCGGCGAGATCTTCGCCGAACTCGACCAGTGCTAGTTCGTCGTCAACAGGGACCGCTGGGAATCCCACGCACGGGCGTGGTTTCCTGACCGGGCATCGACTGCGGATAGGGCACCCGATAGGGAAATGGCGAATGGTATGAATTCGCGATGTTCCCGAGCAACGCGTTCGGTACGCATTGCGGCAGTTTGGGTAATGCTCCCAGCCAGGGATTGTCAAGCTTGGGCGCCGATGAATTGGGCGGGGCGGCGAAGTTGAATGCCGATGTCATGTCGCCGACCACACCGTCGCGCCAGGGAGTCAGGTTGGGCACCGGAACGCCGAACCGCGCCCGGATCAACTTCAGCTGTGAGGTGTGGTCGAACGTGTCATGGACCATGAGCGGACCGCGGGTGTACGGCGACATCAGAATGCACGGAACGCGGATACCCAGACCGATGGGTCCGCGAATGCCGCCCGAGCCGGCTACGGCGTTGATGTCGGGCACGGTGACGTATTCACCGGGTGTACCCGGCGGTGCCGTCGGCGGCACCACATGGTCGAAAAAGCCGCCGTTTTCGTCGTAGCTGATGATCAGCACCGACTTTTCCCACACGGCCGGATTGGAGAGCAAGATCTTGAGCGCCTTCACAATTGCGATGGCGCCGACATTCACCGGAAACGCCGGGTGCTCGGACTCGAGGAACGGCGGAATCAGCCAGGAAACCGCCGGAAGCCTATTCGCTTTCACGTCGGCGGCGAAGTCCCTCGGGTAGGCCGGGGCAATTCCGTAGCGGGCCAGGTTCGACCTCGGATCCTGGGCCTGCATGAAGCTCTGCACCAGCCCGTTGTCGGAGAACGGCGAATTGATCAGCGGCCCGGTGCTCTTGTCCTGGTACACCTTCCAGCTGACGCCGGCTTCTTCGAGGTTTTGCGGCATGATGCGCCAGCTGTAGTTCGCCGCCGGCGCGAAGCCGGGCTCGACCAGCACCGGCCCGCCGTTGGTGCCGGCGGGGTCGATGTTGGCGCTCAGCCAGTACAGCCGGTTGGGCAAGGTGCCGCTCAAGACCGAGCAGTGGTACCCGTCGCAGATCGTGAACGTGTCGGCCAGCATGTAGTGAATCGGGATGTCTTTGCGCGTGTAGTAGCCGATGGTTGCGGGTGTGTCCGCAACCGAGCGAGTCACTGCCTGCGCCGGCAGCCAGCCGTTGTTGGCGCCGCCGTTCCACGAGTTGTGTATCGCGACCCATTGGTGTTCGGGGTCGTTTACGCACTCGCCGTTGAGAAATGGGCCCCGGGTGGTGTCCAGACGGAATGGCAGGGTATTTCCGGCGGGGTCGAGCGATTGCGTCTGCGGATTCCATCCCGGTTGCGCGAACACCACCGGTGGAGTGAGGTCGGCGAACCCCCGGGTACCCGACAGCGTGCCGAAGTAGTGATCGAATGACCGGTTTTCCTGCATCAATAAGACGATGTGCTCGATATCGCTCAAATGCCCTTGGCACGGCCCGGCACCATACGCCTTTTCGATTACCGGGCCGGCCCAGTCCATCAAGAATGCCGCGGCACCGGCGCCGCTGAGTTTGGCCAGGAATTCGCGACGTGGAATGCTGCGGAATTTGCTGCCGACCACGGAGCTGCCTTCCTGATCCAATTTCCGGTCACCATATCTGCGCCGAGTGGGAATTCACCGACGCCTGGTCGGCGTGTCGCGTCGCACGGTTCACGGTCGGCGATGGCCTAGAGCTGTCCGACCGGCGATCCCGCACAAACGGAGAGAATGATATTATCCGCATTGAAGAACTACACTTGCATCTAAGTCACAAAAACCCACTGTCACCAGGGATAACGATTAACCGAAATGCTTACCGGAGATCCGTTGATTGGCGGTCCAGGAAAATGTTAGATTATCTATCATATGGCCCGGCCGGTCTCGCCGTCGCAGTTGGCGGGCTGCCGAAAGCCGGAGGGTGGCTTTCGTGATCGAACATGCTGACGGAACTCGCACGCCAGTCATCGACGCCAGCGTGCACATCTTCTTCCCGTCCAACAAAGACCTGCGCTCCTTCCTCCGCGAGCCGTTCAAGAGCCGCGGTTTCCCTGACTACGAGATGGACTGGTACGGGGCACCTGGCAGCGAGTACGCGCCGAACACCGAGGGACCCGACCGCGGCTACCCCGGCTCTGATCCCGAATTCGTTGGCAATGAGCTGTTTTCGAATCGCGGCGTCGACGTAGCGGTATTGCATCCGATGGGCCGCGGCATCATGCCGGACCGGCACCTCGGCAGCGCGCTACATGCCGCGCACAACGAGATGATGGTGTCGCGCTGGCTGGAGCACGACGAGTTCGGCGCACGGTTCCGCGGCACCGTGCGGGTGAACCCCGACGACATCGCCGGCGCACTGCGGGAAGTCGAGAAGTGGCGTGAGCATCCGCGGGTCGTCCAGATCGGCGTGCCGCTGCAGTCGCGGGAGTTGTACGGCAAGCCGCAGTTCTGGCCGCTATGGGAAGCCGCCGCCGAGGCGAACCTGCCGGTGGCCGTGCACATCGAGTCCGGCGAAGGCATCGGATTTCCGCCCACGCCGTCCGGGCACACGCAAACCTATGAGCAGTACGTGAGCTTCATGGCGCTGAACTACCTGTATCACCTGATGAACATGATCGCCGAAGGGGTGTTCGAGCGCTTTCCGACGCTGAAGTTCGTCTGGGCCGACGGCGCGGCGGACTTCGTGACGCCGTTCATCTGGCGAATGGATACCTTCGGCCGGCCGCACCTGGAGCAGACGCCGTGGGCGCCGCGCATACCCAGCGACTACCTGCCCGGGCATGTGTATTTCATCCAGGGCGCGCTGGACGGGCCCGGCGACGCCGAGTTCGCCGGGGAATGGTTCGGCTTCACCGGCAAGGACGACATGGTGATGTTCGGATCCAGCTATCCGCACTGGCAGTGCGCTGACATCGGCAAGTTGCCCAAAGCGCTGTCCACCGAACAGCGCGAAAAGGTCTGCTGGCGCAATGCGGCCAAGCTCTACGGGATCGACATTTCGGTCGACCTGGCAACCAGCTAGTCGCAGAATGGACAGTGAGCAAGGGAGATCACGATGACGCTGACTCATATGCAGGAACGCGTTCCCGCCGCCGAACGCATTGCCGTGCGGTGTGTCGATTCAGATGTCCACCCGGTGCCCAAGCGCGGTGAGATCACGCAGTACATCCCGGAGCCGTGGCGCAGCAAGTTCTTCCTCGACCACCGGGTTGGCGAGCTGATCTACTACGACGCTCCTGACTACGCGCACAGCTTCGCCATGCGCACCGACACCTTCCCGCCCGATGGTGAATTCCCCGGCAGCGACCCGGATATGGCGTTTCGTCAGCTGATCATGGAAGCGGGATCCGACATCGCGATCCTGGAGCCCGGCGGCCGTACACCGCGCATTCCCGAAGCGCACCAAGCGTATTCGACCGCTCTCAATCACTGGCAGGCCAATCATTGGCTGGACACCCACAACAATTGGCACCAGCGCTGGCGCGGCTCGATCTGCGCGGCGGTCGAGGAACCCGAGGGCGCCGCCCGCGAGATCGAGGAGTGGGCGGGACACCCCTACATGGCGCAGGTGCTGATCAAGGCCGAGCCGCGGCCGTCCTGGGGCCATCCCAGGTACGACCCGGTGTGGAAGGCGGCCACCAAGCATGACATCACGGTGAGCTGTCACCTGTCGCGCAGCAACTACGAGATGTTGCCGACGCCGCCGGTGGGTTTCCCCAGCTACAACCACGACTTCATGGTGACGTACTCGCTGCTGGCCGCCAATCAGGTGATGAGCCTGATCTTCGACGGTGTCTTCGACCGGTTCCCGACATTGCGGATCGTCTTCGTCGAGCACGCGTTCACCTGGATCCTGCCGCTGATGTGGCGCATGGACGCGCTTTATGCGGCCCGCAAACACCGGATGGAGATCAAGCGCAAGCCGTCGGAGTACGTCAAGGAACACATCAAGTTCACCACCCAACCGCTGGACTACCCCGAAGACAAGACCGAGTTGACCCGCGCACTGGAGTGGATGGAGTGCGACAAGATCCTGCTGTACTCCTCGGACTACCCGCACTGGACGTTCGACGACCCACGGTGGTTGGTCAAGCACTTGCCCAAGGCAGCGCGCGAAGCCGTGATGTTCCGCAACGGCATCGCGACTTATCACCTGCCGGAGACCGTTCCGGTTCTCGAGGGTCAAGTCCGGGTTCACTGAGTTGGCCTCCGCAGAAGAAGGGGCGACGGTTAAGCGGCCCCGCCTAGCCCAGGGCCGCGAGCATGTCGTGGCGACGGTGGACGAAATCCCGCCGGGCACACATAAACTCGTGCCGATCGGACGCCACGGCGTGGGCGTCTATAACGTCAACGGCACCTTCTATGCCATCGCCAACTACTGCCCGCACCAAGGCGGTCCGCTGTGCTCGGGCCGTGCCCGGGGACGCACGATCGTCGACGAGAGCGCGCCCGGCGACGCCGTCATGGTTCGCGATCTGGAATACATCTACTGCCCTTGGCATCAATGGGGTTTCGAACTCGCGACGGGAACGACAGCGGTCAAACCCGAATGGAGTATCCGCACCTACCCGGTCCGCGTCGTCGGCAAAGACGTGCTGGTGATGGCGTGACACTACAGGAGAATCACGTGTCTTCGGTCGAGGTGAACGGCGGCAAGGTGGTCTACGAAATCCTCGGCGAATCAGGCGATCTCATCGCCATGACGCCGGGCGGCCGGTTCAGCAAGGACGTCCCGGGTTTGCGTCCGCTGGCGCAGGCCCTGGTCGACGGCGGGTACCGCACGCTGTTGTGGGACCGGCCCAATTGCGGTGCCTCCGATGTGCAGTTCTACGGGCAAAGCGAATCGCACATGCGCGCCGAGACCCTGCACGGCCTGCTGGGCGAACTCGGAGTCGAGCGGTGCATTCTGGCCGGCGGATCCGGTGGCGCAAGGGATTCCATGCTGACGACCATGCTCTATCCGGAGCTGGTGACCAAACTCGTGGTGTGGAACATCGTCGGCGGCATCTACGGCACGTTCGTGCTGGGTTCCTACTACGTGGTGCCGAGCATCCTCGCGGCACGCGGAACCGGAATCGACGGCCTGATGAAGGTGCCCGAGTGGCGCGAACGCATCGAGGAGAACCCGAACAATAAGCAGCGGTTCCTCGACCTGGACCCCGACGAGTTTTTGCAGGTAATGCTGCGCTGGCTCAACGCGTTCGTATCCAAGCCCGGACAGACCATTCCCGGCGTCGAGGACGAAATGTTCGGCCGCATCAAGGTTCCCACGTTGATCATCCGCGGCGGCGAGAACGACTGGGACCACCCGAAGCGCACGTCGCTCGAGGTCAGCTGCCTGATCAAGGGATCGACGCTGATCGACCCGCCCTGGCCGGAGGACGCATGGGAGCGCGCCAGCGAAGAGCGCGCCGCGGGGAAGGTCAAGCACTTCAATATGTTCGACACCTGGGTGCAGGCCGCTCCGGCGATCCTCGAATTCCTGAGGTCATGATGCGGTCAACGGGTGCGAATGTGGACCTCACAGTTGAGCGAGGCTTCGAGCGCAGTGTGGATCCGGCTTTCCGGCACGCGATCGAGGTCGTCTTCGCGCAGCGTCACATAGACGATGTCGAAACCGTCGTCGCCCGGCTCGCGCAGAATTTCGCCGGTGAGCCCGAATCCGGACAGGACCCCGCGCGCGTCGTCGTCGGTGCCCCGGCTCACAAAAGTGACCACGCCTGCCACCGGACTGGTGTTGAAAGCCCTGCCGCACAGCTCAATTGCGGTTCGCTTGGCCGATTCGACGTCGTCGGTTTCGATGAGCAGTTCCAGCTCGCGGCCGGGATCGTGATGGACCACATCGGCATCCAGCGCTTGGAGTGCGGCCATGCCCTCGCGTAGTTGTCCGGGACTGAGCACACGGGTCGGGTCCACGTTGACCCGCACCACCGCAGTCCGCATGCGGGCTAGCCTAACCGCAACTGAGGCGGGCTGATCGATGGAATACACCGATACCGCATTCCGGACCGTCGCCTGGTCGGGCTGTGCGCCCCGGCTGCTGACCGACTCCGACGCCCCCGAATACCGGCCTGTTCTCGATACCGACCAACTGCTGCGGGAAATCGAAGCCAGCGGGCTGGTCGGTCGCGGCGGTGCCGCGTTTCCGCTTGGGGTGAAGTTGCGGGCGGTACGGGACAACGGCCGCTCTGGCGGCCTCGCCGCCAAAGGGGCTGTCGTCGTCGCAAACGGTGAAGAGGGCGAGCCGGCGTCGGTGAAAGACCGCTGGCTGCTGCGGAACCGGCCGCATCTGGTGCTGGACGGGTTACGGTTGGCCGCGGCTATTGTCGGCGCCCAACGCGCGTATGTCTATGTCTCCGACCGGGATTCGGCACGCAGCGTCGAAGGGGCGCTCGGCGATTTGGACCCCGACATCCTCGGCGTCGCTGTCGAGCTGCGCACCGTCGAGCCCGGCTACGTGGCCGGTGAGGAGACGGCGGCCGTGCGTGCCATCGACGGGGGCCCCGCCAAGCCGACCGACAAGCCGCCGCGCCCCTTCGAAGCGGGCGTGGGCGGGCGCCCGACATTGGTCAGCAATGTCGAGACCCTGGCGAATGTGCCCTACGTACAACGCCGCGGTGCAGCCGCATTTCGCTCGCAGGGCACGGTGCATTCGCCGGGTACGTTTTTGGCCACCATCACCGGCGCCAACCGGGCACCGGTTCTGTACGAACTCCCGCACGGCCTGCCGTTCACCGAATTGCTTTCGCTGCATGGTGTTTCGTCCGAGCAGGTGCGCGGCGCGCTGATGGGCGGCTACTTCGCCGGCTTCCTGAATCGCAGGGTGCTGGATACCACATTGGATCACGAGACGATGCGCGGCCTCGGCAGCGGTCTGGGATGCGGCGCGATCACGGTGATCACCGACGAGTGCCCCGTCGCGGTCGCCGCGTCGGTGCTGGCGTACTTCGACCGCGAAAACGCCGGACAGTGCGGATCCTGCTTCAACGGCACCGCTGCGATGGCGGCCGTTGCCGCGGCATTGCGGGATTTCGTTGCGACACAAGAAGATCTCGGCCGGCTGCGGCGATGGTCGGTGGTATTGCGCGGACGTGGGGCGTGCGCGACGCTGGACGCCGCCACCAATGTGGCGGCGACCCTGCTCGACCAGTTCCCCGACGAGGTGGACCGTCATCTGGGCGGCACATGCGTGGATTGCACCCGGGGCGCATTCCGCGCCGACCGTCCCTATCAGGCGGTGAGCTGAGCATGAAGATCCGTCTCGACCGCACCGTGTGCGACGGTTTCGGGCTGTGCGCCAAACATGCTCCCGGGTACTTCTCGTTGGATGACTGGGGATACGCGTCGCTGATCGGCGACGGCACCGTAGCGGACGCCGACCACGACGCGGTGATGCGGGCGCTGCTGGACTGCCCGGTGCATGCCATCACCGAGATCGGCGACCCTCGACCAGAAGTCGTGCATCCCGCCGCCGCCGGCCCGGAGGATCCGGCCGAGAACCTCAAAACCGAGGACAACGAAGCCCAGTGGGGGTTCACCCGGTGACCGGACGGTGCACCGGGCGCATCGCGTTGGTCACCGGAAGCAGCAGGGGCCTGGGCATCCACTCCCCGCCGTCGGGCACGGCCGTCGTGGTGAACACCTTCGGGTCCGCACCGCCCTGCGGCTCGGTCATCGAGAAACACGACACGATCCGCTTGTCCAAAAGCGGCTCCAGGTATCGCTTCTTGAGTTCCGGTGTGCCGTAATGTGCGAGTATCTCGCTGTTGCCGGAATCCGGTGCCTGCGAGCCGAACACGATCGGAGCGCATTCCGAGCGGCCGAGAATCTCGTTGAGCAGCGCCAGCTTCAGCTGGCCGAACCCAGGCCCACCCAGATGCGCACCGAGATGGGTGGCCCATAGGCCACGCTCTTTCACTATCTTCTGCAGCGGCGGGATCAGTGCCCGGCGAACGGGGTCGGTGAGGTCATGGGATTCCTTGACCAGCAGATCGACCGGCTCGCATTCGGATCGCACGAAGTCGTTCACCCACGCCAGCTGTTCCGCCCATTCCGGGTCGGTGCAGAAGTCCCAAGCCACGCGCCGGTCCTTGCTACCGCTGAGACCACTTGTGACGAAGCGCGGCGGCCTCATCGGTGGCGTGACTGATCACTTGGTTGCGGTTCTCCAGTTCAATGGCCGGCGCGAACCCGGCTGCATCGGTATTCACCTGCAGCGCAGTCTTTGTCAGTTGCACACCGAGTGGCGCGAGGTCGGCTATCTGTCCCGCCAACTCGAGCGCGTGCTCGAAAAGCCGTTCCGGTGAGACGAGTTGGCTCACCAAACCCCGCCGGTCGGCCTCCTCGGCGGAAACCGTGCGGCCGGTGAGCATCCAGTCCGCGGCCACACTGGCGCCGACGATGCGGGGCAGGTGGTAGCTCATGCCCATCTCCGCACCCGACAACCCCAGCAGGATCGCGGCGTTGCCGAACGTCGCAGCCGTCGAACAGATCCGGATGTCGGCAGCAAGACACAGGGCCAGTCCCGCGCCGACGCACGGCCCGTTGACCGCGGCGATCACCGGCTGCGGCAGGTTGCGGATCGCCTGCGGGA
This sequence comes from Mycobacterium angelicum, assembly GCF_002086155.1. Lineage (GTDB taxonomy): Bacteria > Actinomycetota > Actinomycetes > Mycobacteriales > Mycobacteriaceae > Mycobacterium > Mycobacterium angelicum. The sequence continues at coordinate 188,593 of NZ_MVHE01000004.1, read as the reverse complement.
TCGCGGCCATCGCCTCCTGGAAGCGCAAGCGGTCGATGGCCGGATCGGTGGCCGTAGGTACGTCGGCGCCGAAGTCGCGCAAATCGATGCCGGAGCAGAACCCGCGACCCGTGCCGGTGATGACGACCGCATTCGGGGCGTTGCCCGACGCGGCGGCGTCGGCCAGACCGGCGAACGCCTGCATGAACTCCGCCAGCATCTCGTCATTGATGGCATTCAGCCGCTCAGGGCGATTGAGCCGGAGCACAAGAACGCCGGCGCGCGGCATCTCCTGAACCAGCGTTTCCGTCACATCAGACCCCTGCTCATCCTTGCACCGAGATGATAACGTAATTCTCGTATTCGCATAATGGGCGTACCGCGTTGACGAACTCCCGGAGGTTACGTGTCAGCAGCACCGGGACGACCACTGCCCCTGGTCACCAACGACAACGAATTCTTTTGGACCTCAGGCGCCGACGGCAAGCTGCGTTTCCAGGAATGCCAGCGCTGCCGGTCACTGATTCACCCGCCCGCGCCGGTATGCCGCTATTGCCGCTCTCGCGAAATCGGAGTGCGGGCGGTATCCGGCAAGGCCGTCCTGTCCGGCTTCACGGTGAACCATCGGTTCAGCCTGCCGGGGATGCCGGCGCCGTATGTGATCGCACAGGTGGCGATAGCCGACGATCCGCGAGTACGGCTGACCACCAACATCGTTGACAGCGATCCCGACCGGCTCGAGATCGGTCAAGCGGTGGAAGTCGTCTTCGAGCAGATCGAGGATGTGTGGCTGCCGCTCTTCCGGCCCGCCCCGGATGCCGAGCCCCGCCCACTCCCGGAAGACGAGATCGCCCCGGAGCGCTTCGGCGAATACGTGCGGCCCATGCTGACCACTGAGAAATTCGAGGACAAGGTCGCGCTGACCGGGATCGGCATGTCGCCGATCGGGCGGCGGCTGATGGTTCCCCCGCTGTCGCTGACGGTCCAGGCGTGCGAGGCCGCTGTCGCCGATGCGGGCCTGACGCTGGCCGACATCGACGGACTGTCCACCTATCCGGGCGGCGGCAACCTCGGCGGGTTCGGCGAAGGCGGCGTGACCGCGCTGGAGGCGGCGCTGGGTATCCGGCCGACGTGGCACAACGGCGGCATCGAGACCTTCGGGCCGGGCGGATCGGTGATCGCGGCGATGCTCGCGATCGCCGGCGGCCTGGCGCGTCACGTGCTGTGTTTCCGGACGCTCTGGGAAGCCACCTTCAACGAGCTGATGAAGCAGGGCAAGATCACCGGATCCATGGGACGCACCGCCGGCTGGCAGTTCCCGTTCGGCGCCACCTCGGCCGCGCACACGCTGGCGATCAACGCGCAGCGCCACTTTCACCGCTACGGCACCACGAGAGAGACGCTGGGCTGGATCGCATTGAACCAACGGGCCAACGCCGAACTCAACCCGACCGCGGTCTATCGCACGCCGATGACCATGGACGACTACCTCAACGCCCGGCCCATCACCACACCATTCGGCCTCTACGACTGCGACGTGCCCTGTGACGGCGCCATAGCCGTCGTCGTCTCCGCGGTGGACGCCGCACGCGACCTGGCCAAGCCACCCGTATTGGTGGAGGCGGTGGGCACCCAGATCGTCGAGCGAATCGATTGGGACCAAAGCACTCTCACGCACGAGCCGCAGGTGCTGGGCCAGGCCGCCCACGTGTGGACCCGCACCTCATTGCGCCCGCACGACGTCGACGTCGCCGAACTGTACGACGGGTTCACCATGAACTGCCTGTCCTGGATCGAGGCACTGGGATTCTGCGGCATCGGTGAAGCCAAGGACTTCCTGGACGGCGGGAAGAACATCGCTCGCGACGGCCAGCTGCCACTCAACACCCACGGCGGCCAGCTTTCGCACGGCCGCACCCACGGCATGGGTCTGCTGCATGAGGCCGTCAGCCAGCTCAGGGGTGAGGCCGAGGATCGTCAGGTCGCCGACGCCCGCGTCGGCGTGGTCAGCAGCGGCGGCCTAACTCCCAGCGGCGTGCTGCTGCTGCGGGCCGACACATGAGCGCCCCCGTTCCACGCGTGGCGGTCGTCGACGGGGTGCCCATGTCGGGCATGCTCGCCGAAGCGCCGGACCCGAAAGCCGTCGTCGTGGCCATCCATGGCGGCGGCACCAGCGCGGTCTATTTCGACTGCCCGGGACATCCGGACTTGTCATTGCTGCGCCTGGGAGCATCACTCGGGTTCACCGTCGTTGCCATTGACCGCCCGGGTCACGGCAGCTCCGCAGCGTATCCGGAGTCGATGGAAGATCCCGAACACCGAGTCGATCTCGCGTATGGGGCGATCGATCGCATCCTGGGACAGCGACCACGCGGAGCCGGGTTGTTCCTGCTCGGCCATTCGGGCGGGTGCGAACTGGCCATCCGGATTGCCGCCGAGAACGGCGTCGAACGCGGCGCAGACCTGATCGGCCTCGAATTGGGTGGTACCGGAAGGCGTTACCACCCGGCGGCCAAGGAAGTCATGAATGCGGCGGCTCGACAGGAACGGCCGCCGGGTGTACGTGATCTGCTGTGGCAGCCGCTGGAGCTTTATCCGGCCGACATCCTGCGAGGTATCACGAACTCTGCGGCATCTCCCGCCTACGAACGCGACATGGCGTTGAATTGGCCGCATCAAGACTTCCCGGCGCTGGCGCCCAAGGTGCGGGTACCGGTACGGTTCACCGTCGGCGAGCACGACAACGTGTACCGGGCCGACGCGACGGCGCTGGCCGAGATCAGCGAGATGTTCTCCGCGACACCATGTTTCATCAGCCACCGCGAGCCGGCGGCCGGGCACAACCTGAGCCTCGGGCACACCGCGGCCGACTACCACCGCGGCGTACTCACCTTCGTCGAGGAATGCGCGGCGGCCGCAGCCTCGAATGTGAAGCCAGCTTCACCCTCAGGCTCGAACGTGAAACCAGCTTCACGTTCGGCGGCAGTACTTTCCCATCCCTCAGCTCACCGTCGAGGAGGACGCCCAATGACCAAACCGAAGCTCGTCTTCGATCCATTCTCCGAAGACTTCTTCAACGGCGCATGGGACACATACCGGCGAATGCAAGAGGAAACGCCGGTCTACTACAGCGAGGAATACGACTTCTACGCGTTGACCCGCTACGAGGACGTGGCCGCGGGACTCAAGAATTTCGAACACTATTCGTCGGCATACGGCATCGACTTGTCGATGGTGCGCACCGGAAAGCCGACGGAGCATAAGTCGATCATCTTCATGGACCCGCCTGACCACCGCCACATGCGCAGCTTGCTCAACAAGGTCTTCACGCCGCGCGCCATCCAATCCCAGCATCAGATGGTCGGCGAGAAGATCGACAAGTACCTGAGCAAGGTCGATCCCGACCGCTTCGACGTGGTGCAGGACTTCTCCGGTCCCTTTCCCGTCGAGGTGATCACGACCATGCTGGGCGTGCCCGAGGAACACGCCCAGCGCGTGCGGCACCTGATCGACGAGTCGCTGCATCGCGAACCCGGACAGGTCGAGGTGGGCGAGCGCGGCATGCAAGCCAACATCGAAACCGGGATGCTCTACTACGAAATCCTGCAGCAGCGTCGAGCCGAGCCGCGCGACGACCTGTTCACCAAACTGATCAACGCCGAGATCGAACGTGACGACGGCCAGATGACCAAGCTCGACGATATTGAAATCGCTGGATTCGCAACGCTATTGGGCGGTGCCGGCGCCGAGACGGTGACCAAGCTGATCGGCAACGCGCCGGTGGTTTTCGCCCGCTTCCCCGACCAGTGGCAGAAGCTGCTCGACGACCGCAGCAAGATCCCGGCGGCTGTCGAAGAGCTACTGCGCTATGAGGCGCCCTCCCAATATCAGGTTCGATGCTCGACCACAGAAGTCGAGCTGCACGGCGTCACCATCCCGGCCATGAAGCCGGTGTTCCTGATCAACGGCGCCGCCAACCGCGACCCCCGAGCCTGGACGGATCCCGAGAACTTCGACATCGACCGCGACCGGCACGAGGCTCTGAACCTCAGCTTCGGCTACGGAATTCACAGCTGCCTCGGCGCGGCGCTGGCTCGGATGGAAAGCATGATCGCCCTGGAAAAACTGCTCGACTTCATGCCCCGCTACGAGGTGGACTGGGCCAATTGCAACCGCGTGCACATGCAGAACGTCGCGGGTTGGAAGAACGTACCGGTAAAGGTGTTGCGATGAAAGTTGATGTGGACTGGGACCTCTGCGAGAGCAATGGCGTGTGCATGGGCATCGTCCCTGCGGTGTTTCAACTCGGCGACGACGACATGCTCACCATCCTGCAGCCCGAGGTCGCGCCGGAGAACGAAGAGCTGGTGCGCGACGCGGTCCGGCAGTGTCCACGCCAGGCCATCTCGATTCAGGAGTAGCGACTCCGAAAACCCGGATCACGCCCCGGGTACGGCGATACGATCGGCTTCGCCCCACGATCGGAGGAGCCATCCATGCCGTTTGTCATCGCCACGCCGGACTTGTTAACCACGACCGCAACGGATTTGGAAAGCATCGGCGCCGCGATCAGCGCCGGGAATGCTGCCGCCGCGGCGCGAACGACGGGAGTGGTGGCGGCCGCGGCCGACGATGTCTCGGCGGCGATCGCGACGACGTTCGGCCAGTACGGGCACGCCTACCAGGCGGTCAGCGCTCAAATGGCGACGTTCCATGACCAATTCGTCCGCGCGCTGAGCGCCGGCAGTGCTGCCTATGCCGGCGCGGAGGCCACCAATGCCTCGCCCATGCAGCAACTCCTGAATCTGATCAATGCCCCCACCGAAGCGGTGCTTGGACGCCCGCTGATCGGCAATGGGACCGATGGAGCGCCCGGCACCGGCGCAAACGGCGGGGCCGGGGGGCTGTTGTTCGGCAACGGCGGCAACGGCGGCAGCGGTGGGGGTGCGCACCCCGGCGGTGGCAGCGGCGGTGACGCGGGACTGTTCGGCAACGGCGGCCGCGGCGGGGCCGGTACGTCCGGCGCGTCGGGTGGTCGCGGCGGCAACGGCGGCTTTTTCTATGGCAGCGGCGGCGCTGGCGGAAGCGGCGGGAACGCGACCGTCGCGGGCGGTAACGGCGGCATGGGCGGCAACGGCGGCTCGGCCGGCCTGTGGGGCCACGGCGGCGCCGGCGGCAGTGGCGGCCTGGGCGCCCAGGGCGCCGACGGCGTCAACCCCGGCCCCCTCCCCAACCAGGGAAGTCCGGCGCAGAGCGGAGCCCCGGGCCTGCCCAACTCCACCGGCACCGGCGGCCCCGGCGGGTCTGGCTCCAACGGTGTCAGCACCAACGGCGTTGGTCAGGCCGGTGGCAACGGCGGAATCGGCGGAACCGGCCAGGACGGCAGCGGAATCGGCGCCGTAGCGGGCGGCAACGGTGGCTCGGGAGGTAACGGAGGTTTCGGTGCCACGGGCGGCAACGGTGGCCAGGGCGGTGACGGCGTGGGGGGCAATAACACGATCACCGTCGGTGGTGCGGGTGGTGCTGGCGGTACCGGCGGGGCCGGTGCTGCTGGCGGCAACGGCGGCAACGGCGGTGACGGCGGCAACGTCGGCGGCACCGGCGGACCCGGCGGTACCGGGGGCACCGGCGCTACCGGCGGCACCGGCGGTAAAGGCGGCGCCGCCGACCCGCAATCCGATGCGATCGGTGGCGCCGGCGGCGCGGGCGGGACCGGCGGAACGGGTGCCCCTGGCGGCAATGGCGGCAATGGCGGCGCCGGCGGCGCCGGAGGCCGCGGCGGGTTGCTCTTCGGCGACGGCGGCGGTGGTGGTATCGGCGGGGACGCCGGTATGGGCGGCGCCGGCGATACCGGTGGCAATGGCGGTAAGGGCGGCGGCGGCGGCGCGGGCGGCGCCCAGGCAGACGAAAACGGCGGCGCCGGTGGTAACGGCGGCACCGGCGGCGACGGCGGTGCAGGCGGCGCGGGCGGCAGCGGCGGCAATGGCGGCGCGGGCGGATCCGGCGGACTGATTTACGGCAGCCACTCCGGCGTCGCCGGCGGCGGCGGAACCGGGGCCGGCGGCGGCGCAGGCGGGACGCCCGGTCTGGGCGGCAGCGGCGGATTCGGCGACGCGTCAGGCCCGGACGGCACCGTCGGCAACTCCGGCCAACAGGGCGCCGCCGGCGCCGGCGGCCTCGACGGCCTGCCGGGCTGAACCCGACAACTCGCGAATTCGCCCGCTCCGGGACACGTTTGATTCCTGCCCGTAGCGTCGATCCCTGACGCTGACGCAGATTTCTGCCCGCAGGCTGCCGCGCCGACAGCGGCTACGGTGAAGTGAGGGGTCGGGTCAGAATCCGAAGGAGGGGGGAGATGAACGACCCGCTCGGTTTGTCGATCGGGGTGGCGAACCTAGTGGCCGCCCGTACCAGTAGCGCGCCGGTGACCCGCCGCTCGGTGTTGACATTGTTCGGCCACCGCACGCCCGAAGTGGGCGACGCCGACGAGAATCCCAATCTCAACGAGCCGGGCCTGTTGCTGAGTGGATTCGTCGAGCGGGTCGGCGACTCAGAACCGTTGATAGCGGCCGACGGATCGACCCACGCCGCCGACGCGCTTGCCGCAGCTGCGCTGCACGCGATGGCGAGCACTATCGGCCATGGGGCGCCGGTCGCCATCGCGGTCCCCGCGCACTGGAACGAACACCAGGTCGCCATGCTGCGGGGGGCGTTGCGGGGCTATCCCGCTCTTGGGATCGACGGTGCGCCGCCCACATTCATTCGCGACACCACAGCCGCACTGGCGGCGCTGTACGCCAAACCCGGCTTTCCCAGTGACGGCATCGTCGTCCTGTGCGACTTCGGCGCCAGTGGTAGCAGCGTCACCTTGACCGATGCGGCATCGAACTTCCGTCAACTCGCCCCGACGTTGCGCTACCCAGACTTCTCGGGCAACCAGATCGACCAGATGATCCTGCGGCGCCTGGCGGCACGTGCCGACGCCGAGGGCGCTGGCACCGCACCACTGACACCGGTGGGCCGCCGGCTCTCCCAATGCCGCAGCGCCAAAGAACAATTGTCGGCGGCCACGGTGACCGTCATCTCCGCCGACCTTCCGGGCATCGGCGAGGACTCGCGATTGACTCGTGGCGAGTTGGAGGATCTCATCTCCGAGCCGTTGCAACGATTCATCAGCTGCGTCGAAGAGGTGTTGCACCGCAACCGAATTCCCGCCGACAAGCTGGCGGCGATCGCGACGGTCGGCGGCGGGGCCAACATCCCACTGATCACCGGCCGGCTGTCGGAGCGGCTGCACGCACCGATCGTCACCACCGCCCAACCGAAATTGAGCGCGGCCATCGGCGCCGCCGTGCTGGCGCAACTGCGTTCTTCCGCCGGCGCGGCGCCGCCGGCCATCGCCGTCAGCGACCCGGCAATCGGTGTCGGCGACGAGGCCGCTGCCCCTACCGAAGTCGTGGCCGCCACCGAGATGGCCCCGTCGGCATGGGCCGTCGGGGCCGTCGCTGCCGCCGCGGGGGAATCGGTTGCCGACGGTGACCAATCGGCGACCTACCGCGCCCTGGCCTGGTCGCAGGAGGCCGCCGGCGATGAGGCGCCGATAGCCCCCGTCGGGGGCGACTATGACGGCCGCGAGCACGCAGCGGCCGAAGCCCGCCCCGTCGCGGCAACCCCACCGCCTGACCCCGCGGACACCGCGCCCAGACGGGCGCGTTGGTACAAACGCTCCCCGGTGCTTCTCGGCATAACCGGGCTGGGGGCGGCAGCACTTCTGGTAGGCGCGATCTTGGTGGTGCGGTTGGTCGCCGCCACGCCCCGCAAGCCGACGGACAACTTCCGCGACATCACCCCGCCGGTCGAGTCGTCCCGATTCGAGCCACCCCCACCCCCACCACCGGCCACTGTCACCGTGACGTCGCCTAGCGTCGAACCAAGCACGACCGCGCCGCCGAGCCCGGTCGCGACCACACAGCCGCCGGTGACCACCACGTATCCGACGACTACGACCTATCCGCCGACGACGACGTACCCGACAACGACGTATCCGACGACAACGCCGTACCCGACGACGACGACGTATCCGGCGTACCCGACCACGACCTACCCGACGTACCCGACCACGCCCTATCCGCGCAACCCGTATCCGGCGCCGGCCCCCTACCCAACGGTGCCCAAGACCCCGGTACCAGCCCTTCCGCCTTAGCCGACCACCAATTCCCTTGTGAACGTGGCGGTATGATCGGTCAGCGCTCGCTAATCGCCTGTTCCGGACAACACTCGATGGCCTCCCGAGTGGCGGCCTCGAATTCCGTTGGCACATCGGAGGTTATCGCCACCGAGTAGCCGTCGTCGGTCAGGCTGAAGACTTCCGGACACAGTGTCAGGCACATGCCGTGGCCACGGCACGTCCCGTCGTCGACCCGAACCTTCATGCCGGACTGAACTCCAAGTGCAGCTCGGTCAGGCCACGCAGGATATAGGTCGGAACATATTGGTAGCGGCGGTCATTCGCCGGCCCATGCGCACGCTCGCTGATGCTGATGTCCGACGTCCGGTCCAGCAGCCGCTCCAGGGCCACCCGGGTTTCGGCCCGGGCCAGCGGGGCACCCGGGCAGCTGTGAATCCCCCGCCCGAACGAAAGATGTTGGCGGGCATTCTTGCGCGCGGGATCGAAGGTGGTGGGGTCGTCGAATCGGCGCGGATCCCTATTGGCGGCCGCCTGCAGCACCATCACCGTGGTGCCCGCCGGAAGGTCAACTCCGCCAACGCTTGTGGGCACCCGTGACAACCGGAAGTCGCCCTTGACGGGGCTCTCGGTGCGCAGTGCCTCCTCGATGAAGTTCGGGATCAGGCTGCGGTCCTTACGCAATTGCTGCTGAATGTCGGGACGCTCACCGATGGTCTGCAAGGCAGCGCCCAGCAGCCGCACGGTGGTCTCCTGGCCCGCCGAGAAGACGTTGCACGCTACCCGGGCCACGTCTTCGACTTCGGGAATGGAACCGTCGGGGAAGGTCGCGGTCGCCAGGCCGGTCAGCACGTCCTCGCGTGGTTCGCGGCGGCGGTCCCGAATGTAATCAGAGAAAGTGCCGTAGAGGAACTCTAATGGGTTGTGCGCCAACGATTCTTTACCCGTGCCCCCGACGCCGCCACCGGAGTGCTGCCGGATGTTCTTGACGAAGGTGCCGCGGTCCTCCTCCGGCACACCCAACAGATCCGCGATCACCAGCAGGGTGAAGGGGCTGGCAAAGCCCTTGATGAATTCGCCCTCGCCCGGGGCCAGGAACTCGTCGAGCACCCGGTCGGCGAGCACCCACATCGCGTCCTCGTTCTCCTTGAGGCGCTTCGGGGTGATCAGCCGCATCAGCAGAGCGCGGTGGTTGGTGTGGGTGGGCGGATCGAGCGTGGGCAGCTGGTCGCTGAACGGCAGTTCGTCGCGGTGCTGCTCGATGAGCTTCGTCACGTCGTCCCCGTCGAGCGGTACCGGAAAACCGGGAAACGGTCCGGTCACCGAGATGCATGAGGAGAAGGTCTCGGCGTCGTTCAAGACGCCGACCGCTTCTTCCCAGCCGGTCACCATGGTGACGCCGTAGTGGCCTTCTTTGGTGACCGGACACTGCTGGCGAAGGGCCTCGTAGTAGGGGTATGGATTGTCGACCAGCCGGGCGTCGCGGAAGAAATCCATCTCGGTGAAGTCGTTCACCATCCCAAGCTCCATTCGAATCTCAACTAGCGAGAATCAGCCTCTCACAGATGAGTATCAGGTTTCCACAGCACGTGGCGAACCGCAACGTGGGCCCGGCCCCGCATCAAGCCGGCAACAGGTCGGCCGCGACCGACGGGCAGGCCATCAGACCGCTACGGAACCTTTCGGCCGCATCCACCGAAGCCGTCGGCAACGCCGCGGCGGCCAGCGCCTTGGCTTTGAATGTCCTTGCGGCCGTGCTCAATCGGTGCTGTACCAGGCCAATGCTGTCGTCCAGCTCCGCCGGCCACGTCTGGCCCCACAGCGTGACTTCGGTGACGCCCTGCGCCAGCGCCTGCAGCACTCCACGTCGTACCCGCGGGTCGCAGCCGAGCAGATCGGCCGCGGCAGCCAGGGCCTGTGGCCGCGGGCGGGTACCCACCGCTGCCAAGGCCTCTTCGAGGCCGAGCGTCTGGAGTCCGAGGATGTGCAGCGGTCGCTCATCGGAGTGAACGCCGTTGTGCGCGGCGATAACCACCGTCACGTCCCATCCCGCCATCGCCCGGTCGAAGAGCCACCCGCCGGCGAACTTCACCACGTCGACCACGCTGGCCGTGACCACATCGAGGCGGTACCTCAAGTCCTGTTCTAGGTCTTGGGCGGGGAAAAGTCGCGTGCCAGAGCTTCGGCGTACTCCTTGAACACCTCGGCCAGCGGTATCGATGGATCGAGCAACCATGTCATTTCCATTCCGTGGATGAAGGCGAGAATTTCGGTCGCCTTGACGGCGGGGTCTATATCGGCGCGGTAGCGGCCGGCCGCCTGGCCGCGACGGATGCCCTCGGCGACGATGTCGGTCGCATCCCGCTGCCGCGCGACCAGGCGGTCATGCAGCGGAGCATCGGGATGGATGTTCTCGACCAGCAGCACGGTGAACGTGCCCACCAGTTCGGGTGCCCGGCTGAAGCGATCGGCGACCTGGGCGATCTCGCCGATCAGATCGCCGCCGCGGTCGGAGTGGGTGTCGTCGTCCAGGTCGCGGGCGTCCAGCACGGCGTGCAGCAGCTGCTCCTTGGATTCGAAGTGGTGCAGCAGTCCCGCGGGACTGACGCCGGCTTCCCCGGCGATCTGGGCCAGCGTGGTGTTGCGCCAGCCGTTGCGCGACAACAGCCGCTGCGCGACCGCGAGGATCCGCTGCTTACGGTCCTCCCCCTTGGCCAGCAGCGTGTCGTACGGCCGTGCGTCGGGCACTGCACTCCTTCGCGTCTCGCAAAACCTACTGAACACACAGTAGGTTGGTTGGCACGGCCCTGACAAGGGGCCTGACAGGTATTCGTTAAGCCACGAGTTCGACGAGGGTCGCGTTGGCGGTCCCGCCGCCCTCACACATGGTCTGCAGTCCGTATCGAATCCCGTTGTCGCGCATGTGATGCACCATGCGCGTCATCAATACGGCACCGGATGCGCCCAACGGGTGACCCAGCGCGATCGCGCCGCCCAGCGGATTAGTCCGGCCCGGATCGGCGCCCGTTTCGGCCAGCCACGCCAGCGGCACCGGCGCGAAGGCCTCGTTCACCTCGAAGACGCCGATCTCGTCCAGCGCAACGCCGGATTTGCGCAGCACCTTCTCGGTCGCCGGAATGGGACCGGTGAGCATGAGCACCGGATCCGCACCGGTCACCGCACCCGCCCGGTAGCGCACGATCGGCGTCAGCCCGAGCTCGAGCGCCATCGCCGAGGTGGTGACCAACAGAGCGGCGGCGCCGTCGGAGATCTGCGAGGAATTGCCGGCGTGGATGACGCCGTCGTCGACAAAGGCGGGCTTCAGCCCCGCCAGTTTTTCCACGGTCGTCCCGCGGCGCACCCCTTCGTCGGCGTTCACGATCGCGGATCCCTCATCGGGGAACACCGGGACGATCTGCTCGATGAATGCCCCGCGGTCCTGCGCCGCGGCGGCCCGCTCATGGGACAGGGCGGAGTACTCGTCAAGCCGGCTGCGGGACAACCCCCACTTCTTGGCGATCATCTCCGCCGAGAGCCCCTGGTTGAACGAGAAATCACCGTAGCGAGCAAGAACTTTCGGCCCATACGGCATGCCGGTCGCCCTGGCCGCACCCAGCGGCACGCGGCTCATGACCTCCACGCCGCCGGCCACCACGATGTCCTGCTGGCCCGACATCACCGCTTGCACCGCGAAATCGAGAGCCTGCTGGCTGGAGCCGCACGCCCGGTTCACCGTGCTGCCCGGGATGCTTTCCGGCCAGCCTGCAGCAAGCACCGCGTAGCGGCCGATGTTGCTGGACTGGTCGCCGACCTGGGAAACGCACCCCCAGATCACGTCGTCGACGAGTTCGGGATTGATGCCGGTGCGTTCCAGCAGTTCGTTGAGGACGACTGCGGACAGGTCGGCGGCATGCATTCCGGACAATCCCCCGTTGCGCTTGCCTACCGCGGTGCGCACGGCCCCGACGATGACTGTTTCCCGCATTGATCCGCTCCGATCGCTATGGCCCCACAGTCGCCGAGCGTGCACTCAGCGCGAAAAAATCGCGAAAAAGTCGCAGCCAGTGCACGTTCGACGGGTAGTAACTTACCGCTAATAGCTCCTGGGCAGTTTGAGGGCGTGCGAGGCGAGGAAGTTCAGGATCATCTCCTGGCTGACCGGCGCGATCTTCATCAGCCGGGCCTCGCGGAAGTAACGCGTGACGTGGTATTCCTCCGCGTAGCCCATGCCGCCGTGCGTCTGCAACGCTCGGTCCGCAGCGTCGAAGCCGGCGTCGGCGCACAGGTATTTGGCCGTATTGGCTTCTCGCCCACAGGGTTTGCCGTTGTCGTAGAGCCAGGTGGCCTTGCGCAGCATCAGCTCGGCGGCGTCCAGCCGGGCCAGTGAATCGGCCAGCGGGAACGCGATGCCCTGGTTCATGCCGATCGGCCGCCCGAACACCTCGCGCTCGTTGCCGTACTTCACCGCCTTTTCCAGCGCGACCCTGCCGATGCCCAGCGCCTCGGCGGCGATCAGCATCCGTTCCGGGTTCAAGCCATCGAGGATGTACTGAAAGCCCTTGCCCTCCATGCCAATTCGATCGGCGACGGGAATCTCGAGGTTGTCGATGAACAACTCGTTGGAGCTGACGGCATTGCGGCCCATCTTGCGGATCGGGCGGATGTCAACGCGGCTGCGATCGAGATCGGTGAGGAACAGCGTCATCCCGTCGGTCTTCTTGGTGACCTCGTCATAGCTCTGGGTACGCGTCAGCAGCAGGATCTTGTTTGACTCCATCGCCTTGGAGATCCACACCTTGCGACCGTTGACGATGTAGCGGTCGCCGTCGCGCTTGGCGAACGTGGTGATGCGCGAAGTGTCAAGTCCCGCACCGGGTTCGGTCACCCCGAAGCAGACGTGCACCTCGCCGGTCGCGACGCTGGGCAACGTGCGTGCCTTGAGTTCGTCGGAACCGTGCACCACCACCGGCTGCATGCCGAAGATGGACAAGTGAATTGAGCTCGCGGCGTTCATGGCGCCGCCGGATTTGGCGACCTCTTCGAGCAGGATCGTGGCTTCGGTGATGCCCAGCCCGTGGCCGCCGTACTCGACCGGAATCGTCATGCCCAGCCAGCCGCCCTGTGCGATGGCGTCATAGAACTCGGTCGGAAACTCGTGCGCCTGGTCTTTTTCCATCCAGTACTGATCGTCGAACTTGCCCGCCAGCTCCGCGACCGAGCGGCGGATCAGCTGCTGGTCTTCGGTGAGTTCGAAATCCATTCCGCCTCCTTTGCGTCGAGATTGCCGTGATGGTCGTGGAACGTCGAAAATCACAACCCTGAGGGCAATCTCGACGCAACCCCGGGCGCCTCAGTCCTTATTGCCGGTGAGTTCTTTCGCGTTGGCCGCAAAGTCGGCGAACGACGAACCCGCGCGCTCGTCCTTGTGGTGGCTGAGCGCCCGGATGGACACGTCGTGTCCCTCGGCTGCCTTACGCAGCGCGCCGACGCTCGCCTGCTCTTCAGTGATGTGGGTGAACGGGTCGAACGAGTACCAGTTCATCGCGTTCTGATAGGTCATCTTCTTGATCTCGTCGTCGGGCACGCTGTTGATCGACAGCACGTCCCACAGCTCCTCGGGCGCGCCCGGCCACATCGAGTCACTGTGCGGGTAGTCGGCTTCCCAGCAGATGTTGTCGATGCCGATCATGTTGCGCAGCGCGACGCCCACCTTGTCGCTGATGAAGCAGGTGAGGAAGTGGTCGCGGAATACGTCAGACGGCAGCTTGTCGCCGAAGTTCTGATGCGTCCAGGTCGAGTGCATCTCATAGGTACGGTCGGCGCGCTCGAGGAAGTACGGGATCCACCCCGTACCGCCCTCCGAAAGGGCGATCTTGAGGTCCGGGTATTCCTTGATCGGCCGCGACCACAGCAGATCCGCGGCGGCCTGCACGATGTTCATCGGCTGCAGCGTGATCATCACATCCATCGGCGCGTCGGGTGCGGTGATCGCGAGCCGGCCGGAGGATCCGATGTGGATGTTCATCACGGTGTTGGTGTCGCACAACGCTTTCCACAGCGGATTCCAGTATTCGTTGTGGAAGCTGGGGTATCCCATCGCGGCGGGGTTCTCGGTGAAGGTCAGCGCGTGCACACCCTTCTTCGCGACGCGGCGCACCTCGGCGGCACACGCCTCGGCGTCCCAGATCACCGGTATCGCCATCGGAATGAACCGGGCCGGGTAAGCCCCGCACCATTCTTCGATGTGCCAGTCGTTGTAGGCCTGCACCAGCGCTATGGAGAAATCGTGATCGTCCGTGGCGAACAGTCTGGCGGCAAAACCGGGGAAGGACGGGAAACAGATGGAGGCCAGGATGCCGCCGGCGTTCATGTCCTTGATGCGCTCGTCGACGTTGTAGCAACCCGGCCGGATCTCGTCCAGACCCGTGGGCTCGATGCCGTACTCCTCCTTCGGCCGGCCGGCCACCGCGTTGAGCGCGACGTTCGGGATGACCGTGTCGCGGAACTTCCACATGTCCGAGCCGTCCGGGTTGTGTACCAGTCGCGGTGCGTCGTCCAGGTACTTGGACGGCAGGTGATTCTTGAACATGTTCGGCGGTTCGACGGTGTGGTCGTCGACGCTGATCAGGATCATGTCCTCTTTGTTCATTGCCGGTACCTTCCCAATCCGATCCAGCCGCATACCCCAAGCCCCTACTGCTGAAAACTATCTTCTCGCAAAGCGAGAATCAACATCCAGGGTAGCGCACGGGAGCGCCCGCCCAAGTGCGTCGCGCACGCTCGCGACGCTTAACCGCGGATGGGTATCAGCTACCGGTGGTAGAAACCGGAGACGAAATCAATGGCATTAAAGCCACCCGAGTCCTGCTTCCCGGAGTTTCCGACGCCGGATGCGGCACTGTGCTGATCGGGATGGAGGTCGAGGTTAAAGAACCCGGACTGCGCCTCGCCTGCGTTGCCGAAACCCGAAATGAAGCCGATGCCGAAAAGGTTGGTGGCCTTGTTGCCGTAGCCCGCAATTGCACCGCCGAAATTGCTATACCCCGCCAGCGATTGGCCATTGTTCAAGAAGCCCGAATTCTGCAAGTTGCCCACATTTTTGTAGCCAGAGTTGCCCTGGCCCGAATTATTGAAGCCCGAGTTACCACTGCCCGTGTTGCCGAATCCCGAGTTGGGATCCGCACCATTGACCACGCTGCCGATGCCGGTATTCACGTTGCCGGCGTTATAAATGCCCGTATTGACATTCCCAGAATTCCATAAGCCGGTATTTGTCGAGCCGGAGTTATAGAAGCCGCTATTGCCATAGCCACCGTTGGAGCTGCCGGTGTTGAGTGCACCCGAGTTGAAGTCCCCCACATTCAGTAGGCCACCGTTGAAGTTACCGGTGTTGAAACTGCCTGCATTTCCAAAACCAGTATTGTCAGCGCCTGAGTTGCCAAAGCCGGTGTTCACATTTGCAGCATTACCGAAACCCGTGTTGACCAAGCCCGAGTTCCCGAAGCCAGTATTCACCACTCCCGAATTCGCAAATCCAGTATTGTGGACACCCGAATTCGCGATGCCGACGTTTCCGTCACCCGAGTTGAAGAAGCCAATATTGTTGGTGCCGGAGTTCCCAATGCCGATATTGCCGGTACCGGAGTTGAGCCCGCCGAAATTGAATTGCTTAGTCGCCGCATTATAGTAAGTGTCTCCGATGCCGATCTTATCGCTGCCGCTCAGCCCGAAACCGATGTTGCGGTCGCCAGTGTTTCCGAAACCGAAGTTGTGACCGCCCATATTTGCGAAACCGGTGTTTGAGTTGCCGGTATTGCCACCACCGACATTGTGGTTGCCGGCGTTACCTACGCCTACATTTCCATTTCCCGGTGACGGTTGAAGGGGATTCCCCAGGTTTGGCCCACCATTTCCGAAACCGAAGTTCGAATTGCCGAAGTTTCCGAATCCGAAGTTGTTGTTGCCGTTATTCCCGCCACCTACATTGGAGTTTCCGATGTTGCCGGCGCCGACGTTATAGTACGCCGGCTTTTCGAGTGCGACGCTGCCGTTGCCGCTACCGATGTTGTAGTTGCCGATATTGCCGCTGCCCAAGTTGAAGTTCGAACTGATCTGGGCGAAGACACTTCCATTTCCGCTACCGATATTGCCGTTGCCGAGGTTTCCGCCGCCCACGTTGTAATTGCCGGTATTACCGCTGCCCACATTGAGGCTCCCGATATTGCCAATACCAAAATTGATGTTTGGCAGCGCCTGCGCTAACGGCGCCAACTGCGCCGCCGCCGCCGAGACGCCGGCGTGATAATCGAACATCGCGGCAACGTCTTGAGCCCACATCCGCTCGTACGCTGCCTCGGTGGCCGCGATCGCCGGAGCATTTTGGCCGAACAAGTTCGACAACACTAACTGCACTACGTCAGATCGGTTGACAGCCACCGCAATCGGATGCACCATCGCGGCCTGCGCCGCTTCGAAGACGCTTGCCACCGATTGGGCCTGGCCTGCCGCGCCTGCCGCGTGTGTCGCGGCGGCGCTCAGCCACCCCGCATACGGTGCGGCCGCGGCGGCCATCGCCGCTGACGCCGGACCTTGCCAGGCCTGTCCCGCCAATCCCGACGTGACCGCTCCAAATGAGGCGGCCGCCGTGGTCAACTCCTCCGCCAATGCGTCCCACGCCGCCGCGGCTTCCAGCATCGGTCCTGACCCGATTCCGGTAAAGATGCGCAGTGAATTGATCTCCGGGGGCTGCCACGCGAAATTTCCCAGCATCGAAACCCCTTACTTGTCGACGGCAGACCAGATACCGCGCGAGCATAAGACTGCCCGCCGGCAAATTTGGTGATTTTGCCTAATCTTCGTCGGTAAAAAAGCACCAGGACAGGACCACGCCCCGCGGGGACGACAAGAACGTACGAGCATGCCACTAGCGGGGCCCTGGGGCCGATCGCCACGGGTCAGCATTGACCGGACGATGGATTCGTGCAAGTCTATTGGTTACAAATGAGAATACTATTCTCACTTTTGAGAGGGGAGCGCCGGATGCGCCTGCCGCCCCTGCCTGCCGACCGCTGGGACGAGACCGTCCAGCGGTCGCTAGCCGGCATGCTGCCACCCGAACGCCGCAACCCGCGCGACGCCGGCAACGCGTTGTCGACGTTCGCTCAGCACCCCGCACTGGCCAAGGCCTTCCTCGGGTTCAACACCTATTTGTTCGCTTCGACGCTGCCGGATCGCGTTCGCGAACTCGCCGTCTTGCGGGTCGCTCATCGCCGCCAGTGCGACTACGAATGGACACATCACGTGACCCTGGCCAAGCGGGTGGGAGTCAGCGACGAGGAGATCGCCGCGGTGCGTAGGCCCGGCGCGGCCGACGGCCCGTTCGACGACTTCGACCGCGCGGTCGTCGCCGGCGTTGACGAACTCGACGAGAAATCTCAACTGTCCGACGAAACCTGGGCCACGCTCGGCGAGCGCCTCGACGAGCGCCAACGGATGGACTACATCTTCACGGTCGGCTGCTACACGCTGCTGGCCATGGCCTTCAACACCTTTGGCGTAGAAGTAGAAAGGTAGAACCTTGCCCCACTTCACCAAACCGGCCGCGGGGAGCTGGACGGAGAACTATCCCGAATTGGGCACCACGCCAGTCGATTACACCGATTCGATCGATCCGGCCTTCTTCGACGCCGAGCGCGACGCGATCTTCAAGCGGACCTGGCTCAACGTCGGCCGCGTCGAGCGATTGCCGCGCACCGGCAGCTACTTCACCAAGGAGCTGCCGTCGGCCGGCAAGGGCATGTCGGTGATCATCGTCAAAACCAAGGACGGCTCGGTCAAGGCGTTCCACAACGTGTGCAGGCACCGCGGAAACAAGTTGGTGTGGAACGACTATCCGCACGAGGAGACCTCGGGCACGTGCCGGCAGTTCACCTGCAAGTACCACGCCTGGCGCTACAACCTCGACGGCGACCTGACCTTCATCCAGCAGGAAGACGAGTTCTTCAACGTCGACAAGAGCGACTACGGATTGGTGTCCGTGCGCTGCGAAGTGTGGGAAGGCTTTATCTTCGTCAACCTCGACCAAACCGCGAAGCCACTCGTCGACTACCTGGGCCCACTGGCCAAAGGCATCGAAGGCTACCCGTTCCACGAGATGACCGAGGTCTATTCGTATCGGGCCGACGTGGGCAGCAACTGGAAGCTGTTCATCGACGCATTCGCCGAGTTCTACCACGCGCCGGTGCTGCACCAGGGGCAGTACACCAAGGAAGAGGCCGCCAAGATACAGAAGTACGGCTTCGAGGCGCTGCACTACGAATTGGCCAGCCCGCACGGGATGATCTCTACCTGGGGCGGCCAGGCCCCGCCCGCGGACCTGAAGATGGTCAAGCCCATGGACCAGGTGCTGCGCAGCGGACTGTTCGGCCCCTGGGACAAGCCCGACATCGACGGGCTCAATGAACTGCCCCCTGGTGTTAATCCGGCGAAAGCCAAGCAGTGGGGCATTGATTCGTGGCACTTCTTCCCGAACTTCATGCTGCTGATCTGGGAACCGGGTTGGTACCTGACCTATCACTATTGGCCGACGTCAGTCGACCGCCACATCTTCGAATCGAGCCTCTATTTCGTTCCGCCGCGAAACGCTCGGGAACGCTTGGCCCAGGAGCTGGCCGCGGTGACGTTCAAGGAGTACGCGCTGCAGGACGCCAACACTTTGGAGGCGACCCAGACCATGATCGGCACCCGGGTGGTCAGCGACTTTCTGCTCTGTGACCAGGAAATCCTGCTCCGCCATCTGCACAAGGTAACCGGGGACTATGTTGCCGGCTGGCAAAAGGAGGTCGCCACCAATGGCGCTACCCACTGAATTCGCAGCTCTAGAACCATATCTCGATTGGGACCTGGCCACCGAACCCGAGCGCTACGCGAAGCGGCTGGCCTCCTCGATGGTCGAAATGCAGGCGTTCTATGACGCGGCATTCCCGCTGATGAACGACGTAATCGCCTACTGTGACAAATACCCATTGGACGAACTGCCCGAGGACGCGAGAACGCTCATGCATCTAATGCAATCGCTGATCATGGTGTCGTTCCCGATCGAGGCGTGGAAGCAGCCGCGAGTGCCCGACAGCGGGGCAGCCTGGGTGGAGCTGGTCAGGGAGCCGGTGATCTGAAAGGTGTTGACGCTCAAGGCCGCCGGGCTGCTCGATGTCGATGCCGGCGAGATCGTCCGGCCGGGCTTGCTGCGGATCGAAGGTGACCGGATCGTCGGCGTCGGCGGTGCAGCCGAAGGTGAGCTGATCGACCTCGGTGAGCAGATCCTGCTGCCCGGGCTGATGGACATGGAGGTCAACCTCCTGATGGGCGGGCGCGGCGAGAAGCCGGGACTGTCCCAGGTGCAAGACGACCCGCCGACGCGCGTGTTACGTGCGGTCGGCAATGCCCGTCGCACGTTGCGCGCCGGGTTCACCACGGTGCGCAATCTCGGTCTGTTCGTCAAGACCGGCGGGTATCTGCTCGACGTCGCGCTGGGCAAAGCCATCGATGCCGGCTGGATCGACGGACCCCGGATTGTGCCTGCCGGACACGCGATTACGCCCACCGGCGGGCATCTGGATCCGACGATGTTCGCCGCCTTCGCACCGCACGTACTGGACTTGACCATCGAAGAGGGCATAGCCAACGGCGTCGACGAGATCCGCCGCGCCGTCCGCTACCAGATCAAGCACGGCGCCGAGCTGATCAAGGTGTGCTGTTCGGGCGGGGTGATGTCGTTGACAGGACCACCTGGCGCACAACACTATTCGGACGACGAGCTGCGCGCGATCGTTGACGAGGCACACCGGCGCGGACTGCGCGTCGCCGCGCACACCCACGGCGCCGAAGCGGTCAAGCACGCGGTGCAAGCCGGCATCGACTGCATCGAGCACGGCTTCCTGATCGACGACGACGCGATCGCGATGCTGGTCGAACACGGCACCTTCCTGGTGTCCACGCGCCGCCTCGCCGACGGCGATGCCATGGACATCTCGCACGCGCCGCCCGAATTGCAGGCCAAGGCCGCCGAGATGTTTCCCAAGGCGCGCACATCGATACTGGCCGCCTACGAAGCCGGGGTGAAGATAGCCGTCGGCACCGATGCTCCCGCAATTCCACACGGCCGCAACGCCGATGAACTTGTCACCCTGGTCAATTGGGGCCTGCCGCCGGTGGCGGTACTGCGGGCGGCCACGGTGACCGCCGCCGAGTTGATCAATGCCACCGACCGGGGACGGCTTGCCGAGGACCAGCTCGCCGATGTCATAGCGGTGCCGGGAAACCCGTTGCAGGACATCGCCGTTACACAGAAGGTGAGCTTTGTCATGAAAGGGGGCAAGGTGTATGCCAACCAGAACTGACGACCTCGTCGAGATCCAGCAGCTGCTCGCCCGCTACGCGGTAACCATCACTCAGGAAGACATCGAGGGGCTGATCGGCGTCTTCACGCCCGACGGAACTTACAGCGCATTCGGCGACACCTACCGCCTGGACCGCTTCCCGGAATTGGTGGCCGCCGCCCCGAAGGGGTTGTTCCTCACCGGAACCGCCGTGGTGGAACTTGACGGCGATTCGGCCAGCGGCACCCAACCGCTGTGCTTCATCGAGCACGCCACGCACGACATGCGAATCGGCTACTACCGCGACACCTACCTGCGCACCGCGGACGGGTGGCGGCTGAAAACCCGTGCCATGACGTTCATTCGGCGCAGCGGTGTGCATGATTCGGGGCGACCGCACGCAATTGGCCGCCCGGCCCCGTGAATGTCGAGAAGTTCCGGGCCGACCTGCGCGCCTGGCTCGACGAGAATGATCTGACCCCCGGACCGGACCACTCACTAAAAGGCCACATGCAGCAGCTGGCCAGAGTGCATGGCGCGCTGTATGAAGCCGGCTGGATGCGCTACGGCTGGCCGGTCGAGGTCGGCGGGCTGGGCGGGTCGGCCCTGTTGCGTGCGATCGTCGGCGAAGAGGTCGTCGGCCGCCGCCTCGCCGAACCGGGCCCGTACTCCATGGTCGAGGTGCTGGCCCCGACCATGATCGATTACGCCCCAACGGAACTGGCCGTCGAGATGGTGCCAAGGCTGCTCAGCGGGCGAGAACAGTGGTGTCAGGGGTTCTCCGAACCGGGATCGGGCAGCGACCTGGCGTCGTTGTCCACCCGTGCAGAACCCCATGGCGAGGATTGGATTATCAACGGGCAGAAGGTCTGGACCAGCTATGCGCAGTTCTCCACCCGCTGCGTTCTGCTCACCCGCACCGGGCCCGGACATGACGGCATCACAGCGTTTTTCGTCGACCTGGACACGCCGGGCATCACGATTCGCCCGCTGCGCACCATGCACGGCGTCGACGAATTCTGCGAGGTCTACTACGACGATGTGGTGATCCCGTCCAGCCGGATGCTCGGCAAGCCCGGCGATGGCTGGCGGCTGGCGATGGACCTGCTTCCCTATGAGCGTTCGACGTGTTTCTGGCAGCGCATCGCATACCTGTACTCGCGCTTCGATGAACTGATCGCCCAGGCGCGTGAGCCCGACGAATCTGATCTTGGCGCAGCATATCTCGCGTTGCACACACTGCGCTGCCGCTCACGTGCCACCCAGCACCGCTTCGAAGAAGGGGCGCGGCTGGGGCCGGAGACGTCCATCGACAAGGTGCTGCTGGCCACGGCCGAACAGCGGCTCTACGACACCGTGCACGACCTGCTGCCCGGAGCGCTCGAACTCGACGCGACACCATGGCGGTCGGAGTACCTGTACTCGCGCGCGGCGACCATCTACGGCGGTACCGCCGAAGTTCAGCGCAACATCATCGCGCGCCGGCTGCTCGACCTCGGGAAGGAGTGAGCCATGGACCCCGAGGCCTTGCGCATGCTGGCCGATTCGTTGCGCACCACCATGAATGCAGCGTCCGGCGCAAAGCTCGACGCCGCCCTGGCCGACCTCGGCTGGCGGGATATGCTCGACGAAATACCCGACACCGCAATCCCTTTGGTGTTCCGGCTGCTGGGTGAAACCGGCGCGCACGCGCCTGTGCTCAATGACGTCGTACTGCGGTCGGCGGGTGCTACCGTGCCGCTGCCGTATGCCGGCGGCTCCTGGGTGGTGTGGGAGCGCACCGACCAGACCACCTCGGCGCTGGACGAAGCGTTACCGATTCATCGAGTGCCGCACGGTGATCCGGTGCCACTCGAAGCTGGGCGACGGGCGCTGGGCTGGTGGCTGGTCGGCACCAGTCGCGCGATGCTGTCCCTGGCACGCCGGCATGCGCTGGACCGAATCCAATTCGGCCGGTCCATCGCATCGTTTCAGGCGGTCCGGCACCGGTTGGCCGAAGCGCTCGTCGCGATTGAAGGCGCCGAGGCCACCGTGGCGGCCGCCAGAGATGCCGACGCCTTGAGTTGCCTGCTGGCCAAAGCCGCGGCAGGCCAGGCGGCGCTGAGCACCGCACGCCATTGTCAACAGGTGTTCGGCGGCATCGGCTTCACCGCTGAACACCAACTGCATCACCACATCAAGCGGTCGTTGCTGCTGGACGGGCTGCTCGGCAGCGCCCGTGAACTGACCCGCGAGGCGGGAACCGTCCTGCGCCGCAATGGATCCGCCCCCCGGCTGGTCGACCTCTAGCGCCGAGTGTGAATCTCACGACGCGACACGCCGTTGAGCCGTCGTGAGATTCACAGTCACGGCGAGACGGGACACGCGCCGGCGCTAGCTGCGCGGCAGCCCGAGTATCCGCTCGGCGATGATGTTGCGCTGAATCTCCGAAGTTCCGCCCGCGATGGTGCCGGCGAAGCTGCGTGCGTAGCGGTCGAACCAACTGCCGTAGTGGTCATCGAGGTTCAGTGGCGAAAACGGCGCCGTCATGCCCGGATGCGCGAGCCCGTCGGCGCCCCTGGCGTTCAGCGCCTCCTCCGAGGCGCGCTGCAACGCCTCCGAGCCGAGCAGCTTGAGCACCGATTGTGCGGGCACGTCTTCTTCGCCTCGCGCGGCCTTGGCCATTGCCGCAGAGCCCAACAACTGCATCGCCCGCGCGTCCATCACCAGCGTGGCGAAGCGATCTCGGTCCAAGTGTCCACGCGGCCGGTAGTCGATTGTCATCTCGTCCAACAGGTTGGCGTAGTCCATCCACAGCATGGCGCGTTCATGGCCGAGCGACCCGGTAGCCACCCGCCAGCCGCCGTTGAGCTCGCCGATCAAGTTCTCGGCCGGCACCCTCGCGTCGGTGAAAAACACCTCGTTGAATTCGACGTCGTCGTGGTCGCACACCGACGCGAACGGCCGTCGCACCACGCCCGGTGTGTCCGTCGGGATCATAAAGACACTGATGCCCTTGTGTTTTGGCGCACCGGGGTCGGTGCGCACGAACGTCAGTAACACGTCTGCGTCGTGTGCGCCTGACGTCCATACCTTCTGTCCGTTCACCACGAAGTCATCGCCGTCGCGCACCGCCCGCGTTTTCAGCGACGCCAGGTCCGAGCCCGCGCCGGGTTCGCTCATGCCCAGCGAAGCGGTGATCTCGGCACGCAGAATCGGCACCGCCCAGCGCTGCTTCTGCTCGGCCGTTCCGAACGACAACAGGGATGCGGCGATGATGCCCACGCCCTGCGGGTTGAAGCTGCGGTAGATCCGCCGCCGTGCCATCTCGTCGGCATGCACGTACTGCTGCAACAGCGTGGCGTTGCGGCCGCCGAATTCCGGCGGGTTGCCGGGCAGTAGCCAGCCGTTGTCGAACAACAGTCGCTGCCAGCGCGCCGCCCACTCCGGCACATGGGAGCACGATCGGGGCCGAGCGATCCCGTCTGCTTCGGCGGGCAGGTGTTCGTCGAGAAAGGCGACGAATTCGGCGCGGAACGCCTCGACGTCGGCGTCGAACGTCAGTTGCACGAGTACTCTTTCAAATCCGCTTCCCAAACATACGCGTAAGAGAATAGTATTCTCGCGGTGAGGAAGTTACAATCTCCAAAACGAGGCCCGTGAGGAGGTCGAGCGCAGCGATGGCACGGCGTTCTCCGGTACAGTCCAACCATGTTCTCTCCTCGCGGCAATCAGCTGAGCCGCCCGTGACCAATCCGAGCGAAGAGCCGGCCTGGAAGCAGCGCGCCGTCGAGCGGTCCATCAAGACCGCGAAATTACGGGCCGCGCAGCGCGTTCAGCGCTTCTTGGACGCAGCGCAGGCCATCATCATCGAGAAAGGCAGCACGGACTTTACCGTCCAGGAGGTCGTGGACCGGTCCCGGCAGTCGCTGCGAAGCTTCTACCTGCAGTTCGACGGTAAACACGAGCTACTGC
The DNA here is from genome assembly GCF_002086155.1 of Mycobacterium angelicum. Lineage (GTDB taxonomy): Bacteria > Actinomycetota > Actinomycetes > Mycobacteriales > Mycobacteriaceae > Mycobacterium > Mycobacterium angelicum. Next base: position 164,098 of record NZ_MVHE01000004.1, on the reverse strand, counting down.
TGGCGTTGTTCGAGGACGCGTTGAGCCGCTCGGCGGACCAGATTCGCGCGGCTACCGAAAACCACTCCGATCCCCTGGAGCGGCTGAAAGTTGCCGTCGAACTGCTCTATGAGGCCTCTCGGCCCGACCCGACGGCCCAGCGGCCGCTTTTCACCGACTTTGCGCCACGGCTGCTGGTCACCCATCCCGCCGAGGTCAAGACCGCACATGCGCCGCTGCTCGCGTTGCTCACCGAGCTCATGGAAGCCGCAGGCGACGCCGGCAAACTGCGCCGGGAGGTCAATCCGAAGCGGATCGCGGCGATGACCATGCAGACAGTCATGTTCGTCGCACAATCCAGCGGCGGCGCCGATGACGCCACCACCCATCCCATCACCGCCGACGAGGTGTGGGACTTCTGCTCACGCGGATTCGCAAGCACCCGGGCCTGAACGCCCGCTAGTCGCCACTGCGCTGCCGAGATACCGGCGCGGCACGCGAGAACGGTATTCTCGAATAGTAAGAACTGCAAATAGCCAAAATGGATTTTGCGTTGACACTCGTTGGTGGGTGATGACAGAGTTCAGTTGCGGCACGGTTCCGGCGAGAGGCGATAACCCGTGACAGTCAGCGCAGCCAGCGACGTCTACTTCGACCCCTACGACGTCACGCTCAACGCCGACCCGTACCCGATGTTCCGGCGGCTGCGCGAAGAGGCGCCGCTGTACTACAACGAACAGCACGATTTCTACGCCCTGAGCCGGTACGGCGATGTCGACGCCGGGATCGTCGACTACCACACGTTCAGTTCGGCCAGGGGCGCGATCCTGGAGATCATCCGAGCGAACATCGAGATGCCGCCGGGCGTGCTGATTTTCGAGGACCCACCGATCCACGACATTCACCGTAAGCTGTTGTCGCGCATGTTCACTCCGCGCAAGATCAGCCAACTCGAGCCGCAGATCCGCGAATTCTGCGCTCGCAGTTTGGATCCGCTGATCGGCGCCGACGGATTCGACTTCGTGGCCGACCTCGGGGCGCAGATGCCGATGCGGGTGATCGGCATGCTGCTCGGAGTTCCCGAAGAAGATCAGGAAGCCGCACGGGATTTCGCGAATGCGCAGATGCGCACCGAGGTCGGCAAGCCGATGAACACCACACCCGAAAGCATGCTGAACGGAGAATTCTTCGGCCAGTACATCGACTGGCGTGCCGAACACCCCTCCGACGACATCATGACCGAGCTGCTCAACGTCGAGTTCACCGACGAAACCGGAACCGTTCGCCGGCTCACCCGCGACGAACTTCTTACCTACGTCACCGTCGTCTCCGGGGCCGGCAACGAGACCACGACCCGCCTGATCGGCTGGGCCGGAAAGGTTTTGGCCGAGCACCCGGACCAGCGTCGAGCCCTGGCGCAGGACCCGTCCTTGATCCCGCAGGCCGTCGAGGAACTGCTGCGGTTCGAGCCGCCGGCTCCGCACGTGGCCCGGTATGTCACTCGCGACGTCGAGTTCTACGGCCAGCGGGTGCCGCAGGGCAGCATCATGATGATGCTCATCGGGGCCGCTAACCGCGACCACCGCCAATTCCCGCCGGACGGTGACGTTTTCGACATCCGGCGTGAGCCACGCCAGCACCTGACCTTCAGTGTCGGCACCCACTACTGCCTGGGCTCGGCGCTGGCCCGTCTCGAAGGCCGGATCGCGCTCGAGGAAATCCTGAAGCGTTTCCCCGAATGGGACGTCGACCTCACCGCCGCCAAGCTGTCCCCGACGTCGACCGTGCGGGGCTGGGAGACCATGCCGGCCGTTCTGGGCTGAGCGACGTTAAGAGGAGGGAACATGGCGGGTCGAGTGGAAGGCAAAGTCGCCTTCATCACCGGGGCGGCGCACGGTCAGGGCCGCAGTCACGCGGTGCGGTTAGCGCAGGAGGGCGCCGACATCATCGCCATCGACGTCTGCAAGCGAATCGTGCAGAACAGCCCGATTCCGCCGGCGACGCCGGAGGATCTGGCCGAGACGGCCGATCTGGTCAAGGGCCTCAACCGCCGCATCTTCACCGCCGAAGTGGACGTGCGCGACTATGACGCCCTGAAGTCCGCGGTCGACGCCGGCGTCGAGCAGCTGGGCCGGCTCGACATCATCGTTGCCAACGCAGGCATCGGCAACGGCGGCGACACCCTGGACAAGTGCACCGAACACGACTGGCAGGAAATGATCGACGTGAACCTGTCCGGCGTATGGAAAACGGTGAAAGCCGGTGTGCCCCATATGATCGCGGCTAAGAACGGCGGTTCGATCATCTTGACCAGTTCGGTCGGCGGGCTCAAGGCCTACCCGCACTGCGGCAACTATGTCGCGGCCAAGCATGGTGTGGTGGGGATCATGCGCTCGTTCGCAGTCGAGTTGGGGCAGCACATGATTCGGGTCAACTCGGTGCATCCCACGCACGTGAGCACCGGGATGATCATGAACGCGGGGACCTGGAAATTGTTCCGGCCGGATCTGGAGAATCCGGGTCCCGACGACATGGCCCCCATCTGCCAGATGTTCCACACGCTGCCGGTTCCCTGGGTAGACGCCGAGGACATCAGCAACGCGGTGCTGTTCTTCGCCTCTGACGAGTCGCGATACGTCACCGGTGTCACCCTGCCCATCGACGCGGGGAGTTGTCTTAAGTAGCGTTGCGTCCTATGGACTCATTTGACGGACGCGGGGCGGTCATCACCGGCGGCGCCAGTGGCATCGGCTTTGCCACCGCACTCGAATTCGCCCGTCGCGGCGCCAAACTCGTGCTCGCTGACGTCGATAAGCCCGGTCTGGAGCACGCCGTGGCGCGGCTGCGCAACGACGGGTTCGAGGCGCACGGCGTGATGTGCGACGTCCGTCATCTCGACGAGGTCGTTCACCTGGCTGACGAAGCTTTCCGGCTGCTCGGCCAGGTCGACGTGGTATTCAGCAACGCCGGCATCGTGGTGGCGGGTCCGATCGCGGAGATGACGAACGACGACTGGCGCTGGGTGATCGATATCGACTTGTGGGGCAACATCCATGCCGTCGAAGCGTTCCTGCCCCGGCTGCTCGAACAGGGCACCGGCGGCCACATCGCATTCACCGCATCGTTTGCCGGGCTGGTGCCCAACGCGGGACTCGGGGCCTACGGCGTTGCCAAGTACGGCGTCGTCGGTCTGGCCGAGACGCTCGCCCGGGAGGTCAAGGACAACGGCATCGGCGTTTCGGTGCTCTGCCCGATGGTCGTCGAAACCAAGCTGGTGTCCAACTCGGAACGAATCCGCGGGGCCGACTACGGCCTGGCGTCCACCCCGGACGTGACCGGGTCGGTCGGTTCCCTCCCGGCACAGGACGACACCCTCAGCGTCGGTGACGTCGCCCGGTTGACGGCCGATGCCGTCCTGGCCAACCGCCTCTACATCCTTCCGCACGAGGCCGCGCGCGCGTCGGTGCGGCGCAGGTTCGAACGCATCGACCGCGCCTTCGACGACCAGGCCGCCGCGGGCTGGAGCCACTGAAAACGCGTGTTAACGAGAAGAAAAAAGCTCAATTCCGCGGTGTGACGCTGGGCGTCGCATGTTGCGGACTGCTGCCGCTGCAATCCGCCGGCCACGGCGTCCAGCAGCGCTTATCGCGGTTGCGCCGCAACGTGGTGTGAGGGCCGCACCAACCGCAATGTGACCCGGGTGTTAAAGCAATCGCACTATCGCCACGGCCCGTCGGTGAGTATTTTTGCGGGCCCAAAAACCTGCCCTACCCTCGGTGAATCACAGCACGACGCTGTTGCTCGCCGAGGAGGCATCGTGGTCGATCTGAACCAGAATCGGCAGACCGCCGCCGACGCCTTGCTCGGATTCGGCAAATATTTTCATCGCGGCGAGATCTCCGCGGACCACCGCGCCCTGCACAAGATCGGGGGCCGATCGGCCGACGATTTTTACCGTGATCGCTGGGCACACGACAAGGTGGTGCGCTCCACCCACGGCGTCAACTGCACCGGCTCGTGTTCGTGGAAGATCTACGTCAAGGACGGCGTCATCACGTGGGAGTCCCAGCAGACCGACTACCCATCGGTCGGCGCCGACAAGCCGGAATACGAACCGCGCGGCTGCCCGCGCGGCGCCTCGTTCTCCTGGTACACGTATTCGCCTGCGCGGGTGCGCTATCCGTACGTGCGCGGCATTCTGCTGGAGTACTACCGCGAGGCCAAAGCACGGCTGAACGATCCGGTGCTGGCCTGGGCCGACATCGTCGACGACCCGGTGAAGTCCCGCCGCTACAAGGCCGCGCGCGGCAAGGGCGGCTTCGTTCGCGCCGAGTGGTGGGAAGCCGCCGAGATCGCGGCGGCGGCCCACGTGCACACCATCAAGCGGTACGGCCCGGATCGGGTTGCGGGTTTCTCACCGATCCCGGCGATGTCGATGGTCAGTCATGCCGTTGGGGCTCGGTTCATTTCGCTGCTGGGCGGGTCGATGCTGTCGTTCTACGACTGGTACGCCGACCTCCCGGTGGCCTCGCCCCAGGTCTTCGGTGACCAGACCGACGTCCCGGAATCGGCCGACTGGTTCGATGCCGGCTATCTGATCATGTGGGGCTCCAACGTCCCGGTCACCCGCACGCCCGATGCGCACTACATGACCGAGGCCCGCTACCGCGGCCAGAAGGTCGTCGTGGTCTCACCTGACTACGCGGACAATACGAAGTTCGCCGACGAGTGGCTGCCGGCGCGGCCGGGCACCGACGCCGCGCTGGCGATGTCGATGGGCCACGTGATCCTCAAGGAATTCTTCGTCGAACGCACGACCCCCTACTTCACCGACTATGTGAAGAAGTACACCGACCTACCGTTCCTGGTGACGCTGACCGAGCGCGACGGACGATGGCTACCCGGAAAGTTCCTTACCGCAACCGACCTCGGCGACAGCGGCGAAGGCGCGGCATCCAAGACGGTGCTACTCAACGCCCAGGGCAACCCGGTGGTACCGAACGGTTCACTGGGACACCGGTTCACCGCATCCGGTGAGGGCAATTGGAACCTCGACCTGCACGGCGTGGACCCATTGCTGACCCTGCACGGCACTGGCAGCAACGTGACGGCGGTGCAATTGCCGCGGTTCGACGGCGACCGGCCCGGCATCTTAACGCGCGGTGTTCCGACGAGAATCATTGCCGGTCAACGGGTTACGACCGTCTTCGATCTGCTGCTCGCGCAGTACGGCGTGCACCGCTCCGGCCTGCCCGGCGAGTGGCCGGCGGACTACGACGACGCTGACCACCCGTACACCCCGGCCTGGCAGGAACCGATCACCGGCGTACCCGCCCAGGCGGCCGAACGGATCGCGCGGGAATTCGCCGACAACGCGCAACGCTCCCGCGGCCGGTCGATGATCCTGATGGGCGCTGGCACCAACCACTGGTTCCACTCCGACCAGATCTATCGCTCGTTCCTCACGCTGGTGATGCTGACCGGCTGCCAGGGGGTAAACGGCGGCGGCTGGGCGCATTACGTCGGCCAGGAGAAGTGCCGGCCGGTAACCGGATGGTCGACGCTGGCTTTCGGGTTGGATTGGCAGCGGCCGCCGCGGCAGATGCAGGGCACGGTGTTCTGGTATCTGTCGACCGACCAGTGGCGCTATGACCCGTTCACTTCGGAGGTGATGGCCTCCCCGCTGGCCGAGGGCCGGTTCACCGGACGCACCGCGGCCGACAATATCGCGCTGGCCAGCCGGCTGGGCTGGATGCCGAGCTATCCCACGTTCAACCGCAACCCGCTGGATCTGGCCGACGAGGCCGATCGGCTGGGCAAGGATGCACCGGCGCACGTCGTGGACGGGCTGAAGTCCGGCCACCTTTCGTTCGCGTGCGAAGACCCGGATGCCCCGGAGAACTTCCCGCGCTGCCTTACCGTCTGGCGCTCCAACCTGCTCGGCTCGTCGGCGAAGGGCAACGAGTACTTCCTCAAACACCTGCTGGGTACCGATTCCAACGTCGCCGCACGCGATATGGACGCGGTGCGTCCACAAGAGGTGCGCTGGCGTGACGAGGCGCCGGCCGGAAAGCTGGACCTGTTGTTATCGCTGGACTTCCGGAACACCAGCACCACACTGTTTTCCGATATCGTCCTTCCCGCCGCCACTTGGTATGAGAAGCACGATCTGTCCAGCACCGACATGCACCCGTTCGTGCACGCGTTCTCGCCGGCCATCTCGCCGCCCTGGGAAACCAAGACCGACTTCGAGGCGTTCCACCGAATCGCCCGCGGCTTTTCCTGGCTGGCCGAAAAGCACCTGGGGAAGCGCAAAGACATCGTCGCGGTGCCGTTGCAACACGACAGCGCAGACGCGACCGCACAACCGGGCGGACGAGTGCTGGACTGGAAAGCCGGTGAATGCGAGCCGATTCCGGGCCGGACCATGCCGCGCCTGGTTGTGGTCGAACGAGACTACCCGGCGATCGCCGAGAAGATGGCGGCGCTGGGGCCGATGGTCGAAACGGTCGGCCTCACCGTCAAGGGAGTCACCACGCATCCCGAGGCGGAGGTCGAGTATCTGCGCGGCGTCAACGGTACGGCGCTGTCCGGAGCGGCTGCGGGACGACCGTTGCTCACCAAGGACATTCACGCCGCCGAGGCGATCCTGGCGTTGTCCGGAACGACGAACGGGCGCCTGGCCGTCGAGGGCTTCGAGGCGCTGCAGCGTCGCACCGGCATCGAACTGGCCGACCTCGCGAAAGAGAACGAAGGGCGGCGAATCAGCTTCGCCGACACACAGTCTCGCCCGGTTCCGGTGAACACCTCACCGGAGTGGTCCGGGTCGGAGACCGGAGGCCGGCGGTATTCACCGTTCACGATCAACACCGAACGCCTCAAGCCGTGGCACACGCTGACCGGCCGCCAGCACTTCTACCTCGATCACGACTGGATGAGCGAACTCGGCGAGCAGTTGCCAATCTTCCGGCCACCGCTGGACATGACGGCGCTGTTCAACGAGCCGGCGGTTGGTGACACCAGCGGCGGGATCACGGTGCGCTACCTGACTCCGCACTCCAAGTGGTCGATCCACTCCGCATACCAGGACAACCTGTACATGCTCACACTTTCCCGTGGCGGACAGGCGATTTGGATGTCCGACGTCGACGCGGCGAAGATCGGCGTCCAGGACAACGACTGGATCGAATGCACCAATCGCAACGGTGTGGTCAATGCGCGGGCGATCGTCAGCCACCGGATGCCCGAGGGACTGGTGTTCATGTACCACGCGCAGGACAAGGCGGTGGACGTGCCCCGTACCGAGAAGACCGGCAAGCGCGGCGGTATCCACAACGCGCTGACCCGGATCATGATCAAGCCGTCTCACTTGATCGGCGGCTACGCCCAGCAGTCCTTCGCCCTGAACTACCACGGCCCCACCGGAAACCAGCGCGACGAGGTCACCACGATCAGGCGACGCTCGCAGGAAGTGGAGTACTGACGATGAGAGTCATGGCCCAACTCGCGATGGTGATGAACCTCGACAAGTGCATCGGCTGCCACACCTGCAGCGTCACCTGCAAACAGGCCTGGACCAACCGCGGCGGCATGGAGTACGCCTGGTTCAACAACGTGGAAACCCGCCCCGGACAGGGATATCCGCGCGGCTATCAGGATCAGGAGAAGTGGAAGGGCGGCTGGACGCTCAACAAGCGCGGGAAGCTGACGCTGAAATCCGGGTCGAAGTTGCGCCGGCTGTTGAACATCTTCGCCAATCCGGACCTGCCGACGGTGTCGGACTACTACGACCCGTGGACCTACGACTACGAGAACCTGCTTGCCGCCCCGGCGATGGACACCACTCCGGTGGCCCGCCCCAAGTCACTGATCACCGGACAGGACACCAAGGTGACCTGGGGCGCCAACTGGGACGACGACCTCGGCGGCGGCCCCGATCAGGTGGGCCGGGATCCATTGCTGGCCAACATATCCGACAAGGTCAAGCTCGAGTTCGAGCAGACGTTCATGTTCTACCTGCCCCGCATCTGCGAGCACTGCCTCAACCCCGCCTGTGCCGCCTCCTGCCCGTCCGGCGCGATCTACAAGCGCAGCGAGGACGGCATCGTGCTGGTCGATCAGGACCGGTGTCGCGGTTGGCGGCAATGCGTCACCGGCTGCCCCTACAAGAAGATCTACTTCAACCACAAGACGGGCAAGGCCGAGAAGTGCACCTTCTGCTACCCACGGGTGGAGGTGGGCATTCCGACGGTGTGCTCGGAGACGTGTGTCGGGCGGCTGCGCTACATCGGGGTGCTGCTGTACGACGCCGATGCCGTGACGGCCGCGGCGTCGGTACCAGACGAGCAGGACCTGTATCCCGCGCAACTGGGTGTCTTCCTGAACCCGCACGACCCACGGGTGGTCGCCGAGGCCGAGCGCGCCGGGATCTCCACCGAATGGATTGAGGCAGCACAGAATTCGCCGGTATACCGGCTCATCGTCGACTATCAGCTGGCGCTGCCGCTGCACCCCGAGTACCGCACCATGCCCATGGTCTGGTACATCCCGCCGCTGTCCCCCGTCGTCGATGTGCTGGCCAAGACGGGCCACGACGGCGAGAACAAGAACAACTTGTTCGGCGCCATCGACGCGCTGCGGGTACCGATCGAATACCTGGCCGAGCTGTTCACCGCGGGCGACGTCGGGCCGGTTCGCCTTGCGCTGCAACGGCTTGCGGCGATGCGGTCGTACATGCGGGCGGCCAGCCTGGGTGAGGAATTCGACGACACGATCCCGGCGTCGGTGCAGCTGCGTGGCGAGGAGATCGAATCGATGTACCGGCTGCTGGCGATCGCCAAGTACGCCGACCGCTATGTCATTCCCAACGGCGCGGGTTCGGACGCGCACCGGCTCGACGCGCTGGCCACCGGATGCAGTCTCGACAGCGATGGCGGGCCCGGGATGACGGCGTTCGACGCCATGGCCGATAAGTTCCATCTCACCAACGGCAACGGCCATTCCGGCACCGGCAACGGCCATTCCGGCAAGGCCCGCAACCTGCTCAACTGGGACGGCAAGAGTACCGACGGGCTGGTGCCCACCAAATGAAAACGCTGACCCGCAAGGGCCGCACCGACAGCATTGGGCTGCCCGAGCGCGACCAGCGACTGGTATGGCGCATAGCCGCGCTGCTGCTGGACTACCCCGCACAGCAGATGCTCGCAATGGCCGATCAACTCGTCGCTGCGACAACGGAATTGCCCATATCGGTCGGCGCGCCCTTGCTGGGCTTCCTAGGTGAGATCCGCAGCGCAGATCAGCTACAGCTCGCCGCCCGCTACGTCGAAACCTTCGACATGCGTCGCCGCGCCACGCTGCACCTGACCTACTACGCATACGGCGATACCCGCAAGCGCGGCATGGCATTGCTGCGGTTCAAGCACGCTTACCGCCAGGCCGGGATACAGCTGGGCGATGGCGAACTACCCGATTACCTGCCGCTGGTTCTCGAATTCGCCGCCACGATCGACTATTCGCAGGGGCGGCGGTTGCTCGGCGAGCATGTCCCGGTTCTGGAGCTGTTGCGGCTATCGCTGGTAGACAGTGAATCTAGCTATGCCGATGTGCTGGCGGCGGTCTTGTCCACGCTGCCGCCGATCAGCACCGCGGACCGCCGGCGGATTGCCGAGTTGGCCGCACAGGGCCCGCCCGGCGAGGACGTCGGCCTGGAACCGTTCGCGATGGACCCGCTCACCGCCGGCGGTCGTCGATGACCGGCCTGCTGTGGATGATCGCCCCTTACATTGCGCTGACTTCGTTTGTGCTGGGGCATATCTGGCGCTATCGCACCGATCAGTTCGGCTGGACCACGCGATCGTCACAGGTACACGAGAGCCGGCTGCTGCGCCTAGGCAGCCCGCTGTTCCACTTCGGCCTGCTCGGCGTGTTCGGTGGCCACGTGGTGGGTCTGCTCGTTCCGCAAAAGTGGACCTCCGCGGCCGGAATCACCGAGACCGCTTACCATTTGGCGGCCGTGACGATGGGTTCACTTGCGGGTTTCGCCGTAGTTGCCGGCCTGGGAATCCTGCTTTACCGGCGTGTTACGGTGCCCGCGGTGCGTCAGGCGACGTCCCGCAGCGACAGGCTGATGTACTTGCTGCTGGCCGGCGCGCTGGTGACCGGGATGCTCAATACGCTGACCAACGTGTTCGCCCGCTACAACTACCGCGATACCGTTTCGCCGTGGTTCCGCAGCTTGTTTTCGCTGCATCCGGCGGTGGATCTGATGGCTGAGGCGCCGTGGACGTTTCAGTTGCACGCGTTTATAGTGCTTGTGCTGCTTGGCATTTGGCCTTACACCCGGCTGGTGCACATGTTCAGTGCGCCGATCGGATACCTGACGCGTCCCGATCTCGTCTACCGCAGCCGGGATCCGCAGAAGGCATCAGGCAACCGATACGCGAGAGCGTGGGCAGCGCCCGAGGCACCTCCGGCCCGCAGCCGCTGGGTGTAACGAGCAGTGCACCGACAGCTCACCGGCCGCAAATCGCGTTTGTGATCAGGTTGTAGCACACGGGTCATCACGGGAATCGTTGCGGCAACAACACATTCCTACTGTGATGGCATGCCAATACAGGTGCGCCAACACACCATCGAAGACTGGGACGCCGAAGACGTCGACGCCTGGAACAACGGCGGCGCGAAGATCGCGCGCCGCAACCTGATCTGGTCGATCGTGGCCGAACACGTCGGGTTCTCCGTCTGGTCGATCTGGTCGGTGATGGTCCTGTTCATGCCGCAGAACGTCTACCACATCGACGTCGCCGGGAAGTTCTTTCTGGTGGCGATGCCGACACTGGTCGGGGCGTTCCTGCGGCTGCCCTACACCTTCGCGGTCACCAGGTTCGGCGGCCGCAACTGGACCATGTTCGCGGCGCTGGCACTCGCGGTCCCAACGATATTGACGCTGTATTTCATGGCACATCCCGGCACGTCCTACGCCACATATCTGGTTGTCGCGGCGGTCGCCGGGTTCGGCGGCGGCAACTTCGCCTCGTCGATGACCAATATCAACGCGTTCTACCCGCAACGGCTCAAGGGATGGGCCCTGGGCCTCAATGCCGGCGGCGGCAACGTCGGCGTGGCGACGATCCAGCTGGTCGGACTGATGGTGATCGCCCTGGCTGGCAACCGCTCCCCGCATTGGGTGTGCGCGGTGTATCTGGTGCTGCTGTCGGTCGCAGCGGTCGGCGCCGCACTGTTCATGGACAACCTGTCCAGTCAGCGCACCGACGGCCGGTCCATGATGGACGTGATGCGCTACCGCGACTCGTGGCTGATCGCGTTGCTGTACATCGGCACCTTCGGATCGTTCATCGGCTATTCCTTCGCGTTCGGGCAGGTGCTGCAAATAAGCTTTCTGGCCAACCTCAGCCACGGCGCCACGATCACCCCGGCGATGACGGCCCAGGCGGCGCTGCACGCCGCGCAGATCGCCTTCATCGGCCCGCTGCTGGGCTCCATCGCCCGGCCGATGGGTGGCTGGCTGTCGGACCGCATCGGCGGCAGCAGGGTCACGCTATACACGTTCGTCGCGATGATCGCCGCGGCCGGCTGGCTCGTCGCCTTCGGCGAGATGGGCGACGCCACGCATAGCGCGCTGTCCGGCGGAATGCTCACTGCCTACGTGGCCGGTTTCGTCGCGCTGTTCATCGTGTCGGGAATCGGCAACGGGTCGGTATACAAGATGATCCCCTCGGTCCTGGACGCCAAGGCACAGAGCCTGGACGGTTGCGGCCCCGCCGAGAAGGCCGCCTGGTCGCGGCGGATGTCGGGTGCGTTGATCGGGATCGCCGGGGCCATCGGCGCGCTCGGCGGCGTCGGCATCAACATCGTGCTGCGGGCGTCGTATCTGTCGCCCGCGAAGTCTGCGACGACGGCGTTCTGGGTGTTCCTGGGCTTCTACGTACTGTGCGCCGCGATCACCTGGTTCGTGTACGTCCGCACTCCCAACCGGGCACCGGCCGCCAAGACCGCCACGAACACACCGGCGCTGACGCCGGCGTGATGCTACCTGGGCCCGAGTTGGTATTCCCCGGTCTGCGGATTGTGATGCCAGCCGCCCGCGGCGTGCGTTCCACCGTCGACGTGGATCGTCTGTCCAGTGATGTAGCTCGACATGTCCGAGGCGAGAAATACGGCGGTGCCGGCGATTTCGTCAACATGGCCGGCCCGTCCCAGTGGGACGACATTACCCACACCGGCCAGCGCCGCATCGCCGCCAAGCTGTAGCAGTCCCTCGGTCAATGTGATGTCGGGTGCTATGGCGTTGACACGTATGCCATGGGTGGCCAGTTCCAGCGCTGCGGTCTTGGTGTAGTTGATGACGCCGGCCTTGGCTGCGGCGTACGCGGCGTAACCCGGTGCGGCACGGGCACCTTCGATCGATGCCAGGTTGATGATGCTGCCGGGCGTCTGGGCGCTGACCAGTTGCCGCGCGACACGCTGGGTACACAACAGCACATGCCGTAAGTTGGCGCGGTAGAGCGCATCCCACCCGTTCTCGGTGGTTTCCAGCAGCGGCGACGAGAACACGCCGCCGGCGTTGTTCACCAGGATCGTGACCGGACCGAGTTCGGCCAGGGTGCGTTGCAGGGCCGCGTCGACTTGGCCGCCGTCCCGGACGTCGGCGGTGATAGCCAGGGCGCCAAGGGGTTCCGCCGCCTGTGCACAGCTTTCGGGGTCCCGCTCCCATATGGCCACCGAGGCGCCGAAGGCCGCGAGGCCCGCAGCGATGCCGCGCCCAATACCCGAGCCGCCACCGGTCACCACGGCGACTCGGTCGGTGAGCAGAATGCGTTCAGGCCCGATGGGCATGATCAGGTGACCCCGTACCCGGCCGGTGCGTGGCCGATGACGCCCTCGGCTGCTAGTTCGGCGATCTGCGCGGCGGTCACGCCCAGCTCGGTCAACAGCTCGTGATTGTGCTGTCCCAGCAGTGGTGCGGGCTGAGTGTAGAACCGGCACGGACCACCGGAGAAGCGCATCGGCACGGTGCTGAGCCTAGCCGGGCCGTTGACCGGGCCTTCCGACCGTTTCCAAAAAGCCGCGCGATTCCAGCTGGGCCAACTCTGTCTGCCGATGCGGCTGCATCACCTTGGCCACCGGCACGCCCACACGCCACAGCGCTGCCACGATGTCATCAGCGCTGCGATCCAGCTGTCCAGGCGGCCGCTATTGCGCTGGAGAGGTCGAAACGACGGTATAGCCGGTCAGCGGCGGTTCGACCTGAGATTGGGGCACTCACGCCTGCCAGAACGGGCTGCTGGTCAGCACTTCGGGACCGCCTTCGGTGATCAGAACAGCCTCGCGCCCGAACACCGCGCCGATTCCCCGCTCCCACACATAGCCCGTGACCGCGAGGACCATTCCAGGCGCCAGCCGTTCGCCGGCCGCCGTCTGCGGCAGCTCCGCTGAGATGACGGGCGGGTCGAAGCCCATACCCAGCCCGCGGGCCACCGGCATCGGCGGCGCCGGCTCCCCCGCCGCGCCGTAGGCGGCGAGCAGATCAGCGGCGACGGCACCCGGCCCGCAGGCCGCTATCAGCCTGGCCCACAAGCTATCCCAGCGTCGGTATAGGGAACCCGCTCCCGCGGCGTCCCCGACCGGCAGGGTGCGGCCGACTTCCCCGATGTAGCCCCCGGCCAGGACGCCGGCCGAGAAGGCCACCAGGTCGCCGGGCTGGACCCGGCCGTCGCCGCCGCAGCGCCGCCATGGATGCTCGCGCGAAGTCACCCAGGCGACATCCTGATTCGCCGGGGTGCTCACCCCGCCGGCCGCCAGTGCCTCTAACAGGACCCCGGCCAACGTTTGTTCGCTTACCCCGGACCGCAGTTCGGATACCGCTGCGGCTAAGCCCTTTTCGGCCACCGCGATCGCCGCACGCAGCGCGCCGATTTCCTCGTCGGTCTTGATCCGCCGGGCTGCGCGCATGGCCAGTTCCCCGTCGACGAGTTCGGCGCTGGGAAACGCCGCCGGCAACAGTTCGGCGAAAACCGGTGACAGCGCATCGGTTCCGACGCGCAGCGCGGTGGCCGCACCCTGAATCCGCTTGAGCGCCGCGATCGTGTTGGCCGGGTTCCAGGTGATGCCGTAAAGGTTCTCGTGCGGAATGTCTTCGGGCACCCCTTCGTCCCAGGTGCTGAGCAGATGAAGCGCACCGGTATCCCGCACCAGGACGCAGCTCGGGCCGAACGGCCGCGTCCCGGCGACCCACAGTTGCGGCGCTCCGGTGACGTATCGGACGTTGGCCTGGCGGCCGAGCACCAGGATGTCGAGATCGTGGGCCGCCATCTGGTCGAGCGCCCGTTGCCGTCGCCCGCAGCGCAGCGCGCGATCGTCGGGACAGACGTCAACTGACATATGGGTCATAGGGGTAGTTGGTCAACCGTGTCGCGCCTTCCTCGGTGATCACCAGTACTTCTTCGCTGCGGTAGCCGCCGGTCCCGTCTTCCCACACCACCGGCTCCAGCACCAACACCATGCCCGGTTGCAGGACGAAGTTCTCGTCGAACTCCTCGCCGAGATCCGTCCCGATCATCGGCATTTCGGCGGCGTTCACGCCGATGCCGTGGCCCAGGTAGAAGTGTGGCAGCCACGGCTTGGCGCCGCCATTGGCCGCGGTCGCGGCGCGACCTAGATCCGCGGCCGTAACGCCCGCACGGGCCACGCCCACGACCGCGGACATGATCTCGTGCCATTTGTCGAACTGCGCCTGCTGCCGCGGGGTGGGATCGCGCCCGACGATCCAGGTTCGGCCGAAGTCCGAACAGTAGCCGCGGTAGGTGATGCTGACGTCGGTCCACAGCACGTCGCCCTCGGCCAGTTCCCGTTCGGTGGTGAGCAACGGCAGCGCCAGGTCGCCGTGTGTGGTCCATACGCCCTCGGCCTTGCTGTGCGGCATCACCTGCCAGATCGGCTCGAGCATGCTGGCCGTGGCGCCCAACTCGAACGCCCGGCGCAGAAACCGTGCGGACAGGTCGATCTGGCGGATGCCCGGCGCCAGTGCCCGGTGGACTTCCACCATGGCCTCGTCGGTGATCCGCACCGCCGTGCGGATGCAGGCCAGTTCGTCGGGCGTCTTGATCACCTTGGCGGCGCTGACGACGGCAGTGGCATCCGATGGAGAACCGTTGCCGAACAATACTTTTCGGGCCCGCGACATGGCGCCAGTGAGTTCGTCGACCGCGATCGCCGCACCGCCGGGGATCAGATCTGCCAGTCGGCGCCCGAAATTGTCCACGCCTTCGTCGAATTCGAGATAGACGGGTCCGTGCAGGTGATCGGCGGGCAAGTCCGACTCGTGCGCCACACCCTCCCGAAACGGCAGAAACAGGTGCGGCCACTCATCATCGGCCAGCACCACGGCCACCGGCCGCTCGACATGGGACAGCCCGGCATCGCCCAGTGGCCAACTTGTTCCGGTGGCATACACCACGGCGTTATTGCCCAGCAGCACCATTGCATCAATACCGCGTTCGGCCATGGCGGTCCGCAGCCGGGCGCCGGTCTCCCGGCGCATGCGGCTCAGATCCGGAGTCTCCGGAATCGCTTGCGCAAAAGTGGTCACAGTCCCAGGAATTCGGTGATGTTTCCGCTGACTATCCGCGCGGCGTTCTCCGGCCCGACGGCGTTGACGACCGCGGCCAAGGACTTTTCGGAGTAGCCGTAGGTGCTTTCGTTGTGCGGGTAATCCGACGACCACATGACCTTGCCGACCCCGATCCGGTCGATCAGCTCCAGCCCCAGCGGATCGACCATGAACGAGGCGCTCATGTGCTTGTCCCAGTAGTAGCGCACGTCGTGCTCGAGCGGCCGGTTGAACATGTGCTGATACGACGCCACCAGGTGTTCGGCATCCTGCAAAGCCCAAGGCACCCAGGCGATTCCGCCCTCGAACCAGCCGATGCGCAGCGCCGGGTGCTGATCGAGGATGCCGCCGAAGATGTACTTGGAGAACGTCTCCCGGAAGCCGTCGATGTTGATCATCATGCCCACGACCACACTGTTGAATTCGCACGGACTCTTGGGCGGGGTCTCTCCGATGTGGTGGGTGACCGGAACGCCGGAGGCCTCGATCTCGTCCCACACCGCGCTCATGGTGGTGCTGGCGTAGTCGATCGGATTACCCTCGTCATCCTTACCCGGGTTGAGCGGCATCAGAAACGTCTTGAGCCTCAACGACTTCAGCTCTTCCAGTGTCCGGCGGGTTCCTTCCGGATCCCACCAGTTGATCAGTCCGGCGCCGTAGAAGTGCCCGTTGGACCGTTCCTGGAGTTCGGCGAGGTATTCGTTGTAAATGCGGAACGCGAGTTCGCGAAGTTTCTTGTCCGGGTAGTGAAATAACGCCAGCACCGCATTGGGGAAGGCGAGTTCCTTGTCGACGCCGTCCTCGTGCAGTTCCTGGATGCGGGCCTCGATGTTGGTGCTGGCAGCTCCGGGCAGGTCGTCGTACTGCATGAGCACGGCGCTGAAGTCACCCGGCAGGAACGACTGCCCCTTGCGCCCCACTTGGTAGGCGCCGTCCTCGTACCAGATGCGCGGCGCCTTCTCCTTGAGTTCGTCGGGAAACCGTTCGTAGAAGATGTCGGCGGCCAGGGAGATGTGGTTGTCCGCGGAGAAGACGACGGTCCCTTCGGGCAAACCGACGTCACTGCCGTCGGCGTGACCGCGGCGATCCTTCGGTGCGCCAAAGCCTTCGGGCGGGTAGAGCGAAACGGTCGGCGTCGACATGACGGCCCCTCCATTCGGATCGGCGTTTTCGAAGGTGCTCACCAGGTGACCGGCAGCTCGTACACTCCGTACGCGAGCCGGTCGTGCTTGAACGGAATGTCGGCGACTGGTACGGCCAGGGCCAGCGTGGGAACGCGGCGCAACAGCGTGCGGTAGACGATCTGCAGTTCGGCGCGGGCCAACTGCTGGCCCACACATTGGTGCCGGCCGTAGCCGAATGCGACGTTGCGGTCGGCCCCCGAGCGATGCAGGTACAACCGGTCGGGTTCGGTGAAGGCGTCGGGATCCCAGTTGGCCGGCGCCAGGTCGATGATGATGCCGTCGCCGGCGTAGATCGTTTCGCCGGCGATGCGGATGTCTTCGAGCGCCACGCGGCGCTGGCCGTTCTGGATGATGCTGAGGTAGCGCAGTAGTTCTTCGACCGCGTTGGCGACGATCTTGGGGTCTTCGGCCTCGCGCAGGACAGCGGCCTGGTCCGGATTTTCCAGCAGCGCAAGCACTCCCAGGCCGATCATGTTGGCAGTGGTCTCGTGCCCGGCGATCAGCAGGCCGGTACTGAGTTGCGCAGCCTCCTTGACGCTTAGTTCGCCGGCCTTGACCCGCTCGGCCAGATCGGAGACGGCGTCTTCTGCTGGCGTCTCCATCTTGGCCTCGACCAGCGCAGCGAGGTACTTGTGCAGACTCGTCGCGCCTTTGACGGTGTCCTCGCCGGTGGCGTAGCGGGCCAGGCCCACGTTGGCGTGATGCTGGAACATCTCGGCGTCCTGGTAGGGCACCCCCAACAGCTCGCTGATCACCAGCGACGGCACCGGCAGCGCCAGTGCGGTGACGATGTCGGCCGGCTGCGGTCCGGCCAGCATCGCGTCGATGTGGTCGTTAGTGATCTCTTGGATGGTCGGGCGCAGGCCTTCAACTCGCTTGAAGGTGAACGGTTTTGACAACATGCGCCGGAATCGGGTGTGCTCTTCGCCGTCCGCGGTGAACACCGAACGCGGCCGCTTGTGCACCGTGGACAGCATGCCCGCGTTCCAGTGTGGAAATCCGGGCGTCCGGTCGTCCACGCTGACCCGGGAATCGGAGAACAGCTCACGGCATTCCTCGTAGCCGGTGATGAGCCACGGCGTGCTGCCGTCCCAAATCCGGACTCGGCTGAGCGGCTTGGCTTCTGCCAGTGACATGACGTCCGGCGGTGGGGCGAAGGGGCAGCCCGCCGCGCGGGCCATCGGGTACTCCGGGATGCCGGTTGTGGTTGTCGCCAGTGTGTCGGACACGCCTCACTCCTCGATCTGGATCGCCATCGCCGGACACAGGGCGGCAGCTCTGCGGGCGCCTTCGGCATGTTCGGCCGGCGGATGGTCGTTGAGCAGCACCACGACGCCGTCCTCGTCGCGCTGGTCGAAGATTTCCGGAGCGTTCATGACGCAATTGCCGGATGATGCGCAGATGTCTTGGTTGACAGTCACTTTCATCTTCGAGGTCCATTCACTCCGGTGGGGTCACCGGCGCCAGCCACAGGCCCACGATCGCGTCGATGAGGCCCGTCGCCGCGGTCCGCCATGAACGCCGAGGCGCCGAAGTGCCCGTCGCGAGCGCGCGCTCGAGGTCTGCGCAGGTATGCATTAACAAGTTGCGGGCCATGATGTTTCGCTCGAAGCGGACATCGACCGGCAGATCGGGCAGGCAGCTGTTGATGCCGTCGATGACCTGAACCAACGACGGCGAGCTGAGCGCATCCTTGACGATGATGTTCTGGTAGGCGGGATCGGTCATTGCCTGCGCGGCAAAACGCGCATACCAGGTGGGGTTGCCCAGCGCCGCTAAATGGTCGGTGAGCGGCCGCACCAGACAGGCCACCCAATCCCGCATCTGCGCCGATTCGGGCAGCGCGCCCACCATTTGTTCGCGCAGCTCCTCAACGGGCCCGCGGTGCTTGTGCTCGATCGCGCGGACCAGATCGGCCTTGGTGCCGAAGTGATAGCCGACCGCGGCGTTGTTGCCCTGCCCGGCGGCCTCGCTCACCTGCCTGTTGGACACCGCGAACACGCCGTGTTCGGCGAACAGCCGCTCGGCGGCCACCAGGATTGCCTCCTGGGTGGAATTGGCCCGCTCGCTGCGCACTGGCCGACCGAGTGTGGTCATTACGCCAGTCAACCGCGCTATGGCGTATTAAGTCAAGCGATTGATTTAAATCCTCGCCGCGTCGCCTCGCCTCTCCCCTCGCCTCGCCGCCTCGCCTCGCCTCGCGCCGAGCGTCACGCCACAGTCACGCTCGGCGCCGAACGCGACTGCAGCGTCACTTTCGGCGGCCATCCCGCGGCTGGAAGCGTGCCGTCATGGGACCGACCACCCGCTGATACCCCGCGGGAAAAGCCCGCACCAGCAACTCGATGGCCCTGGCATCCGGGCCCACCACCACGCGTGCCTTCTTCTTGCGAACCGCCTTGAGGATGATCCGCGCCGCGCTCTCGGGGCTGGTGATGGCGACCTTGTTGAACGACTGAACCCCGAATTCCTTATCCACGCCCTCGGCGTGCCCGGCATTGCGCGCGATCGCGGTCTTGACGTAGCCCGGATGCACGACCGTGACGGCGACGGGACGGCCGGCAATGGCCATTTCCTGGCGCAGCGCCTCGGTGAATCCGCGCACCGCGAACTTGGCCGAGTTGTAGGCGGCTTGCCCCGGCACGCCGAACAACCCGAACATGCTCGACATGTTGACGACGTGCCCGTCGCCCGAAGCGATCAGGTGCGGCAAAAACGCCTTCGTCCCGTTCACCACGCCCCAGAAGTCGATGTCCATCACCTTCTCGATGTCCTTGAAGCCGCTGACTTCGACGTCGCCGAGAAAAGCGATGCCGGCGATGTTGTAGATCTGGTTGACCGTCCCGAAGTGCCCGTTGACGGTGTCGGCGTAAGCGAGGAACGCCGCCCGCTCGGCGACGTCGAGCCGATCCGACCGGACCTGCGCGCCGATGCTCGCGACAAGTTCCTCCGTCTCGCGCAGCCCGTCGGCGTCGACATCGCTGATCGCCAGCCGCGCACCCGACCTGGCCAGTTCCACCGCGAGAGCCCGCCCGATGCCCGAACCGGCGCCGGTGACCGCGGCCACCTTTCCACTGAATCCCTTCATGGCGCCAGTATCGGCCCTACTGCTTGCGGGACCGAATCACCTTGCCCGCGACCGTGCCGCCGTCCACCGGCAGCACGGTCCCGGTGACGTAACGCGACCGGTCGTTGGCGAAATACAACGCCGCCTCGGCGATGTCGTCGGGGGTGCCCTCGCGCTTGAGGGGCCGGTCGTCGCGCATCGTCTGACGAATCCTGGCCTCGAAGCGCTCTAGGTCCTCGGGATCAAGGTTCGCCGCCGACTTCGACAGCAGCGGAGTGGGGATATTGCCCGGTGCGATGGCGTTCACCCGAATCTCGTAGTACGCCAACTCAATTGCCGCGCATTTGGTGAACTGGATGACGGCCGCTTTCGACGCTCGGTAGGTCATCACACCACCGCCGGCCTGGATGCCGCCGATCGAGCTCACGTTGATGATCGATCCCCCGCCATTGGCAGCCATGTGCCGGGCGGCATCCCGGGTGCCCGCCATCACGCCGAGCACGTTGACCGCCATGATGCGGTGGAAGTCGGCCAGGTCGTCGTCGAGAAATCGGTTGTGCATGGTTCCCGAGATCCCGGCGTTGTTCACCATGACATGCAAGCCACCGAACTGCGCGACGGCAGCTTCGACCAGCGCGCCGACCTGTTCGGGGTCGGAGACATCGGTGCGCCGGAACATCGCGTCGGGTCCCAGCGCAGTGGCCAGCCCGGCACCGAGGTCTTGCGCGACGTCGGCGATCATCACCTGGGCGCCCTCGGCAACGAAGCGCTCCACGATGCCACGTCCGATCCCGGAGGCCCCGCCGGTGACGACGGCAACCTTGCCGGCCATTTCATCGACCACATGACGAGTTAATCGGCGATGGCCTCATTAAGTCAAGCAGTTGATTTAAGCCGGCCGACGATGGAATGGGTAAGGTCAAAACACAATCGTGACCGACACAGACCGAGCATTGTCCTTACGGGGCCGGCGCGCGGAATGCGCGGCCCTGCAACGGTTGACGTCGCTGGCCCGCTCCGGTCAAAGCCAGGTGCTCGTGCTGCGCGGCGAGGCCGGCATCGGCAAGACCGCGCTCCTTGACTTCGTTTTCGAGAACGCATCGGGCTTTCAAAAGGCCCGGGTTGCGGGTGTCGAGTCCGAAATGGAGCTCGCGTTTGCCGCGTTGCAACAACTCTGCGCGCCACTGCTGGACTGCAGTGATGCGCTGCCTCCTCCGCAGCGCGACGCGCTGGACGTCGCGTTCGGCCGCAAAGGCGGGTCGCCGGCGGATCGATTTCTGGTCGGGCTGGCGGTCCTGACGTTGATCGGCGCCGCGGCCGAACGCCGGCCGCTGATCTTTGTCGTCGACGACGCGCAGTGGATCGACCACGTCTCGGCTCAAACACTCGCGTTCGTCGCGCGCCGCCTGATCGCCGAGCCCGTCGCCATGATCTTCGCGGTGCGCGACGGCTGCCAGAACGGGCGGGCCGACGAGCTCGCCGGCTTGTCGGAGCTGACCGTCGCCGGCCTGGCCGCCGGCGACGCGCGCGCCTTGCTGGACTCGGTCGTCCTGGGCCGGCTGGACAACCAGGTGCGCGACCGCATCGTCGCCGAGACGCGGGGAAATCCGTTGGCCCTGCTGGAACTGCCGAAAGGCCTGACCGTCGAGGAGTTGGCCGGAGGTTTCGGGCCACCGGATGCGCGACCGCTGGCCGGGCAGATCGAGCAGACGTTCCTGCGCCGGATCCAAACGCTGCCCAGCCACACCCAGCAGCTGTTGCTTACCGCCGCCGCGGAACCGGTCGGTGATGCCGCGCTGCTGATGCGTGCCGCCGAAAACCTCGGAATCCCACCCGATGCCGCGTCGGGCGCCGAAGCCGCGGGACTCATCGACGTCGGGACCCGGGTTCGGTTCCGCCATCCCCTGGTGCGTTCGGCGGCATACCGCGCCGCGGACCTGATGCAACGCCGGCGTGCCCATCGCGCGCTGGCCGAGGCCACCGATTCCGAGTCCGATCCCGACCGGCGTGCCTGGCACCTCGCCATCGCGGCCGCGGCGCCCGACGAGTCGGTGGCCCGCCAACTCGAGCACTCCGCCGAACGCGCGCAAGCCCGCGGCGGGGTGGCCGCGGCGGCCGCCTTCCTGGAGCGCGCGACCCAGCTGACCGCGGACCCCGTTCGCCGCGGCGCTCGGGCACTGGCCGCCGCCCAGGCCAAGCGCGACGCGGCGGCCTTCGATGCCGCCGACGACCTGTTGACGATTGCAGAATCAGCGACGCTCGACGAGCTACAGCGGGCCACGGTCGCGCAATTGCGCGCGCAGATCGCCTTCGCCCGCAGCCGCAGCGGTGAAGCGGACGCGCCGACCGTCTCCGACTCCGCCGCCGGACTGCTCGATGCCGCCAAAAAGCTTGAGGCACTTGATGATGCGCAATCGCGGGAGACGTATCTGGCTGCCGTCGGGGCCGCGTTGTTCGGTGGCCGGTTGTGCCCGCACGGCGGTATTACCATGACGGCGACGGCCGCCCGCTCGGCACCGCCAGGGCCAAAACCCGCCCGGCCGGTCGATTTGCTGCTGGACGGCATCACACTGCGCGTTACCGACGGCCACGCGGCCAGTATGTCGGCGCTGCGCGAGGCGCTAAGCCTCATCCACGCGCAGGCCGAGCAGAGCGCCGGCGACATCATGGGCTGGTTCTGGCAGGCCTTTCCCATCGTGCAGGAGTCCGCGGCCCATGAACTGTGGGACGACGACGTCTGGCATCGACTCGCCACCCACGCGGTGCGGCTGGCCCGCGATGCGGGCGCACTGGCCGTGCTCCCGCTCGCCTTGGTTTACCGCGCGGGGGTGCACGCGCAGGCGGGCGAATTCGCCGCGGCTTCGGCATTGATCGAGGAGGCCAACGCCATCACGGCCGCAACCGGTTACGCGCCGCTGAAATACCACTCGGTGCTGTTGGCGGCGTTGCGCGGGGTCGAGACGGACGCCGTGAGCCTGATCCAGACCGCGTTTGCCGACGGAGTCGCCCGCGGTGAGGGCCGAATAATCGGGTTGACGGGTTACGCCAAGGCCGTGTTGTACAACGGCCTGGGCCGCTACGACGACGCCTTCAGTGCTGCCCGGCAGGCATGTGAAGACGAGGATTTGGGCCTGTTCGGCTGGAGCCTCGTCGAGCTGATCGAAGCCGGCGTTCGAAGCGGTGATCCGCAGGCGGCGCGCGATGCGCTCGGCCAGCTCGAAGAGCGGGCGTTGAGCAGCGAAACCGATTGGGCAGCAGGGGTTTTGGCGCGTTCCCGAGCCCTGCTGGCCCACGACCAGGTGGCCGAACGCGATTACCGCGAGGCCATCGACAAGCTCGGGCGGACCCGGATCGCCGTGCACCTCGCCCGCGCCCGCCTGCTCTACGGAGAATGGCTGCGCCGCTGCAATCGCCGCGTCGACGCCCGTGAACAGTTGCACACCGCCCATGAGATGTTCACGCGCATGGGTGCCGAAGCCTTCGCCGAGCGCGCCCGGCGCGAGCTGCTGGTCACCGGCCAGAAGGTGACCAAGCGCTCGGTGGTGTCGGCCGGCGAGCTCACGGCCCAGGAGGCGCAGATCGCCAAGCTGGCCGGCGAAGGACTGACCAACCCCGAGATCGGGGCGCAGTTGTTCATCAGCACCCACACCGTGGAGTGGCACCTGAGGAAGGTGTTCGCGAAGCTGGGCATCAAGTCGCGCCGGCAATTGCGTGGCGTGGCGACTACGGACTGACTACGGACTTTCAAGGGTTCGCACGACCGGCCCCGTGGGCGATGCTGGAAAGGCCAGTTCATCGCGCAACCTTGGGGAAGGCTAGGTCATGAAGGTATTAGTCATCGGCGGCAGTGGGCTCATCGGATCGCAGGTTGTCGCCATGCTCACAGAACTGGGACACGAGGCCGTCCCGGCGTCGCCGAGCTCGGGGGTCAACACCGTGACCGGGGAAGGTGTTGCCGACGCCGTCGCCGGAGTCGACACGGTCGTGGATGTGTCCAACTCACCCTCCTGGGCCGACGACGACGTGCTGAACTTCTTCACCACCTCGACGCGCAACCTGCTGGAAGCCGAACGGGCCGCCGGGGTGCGACACCATGTCGCGCTCTCGATCGTCGGCGCCGACCGCGCGTCCGAAAGTGGCTACATGCGGGCCAAGGTCGCCCAGGAAAAGCTGATCGCCGAATCCGGGGCGCAGTATTCGATCGTGCGCGCGACCCAGTTCTTCGAGTTCGTCGACGGCATCGCCGATTCGCTGACCGAAGGCGACACGGTTCGTGCGCCGCACGGTGCATTCCAGCCCATTGCCGCCGCGGACGTGGCTACCGGCGTCACCCGCGCGGCGATCGGACGACCGGTCAACGGCGTGATCAATATCGCCGGCCCGGAAAAACTCGGAATGGACGACTTCATCCGCAACCGGTTCAGCGCCACGGGCGACTCGCGCCAGGTGGTGACCGACCCGACGGCCCGTTACTACGGCGCCGTGCTCGACGAGCGCAGCATCGTTCCCGTCGAAGGTGAAGACGTCACGATCTTCGAGACCCGCTTCGGCGACTGGGCCGCCGCACACCTATCCGGCGCTGCGCGTTAGGAATGCGCCATGGAGTTGCTCGACCACACCGCGGTGGTCACCGGCGCAACGGCGGGCATCGGACTGGAGTCGGCGCGTCTGCTGGCAAGCGAAGGAGCCACGGTCATCATCACGGGCCGAAACCAGGCCCGCGGCCAGGAAGCCGCCGATGCCATCGGCGGCAAGGCCCGGTTCGTCCAGGCCGACATGGCCGATGCGGAATCGGTGAATTCGCTTGTGCAGCAGTGCGGTGAGGCCGACATCATCGTCAACAACGCCGCCAGCTTTCCCGCAGCGCTGACCATTGACCAGGACATGGGCGTCTTCGAGGCGATGTTCGACACCAACGTGCGCGGCGCTTACTTTCTGGTCGCCGGCCTGGTCCCGGGGATGGTTCGGCGGCGGCGCGGCAGCATCGTCAACATCACCACCATGGCCGCGTTCAAGGGGATTCCAGGTGCATCCGGGTACAGCGCCTCCAAAGCCGCTTTGGAGTCGCTGACCCGCACCTGGGCCGCCGAATTCGGGTCGAGTGGCGTGCGGGTGAACAGTGTCGCGCCGGGCCCGACTCGCACGCCGGGCGTCGCCGCCGAATGGGGCGACACCAACGAAGAACTCGGCAAGGCGCTCCCGCTGGGCCGCACCGCCTACGCCGCCGAGATCGCCGAGGCCGTGCTTTTCCTCAGCTCGCCGCGCGCCAGTTTCATCACCGGGTCGACCCTGCACGTCGACGGTGGCGGCGCTGCCGTCTGAGAATCGTTACTAGGCAATCGATCTCAGCGAGCCGAACGCGGCACCACCCCAACTGGGCGGCACCACCAACCGGCCGACCACCACACTGGCGCCCCACGCCGCCTGCACCGTGGGCTTGGGCGAGCCGGCCATCGCGGCCGAGGTCCCCGACGGCGTCATGCTCGCCGGGGAACTTATCGCCGCCGCGAACGGCCCTATCGCCGAGACGAAGGGCCGCAATCGAAGCAGGCTCGTCATCGCCGCGCTCGACGACGCCGACTGCACGGGGTTGCCGAGACTTCGCAGCGCCTGGGGAATGCCGGACATCGCTTGGGCCAGGGCGTCTGGTGTGTCCGCGTCTGCGTCCAGTCCCGTCGGCCCGGGAATGTTTGCGCATGACATCGGCGGCCGCAACGGGTCCAGCGTCGCCGCGGATGCCGAGGCCCCCGCGTAGCGATACATCGCGGACGCGTCCTGCGCCCACATCTCGCCGTAGTCGGCTTCGAGGGCGGTGATGGCCGGCGTATCTTGGCTGATCACATTGCCTTTGATCAAAGATGCCAGGCGAGCACGGTTTTCGTCGATAACCGGCGGCGGCACGGTGGCGACGCACGCATTCTCGAACGCGCTCGCGGCGGCCCTGGCCTGCCCGGCGATGGCCTGCGCCTGGGCTGCGGTCCCGGTCAGCCAGCCGAGGTAGGGAGCGACCGCGGCGACCATCGCGTCGGAAGCCGGACCCTGCCACCCGTCGTCGGTCAGCGCCGTGAGCGTCGAATTGTAAAGAGCCGCAGTGGCATACAGATCATCGGCCAACTTATCCCAAGCCGCGGCAGCGACCACCATGGGCTCCGAGCCGGCGCCCGAGTACATCCGGGCGGAATTGACCTCCGGTGGCAATTCCCCGAAATCCATTTGGTCTTACCTCCGAGTGGCTGCCCGAATTCAATCGCGTTGGCGCTCTTCATAACTATGCGGTGCAGGCTGCCGGGCTATTGCGGCGAGAGTCGGCCGAAATCGTTACCGAGCCGTTGACCAACCGATGCAACCCGGCAACGGTGGCCAAGCCCACCAGCACCAGACCGCCCCAGACGAGTTCGTCGGCGTTCAGGCGGTGTGCCGCCGACATCAGCGATCCCACCGCGAGGTTGCCGACCAGGATTCCCACCCCGACGATGGTGCTGTAGAACCCGTAATGCGTCCCCACCAGCCGGTCACCGGCGAGTGCGACCACCGTGCGCATTTCGAAGGGGAACAACGCCGCAGAGGCGATGGCGAGCAAGCTCGCCGACAGCAACAACGCCACCACCCCGGCCCACGTGCCGAACCGCTGGCCGTCCGGGACTATCAACAGTGGCACGAAGGCGGCCGCCAGGATCATCGCCCCGGCAGCCAGGCTTCGCCCGGTTCCCAACCGCGCGGCCAACCACCGGGTGAGGCGCAGCTGCCCGGCGATGGCGACCAACCCCGATATCGCGAACATCGCTGCCACCAATAGGGATTGGTGACCTGGAACCAACACGGACGCCTGCATGGGCAGCGCGAGATATATCTGGAACGACAACACATATGCGCCGGTCATGACGGCCGCGAACCACAGGAACGGCCGGTTACGCACCACCGTTCGCCAATCCTGAAGTATCGAGGTCTTCTCGCTGCCCAACTCGGCCGTGTGCTGCGGCAGCGCCACCAGCTGCGCGACCGTCAGCACCGCGAACACCGCCGCCGCGCCCAGCACGGTCATCCGAAAATCGAACGCCAACAACGCCAGTCCCACCAGCGGCCCGAGCAGGATGCCGGACTGGTAGAAGATGTTGAACATCGCGAACGCCTCGACCTTGCGCTCCCCGGCGTCGGCCGCAACGTAAGCGCGCACGGCCGGGTTGAACAGGGCGCCCGCGAAACCCGTTGCCGCCGAGGCAATCAGCAGACTGGGCAAGGAGTGTGCGACGGCCAGCAGGGCAAATCCGCCGGTGCGGATCAGGCAGCCCGCCACGATCAACGGCTTGTAGCCGAACCGATCGGCCAGGGTGCCTCCGGCGAAGAACATGCCCTGCTGGGCGAAATTGCGTACGCCCAGCACCAGACCCACCGCCCACGCAGCCAAGCCCAGTGGGCCGGCCAAATAGTCGGCCAGATAGGGCATCAGCATGTAGAAGCCGATGTTGATGCCGAACTGGTTGATCATCAGCACCTGGCTGGCCCGGTTGAAGCTGCGGAACTCGGCAACCACGCCCATCACGCCACCGCCTTGGCCGGGTTGACCACCGTGGTCGTCCGAGTCCACCGGGTAACCACCGCGGCTGAGGGAGAGGCGATCTCGTCGGGTTCGCCGGGCGGCGGTCCGGCGAGCAATTCGTGGTCATTGCAGTAGTCGTCGTTGTAGATGGTGTCGAAGTAGCGCTGCGGGCCGTCGGGGAAGATCGCGGCGATGGTCGTGTCGGACGTGGAGGTCCGGGCGGCCCATCCGGCAACCAGAGCGACGGCTCCGACGCTCCATCCGCCGCTGGCGTAGTGGGTGGCCGCCATGTTCCGGGCCGCCCAGACGGCCTCGGCAGGTGCGACCCAGTGCACCTCGTTGAACGCGCCGTAGTCCACGTTGTCGGGATAGATGCTCGAGCCCAGGCCGCGCATCAGCCTGCTTGTCGCGGGTTGGCCGAAGATGGTCGACCCGATGGTGTCCACGCCGATCAGCCGCAGGCGCGGGTTGAACTCCCGCAGCACCCGTGCCACGCCGGCCGAATGACCGCCGGTGCCCACCGAGCACACCAAGACGTCGATGCGCCCGAGCTGCTCTACCAGTTCCAGCGCCAGGCCCCGGTAGGCGTCGACGTTGTCCGGATTGGCGTATTGGTTGGGGTTCCAGGCGGTGGGGTCGGCAGCCATCAGCGCAGCCACCCGGTCCTTGCGGGCCTGTTGCCAGCCGCCGACCGGGTGCGGTTCGGTGACCATGTCGACACGGGCGCCGTAGGCGGTCAGCATGCGCGCGATGATCGGTTCCAGGCCCGGATCGGTGACCAGGGTGACCGGATGCCCGTACACGTTGCCGGCCAGCGCGAGGCCCAATCCCAAAGTGCCGCTGGTCGATTCGATGATGGCGCTGCCGGGGAGCAGGTCGCCGCGGGCGCGGGCCCGGTCCACCATGTGCAGCGCGGGACGGTCTTTCATCCCGCCGGGGTTGAATCCTTCGAGCTTGGCCCAGAATCCACTGTCGGCGGTGCCGACCGGGCCTGACTCGCCGGAGACCCAGAGCACCGGGGTGTTGCCGACCATAGTGCCCGGTTGCCGATTGCGTCCGGGGGTGAGGTGATAGCCCTCGGGGATGACGCGGATCCGGTCACGGGCCGGACGCGGCCGCACCGAGGTGACGTGGGAACGGTTGGGGATGAGGATGCGTGGGTTGTTCATGTTGTCGTCGCTTCTGCATCGGGGCGCGCGGGAATGCGCGGCAGGTTGATGTCGGTCAGCGGTCACCAGCGGTGGTGAATGGCCACCAGGGCTTGGCGCTGACCGGTCAGCGACGTGCCAGGCAGAACAGAGTCAACAAGTCTCGGCCGGTAAGAATGGACGACAGCACCGCGGGCGGGCCTCGCCCGGCCGGCGCGATCAGGAAGGCGAACACAGCGATAGCCGTAGCAGTCACGACGGCGGCGGCCGCCTTGGTTTCGGCTGCCGGGCGCGGCAATACCACGGTCGCAAACTGCTTGGGGCAAGATGGGTTGTCCGTCAGGTGCGCATGGTTGGTGTTGACCGCGAACTCCTTGCCCACCGATGTCACCAGGGGGTGAGCGGAGTGCGTCGCGTGTCGATGGATCTGCGGAAGCCAGCACTGCGCGGCTATCACGGCGACCACCCAGGCCAGCGCGACCGCGACGATCGCGGCTCGTGTCCAGACCCGGCGGCTTGCCATGGCGGCCACTGTATACCCCCGAGGGGTACCCTGTAAAGGTGGACTTGCGCTTGCGCGATGCCCGATGTCCTAGCAGGGTACAAAGCGCAGGGCCGAATCAACTTACAACGAGGAGCGGTTAATGCCGGTACTGCCAACGAGTGGTAACCCCTTCGGCGGAGTACAGCTCAGCAGGCGCGGCTTTATCGGCGCAGGTATCGCCGGCGGCTTCGCGCTGGCGGCGTGCAGTCGAAACAAGACCCCGTCACCGGCCGCACGAATGGCCGCTGCGATCGACGCCGCCGAAGAGGCCCGGCCGCACAGTGGCCGCACGGTGACCGCCCATTTGACCCCGCAGCAGGCAGTGGTCGATCTGGGTGGGCCGATCGTCCACACGCTGGCCTACGGCGACGCGATCCCGGGACCCCTGATCCGCGCGACCGTCGGCGATGAGCTGGTCGTGTCGGTGAGCAATCGGCTCGACCATCCAACGTCGGTGCATTGGCACGGCATTGCGTTGCGCAACGACATGGACGGCGCCGAGCCGGCAACTCCCAACATCGGGGCCGGTCAAGACTTCACCTACCGATTCTCCGTGCCGGACGCGGGCACGTACTGGGCTCATCCGCACACCGGGCTGGATGCCGACATGGGACTCTATCTCCCGGTGATCGTCGACGATCCGACGGAGCAGGGCCATTACGACGCCGAATGGATTGTCATCCTTGACGATTGGACCGATGGAGTCGGCAAGAGTCCGCAGCAGTGGTACGACGAGCTGACCTCGCCGAACAAGCCGACCACCGAAAGCATGCCGCCGACGAGCACGACTTCCACCTCGACCTCGACCCCAACCTCGACTTCAACCTCGGCCTCGCCTACCTCGACTTCAACCTCAGCGACCTCGACTTCGACTTCGACTTCGACTTCGGCCTCGCCGACCTCAACGACAGGCATGCCGGGGATGCCCGGGATGCCGGGCGGTGTCGGCACCAGTGACCTACTCGGCGGTGACGCCGGCGACATCGCGTATCCGTACTATCTGGTCAACGGCCGGATTCCGGCCGCCCCCACCACATTTAACGCCAAGCCCGGGCAGCGCATCCGCATCCGCTTCATCAACAGCGGGTCCGACACGGCGTTTCGAGTCGCGCTGGCCGGGCACACGATGACGGTCACCCACACCGACGGTTACCCGGTCATCCCTACCCCTGTCGACGCACTACTGATCGGCATGGCCGAGCGCTATGACGTCGTCGTGACCGCCGGCGACGGCGTCTTTCCATTGGTGGCGGCCGCCGAGGGCAAGAACGCCGTTGCCCGGGCGCTGCTTTCGACCGGATCCGGCAGCGCGCCCGATCCGCAGTTCCGCCCGAATGAACTCAACAAACGGGTGGGTACCGTCGAAACCTTCATCGCCGCAACATCTGTCAATCTGGGCCGGCCCGAACCCAACCTCGACCTGCCGGTCGTACTGGGCGGAACCATGGCGAAGTACGACTGGACTATCAACGGCGAGCCCTACAGCAGCACCAAACCATTACACATACGAGAGGGCCAGCGTCCCACCCTGACGTTCGACAACACCACGATGATGTGGCACCCAATTCATTTGCACGGCCACACCTATCAGGTGATCAAGTCCGACGGGACACTCGGCCCCCGCAAGGACACCGTCATCGTGCTACCCAAGCAGAAGGTCCAGGTCGTCCTGTTGGCTGACAACCCCGGCACGTGGGTTATGCACTGCCACAACACGTATCACCAGGACGCCGGCATGATGACCCGGCTCGACTACACACTGTGACGGCGGAAGAAGTCCAGCAGTAGCTCGTTGACGGCGCCGGACCGCTCGATCTGCGGGCAATGCCCGGCGCCGTCGACCACGACCGAACGCCCGCCGGGTATCTGAGCGGCGATTTCCGCGGCCCAGCCGTCGGGCAGCAACTTGTCATTGCCGCCCTCGATGATCAACGCCGGAACAGCAATTCGCGCATAGGGCCGCGTACTCGACGCAATGCTCGCCGGCGCCGCATTGGGCCGGCGAAAACGCGCCGCCGCCACCGCTTCCCACGCTCCGGGCGCAATACTCGACTCGTAGCGCCGCCGCACATAGTCCTCGTCGGCCGGATAGCCGGCGTCATGGAACAGCGCCTCGACGATGCGCCGCATGGCCGGCCGGCTCGCGTCGTACTCCTGCAACGCCGCAAAGTGCTGATTCTGCTGGATCTCTCCCCCGCCGCAGATGATCGCCATGCTGCGGATCGGCAACAGCGGTGCCTCCGAGGTCGCGTCGGTGAGCAAATTGATCGCGCCCATCGAGTTGCCGACGAAGTGCGCTCGGTCGATGCCAAGAAGCCCGCATAACCGGGCCACATGGCGAATCCGCATCGCCCTGCTATTGACGAAGTCGATAACCTTCGCGCTCTGCCCGAATCCGAGTTGATCGGGCGCCACCACCCGGTATTGCGTTGCGAGCGCGGCGATGTTGCGTTCCCAGCCCAATTCGGCACTGGCCCCGAACTCGCCGCCGTGCAGCAAGACCACCGGATCGCCGTCGCCGGCTTCCAGGTAGCTGGTCTGCAGGCCGTCGACCTCGACGGTGCTGCGCTGCACTCCGATCACTTGATTGCGATCGGATTCACCGGAGAGCCAACGCCGCCGACGACCCGCAAAGGCGGCGCAATGAGCTGGAATTCGTACACGCCGTCGGCGGCACAGTCGGCGGCCAGCGCGGTGAGGTCCCAGTACTCGCCGAGCATCAGCCCCATGTCGCGCAGGCACAACAAGTGGAAAGGCAAGAAGAGGCCGTCGATTCCCGAGACCGGATCTTCGACCTGCAGGTTGTCGGCGGCGATGGCGGCGATCTCGTGATCGTGCAGCCACTGGGCGCATCGCCAATCCAGACCGGCATAGGGTTCGGTCTTGTTGCCCGTCATGAGAAACCTCGCCCACCAACCGGTTCGGACCAACACGATATCGCCGCGCTCCAAGGACATTCCCTGCGCACGAACCACGTCGTCGAGTTCTTCGGGAGTTATCGGGTTTCCGTGTTCGAGGAACACCTCCGCGCCACGGTGGCGCACCAGGTCCAGCAGCACCCCGCGCGACGTGATGCCCTTGCTGTCCACCTTGTCGATGCCGCAGTGAAAGGCACCCAGGCTGGTCACCGAACCGGCCGGGAAGCCGTTGTAGAGCTGGTCCTCGTAGTAGACGTGTGAAAACGCGTCCCACTGGGTGGCCGCCTGCAACGGCATGATGATCATGTCGTCGTTGAAGCGGAACGGATTGTCCACCAGGTAGTTGCCCATCTGGTCGGCGGTCGGATTCTGAGTCCAGCCCGGCCCGTAGCGGGCCAGTGTTTCGGCGTCCCCGCCGTCGATGGTCATCACATGGATGGGGTTGTGCCGAAACCCGAAGGCGCCCTGCGGTCCTGAGGAGCCGAACTCCACCCCAAGCGGGAACACCTTGCCGTGGCGGACCAGCGCGGCGGCCTGGCGGACCTTCTCGGCAGTGATGAAGTTGAGGGTGCCCAGCTCGTCGTCCTCCCCCCACCGGCCCCAGTTGCTGACATCGCGAGCGGCCTTGCGAAAGTCGGTCATGCTGGCCACGGATCCACTCCTTCCTGTTCTTCCGGGAGGTCGCGGGCTATCGTCGCGCCGACATTCCCGCCGTCGACCCACACGACTTGACCCGAAATATAACCGGCCGCAGGACTATTCAGAAACAGCAGCACGGCGGCCTGCTCGGCGGGATCCGAAACCCGGCCCAGCGGCTTGGCGATGTCGTCGAGGAATTCAGGTCCGTATGCGGTGCGCAACTGGTCGAGGATCGGCGTTTCGGTGACGCCGGGACCGGTGCAGTTGATCCGGATGCCGCGCGCGCCGAGAGCTGTGACACTGCGCATGGTGTAGAGAATGACTGCTTCCTTGGACAATTGGTAGCCGCTGCCCAGCGCGTCGGGGTTGGCGGCACACCACTGAATGCCGTCCTGCATCGTGGCGGTGTTCAGCAGCGGAGCGACCTGTCGCAGGTGATCGCGATACCCCGATGCCGCGAGCGACGAGACGCTCACGATCGCCGAGCCGGCGGCCATCTGCGGGATCAGCGCCTCAGTGATGTGGCGCAGTCCCAGGAAGTTGGTGGTGACAATCAGCGGCGGGTCGCCGATGCCCGATGAGACACCGGCGACATTGAACAGGGCATCGATTGGCCCACCGATGGACGCGACGGCCTGGTCGATCGACGCCGGGTCGGCCAGGTCAACTTCGTGAAAGTCGTTGAGCGCGAAGGGGGGCCGGCGTTTGTCCAGTCCGACGACGTGTGCGCCCAGTTCGGTGAGCTGCTGTACCACCTGCGCGCCGATGCCAGAGGCACATCCGGTCACCACGGCACGGCGGCCGTCGTAGCGCCACAGTTCGTCCAACGGTCAGCCGTGTTTCCGTATCACTTGCCCTGCTCCTTGAGACGCTGCGCCGCCTGCACGCGGCCCTCGTTGATCTCGGCCATGGCCTCGGGGATCTCGCTGGCGGTGAACTTACCGCCGCGCCCGGTCGGCAGGCCACCGAAGGAGTAGTTTTCGTCGAATGGCGGGATTTCAAAAGGTCTGGACTCCGGCCGGCGAGCTTCGATTTTTTCGATGACTGGGGCCAGGCGTGCGGCCTTGTCGGCTACCGCCTTCGCCTCACGCTCGATGAATTCGGGCAACACCTCTTTGCCCATCAACTCGATGGACTCCATGGTGCCTTCATGACTGCGCGGGTTGAGCAGCAGAATGATCTCGTCGACGCCGCTCTCTTCGTAGCCCCGCAGGAACTCGCGCACGGTGGCCGGTGAACCGATCGCGCCGCGGCCGGGTCCGTAGGCCAGCGTCGGATCCTTTTCCACCTCTTCCAGATACCGGTCCCACACTCCGGTGCGCCCAGGGGTGTGCACACCTGTCATGTAGTAATGCATGATTCCGAACGAGAAGAAGCCGCCGCCCTGCCCGAGACGCTGCAGCGCCTGCTCGTCGGTTTTGGCGACCATCATCGACAGGTCACCACCGATGGCCAGGATGTTCGGGTTGATCGCCGGGGTGACGGGGACGCCGTTCTCCTCGAACTCCTTGTAGTAGCCATTGACCCGCTCGGCTAGCGGCCCGGGGCCGGTATAGGCGAAACTCAGTGCGCCGATGGCCTTTTGGGCGGCCATCTGCACGCTGGCCGGTCGCGTGCAGGCGACCCACACCGGCGGGTGCGGCTTCTGCAGCGGCTTGGGAACGACATTGCGGGCGGGCATCTGGATGTGCTCACCCTTGAATCCGGTGAACGGCTCCTCGATCATGCAGCGGATCGCGACCTCGAGGGCTTCCTCCCATTGCGCGCGCTTGTCGGCCGGGTCGATGTTGAATCCGCCGAGTTCGCCGACGGACGAGGATTCCCCGGTGCCGAATTCGACGCGCCCGTTGGATATCAGGTCGAGGGTGGCGATCCGCTCGGCCACCCGGGCGGGATGGTTGACCGCCGGCGGAAGGTGCATGATGCCGAAGCCCAGCCGGATGTACTTGGTGCGCTGGCTGGCCGCGGCCAAGAACATCTCCGGCGCGGTGGAGTGACAATACTCCTCAAGGAAGTGGTGCTCGGTAAGCCAAACCGTGGAAAAGCCCGCCTTGTCGGCGGCTTCTACTTCGTCCAGGCAATCCTGCAGCATCTGGCACTCGTCGTCGGGGGCCCAGGGCCGCGGCAACGCGAACTCGTAGAACAGTGAAATCCTCATCCAGTTACCTCCTATGAGCATTAAAGGTCTGCGTCGCAGCGTGTTTGGCTGCGACAAAGCCGAATGTCATGGCCGGCCCGATGGTGGCGCCGGCACCGGCATAGCTGCGGCCCATCACCGGCGCGCTGGTATTCCCCACCGCATAGAGCCCGCGCACCACGGTGTCGTCGGGCCGCAACACCCGGGCGTATTCGTCGGTGCGCAGGCCGCCGGAGGTGCCCAGATCGCCGAGCACGATGCGGAACGCGTAATACGGCGGATCGCCCAGCGGATACAGGTTGGGGTTGGGTAGGGTCGGGTCGCCGTAGTAGTTGTCGTAGCTGCTGTCGCCGCGGTTGAAGTCGTCGTCGTGGCCCTTGCGCGCCAGCTCGTTGAAACGCCTTGCGGTCGTTAGGAATTCGTCAGCCGGTACGCCGATCTTGCTGGCAAGTTCGTCCCAGCTGGACGCGGCCTTGACCACACCGGAGTCCAGCCAGGCCGCCGGTACCTTGCGGCCGGTGGGTACTGGCGCGCCCGGGATCTTCGGGATCGGCAGGTGGCCGCCGACCACGTAGCGGTTGAAGGAGCGGTGATCGGTCACCAGCCAGCACGGGATGTGGGTGACCCCGGACTTTTGGCCCTCGATCATGGCGTGGCCGAAATCCATGTACGGCGCGGCCTCGTTGATGAAGCGCTTGCCGTCGCCGTTGACGATGAACTGGGCCGGCATCATCCTTTCGTTGAGCATGAATTGCATTCGGCCGTCCGGCCATTGGATGGCAGGAAACCACCACGCCTCGTCCAGCAGGTCGGCGGCGGCGCCGACGCGCTGGCCCGCCCGGATGCCGTCGCCCATCGACGCGGGGTTCCCGAAGCTCCAGTCTTGGTCGACGAGTGGTTGGTGCTCTTTGCGCCACGCCAGATCATGGTCGAAACCGCCGGAGGCCAGGATCACCCCGCGCTGTGCCCCGATGCGCTGCGTAGTGCCGTTGCGATCCAGCAAGGCGCCGGTCACCGATCCATCGGCGTCGGTAAGCAACTCCGCCAGCGGCGAATTCAGCCACAGCGGAATTTCGCGGTCCTTCATTGCCAGCCGCAGCCGCGCCGCCAGCGACTGCCCGATCGCCGCGACGCGCTCCCCGAAAAGCCTGGCCCGCACCATGCGCGAAACCAGCTTAACCAGCACGCCTTTCCCCGCCCACGACTGGCGGATCCGGTAGAAGGACCGTAATTCCCTGGGGCCCAACCATATTCCATTAGGCGCCAGCGCCAGCGGCTTGAGCAGTTTGTCCTCGTCGTCACCCAGCTTGCGCAGATCAATGGGCGGCACGTTGATGGTGCTGCCCAGCTCGGAACCGCCCGGCAGTTCGGGATAGTAGTCGGCGTAGCCCGGCTTCCACACGAATTCCAGCCAGGGGCTGAGATTTTCCAGAAACTCCAGCATCTGCGGCGCCGACTCGACGTATTGCCGGATGCGCCGTTCACTGACCAGGCCGTCGGTGATCCGGCTCAGGTAACCAACCACGTCCTCGGGGTCGGGGACATAGCCCGCTCTGCGCTGGGCAGGCGCGCCCGGCACCCAGATGCCGCCGCCCGACAGGGCGGTGGAGCCGCCGAACTGACCGGACTTTTCCACCACCAGCACGTCGAGTCCGGCTGCCGCAGCGGTCAGTGCGGCTGTCATGCCGCCACCGCCGGAGCCGACCACCAGCACGTCCACCAGGTGATCGAAGTCGCCGACAAGTTCAGCACTCATGCGACCGGCGCCGCCGTTCTGATCGCGAACCCGGCGATCAGGTCCGGGGCCTGCTTGTAGTAACGCACCGCGGTCTGATAACGGCCCGCCGTGGCCAGAGCCGCGAAAGCCGCCACCCATGTTCTGATTTCATGCGCGGAGGTGCCGCCCTCATGGACGACGAACGAGTTGGACCAGTGGTCCAGATCGGCGAGGTGTCCGCCGTCGACGACCTCCAGGAAGTGCTGATCCCAGGCCGGGTTGAGCGGTTGCAGGTCGCTGTCGCCTCCGGCGAAGTTGCGGGCCGCATCGATCACCGCGGTCTGGCGAGCTTGGCGCTGCTCGGAGGTCATCGGTTGGCCATGGACGATCCGGTCGATCACCGCCGGACCGGCGGTGTCCAGCGTGGGCACCGGAGGACTGTGCGATAGTCCCCCCGACCCGAGTAGCAGCACCCGCTTGTCCAGTGTTGCCAGGAACTCGCCGGCCGCGGTGCCTAGCGCCCGGCAGCGATGCAGCGGTCCCAACGGAACGCCGATCGCGTTGATGAAGATCGGGATCACCGGGACGGCCGTGGCCGAACCGAACAGCTTCTGCAGCGGCTGCACGGTGCCGTGATCGACATCCATGCCCGCCGACACCGCGACGTCGACACCCGCCGCGAGCACGGCCTTCGCGCATTCCGCGGCGAGCTCCCCGGGGACGTCGAGCGGACCTGCGTGCGTGCCGTAGTCACCAACTCCGTTGGCGCGCAACCCGATACAGTACGGTGGCATCACCTTGTAGAAGAACCCGTTGTAGTGATCCGGCGCGAAGACGACGACCAGCTCGGGGTCGTAGTCGCTGACGAACTCGCGCGCCTGGCCTATAGCGGCATCGACGTCGTCAAGCAGATCCTGCGGCGGCCCCGGTAGATTCAGCAGCGGGCTGTGTGACATACAGCAAAGAGCCAGTGGCACGGTCGGATTCACCTCCTCCGGGAGTAAGTGTGAGCGCATCGACCAGCGATGCGCTCAGCTCCGCAGCGAGCTGGGCGATACAAGCGCCGGCGATGCAGCGATCCGGGCGCAGGAACAACACCGATTCCTGGTGGGCGTCGAACCACGCCTTGAGCTCACCCGTGCGATCGCCCACTATGAGGACGTCCGGATCGTCCTGCCCGGTCCACTGCATTCCGACCAGCGGGCGGACGGTTACCAGCCTGGCGCCCAACGACTTCCAGCCACCGAAAGCGTCCTCGCCGAGGATCTTGCGCGGGTTGTTGTTCCAGCACAACACCGCGAACCAATCGCCGAGCACGTCGTCGAGCAGCACGTCCTGCTGGGTGCGGGTATCGACGCGGGGCTGGATGAACAACGTGCCGACGGGCGAGGACGGGTCGCCGGGGTCGGTGTGCACCACCGCGCCGCGCTCGTAACGTGGCATCGGCTTGAACCGCATCTCGAGCACATAGCGCTTGAGCGACGGGACAATTGAAGCAGAGCGCACCAGCAGATCCCGGGCCGTGGTCACCCGGCGGTTGGTGGGCGAGATCACCCGGCCCACCATGGTGGACAGGTCGATCATCGCCCGGGCATGCTTGCGGCGCTCCACATCGTAGGTGTCCAGCAGCGCGTCACCGGCCCGGCCAGTCACTACGGCCGCCAGCTTCCAGCCCAGGTTCGCGGCGTCCCGGATACCGCTGTTGTAGCCCTGCCCCTGCCACACCGGCATCAGATGCGCGGCGTCGCCGGCCAGCAGCAGCCGCCCGCTGCGGAACGCGCCGGCGATCCGCGAGTGATGGGTGTAGACGCGGCGCCGGATCACGTCGACCCGGTCCGGATGCGGCACCAGCCGCGCCAGCATGCGCGTCAGGAAGGCCGGATCCTGCGCCTGCTCGTCGGTCTCGTCGGCGTGAATCATGAACTCGAACCGGCGAATTCCGTGCGCGATCGAGATCGACGCATAGGGACGTTCCGGGTCGGCACCGACCTCGCTGTTGGGGTGACCGAGCGGATCGTTGGCGATGTCGACGACCAGCCACCGGGTCGAGGACGTCGTCCCGTCGAACGACACCCCCATCATCCGGCGCGTCGCGCTGCGACCGCCATCGCAGCCGACGACGTAGCGGGCGCCTACCGTAGCGGCCTCGCCGTCACCGCCGAGTTCGACGGTCACCGCGTCACCGTCTTGCTGGCACGACGTCATCGGGCGACTCCACCACACTTCGACATGCTCGAATCTGTCCAAACCGGCCAGCAATTCGGCATCGACGAGCGGCTGCACGAAGCCATTGCGCTTCGGCCAGCCGAAACGCGCGTCGGGCGGGGCCATTTCGGCCAGCACACGGCGTTTGGCGTCGACGAACCGCAGAATCTGGTTGGGCACGGTGTGCGGCAGGATGCGCTCGACCAGACCGATCGACTGAAAGGTACGCAATGCCTCGTCGTCCAGCCCCACACCGCGCGGGTAGTCGATGAGCGTGGCGCGTTCGTCGACGACCAGCGTCCGAACACCTTGCCGGCCAAGGATATTGGCCAGGGTCAACCCGACCGGGCCCGCGCCTACCACCAGCACATCGACCGCGGCCATCAACGACCCAGCAGGAAATCGAGGTGCAGGCGGTTGAAGGTCTTGGCGTCCTCATACTGCGGCCAGTGACCGCAGCCCGTCATCACCTCGAAGCGCGCACCCGGGATCATCGACGCGATGCGGCGGCCCTCGGGCACGTCAGCGGTGGGGTCATGACTGGTCCAGAGCACCAGGGTGGGGGCGGTGATGACGCCGTATTCCGCTGGCCCCAACAGGTTTCGGGCCCGGATCTGCGGGTCCTGCAGTGCCATGATGTCGCGCATCGCCGCAACGAATCCCGGTTGACGGTAGATCCGTTGCCGGCTGGCCACCAGATCGTCGTAATTCTTCGACTTGTCGGCCATCAGCCACTTGATCCGCGCCTGCACGGTCTCCCAAGTGGGGTCCTCGGCGGCCGCCATCGACAACGTGATGATCCGCTGCATCACCGCCGGGTCGGCCTGTGATCCGCCGGCGGTGTTCAGGACGAGCCGGTCGATCACGTCCGGGTGGTCCACCGCGGCGCGTGCGGCCACCCAGCCTCCCAGCGATTCGCCGGACAGGCTGATCCGCGCCACCCCGATGGCGCGGACTACCGCCATCAGGTGTTCGACGTAGTGGTGGATTTCCAGCGGATGGCCCGGCTTATCCGTATAGCCGTGGCCCAGCATGTCGATCGACCAGGTCCAGAAATGCTCGGCGTGCGCTGCCAGGTTGCGAACATACGCCTCGGCGTGGCCGCCGGACCCGTGCAGCAACACCAACACCGGTTTGCCGGGTTCACCCGCGCGCAGGTAACGAGTCCGGATTCCGCCCGCGTCCAGATAGCCCTGCTGGAACCCAACGCCCTGCAGATCACTCCAAACGCTCTCGAACTCCACCACAGTCCCATTCTGTGCTAATATCGCACGCTAATGTGCGATATATATAGAGCTTCGCCCGCGCGTCTGGGTCTGTCAAGCCTGTGACGGGGGCTCAGGCGGGATCGCAGACCCTGGCCAGGGGCCTCACCGCGCTGCAATTGGTAGCCGCCTCCCCGGCCGGGCTCACCATGCAGGAGGTGGCCGATCAGGTCGGCGTGCACCGGACCATCGCCTACCGACTGCTGTCGACGCTGGCCCAGTTCCGCCTGGTCGCCAAGGGCGAGGACGGACGCTACCGGCCGGCGTCCGGGCTTGCGGTGCTGGGCGCGTCGTTCGACCACAACGTGCGCCAACTGTGTCTGCCGACGCTGCGCGGCCTGGCCGACGAGCTGGGCACCACGGTGTCGTTGCTGATCGCCGAGGGCGACGAGCAGGTGGCGATTGCCGTCATCGTGCCGACTCAGGTCGCCTACCAGCTCGCCTTCCACGAGGGCAGTCGCTATCCGCTGGACCGCGGCGCCGCCGGCATCGCGTTGCTGGCGTGCATGCCCCCGCGTCCGGGGGAACGAGATCTGGTCACCTCGGCCCGGGAGCGCGGCTGGGTTACCACCCACGGCGAGATCGAACCGAACACCTACGGTCTGGCGGTCGCCGTGCACCGGCCCGCGACGTCCCCGCCGACCTGCATCAACCTCATCTCCCACCGCGAAGACGTGGTGATGCGCGGCAAGGACGCCGTCGTCAAGGCCGCACAGCAGCTGTCCGCACTGCTGAGCTGAAGGGATATCAGGGCATGAGGTGGGACGAGGAATGCGACGTGGTGGTGCTCGGTACCGGCGGCGCAGGCCTCACCGCCGCGCTGACGGCGGCGCACTGCGGCGCCGCGGTTCAGGTGTACGAGAAGGCCGCAACTGTCGGCGGCACCACGGCGGTGTCGGGCGGAATCGTGTGGATCCCCGCCCATCGCCGCTGCCCCGACCGGGAGTTGACCATCGCCGACGCACTGCAATATCTGCGCGCGCAGTCGTTGGGTTCGATGGATGACGCCCTGGTGGAGACGTTCGTTCGGACCGGTCCGGCAATGCTCGACTTCGTCGAGGCACACAGCGGCCTGCGCTTCGACATCGCCGAAGGCTTCCCCGATTACCAGCCCGAATTGCCCGGCGGACAACCTACCGGAGGCCGCTCCCTGAGCGCGGCGCCCTTCGATCTCAACCGGCTGGGCGACTGGGCCGGGCGGATCACGTCGTTCCCCGCCGACTGGTCCAATGTCGGTTTCGACGCCGAGACCAGGGCCCGTCTGCACGCCGACATCGAGCGCTCGGGCGAATTGTGCGTGGCCGGCACCGCACTGATCGCCGGGCTGCTGGAGGGCCTGCTCGACGCCGGCGTGGCGCCGGCGACCAAGGCGCGCGCCGAGGAACTCATCGCGGAGTCCGGCGAAGTCACCGGGGTGCGGATCGCCCACGACGGGCGGGACATCACCGTGCGCGCGCGGCGCGGCGTCGTACTGGGCACCGGCGGCTTCGAATGGGATCCCGTTCTGGTGCAAGCCTTTCTGCGCGGCCCCATGCACGGCGCGGTTTCACCACCGAACAACACCGGTGACGGGCTGCGCATGGCGATGGCGCAGGGCGCCGACCTGGCCAACATGGGCGAAGCGTGGTGGGTACCGATCGTGCGCATCCCCGACGACACCATCGACGGCAAACAGCGCAGCCGCAGCGTCCGGCTGGAACGAACCCGGCCGCGCAGCATCATCGTCAACCGGGCCGGGCGGCGATTCGTCAACGAGGCCTGCGATTACAACTCGATGGCCGGCGCGTTCCACTACCTCGATCCCCGCAACGGCTACGTCAACGATCGCGGCTGGATAGTCTTCGATTCAATCCACTTGCAGCGCTATGGATTTCTGGGCGTTGCTCGCGGGGAAGCGGTTCCGCAATGGTTCTGCGAATCTGCCGATCTGGCCGAATTGGGCGCAAAGACCGGCATCGACGCCGACGGCCTGGCCGAAACCGTCGCGCGCTGGAATCGCAATGTCGCCGCGGGTTCCGATCCCGACTTCGGCCGCGGCTCCAGCGCCTACGACGGCTATTGGGGCGACGACAGCGCGAGCACCGTCGCCGGAAAAACCCTGGGCCCCATCGACAGCGCCCCCTACTATGCGGTGCCGGTGTGTGCGGGCGCGATGGGAACCAAGGGTGGACCCCGCACCGACCGCGACGGCCGGGTGCTGCACGTCAAGGGCCAAGGCGAGCCCATACCCGGACTGTTCGCCGCGGGCAATGCGATGGCGGGAGTGACCGGGCGGGCATACGGCGGTGCCGGCGGAACCATCGGCCCGGCAATGGTTTTCGGCTATCGCGCCGGATACGCCGCGGCCACCGGGAAGTCCGTCGACCAGCAGTAGTCCCGGGAATCGGGTGTGAATTCAGGGCTTTCAGTGTGCGCGCTGGGCGGCACACCGCCAGCTACAGCGCCCAGGATTCACACTCA
Source organism: Mycobacterium angelicum (assembly GCF_002086155.1). Classification (GTDB taxonomy): domain Bacteria; phylum Actinomycetota; class Actinomycetes; order Mycobacteriales; family Mycobacteriaceae; genus Mycobacterium; species Mycobacterium angelicum. The sequence goes on along the minus strand of NZ_MVHE01000004.1, from coordinate 121,667 downwards.
GGTCTTGAGCGGCAATTCCACGCAGACATGTGTGCCCGTAGGCGTATCGAGGAAGATGAACGCCCCGCCGGCGGCGTCGACGCGTGCCCGGTGCGATGCCAGCCCGATGTGGCCCTCCCCGAGGCGGCGCGCCATGGTTTCACCGGTGATGCCCACGCCGTCGTCGGCCACATCCAAAACGCATCTGCCGTCGGTCAGCCCGAGGGTGACCGACGCGTTCTTCGCCCGCGAGTGGTGCACGACGTTGGACAGCAATTCGCGAGCGACGCCAAATACGATGGGGTCGATGGCATTGCGTACCGGGTAGTCGATGTCGCTGGTGATCTTGATGCCCGAGCGCTGGGCGGTGAACGTGACCAGCTGTTGCACGGCAGCACCCAGCCCAACCTGCTCGAGGACTGCCGGATGCAACTCAAAAGTGGCCTGCCGCAATCGCTCCGACGCGCTCTGCAGCCCGGCCAGTGCCCGTCCCACCCGCTCATCGCCGGGCGAGGCGGTGTCGAGCTCGATGAGTTCCTGGCGCGCGGCCAGCACATCCTGCAGCGGGCCATCGTGGATGGACTCCGAAATCCGGCGCTGCAACACCTCCGAGGCCGTCATCGTCTGGGCAAGCAATTCCTCGCGCAGCGCACTCAATCCGGCGATCGAGCGGGCATGACGCTCCTCGATACGCACCACCACCAAGGCCGTGCCGCACAGGAATGCATACAGCAGGAACCGGAAAATGGCTTCCGGCCACCCAATGGCACGCACCATCACCGGATCCTCGATCACCGCGACCGCGAATCCGACGAGCGTGAATGCCAGCACCACTGCCGCGCGCCGCGTCGAAACGTCAAGGCCCACCAGGACCGGCAGCAGCGTCATGATCAGCAGCGGATAGATGCCGTCGGTAGACAGCAACTGAAATCCGGTCAGCGCCAACACATCGATCGCGGTGAACGCAAACGGCTCATAGCGGCTCATGCCGGCCAGTGGGCCCAGGCGTATCCATTGCCGCAGCGGGGAAAACACCAGTATCACAGCACCCAGCGCAGCGAACGAGTACAAAATGATCATCACGGACTGCTGGACCCATTCGGACCTGCGGGTGCCGATCAGCATGGCGGCGACCATGAGCAACACCACGCCCAGCCGCAGCACCGAAGCGATTCGGTAGGAACGTAGTTGGTGCGCCCGCCGCACCCGATCCAGTTCTACGTCGCTGGTCAACACCACAGGGACACCGTACTCATCACGATCCTCCAAACTCCGTGGTTGCGGTTGGCGAGTCCATCTCCTGTTGGCTCAGTGCGGAAGTCTGTTGCGAGTCGCTTGACCCCGTCGCGTGCGGACACCAGAGTGGTAACGGTGGCGTTCCTTCGGAGCAAACTCTCGACATGCCCATCGCGCGATTGTTAACGGCACTTTGCGGGCAAGCGGCTAAACTCGTCGCCATGGTCGGCGCTGCATGGAAATGACCAAGCCCGAGAAAGTGCGCGTGGTGGTCGGCGACGATCACCCGCTGTTTCGCGAGGGCGTTGTTCGGGCGCTTTCGTTGAGCGGCTCGGTGAACGTTGTCGGGGAGGCTGACGACGGCGCGGCTGCGCTTGAGTTGATCAAGGCGCACCTGCCCGACGTCGCATTGCTGGACTACCGCATGCCCGGAATGGACGGTGCGCAAGTGGCCGCGGCGGTACGCAGCTATGACCTGCCCACCCGAGTGCTGCTGATTTCGGCGCATGACGAATCGGCGATTGTCTACCAGGCGCTGCAACAGGGCGCCGCCGGATTCCTGCTGAAAGATTCCACCCGCACCGAGATCGTCAAGGCGGTGCTCGATTGCGCCAAGGGCCGCGATGTGGTGGCACCTTCGCTGGTCGGAGGGCTTGCCGGCGAGATTCGGCAACGGGCGGCACCGATGGCCCCGGTGCTCAGCGCACGCGAGCGCGAGGTGCTCAACCGCATCGCCCGCGGCCAGAGCATCCCGGCGATCGCGGCCGAGTTGTACGTGGCGCCGTCCACGGTCAAGACCCATGTGCAGCGGCTGTACGAGAAGCTCGGCGTCAGCGATCGCGCGGCGGCCGTCGCCGAGGCGATGCGACAGGGGTTGCTCGACTAGTTCAGGCATCGTAGGGGTAACTCCACCAGGACGCGGGTGCCCGCCGACGTTTCCATGAAGACCAATATTCCGCGGGCGGCGTCGACCCGCGCCCGGTGCGACGCGAGGCCGATATGCCCCTGGCCGAGGCGGCGCGCCATGGTGTCGTCGCTGACGCCCACCCCGTCGTCGGCGATGTCCAGGACGCTTGTCCCATCGGAGACCGCAAGGCTGACCGACGCATGCTTGGCGTGCGAATGCCGTACCACATTGGACAGCAGCTCCCGGGCCACACCGAAAAGGATGGGATCGTTGGCGCTGCGGACCGGGTAGTCGATATCGGTGGTGATCTCGATTCCCGACCGCGCAGCGGTGAAGGCGGCCAGCTGTTGTACCGCGGCACCCAGTCCGACCTGCGCCAGAACGGCCGGATGCAGCTCGAAGGTGGCCTGCCGCAGTCGCTCTGAGGCGCTTTGCAACGCGACCAGCGCGTGGCCCACCCGCTCGTCGCCGGGGGCAGCGGTCTCCAGCTCGACGAGCTCTTGCCGCGCGACGAGCACGTCTTGCAACGGTCCGTCGTGGATGGCCTCGGAGATCCGGCGTTGCAGCACTTCGGTGGCGGTCATCGTCTCGGCGAGCAACTCCTCGCGCAGCGCGCTCAGGGCCGCGACCGAGCGCACCCGCCGCTCCTCGATGCGCACCGCGACCATCGCTATGCAGCACAGAAACGCATAAAGCGCGAAGAGAAACCCCGTATCCGGCCATAGCAGCGAACGCACCACCAACCGGTCCTGAAGTCCGGCGATGGCGAACCCGATCAAGGTCACGGTGAGTACCACCGCCGCGCGTCGCGACGAGACGTCGAGCCCCACCAGGACCGGCAACAGGGTCATGATCAAGATCGGAAAGATTCCGTCGGTGGACAGCAGCTGAAACCCCGTCAGCGCCACCACGTCGATGATGGTGAAGACGAACGGCTCGAACCGGCCGGCGCCGGACATACGGCCCATCCCGAATCGGTCGAACGGCACGTACGCCAGCACCAGTGCGCACAGCGCGGCGAACGAGTAGAAGGCGATCAACGTGGTCTGACTGGGCCACTCCGATTTCGGGGAGCTGACGAACATCGCGACCACCATGAACCCGAGCAGAGCGACGCGCAGCACCGCAACAATGCGGTAGGAGCGCAACTGGTGAACTGTGCGCACCCGTTCCAGTTCGATATCGCTGGCGTTCACTACCGCAACACCGTACTCACGGGAACCGCGGACCGGGTCACTCGCCACGGCGCGGGGCGCACCCGGCAGCCGGCTTTAGAAGCGGGTCTCGGCCTGTCCGTCCGCCTCGCCCGCCGTTTGGCTGAGTTCACCGCTGTCCAGCCGGGGCGGTCTGGCCTTGGCGTAGGCCACGGCCTCGGACACCTCGCGGCGCGCCGCCTCTTCCACCTGGTCCAGCCGCACCTGGCTGGCACCGCCGGCGATGAGCCGCCTTCTGGCGAAGACCAACGGGTCCAAGAACCGCGCCGACCCGACCGGATCGTGATAGCCGCCGCGCTGGGACTCGTCGAAATCGATCGTCCGGTAGGTGATGGCCTGGACCAGGGTGGGACCTCCGCCGGCGCGGGCGCGTTCTACGGCCAGGGCCACGCAGTCCCGGACCGCTTCGACGTCGTTGCCGTCAACCGATACGCCCGGCATCCCGTAGTAGGCCGCCTTGCGGTACAGCTGGGTGTCCGGCACGTAACCGTCCGGCCGGGCGCTCAACGCCGGACGGATGTTCTCGACGAGAATCACCACCGGAAGTTGCCAAACCACGGCGACGTTCGCGGCGTCGTTGAAGGAAGCCGAATCCACGTCGCCGTCCTCGGTGACGCACAGGGTGATCCGGCCGTTGTCGTCCAGCCACTGCGTATAGCCGTGTCCGATGGCCAACAACGGCGGTTGCTCCAGGACGCGGGGAGAATCGACGGCGTCATGCCCGCCGCCGCAGCGCCCCATCATCTCTGCGATCAGCGGACCGAGCCGGCTGCCCAGCCCGACATGTGGGGCCTGCGGGCGATGGGTGGTGATCGCGACATCCCCTTCGACCAACGCCGCGGTGGCACCGACACCCACCGCTTCCTGGCCGAAGGCCACCGGCACCGGTTGGCTGATCAAACCTTCGATGTGCAGCTCTTCCAGAGCCATGTCGAGCAACCGAAGCATCCACATGCGCCGATAGAGCTGCAGATGACTGGGCAGGGTCGCGGTCAGCCCTTCACGCGTGCATGTCATATGCCGGCTCCCTCCTGTAGGCCGGAAACTCCTTGGCACCGGCCAGAACTCGTGCCATCGGCAGGCACAACGCCGCACCGAGCAAACCGACGGTCACCGCGGCGGCGGCAACCAGTAGACGTCCGCCATGCCCGAGGCTCCACGACGCCAGGAGCGGGGCGATGACCGCGGAGATCGCTGTCGTCATCGACCACGTGCCGTGATAGCGACCGGCATTGGCGGCCGGCGCAATTCGGTGCACCAAGCCGGCGCCGACCACAAACCAGGCGATCTCCGCGGGCGCGCCCGCGGCCGTAGCCAAAGCGAAACCGGCCGTGGTGTGGGCCAGTGCGGCCGCTGCCATGCATGCCGTCATCCACACTCCGGCGCCGGCCAGGACGTCCAGCCTGGTACGAGTCGCCAGCTGTTTGCTCAGCCACGGCGTCAGCAACGGCGTAAGCGCGGTGACCGCCAGCGCATTGACCAACTGCACGAAGCCGTAAGCCCCGGCGCCCAATCCGCATGCGCGCATCAGCATCGGCACCGCCGTGATGAAACCCATCATCGCGGTGAGCGTGGCCACGCTCGATACGCACAGCAGAACTAGGCGCGTGTCCGAAAACGCTTGGCGGTAACCGGCTTTCGCGGTCATGCTCGGCACGGAGCCACTCGGGATGAAACGGGCCGCAACTATCGCGAAGCCGGCGCACGCGATGCCGTTGATCCAGTAGAGCACCGGGGTACCCCACCAGCCCGCCAACAGACCGCCGACGCCGCCGGCGATCCCGGCCCCGACGTTCAGAATCCAGCCGAACCGCAAACTGTCGAGCTTCGCGCGCTGACCGGGATCGGAAACCAGCGCGGTGATCGCGGCACCCAGCACCGGACGTGGCGCATCGCAAACCAGGCCGGCGATCAGCGCTCCGGCCAGCAATGCCGGGACGGTGTGCGCGCCGGCCAGCAGAACCAGCGTGGTGGCCGCCACCGACATGGTCGCCACCAGCGTCGGGCGGGCGCCGAGCCGGTCGACCAGCCACCCGCAGAGCAGTTGTCCGGCTGCCCAGCCCAGACCGAAGCCGGCAAGAACCAGGCCGACCGCGCCGGCGGCATTGCCGCGTTCTGCCACGTGAAAGGCCAGGAAGGGATAGGCGAACCCGGCCGCGCGCACCAGCAGGCTGCCGCCCAGCAGCACCCAGATCACCGCGGGATAGCGAACCCGGTCGGGCTTGGCGGCCGTCAGTACCGGATCGGTCATCGGTACCCGATCCAGAACTGTGACGGCTGCCACGTTGGACACAAAAGCCAAGGTAGAGGCGTTGGGCTGCGGCCAGTACCTCCGATCGGTCCGACAATGAGACGAACGCCCGTTCCCCCGATCGGGGGACAGCGCGGGCTTACGCGGCCCCATAGGCCGTCAAGGGCAATCGCTCACCGTTTGCTGCGAGCCCGGTCGTAACGGCACCGCGGTGTGCTGTCTTCTCCCACAGGAAGGGCGCGGTGATGAGTTGATAGAGGGCGCGCCACGCGGCGGCCCAGTGTGCCACCCAGTACACGGGCAATGCGGCGATCGCGCGCAGATGGCTGCCCCGTTGCTCGCCGTAGGCCAGATAGGTCGCCACCAACCAGGTCACCGTGCTGACGGCCTGGACCGTGCCGATGGCGGCGGGGTCGACTTCCACTCCCAGCACGCCGCCGTAGCCGAACGTGTCGGCGATGCTGAGTCCGAAAATCATTGTCTGAGCGAGGAATTGGACCGGCATACCGAGAACGAAGACCACCAGGGTCAGCAGGCCGTGCGGGCCGAACCGGCGGATCGTCTCGCGCGGTGTCCTGGTGTGCACGAGCGCAGTCAGCATGAATCCCTTGTGCCAACGGGTACGCTGGGATATCCAGTCCCGCAACCGATCCGGCGCGTCACCGTAGGTGACGGAGTCGACGACGTCTGATCGGTAACCCAAGGCGTGCAGGCGCATACCCAGATCGGCGTCCTCCGAGACGTTCCAGGCGTCCCAGCCGCCGACCTCACGCAGCACCTCGGTGCGGAAGTGGTTGCTGGTCCCGCCCAGCGGGAAGGGCGCGCCGAGCGCGGCCAGGCCAGGAACCGTCAGGCGGAAACGGCGGGCGTATTCCACGCCGAAGCAGTGCGCGAGCAGGTTGGTCCGCACGTTGCTGGTCTGCAACACCGCTTGGACGCAGGCCAGCCGGCCGGAGTTGGCGGCGAACAGCGCGGCGGTCTTGCGCAGCTGATCGGGTTCCGGCCGGTCCTCGGCGTCGAAGATCACCAGCAATTCGCCCTTGGCGACCAGCAACCCCGCGTTGCACGAACGCGGCTTGGTGCGCGGCGGTCCCGGTGGCACCGGCACCACCCGCATGTACGACGGCGGCTTGGCCGCGGTGATGGCGTCCAGCGTCTCGAAGTCGGTGGTCTCCACCAGGAAGAGCACCTCGAGCCGGTCGGCCGGATAGTTCAGCTTGGCCAGGCATCCGACCAGGTCACCGATCACCTCTTCCTCGCGGTATGCCGGGACGAGCACGGTGTAAGTGGGCAGCTGTTCGTCGGCCAGTTGCGGGACCGGCGCGCGTCCCCGACCCTTGCCGAACGAATACTGCAGACCGGCCATCGCGACGACGAACGACACCAGCACGATGACCGTCGTGACGGCGAGCAGGGCCACCAGGAGCACCGAGGGCGCCAGCACCGCGCCGACGACGCAGGCGATTGCCACAACCTGGGCGACGCGCTTCTGCCATGTCCGAATCCCATGGCGGGCAGACATGTCCGGGTTGTTCTCGGCGAAGTCGTGCATGATCGCGTGCGCGATCTCGTCGGGTGACTCGGCAAACACGCGGTCTTGGGATCGGACCGGCAACGCATGCAGGTCAGCTAACTCGGCCGGCGTCCGTCGAAGGTGGTCAGCGCTCAAGATGAATAGCTCCGCTTCGGTCGTAGTAACTGAAATGAACGGGAGTTGTGTCCTAGGGCACGCGCCAACGGCAGGCACAGCGCCGCTCCGATCAGGCCGATCGTGACCGTGACGAACGCGACCATCTGGTGGCCGCCGTGCATCAGGCAGCTCGACGCCATGATCGGGGCGATCACCGACGCGATGGCCAGGGCCATCGACCAGGCCCCGTGGTAGCGGCCACCGCTGCCCTGCGGCGAAATCTGGTGCACGACACCGGCCGCGATCACCAGACAGGCGATCTCGCCCGGCGTGCACAACGCCGTCGCGACGATGAATGCCAGCGGGGTCCGCGCCAGCGCGACCGCCCCCATGCACAGCGCCGTCCAGATACTGGCGACGGCCAAGATGTCGAGCCGCGGGTTGGTGCGGCTGACGATCTTGCTGAGCCAGGGCGTCAACACCGGGGTAAGGAGGAGACCCAGCAGGGCGTTGGCCAACTGCGCCTCGCCGAACTGGCCGGCGTCCAGGCCGCGGTCGGCCATCAGCATCGGCACGGTGGCGTACAAACCCCGGACCGCCGTCAGCGTCGCCAGGCCGGACAGGAAAAGCAGCACCAGCCGACGGTCGGCGAACGCCTGCCGGTAGGTGATGCGCGCCGATTTGCGCGCGCGGGCGGCGCAGCGCCGGGCCGGCGTGCAGCGGGCTGGAATGCAGCAGGCCGCGACCACCGCGAACAGAGCGCAGGCGACACCGTTGATCCAGTACAGCAGGGGCACCCCGGACCAGCCGATCAGCACCCCGCCGAGTCCGCCGGTGACGGCACGGCCCGCGCTGACGATCCAGCCGAAGCGCCAGCCGTCGAGTTTGGCTCGTTCCCCGGGATCCGGAACATGCTGCACGATCGACGCGCCCAGTGCTGGACGCACCGCGTCGTACACCACGCCGGTGATGAAGGCGCCGAGCAGCAACGCCGGAACGGTGTGCGCATCGGCCATCAGGATGAGCACCGCGGCCGCGATCAGCATGGTGGACACCAGCGTCAGCCGGGGCCCGACGCGGTCGACCAGCCAGCCGCACAACAACTGCCCCACCGACCAGCCCACTCCGAAAGCGGCCAACACCACGCCCACCGCGCCGGCGGCATGACCCTGGTGGGCCACGTGGTAGGCCATGAACGGATAGGCGAACGCGGACGCGCGCACCAACATGTTTCCGCCGACCAGCAGCCAGATCTCCCGCGGATAGCCGGCTCCGGCCGACTTGGCGCGACGGGCGTCCTGCGGGGCCGGGCCGTCGCCGACCGGCTCGGCCGGGTGCAGGGCCGCGACCGTCTGAAGCCGCAGATAAGCCGCGGAGATATCGACATCACAGTCGAGAAGTGCGGCCGTGGTCGTCACATCCCGAACGCTATTGACGATCACGATTGCATAACTCCACCGATCGGCCCGATTTGGTGGCGGACTCCGGTCGGCTGATCGGGGGACATATGCGAAACCGCGATTGGTTCGTTTGCACTGGGTTGTCCACCCTGGCGGACCCCGCTCAGATGAATTGGGGCAGCACCCGGAGGGGCGTAATGCCGTCTTGGGCGCCGTTGGCCGCCGCTTCGGCGCGGCTGCCCGCGCCCGGCGGCGGCAGGCCGCCCAGCAGTCCGGGTGCACCGGATCCCGCCAGCGGAGCGGCGCCGGAAACCGCGCCCGGCAGTGCCCCCACCGCGGCATGGGTCAGCGTCGGGGCCGATGCCGCCCAGGCCGGGGGCACCGATAGCGGCCCGATCGTCGCCGCCTCACCTGCGGCGGCCGACACCGCACCGGTCAAGCCGGCTGAACTGAGCGCTCCGGTGGCCGCGGAGCCCAGCGACGATGCGATCTCGCTGCCGGCGGCAGCTGCCGCCGCCGCTGCCGCGGGGAACAGGCCTTTAATGGTCGACAGCATCGACATCATCAGACCCGCCGAGGACGTGCACACGAAGAACGGCGTGCCGAAGATGCTCATCACCGTGTCCAGATCGGTAATCCAGCCGGGCAGCTCACCGGCACCGGATCCACCCAATGCCGAGAGCACCTCGGACAGCAGGTTAGCGACGTTCGTGGCGACTGAATTGCTGCTGGCCTGGACGACGGCGGCGGCCTGGTTGGCCAGGCCGGCCGGGTTGGCCGCCGGTGGCGGCGGGATCAACGGGGTCAGCCGGGTCGCGGCGGTCGATCCGGCGACATAGCCGTACATGGCGGCCGCGTCCTGGGCCCACATCTCGCCGTATTCGATTTCAGCGGCCGCGATCGCCGCGGCGTTCTGTCCGAGCAGGTTGGTGCTGATCAGGTTGGTCAGCCGGGTCCGGTTGGCCGCGATCAGCGCGGGGTGCACGGTCATCGAGTACGCCGTCTCGTAGGCGGCGATCGCGGCCTTGGCCTGGCCCGCGACCTGCTCGGCCTGCGCCGCGGTCAGGTTCAGCCACGCTACGTAGGGTGCGGCGGCCGCGGCCATCGTCGTCGCGGTGGCACCCAGCCATGGGCCGCTGATCAGGCCGGTAAGCGCGGTGTCGAGTTCAATGGCTGTCGAGTTAAGGTCGACGGCCAGCCCGTCCCATGCCGCGGCAGCGGCCAGCATCGAACCGGCTCCAGCCCCGGCGTACATTCGCCCAGAGTTGATCTCGGGCGGCAGCGCCCCATAAACCATTGCGGCAGCCCCGGTTAGCGGGCTGCGATCGCGTTTGCCGCCTCGGTCGCTGCGTAGGAACCACCACTGGTCTCGAGGGTCGTCACGAACATTTCGTGAATTGCTGCGGCCTGCTCGCTGATCGCTTGGTAAAGGGCGCCGTGAGCTGCGAATTGCGCAGCGGTAAGCGCGGACACCTCATCTGCGGCAGCTGGCACAACGCCGGTGATCGGCGCAATCGCGGCGGCATTGCTGGCGTTCATCGCCCCGCCGATCGACTGGAGGTTGCCTGCCGCCGAGATCAGCATTTCTGGTTGGCTGGTCACGAATGACATAGCCATAACAGTGCCGTCTCGACAGTGAAATGTATGTCGGCTGAGCGGTCACCATCCGGGTTGAATCACCCTGTCCCCCGATTGACGGAGGATGTGTCCCCCACCTGGGGTTATGGCGCGCCCGTCAACCGTACGTGGTTACGGTGCCGTAACCTCGATGACCGTCGCCGAACCCATTCCCCCGCCGGCGCACATCGCCGCGACGCCCACTCCGCCGCCGCGCCGGCGCAGCTCGTGCACCAGCGTCACGAGCATCCTGGCTCCGGTCGCGGCCACCGGGTGGCCCAGTGAGCAGCCGCTGCCGCTGACGTTCACCCGGTCGGGGTCCAAGTCGAGCATCTTGATGGTGGCCACGCACATCGCCGCGAAGGCCTCATTGATTTCGAACAAGTCGACGTCGGCGATCGAAAGGCCCGCGCGGGCGAGTGCTTTCGGAATCGCATCCACCGGCGCCAGGCCGGTCAGCGCCGGGTCCACACCCACCGAGGCCCAGGCCCGCACGTTTGCCAGCGCCGGCAGCCCCAGCCGGTCGCTGGCGATGGTCAACACGGCGGCACCGTCGTTGGCACCGCAGGCATTGCCGGCGGTAATCGAGAAGCCCTCGATCTCCGGATGCAGCGGCTTGAGCGCGGCCAGCTTCTCCATGCTGGTGTCCCGGCGCGGATGCTCGTCGACCTCGAACAGGCCATGCGGTGTCTGGATCGGCACGATCTCTTCTTTGAAGCGGCCCTCGTCAATGGCGGCGATCGCATTGCGATGCGAGCGCAGCGCCCAGGCGTCCATTTCCTCGCGGCTCACGTCCGCCTTTACCGCGGCGTTCCAGCCCACCGTGATCGACATGTCCAGGTTTGGCGCGTCGGGCCGGTCTGGATGGGTGGGCGGGAACCAGTCGACCCACTCGCCGTCCACCTGCAGTCGCGACCGCGGCGAGGTGGATGCCGAGTTCACCCCGCCCGCGATGACCAGTTCGTCCATCCCGGCGCGCACGCTGGCCGCCGCGGTCTGCACCGCGGCCTGCCCGGCCGCGCAGTGCCGGTTGTTGGCCAAACCGGGCACCTGGGACAGCCCCGCGGTGACGGCAGCGTGGCGAGCGATCACCCCGCCTCCGTAGAGGCCCTCGCCGAGGATGACGTCGTCGATCTGCGCGGGGTCCAGATCCGCCGCGGCTTCGCTGACCACGTGATGTGCCAGGTCGAAAGCGCTGGTGTCGCGCAGGGTTCCTTTCCGTGCGGTTCCGATCGGAGTTCGCAGGGCAGACACGATGACGGCTTCAGGCACAGGTTCTCTCCACTTCGGCAAAGCGCGGCCCGAGAGCCGGCCGCACATTCATGAGAACCCTATTCTCTCAGATTGAGAGTACGAGTTGCAAGGAGGGCGCCGCGGCGGCTCTCTAGACTGCGGCATGTGACGCAGGCCGAGGGGACCATCGCGGTCCCGGGCGGAGAAGTCTGGTTCAAGCGTGTCCCCGGCGGCCCGGGGCTGCCCCTGCTGGTCGTGCACGGCGGCCCAGGCCTGCCCCATCAATACCTGGACTCCCTGCAGCGACTGGCCGGCGAGCGGGAGGTCATCTACTGGGACCAGCTCGGTTGCGGTAAGTCCGAACGCCCTACCGACCCCGCGCTGTGGACTATGCAACGTTCAATGGCCGAAATGAAGGCCGTGGTGGGCGCTTTACGCCTGGACCGCTTCCACGTTTTCGGCAATTCGTGGGGAGCGATGCTGGCCCTGCAGTACGTACTCGATGCACCCGCGGGTGCCGTCAGCCTGACCATCTCCAATAGCGCCGCGTCCATATCCGAATTCTCGAAGAACGTGGCGCGGTTGAAGTCCGGTTTGGACCCGGCCACCCAAGCCGCCATCGACCGCCACGAGGACGCGGGCACGATTACCGCTGCGGAATATCAGGCCGCGATCCGGATCTGGAACGCCACGCACTTGTGCCGGCTCCAACCCTGGCCCACCGAACTCGAAGCGGCATTTCAGAATATGGGCACCGAGATCTTCGCAACCATGTTCGGGCCCAGCGTGTTTCGCATCAACGGCACGATCGAGGATTGGGACGTGGTGGATCGCTTGGCCGAGATCGCGATTCCGACGCTGCTCCTGGCCGCCAGATTCGACGAGTTCTCCCCCGACCACATGCGGGAAATGCATTCGCGCATCGCGGGCTCGCGGTTCGAATTCTTCGACTCCACCGCGCACCTGCCCTTCCTCGAAGAGCCGGAGCGCTTCGATCAGATAATGCGCGATTTCCTTCGGGCACAAGATATTTGACCGGGGATGGCTCAGTTCTTCCCGGAGGTCAGCTTGGCGACGATGGTGCGGAAGTCCTCTGTGGTGAACGACTGATGCTCGGCCGAAAGGGCATAGTCCAGGCTGGCCAGCACGGCGCGTTCCAGCTGAATGTTGAGCAGCCGCTTGGTGCTTTCGACCGCTTGCTGCGGCAGCTGCATGATGCGCTGGGCGCAATCGATCGCATCGCCTAACGGGTCGTCGGCGACGTGGTTGGCCAGGCCGAGCTCGACGGCCCGCTCGGCCCGAATCTTGGTACCGGTCAACGCATATTCCTTGGCCAGCATCAGGCTGATGTGCAGCGGCCAGGTCAGCGGCCCGCCGTCGGCGGCCACCAAGCCGACTTGCACGTGCGGGTCGGCCAGGAAGGCGCCCTTGGCGATGTAGACGATGTCGCTCAGCGCGACCAGACTGCACCCCAGCCCCACTGCCGGGCCATTGACGGCCGCTATCAACGGGATTCGGCAGCGCGCCATGCCCAGCACGATCTCTCTCCCGTCGCGAATGGTCTTGGCACGCAGGTCGGCGTCTTCGGCGAGTTCGGCGAGGTAGGCGAAATCCCCGCCCGCCGAGAACGCTCGGCCGGCGCCGGTGAGCACCGCCGCGCGGGCCGAGGCATCGTCGGTCAGTCGCTGCCACAGCCGGGCGAGTCCGACGTGCAGGTTGTCGTTGACCGAGTTGAGGTCATCCGGGCGGTTGAGGGTGATGATGCGCAGCGCCCCGTCGGCGCGAACGTCGATTTCACTTGGCATGCCGTACATGTCAGACTCCCAATCCCAGAATTCGTGCGGCGATGATGTTCTTCTGTATCTGCGAGGTTCCGCCCATCACACTTTGTGCGCGGCTGTACAGGTAGGCGCTGAGCAGGTCGGGGTCGCCGGTGCCGCCCACGCTCAGCGCGGCATGGCCGACGGACTGTTCCACCCACGTCATCAACAGCTTGTCCAGCGATCCTTCGGGGCCGTGCGAAACCCCGTCCAGCTGCTCGGACAGCCGGCGCCGGACGTGGTGGGTGAGCATTTCGGCCTGGACCGCCGCCCAGGCCAGTTCTTCTGTCGTCTCATTACCGCTGCGGGAAAACAGGTTTCGTACCAACTTGTTGTAGCGGGCGGCGTAGCCGAGCGTGGCGGGTTCGCGCTCATGTCCGACGACGGTCATGGCAACGGCCCAACCGTCACCGGGAGCGCCCACCATCCGGTCGGCCGGAACGGTCGCGCCGTCGAAGAAGACCTGCCCGAATTCGTTGGTGACGCCGTTCATCATCCGCAGCGGACGCTGTTGCACGCCAGGCTGTTTCATCGCGACCACGAATGCCGACAGTCCACGGTGCCGTTTGGCGGTCGGGTCGGTGCGGGCCAGCAGCAGACACCAGTCGGCCACGTCGGAGTAGCTGGTCCAGATCTTGTGCCCGTTGATCACATAGTCGTCGCCGTCGCGGCTGGCGGTGGTGGTCAACGACGCCAGATCCGAGCCCGCTCCCGGCTCGCTGAAACCCTGACACCAGCGTTCACTGCCGTTGATGATTCCGGGCAGAAAGCGTTGTCGCAGTTCGTCACTGGCGTGCCTGCCGATACCGAACACCAGGTAGCCCACGCTGGGACGCGGCGGCGCGCCGGCCCGGGCCAGCTCTTCGTCGACGATGACGTCATACACCGGCGCCAGCTCCTGACCGCCGTACTCACGGGGCCAGGACAGCCCGAAGAATCCCTCTTGGTACAGAGCGCGGTGCCACTGCGCCTGTCGAGCCCAGTACTCATCGCCTGAGCCCGAATACTTCCCGGCATTGCTGGACAGCCAGGACCGCAGCCGGTCCCGGAAGGCGGCTTCCTGCGGCGAATCACGAAAGTCCAAAGTCGATCTCCTTCAGGTGCACCGGCCACAGCTCGGTGGAGGTCAGCGCCCGGCGCAGATAGACATGCACCAGACAGTCCCAGGTATTGCCGATGCCGCCGTGCACCTGCACGGCGCTCTCGCAGACGGTTCGGGTGGCCCGCGCGCAGTAGACCTTCGCGATCTGGGCGGCCCGAATCGCCTGCGCCGGTTCGAGTTCGTCGACCGCCCACCCAGCATGACGCAGCACACTAACCGAACCTTCAATCAAGGCAAGGCTTTCGGCCAGCAGGTGTGCGATGGACTGATACGACCCAATCGGTTTACCGTACTGCTCACGGATTTTCGCGTAGTCGCAGGCGACGGCGTGGGCGCCGCGCGCGTCCCCCACCAGGTCGGCCGCCGTGGCCACCAGCGCCAGCGCCTGCCAGCGTCCGGCGACCTCGGTGGACACCTCGCCGAGGGGAACCGGTACGGACGCCATGCGTTTGGCCGCTCGGGTGAGATCCGCACCCGCCGGATCACCGTCGAGCTCGGCGGTCAGCACGGTGGTACCGGCCAACAGTAGGGCCCGCCGATATCCGCGGGCATCGATCGCGATGTCGCCGACCGCTATTGTCGCCGGGCTGGCCCCGACGTCGAGGTGGCGGGCCAAGTCGTCGGCCAGCACCGGGCCCAGGAACGGCGCGTCCACCAGCCGGCGGCCGAATTCCTCTGCGACAAGGGCCACTTCGACGCCGGATGCCCCGTCCGAGCGCAACGATCGCCAGCCGGCCGTCTCGATCTGCTTGTCCAGCCGTGTTATTCGTTTCTCGTCGGTCAGATCTTGCACCGCTGCCGGGCCAAGATCGTCGGCCAGTTTGGCCGCCGCGTCACGCAACTGCTGCTGTTCAGCTGTCAGACGTACATCCATAGCGCTCCTTGAGCTCTCGGCGCAGGACCTTGCCCGAGGGCAGTCGAGGGATGTCAGGCACGAAGACAACCCGGCTCAGACGTTTATAGGACGCCAGCTTCGCTTCCACCCGGCCGGCCAGCTCGGCGGCATCCACCGGTGCGTGTATTGCGACGGCGGCGACGACCGCTTCCCCGTTGGCGCCGTCGGGGACCCCGAACACCGCGCAGTCCTTGACCGCCGGATGACCGTGCAGGACGGTCTCGATCTCGGCGGGCGCGACCTGGAAGCCGCGCACCTTGATCATTTCCTTGAGGCGGTCGGTGATCCGCAACCAACCGTTGGCGTCGAGCGCGCCGACATCGCCGGTCCGGTACCAGCCGTCACAGAACGCCTCCGCGGTCGCCGCGGCCGGCAGATAACCGGCCATCAGCGAATTCGACCGCGCCTGAATCTCACCCACCTCCCCCGGATCGACCGGTTCACCGGCATCAAGCGATACCACCCGCAGCGCTACGCCCGGCACCGGACGCCCGACCGCATCAAGCCGAGCCCCGGCCACCGGATTGCAGGCGATGACGGGCAACTCCGTGGTGCCGTAGGCGGGGACCCAGCCGACGCCGGTGCGCCGGGTCACCGCCTCGGCGATGCCGGCGGTGACCGGTGTGGCGCCCCACATGATGAACCGCAAGGACGACAGGTCGTATGACTCGAGGTTCGGGTGCGAGGCGATGGCCAATGCGATGGGCGCAACGGCCATTTCCATTGTGATGCGGTCGGTTTCGATGTGCTGCAGCATGGCGTCGACGTCGAATCGGCGATGCAGCCGCATCCGGGTCCCGGTGCGCAGCGCGGTGAGGATGTTGAGCAAGCCGAGGATGTGCGACGGCGGGGTCGCGACCTGGATGCGGTCGCGTGCGGTAAGCCCAAGTGCGTCGCGCCAGTGCCCGATGGCGGCATCCAGGGACGCATGGGTGTGCCGGACGGCTTTGGGCAGGCCGGTAGTGCCGGAACTGAACACCAGCAAGGCGTCGGCGCCGGGTCGTGGCTCGGGCGGCGGCGCTGCGGGAGCGATCGGTTCGTCCAGGTGCAGCATCGGCATCAGGCCGGCCAGCACCGGATGGTCTCCAACCCCATGCGCCGGATTGGTCAGCGCCAGCGCGTGCTCGACCTCGTCGCGTTTCCAGGCCGGGCTGATCAGTACGGCCGTTGCTCCCAGCTGCCAGATCGCACTCACCGCGGCGACGAACTCGGGCCGGTTGGACGCCATGACTGCGATCCGTTCGCCGTGCCTCGCGCCCATCTTGGCCAGCGTCGCGGCCAGCCCTGCACCTAGCGCGCGGAGTTCGGGCAAGCTGAATTGCCGCTCCTCGAACACGAGCGCGGCCGGCTCGGTCAAGTCTGATTCCCTCCGGCTTGCGAGAAGATCCTATCTTCTGATGAGAATAGTATTCTCTACAGTGAAGAACGCAAGTGCGGAACCGGTCCGTGGAAGGGCGGTCATGACGGAGGCCGGCATGGTGACGATCTACCTCGATCGCAAGAAGGTGTCGGTTCCGCTGGTGCCCGGCGAGACGCTGCTGGAAAGCGCGCGACGGGCCGGGCTGGACCCGCCTTTCAACTGCGAGGCCGGCAATTGCGGGACGTGCATGGCCCGGCTTACCGAAGGCAGCGCAAGCATGCGGGTCAACGACGCGCTCGAGGAGGACGAAGTGGCCGAGGGCTACGTTCTGACCTGCCAGGGGGTGCCCGATGCGGCGCCGATCACCGTGCGTTACGAGTAGTGAGCAGAAAGGCACACCGGATGGCCAAAGGGATCATTTACGTCGAGACTAGACCGAGTTCGCCCGACCGCGACCAGGAGTACAACACCTGGTACGACGAGATCCACCTACCCGAACTGGTGGCGCTGGAGGGAATCGTCTCGGCCCGCCGGCTGCGGCCGGTCGATGGCGACGGACCCTACGTTGCCCTTTACGAGGTCGAGGCCGACGACCTGCAATCGGTGCTGCAGAACATGTACCGCAATGCTCGCAACCTGCACATGTCGGATGCCCTGCAAATGGATCCGCCGCCGGTGATGCGGCTACTCGAGGTGACGACCGACTACCAGCCGTAGGTCCTCAGCGAAGCTGCGCCGCGAGCGCGGCGATCATCTCCCGGGTTCGGCGCTTGGAGGCGACGAGCTCGTCCCGATTGTCGCCGATGGGCAATAGCCGCACCGAAAGATCCGTCACACCCGCGTCGGCGAACCGCCGGAACCTGGCCGCGATGGCGTCCTCGTCACCGGCTGCGCAAATATCGCCGACATCCTTGGCATCGCCGTAGGAGAGCAGCCGCTGATAGTTCGGCGATACCTCGGCCTCTCCGAGGATTCGATTGGCGCGCTCCCGGGCGGCTTCGACTTCGCCTGCGCCACAAAGACATACCGGGATGCCGGCGACGATCCGCGGCGCCGGGCGCCCGGCATTGTCGGCGGCCTTGGTGATGCGCGGCACGACATGCTCGGCGACGGCGCGCTCGTCGGCCATCCACAGCACCGTGCCGTCGGCTCGTTCACCGGCCAGCGTCAGCATCACCGGACCCAGCGCGGCCACCAGCACCGGCAGCGGTGCCACCGGATTCAAATCGAGCGGGTTGTGCACGCGGAACGAGTCGTTCTGCACGTCCACCGGGCCAGGGTTGGCGAACGCGGCGTCCAGCACCTGCAGGTAGTCGCGGGTGAATGCGGCCGGGCGCTCGTAGGGAATCCCGAGCATGTCGTCCACGATCCAGTGATGGGAGGGCCCGACGCCCAGCACCAAGCGCCCGCCCGTGGCGGCGTGTACCGATAAAGCCTGGCGCGCCAGGGCAATCGGGTGCTGGGCTTGCAGCGGGACGACGGCGGTGCCCAATTCGATCCGGCTGGTGCGCGTGCCCATCAGCGCAACCGCCACCAGGGCATCGAAGTCGTTGGGGATCTGCGGAATCCACGCGGTGTCGAGGCCGGCGCTTTCGGCCCAGTCGATGTCGGCCAGCATCCGGGCGACCTTGCGCGCGGAATCACCGCGCTCGGGTCCGACCATCACTCCGATGCGCACGTTTCCTCCACCGCCCGCGGGATCAGCTCTACTGCATTATCCACTGATGGATAACGTACTTGCAAAAAAAGAGAATGCCAATACCACGCGTTGACCTGCTCTAAGCTGGCTCGACATGGCGATTTCCAGGCCATCGGCGGCCGACATCGACGCCGCGGCCAAACACTTCGGTTTTCACCTCGACGCGCCCGCTCGACAGGAGTTCCTGGCGATCGTGACCGCATCCATGAGCTCCTACGACGCGGTCGATGACCTGTACAACCGGCTCGCCCGCTCGCAGCCGCCCAACCGCGCCCATCGATTCCCCGAGGCGGAGCAAAACCCGTTGGGCGCCTGGTACGTCACGACCGATATCTGCTCGGGCGCCGACGGGCCGTTGGCCGGGCGGACGGTGGCGATCAAGGACAACATCGCCGTGGCCGGTGTTCCGATGATGAACGGATCCCGCGCGGTAGAGGGCTTCGTCCCGAGCCGCGACGCGACCGTGGTCGAGCGGCTGCTGGCCGCCGGCGCCACGATTGCCGGCAAGAGCGTCTGCGAAGACCTGTGCTGCTCGTCGTCGAGCTTCACCTCGGCCTCCGGGCCGGTGCGCAATCCCTGGGACACCACCCGCGAAACCGGCGGTTCGTCCAGCGGCAGCGCCGCACTCGTCGCCGCCGGCGCGGTCGAGTTGGCCGTCGGTGGCGATCAGGCCGGGTCGATCCGGATTCCGGCGTCGTTGTGCGGCATTGTCGGACTCAAACCCACTTACGGCCTGGTGCCCTATACCGGTTCAATTCCGTTGGAGCGCACCATCGATCACCTGGGTCCCATGACGCGCACCGTCGCCGACGCCGCCCTGCTGCTGTCGGTGCTGGCGGGATACGACGGCCAGGATCCGCGCCAGCCCAGCGACTTGCCGACGGTCGATTACGTTGCCGCGCTCACCGGCGATGTCGCCGGCCTGCGGGTGGGAATTCTGTCCGAGGGCTTCGCACAGCCGAATTCGCAGCCCGAGGTCGACCAGCTGGTCCGGTCCGTGGCGCAGCGCTTTACCGAGATCGGCTGCAGCGTAGGGGAAGTCAGCGTGCCGCAACACCGCGATGCGTTCCACGTATTCACCGTCATCTGCACCGAGGGCGGCACCTACCAGATGTTGGACGGCAACGGCGGACTGGGCGCCGACGGACTCTACGACCCAGAGCTCATGGCGCACTTCGCAACTCAACGAGTCACCCAGGCCGATCAACTCTCCGCCCTGGTCAAGGCGACCGCGTTGAGCGGGCACTACGGCCTTCGCGCACTGGGCGGCAGCGGCTATGCCAAGGCGCGCAATCTGGTTCCCTACATGCGTGCCGCCTACGACGACGCGCTGCAACGGTATGACGTGCTGGTGCTGCCGACGACTCCGGTTACCGCCCAACCGCTTCCAGCAGACCTCTCGGCGATCGGACCCGCCCTCGGCAAGGTCATCAACACTGCGCCCTTCGATATCACCGGCCACCCGGCCATTTCGGTTCCTGCCGGCATGGTCGACGGGCTGCCCGCCGGGATGATGATCGTGGGCAGGCGGTTTGACGACGCCACGGTGCTGCGGGCGGCCGGCGCATTCGAAGCGCTATGCGGCGGTTTTCCGCCGCCGTTGGCGTAACACTATGCCCGGCAGATGATTTCGCCGTGCGGTATGGCAAGCCAACCGTCGCGCGCCGCGGCCCAGGAACGCCACGCCCCCGAAATGTCTTCGAGCTCGGCATTAGTGGCCATCTCAGAATCCACGAGTTGATGAGCCAAGTCGGACTGCAGGATCCGGTCGGCCCACATCTCACCCCACCATTGACGCGTCTCGGCCGTCGCAAAACACCAGGTGCTGCCGGTCGCGGTGATGTCGTCGAAGCCGGCCTGCTGAGCCCAGGACAACAACCGGCGGCCCGCATCGGGCTCGCCGCCATTGGCGCGCGCCGCCCGGTCGTAGAGGTCCAGCCATCGGTCGAGTGCGGGCAGCTGGGGATACCAGATGAAGCCGCCGTAGTCGGCGTCCCGCGCGGCGACGATGCCGCCCGGCACACACACCCGCCTCATCTCGCGCAGCGCCTGGACCGGGTCGGCGACATGCTGTAGCACCTGATGAGCGTGCACGACATCGAACGTGTCGTCGGGAAAAGCAAGCCGATGCACGTCCGAGGTGGCGAACGAGACGTTGGTCAGCCCGTGCGTACGGATCTCCGCGCGGGCCAGGTTTAGGGCATCGTCGGTGAGTTCGACGGCCGTCACCGACCCGGGCGTCACCCGGGTGGCCAGGTCTGCGGTGATCGTCCCGGGTCCGCAGCCGACGTCCAGCAGCGACACTCCCGGCCGCAAATACGGCATCAAGTACGCCGCGGAGTTTTCCACCGTGCGTCTGCGGTGGCCGCGCAACACCGACTCGTGATGTCCATGCGTGTAGGTGGTCCGAGGCTCTTGCATGTCCCGCACCCTATCGCTTCAAGCCATTATTTGAGATGAGCGTCTCAAATAGTGAAACGCACCGTCAGTCGACCGGCACGTTGAGAATGGGGTGGTTCTCGCCCGCACCCGGTCCGTCGAAATGCCACCACTCGCCGGAGTAGACGGTCAAACCGCCGTACTTCATCGCATCCCGCAGCCGGGCCCGGTTGGCCTGCGCTGCGGGGCTCACGTCCTGGGTCGCGAAAGCCTTTGCCCGAGCGGTGAAGTCGTCGAAATCGGTGCCCATATCGGCCAGACAAAATCTCGCCGCCTGCTGTCCCGACTGGCAGGGCTGCTGCGGGCTGGTGAAGGTCACGTCAACCGACAGGCCGGCCTCATGGCTGCGCGCATACGGACCCGGACGGGCCACCCAGGCCGGATTGGGAACCGCGTTGTACATCTTGACCTGAACGTCGTGTGGGCGATAGCAGTCCCAGAAGACCAGCAACTGGCCCTGCGGACGCAGCGCCGCCGCGGCCGCCGCCAAAGCCGGACCCATCGAATGGTGCACCAGACACCGCGCGCCGGAGGGATACAACTGCCGGTGGGTGAAGTTGTTCGTCGTCGCATACCGCAGATCGATCACCGCGTCGGAAACGACGCTGCGGACGTCGATGAACCCGGCCGCGCGCGCCGCATCGCTGACCGGGGGCACACCGGTAGCGGGCACCGCGCTGGTACCGACCGGACGCACCGTGACGGTCCGGGCCACCTCGCAACCAGCACCGGCAACGGCGACGAACCCGGCAGCGACCGCAAGCAGCGCGACGCGCGCCTTTCTGAACACGTGAATATTCTCCCGGCTCAGTGGCCGCGGGGCCGATAACGCCACGGTGTCACCCGATCGGGGGACCACAAACTGGCCGACAGCCCGACAGACAGCGGGCCACCGAACGCGCGACAGTAATGGTGTGGAGGAGTACCGCACGCTCGTGGACGCCATCCTCGGTCAAGTACGCAAGGCGCCGAACGCATCGGCCGTAGTCGAAGGCGACCGAGTGTTGACCTATGACGGGCTCGAACAGCTCAGCGGCGCCGTTGCGCGAGGCCTGCTCGCCAAGGGCATTCGCCCGGGCCAGGCCGTCGCGGTGTGCCTGCCGCGGTCCTGGCAGCTGGTCTGTGTCATGCTCGGCGTCCGCCGGGCCGGGGCCACGGTGGTGGCACTCGATGCGCAGAGCCCACCGCAACGTCGCCAGCACATCATCGAAGACTCGGGCAGCGTCGCTGTGGTGGTTGCCGGACCGGACGCGCCGCAGACCCCGGCGGGAGTTCCGCGGCTGCGGGCAGCCGAGTTACTCGCTACCGCGGCCGGGCCGCTCGATGAGATAACACACGACCAGACAACATCTTTCGTGTTCTACACCTCCGGCACCACCGGACGGCCCAAGGGCGTGGAGGTCGGCGATGCCGGCATCCTGCGGATGGCGCTGCCCGGATGGCTTGCCTTCGAGCCGGGCGCGCGTTTCGCCAACCTGTCCAATCCCGCCTTCGATGCCTTGACGTTCGAAGTGTGGGTGCCGTTGTTGACCGGTGGGACGTGCGTAGTGCTCGGTGACGAACAGCTGCAAACGCCGCGACGGTTGGCCGAGGCCATTCGCCACACCGGTATCGACACCATGTTTGTGACGACGGCGCTGTTCAACACCGTCGTCGACGCGATCCCGAACGCGTTCTCCTCGGCGCGGCAAGTCCTGGTCGGTGGCGAACAACTCAACGGCGCCCGCATCCAGCGCTGGTACCGCGACAACGCCGGCGGCGGCACCCGGCTGATCAACGTCTACGGCCCCACCGAGTGCACGACCTTCGCCTTGCATCACCCCATCGCGGCCGACTTCGCCGGCGACATCGTGCCGATCGGCATGCCCCTGCCGCTGACCGGGGCGGTGCTCGTCGCCGACGGACGCCGTCTCGCCCAGGACGGCGAACTGGCCGAGCTGTACCTGTCCGGCGCCGGATTGGCGGCCCGTTACCGCAATCTGCCCGAGGAGACGGCGGACCGCTTCGTGCGGCTGCCCTGGTATGACGACGGCGCCCAGCGCTGGTATCGGACCGGCGACCTGGTTCGCCGCGACAGCTCCGGACACATCAGTTACGCCGGACGGACGGACCGGCAGGTCAAGGTGCGCGGTTTCCGCATTGAACCCGTAGAGGTGGAACGGCAATTGGCCGCCCACCCGGCCGTGCAGCAAGTCCGGGTGTGCACCCGCCGCAATCCGGACAACCGGCACGAACTGCTGGCCTACCTGGTGCTGGGTGACGAACTGGCCTTCGAGGCGTACCACGAGCATGTCGCGAACACCCTGCCGCCGTACATGCGTCCTCACCACACCCACCTCGTCGACGCCCTGCCCCGCAACGCCAACGGCAAGATCGACGAATCGGCGTTGCTCAAGTGCGGGGTAGCGCCCTGGCGCCGGCGGCGCGTCGCTAATTCCCGCTAGCTGATATCGCCGTCGATATAACGCTGCAGATTGGGCGCCATCGCGGCCACCACCTCGTCCTCGGGCATCGACGCGATCGGCTCGATCTTCCAGACGTAGCGCAATAGCGCGAAGCCGATCAGCTGGCTCGAGATCAGGCCGCTGCGCTTGAGGCGTTCCGCCTCGTCGCCGCCCAGCGTGGATTCACCGATCAAGGCGCGTTCGACGATCAGCCGAAGCTTTTCGCGGGTCCTGGTCTCGTGCGCGGCGGTCAGCACGACCGCCCGCAGGACGGGACCGACTTCCTCGTCGGTCCAGATGTCGAGCACGTTGCGGATCAACTGCTTGCCCAGGTCGGCCTTGGGCGTCGCCCAGGTTCTGGCCACCGAGTCGAGGAACTTCTGCGGCGGCGCGGTGGCGGCGTCGAGCAGGCCTTCCTTGGAGCCGAAGTAGTGGTAGATGAGCGCCGGATCGACGTCGGCGGCGCGGGCGACGGCGCGGATCGCCGTGCCGGCCCAGCCGTGCTCGGCGAATTCGTCGCGCGCGGCGGCCACAATCCGTCCCGCCAAGACACCGCGTTCGTCGCGCGGGCCGGGGGTGATCGAGCGCTTAGCCATCAGACCTCACCCTACCGTGAAATTTCATCTTGCGTTGAGACTAGTTTCAACGTAGCGTGAAATTATGCGCGACACCACCACGAAAACGCTCAACGGCCCGCAGACCACCGGCCGGCAATACCGCAATCTCAGCGAGGCGCAATACACCAAGCGCACCGACGCCAATGCCGAGATCACCGTCCGCGACGGCACCACCCTGCTCGCCGATGTCCACCGGCCCGACGCATCCGGGCGTTTTCCCGCGCTGATCGCCGCCTCGCCCTATCCCAGGCAGATGCAGGATTTCGGCGCTCCGGCCGGATTCATCGAGGCCGGTGTGACGGATTTCTGGGTGTCGCGCGGATATGTCCACGTCATCGCCAACGTGCGCGGCACCTGCGGATCCGGCGGCACGTTCGGCTTCTTCGACGCCCAGGAACGCCAAGACATGTATGACCTCGTCGAGTGGGTGGCCGCACAACCGTGGTGCGACGGCAACGTCGGCATGCTCGGGATCAGCTACTTTGCGATGACCCAACTCGAGGCGGCCGTCGAGCGCCCGCCCCACCTCAAGGCGATCTTCCCCGTCGCCGTAACGGCCGACATGTACGACGGCGGCGGCCACCACGGGCTGTTCAGCTCGTCGTTCGTGACACCGTTCCTGGCGATGGTCGGACTGACCTCCGAGCGCAGCGACAAGCTTTGGCGCAGCACGCCCGTCGGACTGGTGCGCCGCATATTGAACACCCCGCGGCTGCACAAGAAGTTCGCCAGCATGAACGGCGAATCGGCGGTCACGATGCTGCGCCAGCTGATCAAGCTGCCGCACAACCCGCAACCCTGGGACGAGCTGTGGCTGGACTGCGCGGTCAAGCATCCCACCCGCGACGAATGGTGGGAGGAGCGAAACCTGTTGCCGCTGTTGAAGGAAATCGACATCCCGGTCTACTTGGGATGCGACTGGGAGAACGTGCCATTGCACCTTCCTTCGACATTCACCACCTGGAATGGATTGTCGGACAATGCTTGTGTGCGGATGAGCCTGCTCGGCCGGTACGGGTTGACCTGGCCATGGGAAAGTCTGCACGTCGAAGCGCTGGCCTGGTACGACCATTGGCTGAAGGGCCGCGACACCGGCATCCTCGAGGGACCACCGATCCGGTATATCCTGCCCGGCGCCGAGGAGTGGCGCACCGCCGAATCATGGCCTCCCTCAGACGCTCCGCACCGCGAGCTCGCGCTGCGTGCCGACGGCACGTTGAGTGACGACGAGGGCTTGCCGGGCAGCCGCGAATTCATGGTGCTGGGAGCGGGTTTGGGCCGCCCCAAGCCCAGCGCGATCGATCCGCCGTCAGTGCTCACCTGGACAAGTGCCCCGCTGAGTGCGGATCTCGATGTCGTGGGCGACATCGAGTTGCGCCTGGTCGCATCGGCGACGGCCGTCGACACCGCGTGGATGGCCACGTTGCGCGATGTCGCTCCCGACGGCCAATTCTGCGACGTGACAGCCGGCTGGCTGCGAGCCAGCATGCGTGAGGTCGACGAAGCGGCCAGCCGCCCCGGCGCACCGGTGCTGCCGTGCCGGAATGCCGTGGGGATACCGGTGGGCGAGGACGTCGAATACCGAATCCCGTTAGTTCCCAACGCGCGCCGGTTCAAGAGCGGGCACCGCATCCAGTTGGTGCTCACCAGCGACGACCAGGACCCGTCGGCACCGGCGATCATGAATTTCCGTCATGCCAGTGTGGGCACCAGCAGCCTCAACACGGTGCGTTCGTCGTCTCGGTTACTGATCCCGGTGCTCGCGTAATCCCAAGATTTCATCGCGGTTTCGGTTGAGCATAGTTATCGCAGCTTTGGCCGCGACGGAGAGCCAACATCGCCTGTTCGGCTATAGTGTTGGGCCCTATGAGTGGACTGCGCCGTTACGAGAAGCTTTGGCGCCCAGGACTTCACGTCGCGCTGTCGGCGTTCATCGTTGCCATTCTCGCCCTGGGTAGCGCGCCGGTGGCCAACGCGGCTGCGATATCGGCGACGTTGTCGGTGCAATCGCAGTGGCAGACGGGTTTCATCGCGCGCGGCGCCGTCACCAATTTGACCATGGCGCCCCTGAGCGGCTGGAAGCTCGAATTCGACTTGCCGGCAAACGAATCCGTCTTGCACCCGTGGAATAGCACGGTTACCCAATCCGGTACACACTGGACTTTGGGCCCGGCGAATTTCAACTACACCATTCCACCCGGCGGCTCGGTCTCGCTGGGTTTCCGAGGCGCGCTGATCGGCAATTACTCGCCACCGGTGAATTGTCGGATCAACGGGCTACCCTGCAGCTAAACGCGATCGGTAGTCGTCTGCAAAATGGTGGTGGCGATGCGCCCTGCCGGCTCAAGACCGACCACGCCCACCGACATCAACACCGACGATTTCTCGCGATAGACATGGCTCCACGCGTCGGCGGTGATCCGCAGCGTTGAGCCGTCGGGCTTGTCCAGGGTGAAGTTGTAGTTGGCGTCGCCGAGGGCGATGCAGTCCTGCAACGCCGATTCCAGTTGACGCAGCGCACCGCGCGCGGTCTTCGAATCGGGGTACACCGCAACGGCCTGACTCACCGACTGGATCATGGCGGGTCCGCCGGGTTTGAGGTCGTCGGTAATGCCGTGGTAGCCGGCACTGCGGAACTCCGACCAACCGCTGCCGAAGGTGAGATCGCTGGTTCCCGCGGCCCGGCAGGGGCCCGGAGCGTTCATGTCACCTTGTGGCGGTTGTCGCACGTCGGCGTGGGCATGTGCGGTGAGTTCCTCGGCGTTGGCGATGCGCCGCACATCTTCGACGCTGACGATCAACGCGTCGGCTCGCGAACCCGGTTTGGCCCCGGAATGGGCCGCCGAGCTGCTGTGCGAGCACGCGGGGACCGTGAGTAGTGCGCAGCAGGCGACCATGAACATTCCGACGGCCCGTGGCCTCGTCATCGACGCCATGGTCAATATTCTAGGGGTCAAAAGGCCATCACCTGCGCGGCCAATGCCACGACGGCTGGTCGAGCAGGTTCTGGCCCTCGATCCGCGTCTCACCGAGTTCTTTGGTCAAGCGCAAAGTGTGCACGTCAGCGGTCTCTTGCAGCGCCGCGACCAGGGGATCGGAGTGGGTGACGACAATGAGCTGGCTGTGCTGGGCTGCGGTCGCGATCAGCGAAGCCAATGCGGGTAGCAGGTCGGGGTGCAGGCTGGTCTCGGGTTCGTTTAGCACCAGCAACTGCGGCGGGCGTGGTGTCAGCAGGGCCGCGGTCCACAACAGATATCGCAGCGTGCCGTCGGAGAGTTCGGCGGCGCTCAGCGGGCGCAGCATTCCAGGCTGGTGTAACGCCAGTTCGAAGCGGGTGTTGGTGTTGAGGATTTCGACTCGGCTGCCGTCAAAAGCCCGGTCGACGGCTTGGCTGAGCGCGGCGTCGTCGCCGATTTCACGAATGGTTTGCAGGGCCGCGGCCAAATCCGCGCCATCGTGACCCAGCACCGGGGTGCGCGTCCCGATCCGGCTCTGCCGCGCCGGGGCGTCCGCGTCGGTGCGCAAATGGTCATAGAAGCGCCAATAGCGGGTTCGCTCACGCATCTGGATCAGCTCCGGCGCACGCACCGGATCGGCCAGCTCGCTGAGCATCGAATCGAACGGCCGTAGCACATCGGCAATCACATGCCAGTTGCCGTCTCCGTCACACACCCGCGCGGTGGGGCCGCCCCGCTCGGCGATCACCGTTGCTGGACGCCACACCGGCCCTACCCACAGCGCCTCCACTTTGACCTCGGGATCGAGGGCAAACGCGGTTTCCGCCGTACTGGGCAGACCGAGGTCCATCGCGTAGCCGAAATCGTCGCCGGCGAAGCCGAGTTTCAAGCTGACCGGCCCAGTGCTCACCGTGCCCTGAACCCGGTGGCGGCCCTGTCGCACTGACTTGCCGATCACTGCCGGCCCGGCCCACATCGTCGAACTCAACCCGCCTTCGCGGGCCAGTGCGGTCACCGCGCCGTTGCGGGCCGAGTCGGCCAGCAAACGCAAAGCCCGGTACAGGTTGGATTTGCCGCTGCCGTTGGGGCCGGTGACGACGTTGAGCCGCTGCAGCGGTACCACCAGCTGGCGCAGGGAGCGGTAATTCTCCACCGCGAGCGTCACCAGCATCCGGCCACGGTACTACCGTGACGCCAGAACCTTCGGCGAACGCCGCCCGTCACATGGTTTTCCAAGCGACGTCAATTCGCGGTCATAGGTTGCCATGGTAGGCATGTGCCCCATGGGGTACGTGCGTGCGCAGCCGCAGGCGTTGGCGACGGCGGCTGCGGACGTGGAGGCGCTTGTAACGACGATCAACGAGGCCACTGCGCGCGCGGCGACCGGGGTGGTAGCTGCCGGCGCCGACGAGGTATCTGGGGCTATAGCAACCCTTTTCAACGACTTCGCGCACGAGTGTCAGGCGGTGATGGCGCAAGCGGCGCTGTGCCACGATGAATTCGCCCAGACGCTGGCCGCAGCCGGCGCCGCATACGCCGGCACCGAGGCCGCCAGCGTGGGCACGCTTGCCGGCGAGACGGCGACGACGGGTGACATAGTCACTTTCGTCATGGGCGGTAGCGGAACACCGACACCTACATCAGATTTCGTGACCAACATATTCAATCGATATGTGGTGCCCAATTTTCCCGTGGGCCTTCTCCCCCAAGGCCTCTCGTTACCAGCCGGGGAATATCCGGACACCGGAGTCAAAGACTTGACCCAGGATGTATCAATAGCCCGTGGCGTCACGATCCTGAACAACGCGATCCAAGAACAACTCAAAGCCGGAAACACGATTAACGTCGTGGGCTACTCGCAGAGCGCCAACATCGCGTCGCTGGAAATGCGGTTGCTGGCCCCTGGCGACACGCCGAGCGCGCTCCCGATAAACTTTGTGCTGCTTGGTAATTCGATGAACCCCAACGGCGGGTGGGACGCACGCTTCCCGGGGCTGAGCCTTCCGACTCTGGGCTTTACCACCCTGGGCGCGGCTCCCAGCAATTCCTTCCCGACCAAGGTCTACACGATCGAATACGACGGCTGGGCCGACTTTCCGCAATACCCGATCAACATCGTCTCCGACCTCAATGCCCTGGCGGGCATGGTGACTGCGCACACGGGCTATGAAACTCTGACGCCCGAGCAGATTAGCTCGGCGATTGTGCTTCCGACACACGGACCGTCCACCACTACGTACTACATGATTCCCAACCAGCATCTGCCGCTGCTGGAGCCGGTCCGGTATATCCCCTACGTCGGAAACCCGATCGCGGACCTTGTGCAACCGGTGCTGAGACCCCTGGTGAACTGGGGCTACGGCAATCCGGACTATGGCTGGTCCACCGGGGCGCCCGACGTGCCTACCCCGTTCGGATTCTTGCCGCCGCTCAGCGACACTCTTGCCCTGGGGCCCGCCATGATCAATGGCATCCCGCAGGGCATCGCGGCGGCAACCAATACCCTTTATTCACAAGGACTTCCGCAGCTCCCGTCGCTGCAGGGCCTGGCCGAGACGTTCACGTCGTCGGCGCCGCTGGCCCTGCCCAATGGACCGTCGTCGATAACGGACGTGCTGCTGGGCATCGAAGCGGCCAACACTCAATTCGTCGGCAACGCTACGCATGCCTTCTCGACCGCTTACGCGACGCTGCTTCCGACGGCAGATGCGGCCATTGCCGCCCTGGTCTCGTTGCCGTCTTACGACGTCAACCTTTTCCTGAACGGACTAATCCAAGCGGTCAATGGCCAGCCCCTGGACGGTCTTATCAACGCCTTCGGCAATCCGATCGCCGCTAATGTTGGATTGCTTACCCTCATCGGCGGTTTGGAAGTGGCGGTTCTCGGCGAGGCAGCCGATTCGATCCTCACCGGCACGCCGTATCCAAGTCCTTGACTGAGGTGGCGGTGGGCATAGCGCTATGAGAAAGCAGAAAACCCAGGGTGGACGAATCGGCCGTCGCGTAGTGGGAACTGCGTTGGCGCGCAACAAGTCTTCGGCCGTGAGTGCCCGGCGCGCTCTGTAGTCACATCTGCAACACTGGCCTCTCCCGGAGGTCATGGTCGCTTTGCCCGCCTCCGCGCGACAATCGGACCTCGATCAGCCCTTCGTAGACACCGAGACGTAATCGACGAGCATCGGCTGGCCGGAAAGAGTTGCGGCCGTTGGGCCGCCACCGAACGTGTCTGGGAAACCCCCGCCGATAGCGACGTCCAGGATGACGAAGAACCCGCGGTGGGTGGCGTCCGTTGTGTTAGCCCCAATTTGGCCGCATGGAAACGTTCAGCGGCCCAGCCTGTTTCACGTTTCAGCACCAGGCTCCACGGTGCAGCGACGTTGAACGTCTCGAATTGCTCACCCATCCGACAACAGTTCGAGATCCGCCAGCCGTTGAACACCTGGTAGCCGTTGCTCGACCCAAGGCCAGTCGATTCGCTCCTGTTCGAGGCGCACTCGTTCCCCGAATCCGTCCCCGACAAGTTCCGAATAGAGGTCCTGCTCGTCCGGTGTCAGTCGCGTGAGAACCGACTTGGCCTGACGGTCTTCGGTCACCCAACGGTCGCGGTGGGCGAGCAGCGTCTCATGGTCCATCAGCACCGAGCGCGCGTGCGGGAGCCACGCCCGTAGACGGTCGAGAATCGCGAACCCATGGGTATCGATGTCGCCCCAATAGAGAACGTCAGCTTCCACCAGCCATCGCAGCCGACCCACGCGGTCGACTTCGAAGCCCTTCCCCCAGATCACGACTCCGTCCTCGGGGACGTCGATGCACAGGTAGCTGATCTCGTTCTCAACGATTATCGCCACCCGTGGCTCAACGCTGAGCTGTGCCAATTCTTCAGGCCGCACGGCCAGCTCGGTGAGCGGAGCCAACAGGCCCAGCGTGGGCGCGGGTCGTAACCGGACCAATCCGGGCTTCGCCCGGAGACCAAGACCCGCCAGGAATCCCGACGGCGTCGATGAAACGCCAAGCATCGCCGCCAAAACCGGTCGGTGCCGCTCGGCGAACTTGGTGTCAACGCCAGGTGCGCTGATCTCGCGCAGATACCGATTCGATTGACGGTGACCGTCGAGCCAGACATAGGCAGCGATCAGCGGTGACATTTCGCGCCCCAAGCTGAGCGCGTGATGCGGATGATCGACGACCCACTCCCGCACCTGAGGATGCCGTTGCGCGAGAGCCAGGAGGTCGTCAAAATCACGGACCGAGGTCGCCACGCCCAAGAGCGCCCAGGCCTGTTGGAACGAGGATACGGCCGCCCGGACGGGAAGCCGGTTACGGCCGATTTGCCTGCCACCGATCGATTGCCACTGCAGCGTGTATCGGCAGTCGTCGCGACGGCCATCGTCAAGCGCAGCCACCCAGCCGCGGGCGGCGGCGATGTCGTCGCCGACCTGGGACGGTTTAGGGCCACGAAGTGGCACTTCGATCGGATCGAAGGGATCGCCGTTGGCGTAAGCACGCAACAGCGATCCGTCATCCCACCGGCGTCTGACCCTGGCGGCAATGTCATCTGGTGTGGTCCACCCGGCAGTCATGGCCGCCGTCCGCCGCGCCGTGTGCGGTATTCCTCGATCGTCATCGTCACCACACGTGAGAACGTTCCGGTCGGATTGTCGACGAATCCGATCGCCTTAACGTACGGCTCGATGATGTGAACCTTCTGCAACGGCGTGACGATGAGAAGTTGCAGTCCGAGCGTCGCGAAGAGGTCCAGTGCGTAGCGCGTCGAGACATCGGAGCCACGCCCGAATGCTTCATCAATGACCGCGAACCGGAAATCGCGTGACTGCTCGGCGCCCCATTCGAGCCCGAATTGGTAGGCAAGCGACGCCGCCAGGATTGTGTAGGCAAGCTTCTCCTTCTGACCGCCGGACTTGCCGTCGGAGTCGCTGTAGTGCTCCCACTCCAGGTCGGTCTCGACGTCGCGCTCGGAAGCCGAGAAGACGAACCAGTTGCGGACGTCGGTGACCCGTCGCGTCCAGTTCTTGTCCGCTTCGGCGTAGCCGTCGCGGCCGCGGAAGCGCTCGATGATCCGCTTCACGTCGAGGAAACGCTGCTCAGAATATTGGTCACCGTCAACCGCAAGGCTGTCGTTGGTCAGGTTGCGCAGATCTGAACGGAACTGGGCGACATCCTGATTGGTGGTGGGTTCCTTCTCCAGTCGGATGAAGCGACCCGGGTTGTAGGGCACCGCGCCGAGCGCCTCGTTGATGCGGTTGACGCGTTCGTCGATGGCCGACGCCTGCCGGTTGAGCCAGTTGTTGAAACCTGCCAGCTCCTGGATGGCGTTCTTATTGAGTTGTTCTTTGAACTCACTCTCGAATCGCGGGAGATCGTCGGTCGCGACACGGTCGCGGAACGCCAGAAAGTCATGGCGGGCCTCGACATTGGCGTCCATGTCCGCGCGAAGCTCAGGCCACTGGCGCAGGACGTCACCCATGTATTGGCCCAGGTTCAGTCCATAGCCGTTGAGTTGACCGGAGAGTCGCTCGATGCGCCGATGGAGATCAGCGGACAGCGCTGTCTCGGCCTCGGCGCAGTCCGCTGCCCGCGATGGGCGGTTGTCCCCGAGACGCTTTTCGAGCGCCGCGTACGATTCGCGGGCGGCCGCCAGCTGTACCAGCGGCTGGCCTGCGACGAACTCGTCGTCACGCTTCTTCCCTTGTTCCGCTTGCCTTTTCGCTATCTCCGTGGTGGCAAGTTGGCCAGTGAGTTTCTCGATCAACTCCCCCACGGCGTCGGCCTGTTTGGCGTTGTCCGCAAGCGCTCGGGCGATCTCTTCCAAACGCGATGAGCCAGCCTCCAACCGAACCCGTTCGGCGTCGTAGTCGTTCGCGCGGGACTCGGCCTCGTCGACGTCGAGGTCTGCCCACGAGCGGAATCCCTCGATCCGAAGAAGTGCGTCCAGCCTTTCTTGCAGCGCTTCGCGCAACGCGCTGAGCCTGGCCTGCTCGGATGCGGCCGCCTCGCGCTCGAGCTCCAGCGCGGCCAGCTCGGTGCGCAGTGCGGCGATCTTTCGTTCGTTGGCCCAGCCGAGAACCCAACGACGGGGGTCGTCGACGCGATGCCGGTCGTCCTTCTCATGGCGCTCGCCGGAGCGCACCTGGCCCTCGCGGGTGACGGCTCGTCGCTGGCTTCGGAACTCCTGAAGATTTGCCGCGCAACAGAAGTCCGCCCGCTTCGTGAGTTCGTTGACGAGATATTCGCGGAAAGGGCCGTCCTTGACCTCGATGCAGGCGGCGAGTAGCAGCCCCTCGTGCTCCGGCGGCTGGAGGCGAACACGTTGCCGGAGGACCCGTTCGTAGACCAGCTTGGCTCCGGTCACCTTGCCGCCGCGGCCGTGGAACGTAAGCCGTCGACTGTTTACCCATCCGGCGACGGCTTCGTAGTGCTGCTGTGGCACCAGGAGTGAGAGGGCAAATCCACGCAACACACGTTCGGCTGCTCCCCGCCACTGCGCGTGCTCATCGAAGACGTCGAGAAGCTCACCCGCGTAAGGAATATCCTCCGGCGCCAGGCCCAGCTCGGCGCACAGTTCGGCGCGCACCTCAACCTGCTCGACGGGCAGGTTGCTGGTCCGCTGCTGCAGGCTCGTGAGTTCGTCAGTGACGTAATTGCACTTCCGTTGAAGCTCTTTCTCGCGCCCGATCGCTTCGGCGCTGTTTGCGTCAAGGTCTCGTTTCTCGGCAACCAGCCGCGGACGCTCGACAGAAACCAGGGCCGATAGGGCGGTGAACTCCACGCTGCTCGCGACGACCTCCAGTCCGGCGTCGGACACGGCGGAGTCGAACAAAGTCCTTGTACGACGGCGTGTTTCGGCCTGATCTCGTGCCTCAGCGGAGAGACGTTCCAGCTCGCCGATCCTGTCGCCGCCCGCCGTGGCGCGCTCCTCGATGAGAGAGTCGTGTTCGTTCTTTAGCTTCCGCTCCTCAGCCTTTGCGGTGTCCTGCTCCCGCAAAAGAGCCGAGCCTTTGGTCTGCAACTGAGCGATCTCGTCAGCGAGCAGCCTGGAGCGGAACTCGGCGATGAACACTCGGACGGCGGATCGCTCGCGCTCCGATGACTCGCGCTGCGCGAGCGCGTCGTCGTATTTGGCCGCTGTCTGCACAACCGGCTCAAGCGCGTCGAGTTGCTCCCGCGCCCGTTTGACGGCGTCGTGAGCCTTGGTCAGGTCTTCGAAGTGGGCAATGATGTGGCGGACGCGCTCGGTCGAGTCGCTGGGTTCCAGCATATGGTCGCGCACGAAATCGTTGAGGTTGCCAACCGACTTCAGCGAAACGGTCTGGTGGAACAGCTCGAGGGCTTGCTCCGACCGGATCCCAAGCAGGCGACGCAACGAGGTTGCGTACTTGGGGAATTCGTCAAAGATTTCTGCGCCGCCCGCCCGCAGTCGCTTGCGCAGATCACGCAGATCGGACCCGAAGTCGGCCAAGTCCGTCGCGATGGACAACTCCTTTGTGGCGGTGACGAAGAAGCGGTAGGGCTGTCCGGTGCTCTCGCGCTGCTGGAAGACCTGGGCCAGGGTGACCGTCTCGTCGTAGCCGTGGTTGGTGAAGACGCCGAGGATCACCGAGTATGTTCGGCGGTTTTCGCGCAAGCCCTTGGCGCGCGATCTACCGGTCGCCTCGTTTCGCTCCGATTTGTAGTGGCCTTCGACGTAGGAGCGCAGGGTGCGTTCCCGGGCCTCGGCGCCGGCGGCCTTGTTGTAGGCGGCCTTGTGGGACGGCACCAACAATGTGGTGAGCGCGTCGACGATCGTCGACTTACCCGAGCCGATGTCACCGGTGAGCAGCGCCGTATCGGTGCCGGGAGTGAACCGCCAGACCTGGCCGTCGAAGGTGCCCCAGTTCAACACCTCCGCGTGCTGCAGCCGGTAGCCGGCCCCGCGGTTACCCGCGAGTTCGGCTGTGGACGAAGGTGTTTCACCCATCGCTGGTCGTCGCTCCGGCGTACTCCCGCAGCTTGACCGCAAAGTCGGACAGGGTCTGTGCATCGACGTAGGCCTTGAGGATTCGACGTACCTCCCACTGGTCGTGCTGACCGCGCAATTGGCGCAGGAAGCCGAGTTCTGCGGCCTTCTTGATCGTCGCCTCCGCCTGCTCCACGACTCGTGCCTCGTTGGTGGATTCGACCTGGAAGAGCCGTAGCATCTCAACAATCTGGTCGGTGGCGAGAACCAATCGACCCTCGCCGCCGGTTGTCTCGAACTCGACGAGCCTCTTGCGTAACAGCACCAGGAGCAGGCTGACGTTGTACGTCAGTGCCCGCCTGCGCACTAGGCGCGGAAGCACCTCATCGCCGTCATCCTCTGGCTGGGAGCGAAGATAGGCGTAGCCCTCGGCATCATCGACCACCACGTCAACGCCGATGGTGGCGAAATGATCTCGCACGCCGGCGCCCAAACGTTCCAGCGTCAGCCAGGTGTCCTCGTCAGACTCGCGGTAGACGACCCCCTGCATGAGCCGGATGATGGCGCAGGCGACTGAGCGCTCGTTAGTCATCGTCGCCGCACCGTCACTTTCGGTAGCCTTGCCCGCTTGGTGACGTCTGGATCGGCGGCGTCAGAGTATTCCAAGAGCGTCTCATCTGCGTCGTCCATGTCGACTGTCACGTCCTCGTCGTTGAGTGCGAGGTAGCCGACGATCTCTGCCGCACCCTGCTCGATGGGGTGTACCGCGACGACGTCGGCTAAGAGCGCCGAAGAGTTCGCGGGCAGAACATCGCAGATGGTCTCGATCAAGCGTGCGTGGTCGATGAAAGTCTGTGTGAAGAGCAGGCCGGTGTCGGCCGCCTCGGACGACGGTGGGATGAGGCTCTCGACCGCGACCGCCGCGGGGGGCTGGTAGAGCGGGCGCTCGAACGGAAGCGCGATCTCGATGCCTGGCTGGTCGAGTTCGAGCCCGAAGGTCGGCGGGTTGTCGCGGAGTTCCAGAGCAGCGATCTCCACCGCGCGAACCAAGTCCAGGACACGCCGGTTCTCCAGCCAGATCTGGTCATCGAGGAAGCGGCGCAGTTGTTCGGATATCTGTCGGACTGTGCGTTGCGCTCGATCGGCAGCCTCAGACCAGTCGTGGTGAATACCGCGAATCCGATCGTCGGCTTCGATGGTCTTGAGGGTAGAAACCTTGGCCAGAAGTCCGGCGAGTTCGGCCTGGCGCGCTTCGGAGAGGAGGAAATCGTAAAACGCTTGGAAGCTCCTTCCCTGGTCTGAGCCCGCGATCTCGGAGCGGCTTCCGACCAGCTCGGCGAGCAGCTCCCCCTTGGAGCCCTCCCAGCCCGCAATCTTCTCTCGCGCGGCCCGGTCCAGGAGCCGGAAGTTCTCCTCGACCTCGCGAAAGTCCGAGAGCAGTTCCCGCGCGGTGCTGGCGAGCTGTTGGTAGCGGTCGCGGACCCCGGTCGCGTCCAGTACCTGAACGACGCCGGCCTCGACGGCCGCGATCTCGCCGTCGAGTTCGTCGCGGCGGCGCCGTAATTCGGCTAGCCGTGCATCGGGTTCAACTTCGGTTCCGTGCACGATCTGTCGGAGCAGCTCGACCACGGTGTGCAGCCTGGACTCGGTCCCCACGAACGACCTCCCTTTGAGGCCCGTAACCCACGCGTAGGCCTTCGCGAACGCTGGAGTGACCTCGTAGTGGACTTCGTCATCGCCGGCCGGGTAAAACCGCCGCAGATACCCGGTGTCCGTGGCCGCCCAGTCCTCCAGATAGGACCGTGCGTCCTTCGGAAACCGCTGCTGCCCGTTCTCGGTCAAGATCTCGATATTCAGCGCATACAGGTGGTCGTCCAATGCGGCCGCGACCTGGCTCACTGGGCACGCGCCACGGTTGCCCTCGACGAAATACAGCCCAAGGAAGGACAGGATCAGCGTGGAGTTGCCCGCACGCAGCAACCGCCAAGCGGGGTGCCGCTCCCGCAGTGCCTCGATCGTTGCAAATTCCACGGGCCAAGCTTAAGGATTTCCACCGACAGATTCCGGCACACCCGCCCAGAGGTATACGCGTGCGAGACTGCGATCGAGGCCGAGATTGCCGCCATCGCCGGTGACGCGCTGGGCCCTGTACTGGGCAACGCTTATTGGCGGACAAATTCAGTATCAGCGAAGGCAAAGCCCTAATGTTCGGGATCGAACCGCTGACCTTCCGTCAAACAGCGACCAGCTCGTGCGGCTCCATATGGCCCCATATCGCCCCATAGAAGGACCGCATGGCCGAACCGCCGGCGCCACAGTGCTCGCATAGTTCAACCCGATCACTTTCGTAACTTTCGCAACTCTGCTACGATTAGTCGAGTTCCAGCGATGAGGCGAAAGGAAGGGAGACCCATGAGCACCGCCTCCGCGGAGATTGTTAACCCGGTTCCGGCCGATGCCAATGGGCTTGCCGATGTCCTCAGCTTCATCGAGGCGCACGAGGCCCGTCACGGGACTCCTAAGCCTGCGTTCTTCCTGTCCGGTGCGAGCGAACACGACCGCGTCGAACTGACCGAGCAGCTTTACGAAGTCCTCAAGCGTGTCGCCCACGCCCTCAGCCACGGCCAGTCCATAAGTATCTTGGCTCGCGATCGAGAAATCTCCACCCAGCAGGCCGCCGAGATCCTCGGCCTGAGCCGCCCCACGGTAGTTCGCCTGATCGAGGACGGCGAGTTGCACGCGCACGTGCCCGGCGCTGTGCGTCGCAAGCTGCGGCTTGCCGATGTTCTTGCCTACCGCGAGGAACTTCGCGCCCGGCGCAACCGGTTCATTACCGAGAGCTCGGCGGAGTTCGCGGATGCCGACGCCGACGAGGTCGCCGAGTTACTCGCCGAGGCGAAACGCAAGCGTTGACCGTCGGCGGCGTCTGAAAGACTCGCCCACGTGTATCGCGCTGTCCTCGACACCTGCGCCCTTGTGCCGAGCCTTCAGCGCGACTTCCTGTTGCAGCTGGCCACCGGGGAGGCCTACGCGCCTGTTTGGGGGTCTGGGATCCTCTTCGAGCTGGACTATGTCCTCGCCGGCTTGCACGACAGGCGCGGAATCACTGATAGCGCCAGTCGCCGTCAGCACCTTTTCGATCAGCTGAAGCAGGCGTTTCCGGGCGCAGAAGTCCGAGCCCCCAAAGACCGGGAGTACTACTACGGGCTCAACGATCCCGATGACGGCCACGTCGCCCACGCCGCGATCATCGGCAAAGCCGACGCCATCGTCACCGACGATCGCCGGGCTGGGTTCAGCACAGCGCACGTGCTCGTGCAAGCCGATATCGAGACCGTGCACCCACATCAGTTCGCCGTCAACACAGTGTCAGCGCACCCGCATGCGGGAGTGCGTGCGTTGCGAGAGATGTCGAATCGGCGGACCAACCCGCCGCAGACCCCGGAACAGATTCTCGAACTGCTGGTGACACGGCACAACATGACCGAGGTCGCCGAGATCATGCTCCCGCCGCTGGCGGAAGACACCCGGTGACAGGGTGTCGGTGCGCAGCGCATACGAGGACGAAAGCGGCACACTGCGGGGTCGACAGTTCAGATTCTCGATCGACCGCGAGGTTGAGGACGACGGCGATACGGACGGGTTCACACAGCCTGGAGCTGAAGTGCCACCTCGACGGTTTAAGAAGTCGTTTCAGCAGTACGCGCCGAAGGGTGCCTCCTCGACGGTGGTGAATCCGATCTGCCGGACGATCGGATCGTCGAGGACCCGCGCCCACGCTTCGGGACCTTGGGTGCACTCGGGCACCAGCAGCTGGATGTCGAGGTCGTCTCGGCCGAGGAACGTGGAGAAGGTTCCGGCGGGTGGTTCGGGGACGGTAGTGACGTCGATCCCGAGACACAGCGGCCGAGTGGCAGGCCTCAGCGGGTAAAGAGGTAGGTGCTTGTCGTCGTCCATGTTAGGAGGGCGCACGTACCGCATGAAACGGCGGTTGGGCTGGCCCTCCGGGAGCGCAATCGTCGCAGTCGCCAGAGTCGCACAGCGGAGTGACAACAGACCCGGGGAACCCCTCGGCGCGTCGCAACACTGAATCCCGTCTCCAGGATAGGGAATCGGCGTTATAGAGCATCGGCGAATGTGGCGTGAGGTGCGTGTCCTGGTGCCGTGGAATCTGAACTCACACGCAAACAGAAAGAGGTCAACGGGTAATGAGATCGACTCCATCATGCGCCCGCGACTGAGGCGCTTCCTCGAAGGCATCCAACACACGCACGCCAAATGCCGGCACCATGGCCGATTGCGCTTCTTCCTTTGTCATTCAACGGATTTCACGGGACTCGTCGGTTGTATGGGGCTCACCAGCAGCCGGCCGACAACGGTACACCAGGGCGACAATTCCGTGAATCACGTTTCCTACGCCAGCCTCGCCAGCAAATCGGGCGCGGACCTCAGATAGGTCCAGAAAACCATGGGCCACTCCACGAACGACCGTGACCGCAAACATCTACAGCGACCTCTACGCCGACGACCTGGACCAGGTCGCAACGAACCTCGATCAGCTCCACGCGACCGAGATTCACACACCGAAGACCGGACAAGAACCGGACGAGTCAAACTGACAACCGAGTGCAGGACCCGTGTCTATGCAGTTCAACGCAGTGGCCAGGGACGGGATCGAACCGTCGACCTTCCGCTTTTCAGGCGGACGCTCGTACCGACTGAGCTACCTGGCCGGAAGGCAACGTGTGCCTCGCCGTATCGGCGACCCTGACGGGACTCGAACCCGCGACCTCCGCCGTGACAGGGCGGCGCGCTAACCAACTGCGCCACAGGGCCTTGCTGCTGCTCCGCGATTCCGCGTAACAAGTACCCCCTACGGGATTCGAACCCGCGCTACCGCCTTGAAAGGGCGGCGTCCTAGGCCGCTAGACGAAGGGGGCCAGAACCGAATCTCTCCGGGGCACTCGCAACATGGTGATCATTGGGAGCCACGTCAGCTTAGGTCACGCCGGGCCTAATCCTCAAACGAGGCGCCCGTGGCAACCCAGTATCCTGAGTCTCCGCGCCCCTATAGCTCAGTTGGTAGAGCTACGGACTTTTAATCCGCAGGTCGTAGGTTCGAGTCCTACTGGGGGCACAAAACCGGCCCCGAAACCCCCTCCGGCGGCCGAGTAGGCCGCGTTAAGCACGTCACACCGCTTGGCTATGCTCGCGGCATGCTTCCCGACACAAATGGAGTCCAGCCCAACGCGCCCGTCGCCCTGGTGACCATGGAAATCCGTCACCCGGCAACGGATGCCCTCACCGAATCGGCGAGCCGGGAGCTCAAACAGCTGCTCATCAACGACTTGCCGATCGAACGCCAGGCGCAGGACGTCAGCTGGGGCGTGACGGCGCCGGGCGCGGCGCCGCAGCCGGTCGCGGATCGTTTCGTTCGCTACGTCAACCGCGACAACACCGT
The DNA here is from genome assembly GCF_002086155.1 of Mycobacterium angelicum. GTDB lineage: Bacteria > Actinomycetota > Actinomycetes > Mycobacteriales > Mycobacteriaceae > Mycobacterium > Mycobacterium angelicum. The sequence continues at coordinate 81,452 of NZ_MVHE01000004.1, read as the reverse complement.
CGCCGCGTCGCTGAAGAATCAAGCGATCGTCATCGAGACCAGCGCGTACAGCAGCTTCGAGGCCTTCACCGACATTGTGCTGCGAGTCGCCGACGCGCGTGCCCAGGTCTCGTCAATCGTCGGAGTGGAGCGCATCGGTCTGCGTTACGTGCTGGAAATCCGGGTGCCGGCCGGTGTCGACGGCCGTATCGAGTGGAGCAACTGGATCGACGAGCAATTGCTGGGGCCGCAGCGCCTCACTCCCGGCGGCCTGTTCCTGACCGAATGGCAGGGCGCCGCCGTGTACCGCGAGGCACAGCCCGGAAAGTCGCTCATCGTGCGCTATGGCCCGGGCGTGGGGCAGGCCCTGGACCCGAGCTACCACCTGCGCCGCACCACGCCCGCGCAAACCGGACCGTTCTTTCTGATGGACATCGACAGCTTCTGGACTCCGCCCAGCGGGTCCATCCCCGAGTACAACAGGGACGCGCTGGTTTCGACGTTCCAGGACTTGTACGGACCGGCGCGCGTCGTGTTCCAGGACATGATCACCAGCCGCCTGAAAGACGAGTTGATGCGCCAGTGAGCGCCGCGGACGGGAGCTAAGTCCCGAGCACCGCGCTGCTGTAGGTCAGGTCCGAAAACGCGGTCGCAAGTTCGTCCTCGGGGTATGCAAAGCCGTTCGCCTGGTGCAGCTCCTTGACCGTGTGCGACGCGGTCTGCCAGCCACCGCGGCTCAAGTAGTCGACGATGTGACTGCGGGTGCCGTGGTAGACGAGAACGTTGAAGTCGACCTCGAACCCGAGTTCACTCATCCGGTCGTGATGCGAGCGCCACCGCTCGTCCGCGAAAATCGCTGTGTCCGGCACGAATTCGAAGGCCAGCCGGCTGCCGGGGGCGCTTAGGGCGGTGATGTTGTCGAACAGTGCGTCCTGCGCGTCGTCGGGCAGGTAGACGAGCAGCCCTTCGGCGCTCCACGCCGCCGGAAGCGTCGGGTCAAACCCGGCCGTCTGCAATGCCGCGGCCCAGTCGTCGCGCAAATCGATGGCGACGGTGCGCCGCTCGGTGGTGGGTTCGGCGCCCAATGCGCGCAGTGTCGAGGTTTTGAACTCGATCACCTCCGGCATGTCCACCTCGTAGACGACGGTGCCCGCCGGCCACGGCAGCCGATATGCGCGCGCGTCCAAACCGGAGGCCAAGATGACCACCTGACGGATCCCGTGGGCAGTCGCGCCGAGGAAGAATTGGTCGTAAAACCTGGTGCGGCAAGCCATTCCGCGCGCCATTCGCTCGGGATCGAACTCGGAATCCTCGTCGACCGGAATCTGTCCGTTGACCAAGCGGGTATAGACGTCCATCCCCACCGCGCGCACCAGTGGCGCGGCGAACGGGTCATCGATGAAGGCATATTCCGGATCGGCGGCCAGTGCGCGCTGCGCGGCGACCATCGTCGCCGTCGCTCCGACACTCGTCGCGAGATCCCAGCGATCACGATCCGTGCGCACCATGCAGCTCCCTCATCCCCTAATCAGAAAAATATAGACAATCTAGTTAATATCACAGACTCGCCTGTCGCTACCGTTGCCAACCGTGACCGACTTCGCGCAGCGCGCCATCGAACTCGCCCGCCAGAATGTCGCCGAGGGCGGCCGCCCGTTCGCGACCGTCATCGTCAAGGACGGCCAAATCCTTGCCGAAAGCGCCAACAAGGTTGCGCAAACCAACGACCCGACCGCGCATGCCGAAATCCTCGCCATTCGGGAGGCGTGCACCAAGCTGGGCACCGAGCATCTGGTCGGCACAACTTTCTATGTGCTGGCTCATCCGTGCCCCATGTGTCTGGGCTCGCTCTACTACTGCTCGCCAGACGAGGTGGTCTTCCTGACGTCGCGCGATGCTTATGCGCGGCACTACGTCGATGACCGCAAGTACTTCGAGCTGGACACCTTCTACGACGAGTTCGCCAAGGACTGGCAGGACCGTCGCCTGCCCATGCGCTATGACCCGCGAGAGGAAGCCGTGGACGTCTACCGCTTCTGGCAAGAACGCAACGGCGGGCAGCGTACGGCAAGCACACCACTGCCATAGCCCAACCGGCGCGATCTGACACGTCATCGTTATTGCGCTACTATTTGCGTATGCATGCAGATAACAGAGCAACCCGCTTACCCGACGACCAGGTCAGCCTGGTGGTCGAGGTGTTCCGGATGCTCGCCGATGCCACTCGCGTGCAGGTGCTGTGGTCGTTGACCGACCACGAGATGTCGGTCAACGAACTAGCCGAGCACGTAGGCAAGCCGGCCCCGTCGGTCTCCCAGCACCTGGCGAAGCTGCGGATGGCGCGCCTGGTGCGCACCCGCCGGGACGGAACCACGATCTTCTACAGCCTGGAAAACGAGCACGTACGCCAATTGGTTACCGACGCCGTATGCAATGCCGAGCACGCCGGTCCCGAGGTGCCCCGCCACCACCGCGGCGAAGGTGGATTGCACGCCGTCAACAAACCCTGATTGTCAATAATCGCAACACAATTGAAGGAGATGATATCGATGAGCGGTACCCACACCCACGACACGCCACACGCCCACGAGCACCACCACGGCGAGGTCGCTCACAGCCACGCCCACACCAGCCACGAGCACGAGCACGTCGCACACGAACACCCGCATTCACACGAGGACGGCACCGAGCACACCCATCAGCACGTGCACCAGCCCGGCCTCGAAGAGGCACACAGCCACACCCACGGGTGAGGGTCTACACCTTCGGGCAGTAATGCATGGGGTTGTCGCGCTCGTCCAGCGGCGGCAGGTTGCGCGCCGGCGTCTGAACCAGCGGCGTGTCGGCCGGGATGCGCCCCCTCGCGCGATCCCAGCCGGCACGTGCCCGCGGGTGCTTGCGGTAGCGCCGCGGGACGAGCGCGAACACCCCACGCACGACGTCACCGAAGCGGCGGTGCAACCACTCGTCGCGACGCGACCACCGATAGCCCATCAGCTCGCGCACCGGCGGATCATAGAGGCCCACGGTGACCCAGACGAAGAACGGCGCCAACAACTTTCGCTGCGCGGCCCACAAAAAGTCCGGAAGCTGTTGCGCGAATGGCGGTTTGGGTAGCTCGGTGAGGTCGAGCACGGCCCGGGCCGCATAATTTGTCTCCAGCACATTGCGGCACATGTGGTCCCAGTACAGCTGGAATTCCTCCCAGGACGCCGGCACCGGACGCATGCTCATCCCATACATCCGATACCAGGCGACGTGTTCGTCGAACAGCTGGCGCTTCTGCGCCTCGGTCAGTCCGCCGCAGAATCGCTCGGCCACATGGATGGTGCCCACGAAGAATGTGGCGTGCGCCCAGTAGAAGACGTCCGGGTTCAGCGCGTGGTAGCGACGGCCCTGCCCGTCGACGCCTTTGATGTCGACGTGGTAATCGCGCACCTCGGAGCCGGTGGCTGGCGCGCAGTCGCCGTCGAAAACCACTCCCGCGATCGGATACAACGACCGCATCAACCGCGGCCAGCGCTCCCGGAAGAAGGTCGAGTGCTCTTCAACGGCCGCGCCCAGCTGCGGATGCATGTTCTGCATGGATCCCGCCCAGGGACCCTGCAGCATGCCCCGCCAGTCGCCGAAGTATTTCCACGTCAGGGAATCCGGGCCGAGGGGCATCGGCGGCGCGTCGTAACCCAGCGGCGACACCGGACAACCTGCGGCCACTTCGGTGCTGGTCAGTGGGCATTGCGCCGACGTATCTTGAGTCACTGTTGTTTTTCCCCTGGCGTCAGCGTCAAATCTGACTACGTATGTTGTCACTTTTAGAGTCTAGGAGGGAAGTGCAGACCGGTCAAAGACGGGGCGGCCGCTGGTCGGGCGTTCCCATCGAGGATCGCCACGCATTGCGACGCGACGACCTCATTGCCGCCGGAGTGGAATTGCTCGGCGAGCGGGACGGACCAGCGCTCACAGTTCGCGCAGTCTGTCGCAAGGCGGCATTGACCGAGCGCTACTTCTACGAAAGCTTCGCCGACCGCGACCAATTCGTGCGCGCGGTCTATGACGACGTATGCACGCGAGCGATGACGACCCTGATGTCCGCGAAGACCCCGCGGCAAGCCGTCGAGCAATTCGTTGCGCTGATGGTCGACGACCCGGTCCGCGGCCGCGTCCTATTGCTGGCCCCCGCGGTAGAACCGGTCCTGACGCGGTCCGGCGCGGACTGGATGCCCAACTTCATCGAGTTGCTGCAGCGCAAGCTGTCGCGGATCGTTGATCCCGTTCTGCAGAAGCTGGTCGCCACCAGCTTGATAGGCGCCCTGACCGGCCTGTTTACCGCGTATCTGAACGGCCAGCTGGGCGCCAGCCGCACCCAATTCATCGACTACTGCGTCGACATGTTGCTCAGCACCGCGGCTACCTATGTGCCCCAGCGTGAGCCCGGCGAGAACTCGACCGCCGCTCGCTAGTTAAAACCCCGGCAGATCCGGGAAGTCAACCATTAGCTGCGTTCGCCGGTTGGTCTATATCGTGATGCGCCACACCGCGGTGAAACTTGATGCTACTGGCAGACACAGATATATTGACTGCTACCAACAGATACAGATAACTGGAGGGCCCATGTCAGCCGAGCTGACCGACCTACAGCTGCTGCACGAACTCGAGCCGGTCGTCGAGAAGTACATGAACCGGCACGAGAAGATGCACAAGAACTGGAACCCGCACGACTACATCCCGTGGTCGGACGGGAAGAACTTCTATGCGCTGGGCGGCCAGGACTGGGATCCCGAGCAGACCCAGCTCTCCGACGTCGCCCAGGTCGCGATGGTGCAGAACCTGGTCACCGAGGACAACCTGCCGTCATACCACCGCGAGATCGCCATGACCATGGGCATGGACGGCGCCTGGGGACAGTGGGTCAACCGCTGGACCGCCGAGGAGAACCGGCACGGCATCGCGCTGCGCGACTACCTGGTTGTCACCCGCGCCGTTGACCCGGTGGAGCTGGAGAAGCTTCGTCTCGAGGTGGTCAACCGCGGTTTCAGCCCCGGCCAGAACCACCAGGGCGGGCTCTTCGCCGACACCCTGTTCGACTCGATTCTCTACGTCACGTTCCAGGAACTTGCCACCCGCGTCTCGCACCGCAACACCGGCAGGGCCTGCAACGAGACCATCGCCGACCAGTTGCTCGCCAAGATCTCCAACGACGAGAACTTGCACATGATCTTCTACCGCGACGTCAGCGAGGCCGGCATCGACTTGGCCCCCAACCTCGCAATGACGGCGCTGCACAAGATCCTGCTCAACTTCCAGATGCCCGGATTCCTGGTGCCGGAGTTCCGGCGCAAGGCCGTCATGATCGCCGTCGGCGGCGTGTACGACATCCGGATCCACCTCGACGAGGTGGTGATGCCGGTGCTGAAGAAGTGGCGGATCCTCGAGCGCGAGGACTTCACCGGTGAGGGCGCCCGGATGCGCGACGAAATCGGCGAGCACATCCAGGAACTCGAGCGCGCCTGCGACAAGTTCGAAGTCACCAAGCAGCGCTATCTCGAGCGCGAGGCCCGCCGGTCCGAGAAGATCACCGCGCGTAAGGTGCTCTCCACCAAGGGCACGCTGAAGATGAGCGGGCGGTAGTTGACCGTTGCGCATCGGCCCAATCGAGCTCGCCAGCCCGGTTGTGCTGGCCCCGATGGCCGGTGTGACGAACGTCGCGTTCCGGACGTTATGTCGTGAACTAGAGCAATCGAAGGTCGGCACGGTCAGCGGGCTGTACGTCTGCGAAATGGTGACCGCACGCGCGCTCGTCGAGCGCAACCCGGTCACCATGCACATGACGACGTTCGCGCCGGACGAGACGCCCCGCTCGCTGCAGCTTTACACCGTCGACCCGGAGACCACCTACGCGGCGGCCCGGATGATCGCCGACGAAGGCCTGGCCGATCACATCGACATGAACTTCGGCTGCCCGGTGCCCAAGGTGACCAAGCGCGGCGGCGGAGCGGCGTTGCCGTTCAAGCGGCGGCTGTTCGGCCAGATCGTCGCCGCCGCGGTACGCGCCACCGAGGGCACCGACATACCGGTGACCGTCAAATTCCGGATCGGCATCGACGACGAGCACCACACGCATCTGGATGCCGGCCGCATCGCCGAAGCCGAAGGTGCCGCCGCGGTCGCGCTACACGCCCGTACGGCAGCGCAACGCTATTCCGGCACCGCCGACTGGGACCAGATCAGCCAGCTCAAAGCGCATGTCCAGACGATTCCCGTACTTGGCAACGGCGACATCTACGACGCCAGCGACGCGCTGGCCATGATGGCGACCACCGGCTGCGACGGCGTGGTCATCGGTCGTGGCTGCCTGGGGCGGCCGTGGTTGTTCGCCGAGTTGTCGGCGGCCTTCACCGGCAGCCCGGCACCGACCCCGCCGACGCTGGGCGAGGTGGCCGACATCGTCCGCCGGCACGGGGCGTTGCTGACCGAGCACTTCGGCGAAGACAAGGGCATGCGCGATATCCGCAAGCACATCGCCTGGTATCTGCACGGCTTCCCGGCCGGATCCGATCTGCGGCGAGCATTGGCCCTGGTCAAGACGCTCGACGAGCTGGACGGTCTGCTGGATCGGTTGGACGCGGCGGTGCCGTTCCCGGATGCCGCCGCCGGCCCGCGCGGCCGCCAGGGGTCACCGGCGCGAGTGGCCTTGCCGGACGGCTGGCTCAACGACCCCGAGGATTGCCAAGTGCCCGAAGGCGCCGACATCATGCATTCTGGTGGTTGAACCGAGATGCTCCTGAAATCGCGTCTTGGCCGATAAATCAGTACGATGTGTGCCTTACGGCATGCGCGCAGCGCTGGTCAGGTAGCGCTGCGTTGACGTTTGTGCGCAGCACCACTGACATCCGCATCAAAGTTCGGAGGCCGGTAGGACATGAGTGACGGCGATAAAGACGCCACTCCTGGCCGCCGGCACGCCCGTACCGGCAGTGATGCTGAATGGCATACCGCAAACCAGGAAGCAATGCCAGGCGCCGCGCCGTGGGAGCGTTTCTCCGCGCCGGTCCACGATGATCTTTGCCGATGGTCGGCTCCGCCATCGGAGCCATCGGCTGCGGCCGAGCAACCCGAAGAACCTGAGGACACCTCAAGCACCGGATCTCACATCGGCGGGGGCGTCAGCGTTGCCGAACTGATCGCCAAACTCGGCGCTACTGTTCCCCAGCAACCCACTCACCATCGGGTTGCCGCGGACGTTGAGCCAGACCCGGAGCCCGACGACGCCGACGGGCAGCAGGACACCCAGGTCATCCCGATCCCGGCCTACTCTTTTGAGCTGTTTTCCGAGATTCCCGATCTCGCGGCGGCCAACTATCCCGATGACGAAGCCGACCGCGCTGATGCCGAGCAGGCCAGCAAGGCCCTGTCGGCTCGCGGCGGTGGGTCCGACGGCGCAGGCAAAGGCCCCAAGAACCGCGAGTCGAAACCGAAACCGCGCCGGCGCCGGGTGCTGCTGGCCGGTCGTTCGCTGGCGGCACTGGTTGCCGTGCTGGCGTTGTCCCTGACCGGTGGCGCATGGCAATGGAGCGCGTCGAAGAACAGCCGACTCAACACCGTCAGCGCACTCGACCCCAGCTCCGGCGACATCGTCGATCCCAATGGTCAGTACGGCGACGAGAACTTCCTGATCGTCGGGATGGATTCGCGTCTTGGGGAGAACGCCAACATCGGTGCCGGCGACACCGAAGACGCCGGCGGCGCCCGCTCGGACACCGTGATGCTGGTGAACATTCCGGCCAACCGCCAACGGGTGGTAGCCGTCTCATTCCCGCGTGACCTGGCGATCAACCCGATCCAGTGCGAGGCGTGGAACCCCGAGACCGGCAAGTACGGACCCATCTATGACCAGAAGAGCGGAAAAATGGGCCCGCGCATGGTCTACACCGAGACCAAGCTCAACTCGGCGTTCTCCTTCGGCGGTCCGAAGTGTCTGGTCAAGGTCATCCAGAAGCTGTCAGGCCTGAGCATCAACCGGTTCATCGCCGTGGACTTCGTCGGGTTCGCCCGAATGGTCGAAGCGCTCGGCGGCGTCGAGGTGTGCAGCACCACCGCGCTGCGCGACTACGAACTCGGCACGGTGCTTGCCCACGCCGGACGCCAGCGAATCGACGGGACGACCGCGCTGAATTACGTGCGTGCCCGTCAGGTCACCACCGAGAGCAACGGCGACTACGGCCGGATCAAACGCCAGCAGTTGTTCCTGTCCTCGCTGCTGCGTTCCCTGATCTCCGCGGACACGCTGCTCAACCTCAACAAGCTGAACAACGTCGTCAACATATTCATCGGCAACAGCTACGTCGATAACGTGAAGACCAAAGACCTGGTTGAGCTGGGTCAGTCGTTGCAGCACATGGCGGCCGGGCACGTCACGTTCGTCACCGTGCCAACGGGCGTGACCGATCAGAACGGCGACGAGCCGCCGCGCACCGCCGACGTGAAGGCGCTTTTCACCGCGATCATCAACGACGACCCGCTACCGCTGGAAAACGATCACAACGCCCAGACGCTGGGCAGCTCGCCCACTACCGGCCCGACCACCGCGCCGACCACCAAGAAGGCACCGGAAACGAGTCCGGCTAACGAGTCGCACAGCGAGCAGATGATGACCACCTCGCCGCAAGAGGTAACGGTGCAGGTCTCCAACGGAACCAGCACCGCTGGCCTGGCCGCCACCGCCGCCAGTCAGCTCAAACACAACGGCTTCAACGTGATGGCGCCCGACGACTACCCGAATTCGCTGAAGACGACAACGGTGCGCTTCTCGGCGGGCAACGAGCAGGCCGCCGCGACCGTGGCTGCGGCGCTGGGCAATTCGAGGGTCGAGCGGGTTACCGGAATTGGCAAGGTAATTCAGGTCGTCCTCGGCCCGGACTTCAGCTCGGTGACCACTCCCCCGCCCAGCGGCTCCTCGGTAAGCCTGCAGATCAGCCGCAATTCGACCGCGACGCCGACCAGGCTTCCCGAAGACCTGACCGTCACCAACGCCGCAGACACCACCTGCGAATAGCCGCTTTGGGACAGTGCCTCAGCGCGTTTCCCGGATGGAGAACGTAGGCTTTACCCATGCGGACCGCCTACCATGAGCAACTCTCGGACCTGTCCGAGCTGCTCGGCGAGATGTGCGGGCTGGCCGGGATAGCCATGGAGCGGGCCACGCAGGCCCTGTTGCAGGCCGATCTGGTGCTGGCCGAACAAGTGATCTCCGACCACGAAAAGATCGCGACGCTGAGCACCCGCGCCGAAGAGAATGCCTTCGTACTGCTGGCCTTACAGGCACCGGTCGCCGGCGACCTGAGGTCGATCGTGAGCGCCATCCAGATGGTGGCCGACATCGACCGAATGGGAGCGCTGGCCCTGCACGTCGCCAAGATCGCCCGCCGGCGCCACCCGCTGCACGCGCTGCCCGAAGAGGTCAATGGATACTTTGCCGAAATGGGCAGAGTCGCAGTCGAATTGGGTTCCAGTGCGCAAGAGGTGGTGTTGTCCCGCGATCCCGAGAAAGCCGCGCGGATCCGCGAAGAAGACGACGCGATGGACGACCTGCACCGGCACCTGTTCAGTGTGCTGATGGACCGGGAATGGAAGTACGGGGTGGCCTCCGCCGTCGACGTGACGTTGCTGGGCCGCTTCTATGAGCGGTTCGCCGATCACGCCGTCGAAGTCGCTCGCCGGGTGATCTTCCAGGCGACCGGCAAATTCCCCGAGGACGAGGCGTCGCAAGCCCCGCAGTAGCCGATTACAGCCGCTCGGCTTCGATCACGTGCATGAGCGAATGCGTGGGCACCACGCGCAGCAGCCGGAAGCCGGCTGCTGCAAAGAGTTTTTCCATCGCCGAGCGGGTGCGCTCGCGGCCTCCGTTGAACAAGACGAGCATCTCGAGGTCGAGCAGTTTGGCGAAGCCGGGACTGTTGCCGTGCTCGATCACCGCGTCGATGACGAAAACCCTGGCACCCGGATTGGCCGCGCGGTGGATGGTGGCCAGGATCCTGGTGGCCAGGTCGTCGTTCCAGTCGTGCAGGATGTGCTTGAGCACGTAGCCGTCGCCGGCCGGAACCTCGGTGAAGAAGTCGCCCGCCATCAGCTCGCAGCGTGCGGCCGCGGAGGAGCCGGCGACGTCGGCGCGGGCCAGCTCGATCACTTCGGGCTGGTCGAACAGGACTCCGCGCTGCTCCGGATTCTTCTCCAGTGAGCTGAGCAGAAACGCACCGTGGCCGCCCGCGATGTCGACGAGGGTCGGCACACCCGAGAAGTCGAAAGCGGCATGCACGGCATCGACTTCCTGGGCAGAGAAGGCGGTCATCGCTTCGCCGAATATCCGGCCGAACTGCGGGTGCTCCTTCATGTAGTCGAATGCGTACGCCCCGTGTACGGATTTGAATGCGCACTCGCCGGTGCGGACGCTGCTGCGGAATTCGCCCCACGCATCCCAGGTGGGGCGGCCACCGAACATCATCGCCATGGATCGCATCGACCCCGGGGCGTCGGCGCGCAACGCATCCGACAGCGGCGTGTTGGCGAACCGGCCCCCGTCGTCCTCGGCGAAGACGCCGACGCTGGCCAGCGCCCGCAGCAGTCGGTAGAGCGAGTCGGGATGCGCACCGCAGGCGGCCGCAAGATCTTCCACCGATCTGGGTCCGGCGCCAAGCTCGTCGGCGACGCCCAGTTCGGCGGACACCGAGATGGCCTGCGACACCCACTTGCCGGCCAGCAGGTCGAGCACGCCTACGGCCGGTGACACCGCGCTATCCATGGCCGCGCCCCTCACTCCGCCCGGACGGGCAGCTTCTTCACTCCGTTGAACCAGTTCGACCGGATGCGCGGGGCGGGCCCGGCGGGCGCGAGATCGGGCAGCCGCCTTAGGCATTCGCCGAGCGCGACGCGCGCCTCCATCCGCGCCAGCGCGTTACCCATGCAGAAGTGCGGGCCGTGCGCGAAGCTCAAGTGGTCGTTGGGGGTTCGTGCGACGTCGAAAACGTCGGGTTCGGTGAAAACCTCTTCATCGCGATTCGCCGAGGCGAAGAACACCGCGACCTTGTCGCCGGCGGCGATCTTCTGCCCGCCGATCTCAGTAGCGCGGGTCGCGGTGCGGCGAAAATGCAGGATCGGCGGGTCGTAGCGAAGAAACTCCTCGACCGCACTGGCGATGAGAGCCGGATCTTCGAGCAGCCGGCGGCGCTGATCCGGGTGATTCATCAGCGCGAGCATCCCGTTGCCCAGCAATAGCCGAGTGCTGTGTGTGCCGGCCGCCAGCAGCAGCAGGAAGAACATCCCGAACTGGTGGTAGCTGAGCTTGTGGCCGTCGACCTCGGCCGTCATCAGCCGGCTCAGCAGATCGTCGCGGGGCACCTTGCGCCGCTCCTCGGCGAGCATATGTGCGTATTCCATGAAACGCCTGGTGGTTTCGGCGCGGTGCTCCTCGGAGGTCTGGTATTCGGCGTCGTCCGGAGTGAGCAGTTCGTGGACCCACCGATTGACCATCGCCCCATCGGTCGACGGCACGCCGACCATGTAGAGGATGGTGCCGATGGGCAGCTTGGCCGCGAATTCATCCATGAAGTCGACACTTTCACGCGCCTCCAGCTTGTCGGCGAGAGCGTCGACCAGGGAGGCGACCCGCCCCTTCACCCAGGCACCCACACTGCCCAGCCCGTAGGGCGTAAACGCCTGACCGATGATCGCCCGATGGCGGGTGTGCCGCGGCGGATCCATGTTCGCGAGGTGATCCGGCGAGACCCGCATGTCCTCGAGCGGAAGGTCAGCGATCTGGGTGCCGCCCCGCTGCGACGAGAATGCGTCAGCGTCGCGCAACACCCGAAGGGAGTCGCCGTGCTTAGTCACAGCCCAAAAACCGCGGCCCTGCGGCTCGTCGTGGAAATAGACCGGCGCCTCGCGTCGCAGCAGGGCGAACCGATCGTGCGGCACACCGGCGAGGTACACGTCGGGGCTCAGGATGTCGATGTCCAGTAAGTCTTGTTGCACGCTCATCGACGGCTCAGCTAGACCGCGCGGGTGAGTTCGACGAGCCGGTTGGTCATCGCGCCGATCATCGTCCATGCCTGCCCAAGAACTTGTTCGAGTCGCTCATAGGTCCGCGGGCCGACCTTGCGGACGAGCTCCTCACCCATGGCCGCGTGTTCGTCGTCGGCCTCGACGTGGAGCTCAAAGTAGTTGTTGTTCAAGTACTTTGCCAGTATCGGCATGGCCTTGCGGTGGTATACCGAGCTGGCGTTCTCGATGACCAGGTGCACGATGGCGGCCTTCTCCACATCGTCGAGAACGAACATCTGATGGGCGAACCACTCGGTGATCGCCTCCATGATGGCGTCCCGGAACGGTGGCTCGTCCGGGTCGGCCACATCGGCGCGGTCGGCGTGCAGGGCGTCGTGGCCCAGCTCTTCGGTCATGTGGCCGAAGAAGACCTTTTCGAACAACTGATCCCGTACCGAGGCCTGCCGCGAGAAGAGGAGCGTCTGATTGCCATCAACCCAGATTTGCAGGGCATCTTGATACCTCTTTCTCTTGTAGGGGTCTTCGAGCGTGCCGTCGGCGAGTAAGTCGAAGACCGGTAGCCGGCCGAACTCCTCGATGCGCTCCCGGTTCCACGCGAGCAGCTTGGCGTGCGCGGTCGATTCATCGGCGAACAGGACGCGGGGTTCCTCTGGGTTCGTATAGAGGCCGGTGCCGAACTGGATCGAAACGCCCGAAAGTCCTTCGGGCCCAGCGACGAACCCGTGATGACAGCCCGGCGGTACCACGACCACGTCGCCGCCGGCCACCTGGCGGGTGATGTCGCCATCGAGCGTGCCCCAGCCCTCGAAGAAGATCATCATCGATTGGATCGGGTGAACGTGGGTGTCGAGCTGCTCCCCCGAGCCAAGACGGACCCAGCTGATCGCGAACTCTGAACTCGGTGGCAGGAACCCGGCCAGAGCATGGTGCCAACGGAAGTCGCGCAGCTCTCCGAGGGCGTGTATGACACCGTCCTGCTCGACGCTGCGGATCGCCGGGATCGCTTCCCGCGGCACCACGCCGCACAGCACATCCCGCTCATTGGCCACCGTAGTCATATTGTCCTCCAATCGTTTTCAGACCAGCGTGATCCACTCATGAGCCTCATCGGTGCAGTCCCGCACGGTCGCCGCGTAGAGCTTGGCCAGCTGGCATGTCACCGGCCCGCTGGTACCGCGGCCGACGGTGCGGCCATCGATTTCCCGGATGGGCGTCACTTCCGATGCCGTTCCGGTGAAGAACGCCTCGTCGGCGCTGTAGAGATCGTCGCGGGCGAACCGCTGCTCGCGGACGCGAATATCCATCCGCTGCGCGAAGTCCAGAATCGTGTCGCGGGTTATGCCCTCGAGCGCCGAGGTCACCGGGGGCGTCCAGAGTTCCCCGCGCCGGACGATGAAGACGTTGGCGCCGGTGCCCTCGGTGACGTAACCCTCGTGATCGAGCAGGATCGCATCGTCGACACCGGCGGCCTTGGCCTCGGCGAGGGCAAGTATCGAGGTCATGTAATTGCCGTTGGCTTTCGCGCGCAGCAGCAGCGAGTTGGGATGACTGCGAACATAGGTGGAGGTCTTCACCCGGATGCCGCGCTCGGCCGGGGCGCCACGCACGCGTTCGACCCAAGGCAGCGCCACGACGGCGACCCGCAGCGTCAGCTGATCGGTATACGGGCTGAGGCCGCGGACCCCGTCGTAGAACACGAACGGCCGCAGGTAGGCGTCACCGAGCCGGTTTTCCCGAACGACGTCGAGCTGGGCCTGCACCAGGTCATGGGGCTTCCAGTGGTCCCGCAACGGCAGGCCGAGGATTTGGGCGGACCGGTACAGCCGCGCGGTGTGCTCGCAGAGCCGGAAAACGGCGCTGCGTTTACCGGTGCGGTAGACACGGACGCCTTCGAATACGCCAAACCCGTAGTGATTTGCCCACAGCGGCGTATGCGCGTCTTCGTGACGGATAAGGGCACCGTCGAGCCAGACCAGCAGTCCGGGCGACGGTGATTCGATCACGCTGCACCGTCGGTATCGAGGCGCACCAACTCGGCCAGGCGGTTGCCCATTGCGTCGAACATGTCCCAGCCGTCCTCGAGGATGCGGTGCAATCGCCGGTAGGCCAGTGGGTGCAGGCCGGTCAGCAACTGCGCGCCGAGGTCTTTGTGCTGCCCGTCTTCGAGGTGCGCTTCGTAGTAAGCCATTGCGCCGCTCGCCCGGAACACTTCCTGGGTGCTCGCTTTGCTGAAGAACGCTTCGGCTGCGGCCTCCAGAACGAGGTGCACCAGGACGGCCTTTTCCGCGTTGTCACGGACGAGCATCTGATGGGTGAACCAGCTCAGCGTCGCGCTCATCACGGGATCGGGCGCCACGGCTGAGTCGCCGGCGGGCAGGAGCGTGTTGTGACCCAGCTCGTCGACGAAATGTTCTTGGAACTTGCCTTCGTAGGTGTGGTCGGAGCAGGTGGCCTGCCGGGCGATGATGGTCTTCTGGAAGGCGTCCGACAGGGGCCGGATCTGTCGTATGAACGCCGCCCGCTTCGCCGGGTCGTCTAGGGTGCCGTCGTCAACCAGCCGGAACATTGCCCCCTGGCTGGTCCTGCGGACCCGCTCTTCGTTGCGTTCGATGAGGGCGGCAAGCGAAGAAATCCCTTCTGCGCCTTCATCATTGGCGGCGCTTCGGGCGAACGTGATGACCAGTGCCTCCAGGCCGTAGCGCGCGGTGACAATCAGCCCGTAGGTGCCGTTCGCCGGAATGGTAACCACGTCTCCCGGCGCGATGCAGCGCCCGTCGAGAAGTCTTGCCTCACCGCGGAATACGAGAAGTATCGTGTCGAACCCAACCTTGCGCTCGACGATCTCGTCTTCTCCGGCCTCGATCCAGGCGAGCGAGAAGCGGGCTCCGTGGGGAAGCAGCGAGCGCAACGTTTCATGGGCATTGAAGGCCCTATAGCGAGCTCCGCTCGCCAGGTCCTCGGACGGGATTTCGCGGGATCCGATTACGTGAACCGATTGATTGAGCCCCATGGCGTTTTGCCCCTTCGCGACTGCTTGAACGGGGACAACGTTGCCCGGCGACTGCTGCGTAAATATTGCCGAATTGTTGAATAACCTGGTCGCTGGCTCATAGCTGGCTCCTAGCCAGCTGTGCGGGCTAGCCGAAGCGCCCGGAGATGTAGTCTTCGGTGGCCTTCTGGGTGGGATTGGAGAAGATCTTCTCGGTGTCGTCGATCTCGATGAGGCGCCCGGGTCTGCCCACGGCTTCGAGGTTGAAGAATGCCGTCTGATCGCTCACCCGTGCGGCCTGCTGCATGTTGTGGGTGACGATGACGATGGTGTAGTCCTGCTTCAATTCACTGATCAGGTCTTCGATC
This sequence comes from Mycobacterium angelicum, assembly GCF_002086155.1. Lineage (GTDB taxonomy): Bacteria > Actinomycetota > Actinomycetes > Mycobacteriales > Mycobacteriaceae > Mycobacterium > Mycobacterium angelicum. The sequence continues at coordinate 66,062 of NZ_MVHE01000004.1, read as the reverse complement.
GCCATCGTCGAGATCGGATCCAATGCCGAGCACGGCTCGTCCATCAGCAACACATCGGGTTGCACCGCGATGGCCCGCGCGATACACAACCGCTGCTGCTGTCCACCGGACAAACCGCCGCCCGGCTTGTCCAGGCGATCTTTGACCTCGTCCCACAGATTGGCGCCGCGCAGCGAGTATTCCGCTGTTTCGTCGAGCAGCTTGCGATTGCGAATGCCCTGCAACTTCAAACCGGCCACCACGTTGTCGCGGATCGACATGGCGGGAAAGGGGTTGGGCCGCTGGAACACCATTCCGATGGCGCGCCGCACCCCCACCGGGTCGACGCCGGCACCGTAGATGTTCTCATCGTCGAGCAGCACGGTGCCCTCGACGCGGGCACCGGGGATCACCTCATGCATGCGATTGAGGGTGCGCAGCACGGTCGTCTTGCCGCAGCCCGAGGCGCCGATGAAGGCGGTGACACTGCGCGGCAGAACCGACAGCGTCACATCGGCAACGGCGTGAAAGGCGCTGTAGTAAATGTTGACGCCCTTCAGGTCCAATCTTTTGGCCACTTATGCTCCTGCCGTTAACTTCTTGGGCGCAAAGATCTTCGCAACCACCCTGGCTCCGATGTTGATGACCGCGATCACCAAGATCAAAGTCAGGGCGGCGCCCCACAGTCGGTCTGTGGGAACCGGGTTGGTCCCGGCGCCGGCCGATCTCTGGTCATACATCATGCCGGGCAGAGATCCCATGAACCCGCTTAATAAGTCAAAGTTCATCGCTTGCGAATAACCAACCAGGATCAGCAGGGGCGCGGTCTCCCCCAACACCCTGGCCAACGCCAGCATGACGCCGGTGATGATGCCGGACAGGCCGGTCGGAATGACGATCCTGGCGATGGTCTTCCACTTGGGCACGCCCAGCGCGTAGCTGGCTTCGCGCAGGTCCACCGGGACGATCCGCAGCATTTCCTCGGTCGCCCTGATGATCACCGGAAGCATCAGCATCACCAGCGCCAGCGACACTGCCAGCTGCGAGCGGGAAAGGCCCAGCCCCGCGACCCACACCGCGTAGACGAACAAGGCTGCCACGATCGAGGGCACGCCGGTCAAGATGTCCACCATGAACGTGACCAGCCGGGCCAACAGGCTGCGGCCGCCGTATTCGACGAGGTAGATAGCCACCAAGAGGCCGATCGGGACCGAAATCGCGGCGCACACCAAGCCCTGCAATAGGGTGCCGACTATGGCGTGGTAGGCACCGCCGCCGGCCACGAAGGGTGTCATACCCGCTTGCGAATGTGTCCACCACACCGTGGATAGGAGCACTTTGCAGCCCTTGATCAGCACCGCGCACAGCACCCAGACCAACGGCGCCAGGGCGATCGCCATCGCGAGCGATACCAGTGCGGTGGCTACGTGGTTCACGATGCGCCGCCGATTGCTCAGCCCGGAGAGACTGCGAGCCTTGAGGGGGCGGTCCAGCATCGAGGTCATCGGGATAGCCTCCCGGACCGCGTCCCGGTCACAGCGGCGCGCGCCAGCGCGTCGACCACGAACGTAAGCAGGAAGAGCACCAGCCCCGCGGCGATGTAAGCGCCGGCCTTGTACTGGTCGGTGAACTCCGACGCCGCACCCGCGATCTTGCTGGCGAACGTGGAGCCACCGTCGAATATCGACCATCCGAACGCTTCCTGGGTGCCGCGCAGGATGATCAGCATCGCCATCGTCTCCCCCAGGGCACGGCCCAGACCGAGCATCGCGCCGCTGATGTAACCGGACCGCCCGAAGGGCAGGACGGTTGTTTTTGCCACCTCCCAGCGAGTGGCACCCAGGGCCAACGCCGCCTCGATCTGTTCTTGCGGGGTATGGGCGAACACTTCCCGGGTGACGGCCGTGATGATCGGCAGGATCATCACGGCCAGGACGATCCCCGCAGTGAAAATCGTGCCGCCGCCGGCGACCGTGGTGTTGCCGCTGGCGAATAGAAAGCAGTGTCCCAGGTTGTGGTTGAGCCAGGTCGCGACCGGTTGCAGCCGCGGCGCCAGGACGTATAGACCCCATACGCCATAGATGATCGAGGGCACCGCTGCCAGCAGATCGATCAGGTAAGACAGGGGCGCCGAAAGCCGGCCAGGCGCGTACTGCGTCAGAAAGATCGCCACGCCCAGTGCCACCGGCATCGCAAGGACCAGGGCGAACAGCGAGACGAAGACCGTCACCTGCAGCAGGTCGAGGATCCCGAATCGCATTGCCGACGTGTCCTCGGTTGCCCAAGTTCCGCCGTAGGTGAAGAAGTTCACCTGATTGCGCGATAGGGCCGGCAGCGCGCGCCACAACAGGAAGACCCCGATTGCGCCGATCAGCACGACCATCAGGACACCGGACCCCTCCGACAACCCGCGGAACAACCGGTCACCCAGAGACGCGTTGGCTGGGTTGGGCGTTGTCACTGTGATCCCATCACTGTCGGTTGCGCCGAGCCTCCTATTCGGCCTTACTCCATTGCATTGACCGCCACGACCAGGCGCTCCTTGACCTTATCGGGCAAGGGAACGTAGCCCGCCGCGGCAAGGCCCGTTTGGCCGTTGTTGACAGCGGTGGTCAGGAACGCCTTGACCGCGGCGGCCGTATCGGGCTCGTATCCCCGTGAGCACACGATTTCATAGGTGGCCAGCACCAACGGGTAAGCGTTGGGGTCCTGCAGTCCATAGATCGAGTTCAGCTCTAGTACCAGGTCGTTGCCCGCCGCCGCGAACGAGACGGCGTTGATGGCGTTGCGGGCGGTTTCTTCGGTGAGCGGGACCACGCCATTGCCGGTGTCGATCTGCGCGAACGGCACGTGGGCATGATCGGCGAAACCCTTCTCGACATATCCGATCGTGCCCGCGGTGGCCTGCACCGCCTGAATCACCCCGGCCGACCGTTGCGCTCCCTCGCCGACACCGCCGTGAAATTCGGTGCCCACACCTTTGGTCCAGGTCTGCGGGGCGGCAGCGGTGAGATATTTCTGAAAGTTGTCGGTGGTTCCCGACGAGTCCGCCCGGAAAATGGGCGTGATGGCCGTGTTGGGCAGCGGCACACCGGGATTCATAGCCACCAGCACCGGGTCGTTCCAGGTGCGGATGGCGCCGCTGAATATCTTGGCGACCACTTCAGCATCGACGGTTAGCGTCTGAACGCCAGTTAGGTTGTACACCAACGCGATGGGCCCGAAGACTAACGGCAGGTCCCACGCCGCATGACCTTTACACCGCTTGGCCGCCGGATCGATCTGCGCGGCGACCAGCGGCGAATCAGAACCCGCGAAGTCGACATGGCCGGCGATGAACTGCTCTCGGCCGGCGCCGGACCCGGTCGGGTTGTAGGACACCTTCTTGCCCGGGCAGAGCTGGCCCCACACCTCGTTGAACAGGGCCATGGCGTTCTGCTGGGCCGTCGACCCCTCCGCGGTCAGCGCATTTCTGCCGCCACACGACGCCGCGCCCGGGGCTGCCCCGGACATTGCGGAGGAGGCATTGTGGCGGTTGTCGTCGCTGCCGCACGCGGCCAGAACTCCACCGCACATCGCCGCAACCGCCACCGCCATTGCCCTGCCCACCGTGTCGAGCCTCACCGATCTCGCTTCCCCAAACGCTTTTCGACGGTTGCCGGCCACCCCCAGGGAGATAGCCAACTCAATCAGAAAGTATGCGCGTAGGCCGTATCGACGCTGTAAGTGGTGAAGCCCAAGCGCCGGTAGGTCCCGATTGCGGCGGCGTTGTCGGACTCCACGTACAGCAGCACCGTGGGCTCGGCCGCTGCGGCCAGTCGCCGCGCCAGTGACGCCAGGCCGATCGCGGTCAGCATCTGTCCTAGCCCCCGGCCCTGCGCCGACGGGTCGACGCCCAGGACGTAGACCTCCCCCAGGCCCTCCGAGTGCACTTTGGTCCAGTGGAAGCCCAGCAGTTTGTCTGCTTGGTCTTCGAATGCCAGGAACAGGCCCGCCGGGTCGAACCATGGTTCGGCGCGCCGTTCGGCCAGTTCCGCTGCGGTCCACCCGCCCTGCTCGGGATGGTGGACGAAGGCCGCGTTGTTCACCCGCAGCAGCTCTGCATCGTCGTCGGTCCCGGCGTACGTGCGGACGAGCACCCCGTCGGGGATCTGCGGTTCGGCGATGCCGTTCAGCGGCCGTCGCATCTGGACCAATTCGCGGACGGGTTTGAGGCCGAGCGCCTCGGCGGTCGCCTGAGCGGGCGCCAGGGTGCCGTGCGCCCAGAATTGGTTGTGCCCGTTGGTCTTTGCCAGCGCCGCCGATGCCATGGCGGCGCCGACGCCGCGGCGACGGGCGCGGGGGTGCACGACCAACTCCGCCATCACGCCGCCCGGACTCAGGTTGAGGTAGCCGACGATTGCGCCGTCGGCATCGGTGGCCAATAGATGGTCGGTCCGTTCGACCCCCAGCTCCCGCAGCACTTGTTCGCCGACGGGCGCGACTTCGTCGGACTCGACTGCGGCCGCGACGATTTCGCGCACGGCACGCTGCTCATCAGCGGTCAGTGCGGCGCGCCAGTCGAGGGACGTCACTGACTGCGCAACGGGTCGACCAGTGGTCCTTGGACGCCATCCCGGTTGGGCTCGGAGTCGCCGTCGTCGTCGGGCTCGGCGACCGGGGCCCTGCCCCGGGCCGGCCGAACCGCCTTGTAACCGACGTTGCGCACGGTGCCGATCAGTGCTTCGTATTCCGGGCCGAGCTTGGCCCTGAGTCGTCGTACGTGGACGTCGACGGTTCGAGTGCCGCCGAAGAAGTCATAACCCCAGACCTCGTGCAGCAGCTGCGCGCGGGTGAACACCCGGCCGGCGTGCTGCGCCAGATACTTGAGCAGCTCGAACTCTTTGTAGGTGAGGTCGAGGGGACGCCCGCGCAGCCGCGCGGTGTAGGTGCCTTCGTCGATGACCAGCTCGCCCAGGCTCACCTTGCCGACGCTTTCCTGATCAGCCAGGCCACCGCGGCGGCCGACCACCAGGCGCAGTCGGGCGTCGATCTCGGCCGGGCCGGTGGTGGGTAGCAGAATTTCGTCGAGGCCCCAGTCGGCGCTGACGGCTACCAGCCCGCCTTCGCTCACCACCGCCAGCACCGGGGCCGAGCGCCCGGCCGTGGTCAGCAGACGGCATAGGCCGCGCGCGGCCGAGAGGTCATTGCGTGCGTCGACGAGCACCGCGTCGGCGTTTCCGGCCTCCAGTAAGGACGACGCCTCTGCGGGCGCGGTCCGCACTGTGTGGGGAAGTAACGACAGCGACGGCAGGACCGGGTCGGGATACAGCTCTGAGGTCAGTAGTAATAACTCCAACAAGCCCCTCCGGCGTCGTGGGAAAGGCATCTCCCAGGGTCATCGCGCGATGTGATGTCAGTGGCCAGCTGATCTAACGATAACTTGCCACCTGGTGTTTGGCGCTGCGACGAGGCGTTCCGGGACGGAACGCTGAGGAGCCGCGCAATCCGGGCGCGCGCTGCGACGAGGCGTTCCGGGACGGAACGCTGAGTGTGAACTGACGGCTTCGAGCGTGCGCTTAGGGCGGTGAAACCGCGATTTCACCACCGTGACTACCCACTCGAAGCCAAGGCCGCACACTCGAAACCAAGACCGCACACTCGAAAATCCCAGAGCACTCGAAACCCAGAGCGCACTGAACAAGTCGTCCACTCGAAACATCCGCGACACCGGCCACAGCTGCGGGTCCGCGACCCACAGTCGCTCAAAGGCGGGCAAACACAACATCCCAGCAGCACAGATACTCCTGCGACAATTCCAGCCAATGTGACGCAAGAAGCAAAGCGCGAGGCGGCCCCGCCGCGCCGATAGGCCACAATATGCGGATGCGCAGGGTGCTGATCGGCGTAACGGCAGCGGCCATCGTCGTCGCCACGCTTCTCATCGGCGCCGTCGGCGTCGATTTCGGAGCCAGCATCTACGCCGAATATCGCCTGTCCACCACGGTGCGAAAAGCGGCCCATCTGGGCTCGGACCCCTTCGTCGCCATCCTCGGCTTTCCCTTCATCCCCCAGGCGATGCGAGACCACTACAGCGAGCTGGAAATCAAGGCATACGCCGTCGCGCACTCGACCGTCGGCCAGGCCACCCTCGAGGCAACTATGCACTCGATCGACCTCACCTACGCGTCCTGGCTGATCAGGCCCGACGCCAAACTTCCGGTGCACAAGCTGGAAAGCCGCATCATCATCGACTCCAACCACCTGGGCCGCTACCTGGGCATCAATGACCTGATGGTGCAGGCGCCACAGCAGGAGAGCAATGACGCGACCGGCGGCACCACCGAATCCGGGATATCGGGCAGCCACGGTGTGGTGTTCAGCGGCACCCCGAAATCAACCAATTTCGATCACCGCGTCAGTGTCGCAGTAGACCTGTCCCTGGCTCCCGACGATCAGACCACCCTGGTGCTAACGCCCACAGCCGTCGTAACCGGGCCGGACACCGCCGACCAACAAGTCCCCGACGACAAGCGCGACGCGGTGCTGCGCGCGTTCGCCGGCAGGCTGCCGAATCAGAAGCTGCCGTTCGCGGTAGCGCCCAACACCGTGGGCGCGCGGGGCTCCGACGTCATCATCGAAGGCATCACCCGTGACGTCACGATCGCGCTGGACGGATTCAAGCAGTCATGAGCGCTGACCCATTGTTGGCTTGATCACTATGTCATTGGGTAAGCTTGCCGACGTGTCAGCCCGCATCGAGCCCCTGCGCACCACGCGCCGCACAGCTGATTTGTGCCGTATCACGGGCTGTTGCTGTTGCTGTAGCTGCTGAGTAGTCGCGCCCACCCACGCAACGCTCGGAACCTTTCCCCGAGGTGTTCCCGTTCCGTGCCACAGGCGCATTCAAACGCTTTAGTCAGAAGAATCGAAAGGATCCAAAACCATGGCACGCTCTGACGTCCTGGTCTCCGCCGACTGGGCTGAGCGCAATCTCAGTAATCCCGGGGCCGCCAACGTCGTCTTCGTCGAGGTCGACGAAGATGCCAGTGCTTACGACGGCGGTCACATCGCCGGCGCGATCAAGCTGGACTGGCGCACCGACTTGCAAGACCCGGTCAAACGCGACTTCGTCGACGCCCAGCAATTCTCCAAGCTGCTGTCCGACCGCGGTATCTCCAACGACGACACCGTCGTCCTCTACGGCGGCAACAACAACTGGTTCGCCGCCTACGCGTACTGGTACTTCAAGCTGTACGGCCACGAGAAGGTCAAGCTGCTCGACGGCGGCCGCAAGAAGTGGGAACTCGACGGTCGCCCGCTGTCCGGCGACACCGTCAGCAGGCCCGCCACGTCCTACACCGCGGCCGCACCGGACAACTCGATCCGGGCCTTCCGGGACGAGGTGATCGCGGCCATCAACGTCAAGAACCTGGTCGACGTGCGCTCACCCGACGAGTTCTCCGGCAAGATCCTGGCCCCGGCCCATCTGCCGCAGGAACAAAGCCAGCGGCCCGGGCACATCCCCAGCGCGATCAACGTGCCGTGGAGCAAGGCGGCCAACGAAGACGGCACCTTCAAATCCGACGAGGAGTTGGCCAAGCTCTACGCGGACGCCGGACTGGACGGCGAGAAGGAAACGATTGCCTACTGTCGAATCGGGGAACGGTCCTCGCACACCTGGTTCGTCCTGCGGGAATTGCTCGGGCATAGGAATGTCAAGAACTACGACGGCAGTTGGACTGAATACGGCTCCCTGGTGGGTGCCCCGATCGAGTTGGGAAGCTGATATGTGCACTGCACCAAAGCAAGGACTGACGTTGCCCGCCAGCGTCGACCTGGAGAAGGAGACGGTGATCACCGGCCGGGTGGTGGACGGCGACGGGCAGGCAGTCGGCGGCGCGTTCGTTCGCCTGCTGGATTCGTCCGACGAGTTCACCGCCGAGGTCGTGGCATCGGCCACCGGTGACTTCCGGTTCTTCGCCGCGCCGGGATCCTGGACACTGCGCGCGTTGTCGGCGGCCGGCAACGGCGACGCCGTGGTCACGCCCTCGGGCGCCGGCATCCACGAGGTCGACGTCAAAATCGCCTGACGGCCCAACCCCACGACCGGGCCAAGAGGAAATACACTCTTCCCGTGGTGCTGTTCTTCGAGATCATGCTGGTCCTGGCGACCGTGGTCATCTCCTGGTTCGCGCTGTATGCGCTGTATCGGCTCATCACTGACGAGTCGTGACCTCAGACGACCCGGTTTCCGGCGATCGCGCCGTGGCCGCCGCGGCTGAACGCGCCAAGCTGACCGCGGCGCGCAACATTCCCGCCTTCGACGATTTGCCGGTTCCACCCGACACCGCAAACCTGCGCGAAGGCGCCAACCTCCACGACGCGCTACTGGCGCTGCTGCCGCTGGTAGGTGTGTGGCGCGGCGAAGGCGAAGGCCGCGCCCACGACGGCGACTACCGATTCGGCCAGCAGATCGTCGTCTCGCACGCCGGTGGCGACTACCTGAACTGGGAAGCCCGCTCCTGGCGTCTCAACGAGGCGGGCGAATACCTGGAACCAGGTCTGCGCGAGACCGGCTTCTGGCGTTTCGTCGCCGATCCCGACGACCCGAGCGAGTCACAGGCGATCGAGTTGCTGCTCGCCCACTCGGCCGGATATGTCGAGTTGTTCTACGGGCGGCCGCGCACCCAGTCGTCCTGGGAGTTGGTCACCGATGCGCTGGCCCGCAGCCGTTCGGGCGTTCTGGTCGGCGGAGCCAAACGGCTCTACGGCATCGTCGAGGGTGGAGACCTCGCCTACGTCGAAGAACGGGTGGACGCCGACGGCGGGCTGGTACCGCACCTGTCGGCGCGGCTGTCCCGGTTCGTCGGATAGCCGGGCGGTCGGCGAATGCGTCCCAGACGACGTGCCCCGCGCCCGCTGCGTTGGGCCCTGGCCGCCTCCGGCGTGCTGCTGATCGTTTACCTGGCCGCGGTGGCGGCGCAGCCCGCAATTCTGCACGTGCTGCCGTCGTGGCTGCGCTGGTTCGGCGAACCGGGATCGATGGCGACGACCGCGATCGTGGTCGCGGTGCTGGTCGCGGTGTGCGTGATGACCTTCCGGGCCAACACCAGCCACCGCCTGGTCGGGGTTTCGTTCAGCGTGATCGCGGTTCTGATCAGCATGAGCGCGGTGCTCGGCCTCAGTTCGTACTGGGCTTGCCACGACGCCAACCACCCGGCTGTCTTCACCCCGCTGATGTTGACGGCCCAGTTGATCAAGGGCAGCAGCGGCGACTACTCACTGGGCGGCCACGTGTGCCCAAGCCCCACTCCGGTCGGCCTCGAGGTGGCGCGGATGGCCGCGGTCTCGGCGATCTTCACCGGGTTGGGTGGCGTCGTGGTCGGTGTGTTCCGGTCGCAGGTGGACCGGTTGCGGGCCAACCTCGCCGATTCCGTGACCGCCGTCGTCGGGGTCGACAACGACACCGAATCGATGATCAGCGGGATCGCCCGGACGCTGGATCGGCGCAGCACACTCGTGGTGATCACCGGCGCCGGCGACGATCGCGTACAGCGGGTCCGCCGGCTGGGCGCGCGAGTGGTGCTGGCGGACTTCAATACTCCGTCCACCCTGGTGTCGTTGCGGCTGTGGCGGCATCTCGGACGGCTGTACCTGATGGCGCCCGATCCGGCGACCAATCTGTTGTGGCTGGACCTGATCAGCCGCCGGCTCGCCGAGGTGGGCACCAAGCAGCGGCTGCCGCTGATCGTGCGCATCGACGACCCGTGGCTGGCCGAGGCATGGCGTGCCCAGCAGTTCGGCGGAGCCGACACCCGGTGGGCCGCCGATGTCGTCGGCAAATACGAGGTGACCGCGGGGCGGCTACTCGACGGCGTCATCGCGGCCAAGAATATAAAGCGCGTATTCGTTTGCGGCACTTCACAATTGACCTTAGCGCTGTGCGCCGATCTGACCCGTCGCGCACTGGAGCGCGACTTCTACTCAGCGCCCGGCGAGACACCGCTGCCCGCCCTCACCCTGGTCGAGAGAAACGCCGACGAATACCTGCAGGATCACGAATTCTATAGGCAGCAAGCAGGATTCATGTCGGACGGACCGCAGATCGACGCGATCACCGAGTCCCCGACCGTACCAACCCTGCTGCGGCTGATCGGCGACGCCGACCCCGAAACCAGCGCCGTGATCCTGGTCGACAGCAACGCCTCGACAACGGGTACCCGGCTGGCCGCCCGATTCCCCGGGATGCCCGTCTACGCCTGGGATCTCAACACCAACATCGCCGACGACGCGACCCAGGTCGTCGGCATGCTGCAGCCCTACTCCCTGGTTTTGGACACCCTCGAGGGGCAGGTCCAGGACGCGTGGGAACGCGCGGCAAGGCTCATCCACGAGCGCTATGTTGCGACCATCGACCCCACCTGGACGCGCGGCCCGGCTTCGGTCCCGTGGACCGAGCTCGACGAGTTCTACCGCGGCTCCAACCGGCGCCAGGTGCGCAATGCGCTATGGATGGTGGAGCAGATCGCCGGCCACACCTGGAACACCTGGGGCAGCCCACCCGCGCAATTGTCGGGACGCGACATGGCGAATCTGCCCCCGCTGCAACAGCTTGATCTGATGGGCTTCGACCAGGCCTCAGCGCTGGACATGGCCAAGGCCGAACACGAGGACTGGTGTCGCTATTACCGTCGCAACGGCTGGAAATACGGCACACCGCGCGATGACGCCCGCAAAATCCACGACAAGATCGTGGATTGGTCAGTGGTGGAGAGCAACCCCGACCTGCTCAACGCGGCCGTGCGCAGTTTGGCGGCCACCCTGTGGAGCTTGCGCCAACTCGGCTATCGCTCCCGCCCGCTGTGGCAATCGTTCAGCCGGGTCGGGGTCGTCTCCGCCGAGCAGCGAGACGCCCCATGGACATGGAAGTCGGACTCGGGACACACCATGCAGGCCGACGCCGGAGACTGGGCGGTGCAGCTCGACGGAAAGACGTGGTCGGTGCGCGACGACATCTTCCGCGACACCTACGAGCCGGCCGGTGACGGACAGTGGCGCCGCAAGGGACGCGTGCAAGCCCGGCCCGCGCACGCCGGCGAGACGGTGAACACCCTCGAAGGGCCGACGGTGGCCGCCGAAGGCGACTGGGTGGTGCGCGGCGTCGACGGCGAGCAGTGGCCCGTCCCCGGTAAAGAGTTCGCTCAGCGGTATACCGAATTTCGTCAGCCGGCAGACGCCGACGCGCAGGACAGGGTTGATAGCTGACAGCGCGATTGCTGTGGATAGCACCATGCGCTACCGTCTCAGCACGGATTCGCCGTGTTAGCTCCCTGTGTCTCAGTTGAGGAGACTGCTATGGCCATATTCATCAGCTACTCGAGCCAGGACCGGTCGTCGCTGGAAGCCCTGACGACCGCGCTGAAGCGTGCGCAGCAGCAGGTCTGGTTCGATCAGGAGCTTGGTGGCGGCGACGCCTGGTGGAACGCCATCCTCGAGCAGATCCGCTCGTGCGACGTTTTCATCGTCGCGCTTTCGAACAACTGGCTATTGTCCAAGCCCAGTCTGGCCGAGCTGCGCTATGCGCAGGCGCTGAACCGGCCGATTCTTCCGGTCCGGGTCGGGCCGGTGGACAGCATGCGCGTCAATCCGGTAGCCACCCTGCAGATCATCGACTACACGAACCCGACCGTCGATGCCGGCATCCAGCTGGTCACCGCAATCCACGGGCTGGCGGCCAAGGCTCAGCCGCTGCCGTCGCCGCTACCCGAAGAGCCACCGGTGCCCTTCGGCTACATCACGCGGTTGGGCAACACGCTTGCCGAGAAGGAGCTGAGCCCCCAGCAGCAGCTGCAACTGTTGGTCGAGCTGCGATCGGGCCTGGATGAGGACGGCGACGATCCGAGTGCGCGCGGCGACATCGCCCAACTGCTGCGCATGCTGCGCCTGCGCCACGACGTCACGTACCGCACCCGCAGCGAAATCGACAATGTGCTGGCCGAGATCGAGGCCAAGGACAAACCCTCGGCAAAGCCGGCCGCGCCCGCCGCCAAGGCGGTACCGCCGACGCAGCCCAGCGCCGCCCCGCGGCCGCCGGCGAGTCAGCCCGCCCCCGCGGCACCTGCTGGCGGCCAATCGAACAAGCGTCTGCTCATCATCGGCGGTGCCGCGCTGGCCGTTGTGGTGGCGATCGTGTTGATCGTCGTCTTTGCCACGCAGGGCGGTGGCGGCAAGAAGCCGGCCGCGAAACCGGGCGGCGCGACACCCGCAGCCGGAACCGCGGCGGGGACCCCGGCGGCCAGGCTCGACCAGGTTCTGCTCGGCGCGCCGGAAGTCGGCAACATCGTGGGCGACCCGGGCATAGCGTCGGCAGGGCGCGGCGACCAGCTGCGCCCCCAGCAGGGGACGCTGTCGATCCCGGACTGCCTCGGGCTGTTCGAGCCGCTGGAGGAGGTCGTATACAAGCCGCACGGCCCAACCGAAGTGCGCTTCGAGATATTCAAGACGCCGGGAAGCGACACCGGCCACCGGGTGGTGGAAGCCGCGGCGGTTTTCCCGTCGGCCGACAAGGCCCGGGCGTTGGTCGAGGCCTCCGCGGAGAAGTGGCGTGCGTGCGCGAATCAGACGGTCAAGTTCACCAGTTCGGGTAAGACCGCCGAATGGACCGTCGGCGAGCTAACCGGGGCCGCCCCGAAGATCACCCAGGTGCGGACCTTGGCCGACGGCAGCGGACGCGGCTGCCAGCATGTGCTGAGCGCGGTGGGAGACATGGTCATCGACGTCCAGGCGTGCGGGCCGGAGCCCGGCGACGCAGCCGCCCGGATCGACGATCAGATGGGCACCAAGGCGAAGAAGTAGCGCCAGCGGCGGAGACATGGAACGGCCCCCGAGGGATTTCCCGGTTGGACAGACCGGAAACTCGGGGGCCGGGTGGCTGCGGGGAGTTCGCCAGCGCGCGTTGTCGCCAGCTCTTCCGAGCCAATTGCAGCAGCTAGCGCGCAGCCACCTCACATGTCCATGAAGCTATCAATTTCGCGGACCACCTCCTTCCCTGTGTACGGCCGACCGTACCCGCACTTCGGCCCGCCGACAACAGATTTAGCGGTCGCTGACGATGGCGGAATCCACCAACTCGGCAACCGCGGCGGCAAGCGGCGAACGCGGTAACCGCCGGCCGTCAAGGGTATGCACGCGGGCGGCCAGGGTCATGCTCGAAATGAGCCAGATTCCCTGAGCGTCAAAGAGATCGGTGACGCGCAGCGCCCGGTAGTCGCAGTCATAACCCTTGTCCCGGGCGACCTCGAAAAGCGCTTGTTGAGTGGTGCCGCGCAGGATCGGATACCACGGCGGCGGGGTCAGCAGGCACGGCGACTCGGGACCGTCAACGGCGATCACCACCGTCGAGCGTGGGCCCTCCAGCACGTAGCCGTCCGAACTGACGAAGATGACGTCACCGGCGCCCTGGCGGGCGGCGTGACGCAGAACGGCCATGTTGACGGCGTAGGAAAGCGTCTTGGCTCCCGCCAGCAGCCAGGGCATTGCGTCGGCGCCGACGGCGGGCAACCCGCGATCCAGCGTGATCACCGATACTCCGTCGCGGCGGACGCCGGCCACCCGCTCGGGTACCGGGTTGACCATCACATACGCGGTCGGGGCCGTCGGGGTCGTAGGGGCGCTCTCCCGGCCACGGGTGTAGATCAGCCGCAGCGCGCCCTCATCAGCGGTGCCACTGGCCCACTGCCGAGTCGCCGCCTCGATCGCGTGCCGCCAGCTGGGCAAGTGAGGTTCGGGCAGGTCCATCAATCGCGATGACTGGGTGAGCCGCTGCAGGTGCGGCTCTACCAGGCAGGCGTGGCCGTCGCGGACCAGCAGCGTCTCGAAGACACCGTCGCCGCGTACCACCGCGAGGTCGTCGGCGTGTAGCAGCGGCGTTCCCGCCTCCAGAACCTCCCCGTCGAGCGTGACGACCACACCAGCCATGCCTGAGCAGCCTAGCCGCGAGCGTGCAGCCAGTTGCACGCTCGTCGCCGAACGTGAAGCTGGCTTCACGTTGGGCAGCGCGACCGTAGAGTGGCGGAGTGACCCGCAAATGACCGCAGTTCCCGCTCCGGATACCGGCCCCGACGCCGGCGCGATCTGGCACTACGGCGATCCGCTGGGCGAACAGCGCGCGGCGCAAACCGACGCCGTGCTGATCGACCGCTCCCATCGGGCCGTGCTCACCCTGACCGGCGACGACCGCCAAACCTGGCTGCACACCATCTCCACCCAGCACGTCAGCGAGTTACCCGAAGGCGCCAGCACACAGAATCTCAGCCTGGACGGACAGGGCCGCGTCGAGGACCACTGGATCCAGACCGAACTGGGCGGCACCACCTACCTCGACACCGAGCCCTGGCGGGGTGAGCCGCTGCTGGACTACCTGCGCAAGATGGTGTTCTGGTCGCACGTCACCGCGGAGGCCGCCGACCTGGCGGTGCTGTCACTACTGGGGCCCGGGTTGACTGACCAGCGGTTACTCGACGCCCTGGGGCTGGACGCGCTTCCCGAAATCGCGGCGGCCCCGCTTGCGCACGGCGGTTTTGTCCGGCGAATGCCGGGCTCGCCTGACGGCTATATCGAACTGGACCTGCTGGTACCGCGCAGCGACGCGGCGAACTTGCGGCAGCGCGTGACCCAGGCGGGGGTCCGGCCGGCCGGCGTATGGACCTATGAGGCCCACCGGGTGGCGGCCCTGCGCCCACGTCTCGGAGTCGACACCGACGAACGCACCATTCCCCACGAGGTGGCCTGGATCGGCGCACCTGGCGCGGGCGCCGTCCACCTCGACAAAGGCTGCTATCGCGGCCAAGAGACAGTGGCCCGGGTACACAACCTGGGCAGGCCGCCCCGAATGCTGGTGCTACTGCACCTGGATGGGTCGGCGGACCGGCCGTCCACCGGCGACGCGGTCCTTGCCGGAGGTCGCGCGGTGGGACGGCTCGGCACGGTGGTTGAGCACGTCGACCTCGGGCCGGTGGCATTGGCCCTGGTCAAACGCGGTCTGCCGGCCGAAACCGAACTCGCGACGGGCACCGAGGGGGACATCCCCGCGGTGATCGATCCCGAGTCGATGCCGGCCACCGATGGAATGGGCGCCGGACGGCTGGCTGTCGAGCGGTTACGAAGCGGGCCGACCCGGCAGGCAGGGCCAACCCACGCCTAGGCGCGAGGCACGGTAAACTGTCGTCAGGACAATAACGACACAAGAGATCGGAGCCGCCTACTCGTAGGCCGCTCCGTTATTTCGCGAGGGGGTTCCCCCATGGGCCGCGGCCGGGCTAAGGCAAAGCAGACCAAGGTTGCTCGAGAACTGAAATACAGCTCCCCCCAGACCGACTTCCAGCGGCTACAGCAGGAGCTGTCAGGGACGAGCACCGATGAGTCCGACGGCGACAGCTCCGACGACTCCTGGCACGACGAAGGCGACTGGCGCCGCTAGAACCGTCTGCCCGCGCTAGGGCCGGTTCCTAGAACCTCGGGTGTTGCCCGACCAGCTTGGCCCGCGGGCCTTCCTTTCCGCCTTTGCAGATGGTCCCGAGGACCCAGCAGTCCAGGTGCCGTGCGGTCAGGATGGCCAGGGCGCGGTCGGTGTCCTCGGGGGCCACCACGGCGATCATGCCGACGCCCATGTTGAACGTCTTTTCCATCTCAGCCCGGGTGACCCGGCCGCGCTGTGCGATCATGGCGAACACCGGCGCGGGCGTCCACGTGCCGCGGTCCACCTCGGCAACCAGCCCGTGCGGAATGACGCGCTCCAAGTTGCCGGCCAGCCCGCCGCCCGTGACGTGACAGAACGTCCGGACATGAGTTTCGGCGGCCAGCGCCAGGCAGTCCTTGGCGTAGATCCTGGTGGGCTCGAGCAGTTCTTCGCCCAGGGTGCGCCCGAACTCCTCCACATACCCGGCCAGGTTCATCCGGTCGATCTCCAGCAGCACCGAGCGGGCCAGCGAGTAGCCGTTGGAATGCAGGCCCGACGAGCCCATCGCGATAATGACGTCCCCGGGTTTGACGCGGTCGGGGCCCAGAATGTTGTCCGCCTCGACCACGCCCACACCGGTGGCCGACAGGTCGTAGTGATCCGGTTCCATCAGCCCCGGGTGTTCGGCGGTCTCGCCGCCCAATAGGGCGCAGCCGGCCCGCACGCAGCCCTCGGCAATACCGCCGACGATCGCTGCCAGCCGTTCGGGCACCGTGCGGCCCACAGCGATGTAGTCCTGCAGGAACAGCGGCTCAGCGCCGCACACCACCAGGTCGTCGACCACCATTGCGACCAGATCCAGGCCGACGGTGTCGTGCTTATCCATCGCTTGGGCCACCGCGAGCTTGGTACCGACACCATCGGTGGAGGCGGCCAGCACCGGTTCGCGGTAGTCGCCCCGCAGTGCGAACAACCCGGCGAAGCCGCCGAGCCCGCCGCGCACTTCGGGCCTGGTGGCCTTGGTGGCCAGCGGCCTGAACAACTCGACGGCGCGGTCACCGGCTTCGATGTCCACCCCGGCCGATGCATAGGTGATGCCCTGGTTGTCCGGTCGCAGGTATTGGCCGGGTCCGGAACCTTGATCCGTCATCGCGATAAAGGCTACCGGGCCACGCGCGGCGCCGGTATCAGGTGCCGGTGCTGTCGCTAATGCGGAATTGGAACTTCATCGGCGGCAAGCTCGCCCAGCCCGGCCCCGCGGGCCGCATTGGTGAGCATGTGCTCGACGACGTTCTTGCCCAGCGCGGTTTCGCCGGGCAGTTCGATCGGATACACGCCGTCGAAGCAGGCGGTGCACAACCGCGAGGCGGGCTGCTCGGTCGCCGCGATCAGCCCACGCAGGGAGATGTAGCCCAGCGTGTCGGCGTTGATGGCATGCCGTACCGCTTCGAGCATTTCTCCGCCGTCCTCGACCGCGTTGGCGATCAGCTCCGCCGGCGACGGGAAATCGATGCCGTAGAAGCACGGCCACTTCACCGGCGGTGAAGCGATTCGCACGTGCACCTCGAGGGCACCGGCCTCACGCAACATCCGCAACAGCGCGCGCTGGGTGTTGCCCCGAACGATCGAGTCGTCGACGACGATGAGCCGCTTGCCGCGGATCACCTCTTTGAGCGGGTTGAGCTTGAGCCGAATGCCCAGTTGGCGGATGGTCTGAGACGGCTGAATGAAGGTCCGCCCGACGTAGGCGTTCTTCATCAGGCCCTGCCCGTAGGGAATGCCGGATTCCTGGGCGTACCCCACCGCGGCCGGGGTGCCGGATTCGGGCACGCCGATCACCAGGTCGGCGTCCACCGGGCATTCACGGGCCAGCTGACGACCGATCTCCAGCCGCGAGGCGTGCACGGAACGGCCGGCGATCGTGCTGTCCGGCCGGGCCAGGTAGACGTATTCGAAGATGCAGCCCTTGGGCGTGGGGTTGGCGAAGCGGGTGGAACGCACCCCGTCGGCGTCGATCGCCAGCAATTCGCCCGGCTCGATGTCACGAACGAACGACGCGCCGACGATGTCGAGCGCGGCCGTTTCGGAGGCCACCACCCAGCCGCGATCCAGCCGTCCCAGCGACAGCGGCCGCACCCCATGCGGGTCGCGGCACGCGTAGAGCGTGTTTTCGTCCATGAACGTCAGGCAGAACGCTCCGCGGACGGTCGGCAGCAGCTCCAGTGCGGCCTGCTCCAGGGTGGCATCGGCGGCACCGTGGGCCAGCAGCGCGCCCAGGATGTCGGAGTCCGTGGTCGCCGGGGCCGGGCAGCGCCGGGCGATCAGACCGGCGTCGCGCGCGCGCGCCGCCAGGGCGGCCGCGTTGACCAGATTGCCGTTGTGGCCCAACGCGACGCCGGTGCCGGCGGCGGTATTGCGGAATACCGGCTGGGCGTTTTCCCAGGTGGTGTCGCCGGTAGTGGAGTAGCGGCAATGGCCGATGGCGACGTGGCCCTGCATGGCAGCCAGGGTTTGCTCGTCGAACACCTGGCTGACCAGGCCTAGGTCCTTGAAGACCAGTACCTGGGAGCCGTCGGCGACGGCGATTCCCGCGGCTTCCTGACCGCGATGCTGCAACGCGTACAGGCCGTAATAGGTGAGCTTGGCGACATCTTCACCCGGGGCCCAAACCCCGAACACACCACACTCTTCACGGGGAGAACTCAGGTCTTGCTCGGGCTGCTGTTCGGTCACGGTTTGGCGGCTCCCTGGGGCGCGATTAGTGACGTAACGGAGTTTACGGGCAACAAGCCCTCCTCGCCGAATCAGACGTGACCGGTGATTTGGGACAAACTGTCCATTGACCGTGAACGCACAGATCAGCCACGTTATTTCAGGCCAAATTGACCAGCGGTAACCACTGCTCGATTTCGCCGGCCCGCGCGCCGGAAAGGGTCAACGACCCCGTCGCCGCCGCTTGGGCCAGCCCGAGCAGCCCGGTGGCCACCAATAACCAGGTGCGCGGATCGGTTTCCACCACATTGGGCGGGGTGCCGCGGGTATGTCTGGGCCCGGCCACACACTGCACCGCGACAAACGGCGGTATTCGGACCTCGACGCTGGCGCCGGGGGCCAGTGCGGTCAGCGTGCGTGCGGTGAGCCGAACCGCGGTGGCTAACGCAGCACGGTCAGGTGCCGGCAGGGATTCGTCGCGCAACCAGTCGGCGATGCCCAACACGACTTGCCGGGTCTTCGCCGGATCGGCTCTGTCACGGGCAGCCATACTTTAGGGTCTCAGAATCATGGAGCCTCGCCGTCGGGGCAGGCGGCCACCGTACAAGATCATCGGCCTGGTAGCGCTGATGACGGTAACGCTTGCCTTGATGGCCTTGTACGGCCAGTTCCGCGGAAATTTCACCCCGAAGACCAAGCTCACGATGATCGCTCCGCGAGCGGGTTTGGTGATGGATCCCGGCGCCAAGGTCACCTACAACGGGATGCAGATCGGTCGGGTGTCCAGCATCTCCGAGATCACCCACGAGGGCGTGGCGGCGGCCAGGGTGGTGCTGGACGTAGATCCCAAATACATCGCGTCCATTCCGGCCAACGTCGCTGCCGAAATCAAGGCGACCACCGTGTTCGGCAACAAATACGTGTCATTGACGTCGCCGGAAAACTCTGCGGCCCAACGCATCACGCCCGCGACGGTGATCAATGCGACGAAGGTGACGACGGAGTTCAACACGTTGTTCCAGACGCTGACGTCGATCGCCGAGAAGGTGGATCCGGTCAAGGTCAACGTAACCCTGAGCGCGGCCGCTGCGGCCCTGAGCGGATTGGGTGACAAGTTCGGCACCGCGGTGGTGAACGGCAACGCCATCCTCGACGAGGTGAACCCGCAGCTGCCGCGGGCTCGCCAGGACATCGCTCGGCTGGCGGCACTGGGCGACGTCTACGCCGACGCGGCACCGGATCTGTGGGACGCACTCAACCGGGCGGCGATCACCGCGCACACCGTCGACCATCAGCACGGCGATCTGGATGCGGCGTTGCTGGCGGCGGCCGGACTGGGTGACACCGGTTCAGACGTACTCGGTCGCGGCGGTCCATACTTCGCCCGTGGGGCCACCGACCTGGTGCCCACGGCCCAGCTGCTCGACGAGTACAGCCCCGAAATCTTCTGCACCATCCGCAATTTCCACGACGTGGCGCCTCGCATCTACAAAGCAGTCGGCGGCGACAACGGCTACTCGCTGGGGGCCGCGTCCGGCAGCATCGCCGGCGCGCAAAACCCGTACATCTATCCGGAGAACCTGCCGCGGGTCAACGCCCGAGGCGGACCAGGCGGCCGGCCCGGATGCTGGCAACCGATCGTCCGGAACCTGTGGCCGGCACCGCTGCTGGTGATGGATGTCGGCGCCAGTATGGTGCCCTACAACCATTTCGAACTGCCGTCGCCGATGCTCCTCGACTACGTGTGGGGCCGCCAACTGGGCGACAACACGATCAATCCCTGAAGATTGGCGACATGACACTGCTGCCCCTCCGCGCGCTGGCTGCCGCGGCTGTGACCGTGCTGGCGCTGACGAGTTGCGCGGGCGGCCGTCCGGGGGCGAGTAAACCGAGCGCCGGGTGCCGGACCGTGGCCGCCGATCCCGCCTGGTACGGCGATAACCGCGACCGGATCAACGCGATGATCAAACAACTGGGCACCTGCGGCAAAACCGGATCCGTCGCCGACGGCGCTCGGCTGGCACTGTTCGACTGGGACAACACCACGGTGCGAAACGACGTCGGCCATGCGACGTTCTTCTGGGTGGTCCGCAACTCCAAGATTCGCCAGCCTTCGGATTGGGCAACCACCAGCCAATTCCTCACGGCGCCGGCGGCCACGGCACTGGCCGCCGCCTGTGGCGCCCTGGCGCCCCCGGGACAGCCGCTGCCGACCGGCGCGGCAACGGGCACCGAATGCGCCGACGAGCTCGTGTCCATTTACAACGACGGGCAGACCCGCTCGGGTGCAACGGCATTCGACGGGTACAACCACCGCCGCTTCAAACCGGTCGATGCCTGGTTGCTGCAATTGCTCGCCGGCTGGACCGACGCCGATGTGAGCGGATTCGCCGTCGCGGCACGGCAGCAGAATCTGGACGCCGCTCAGGGCGCCGAGCAGACCGTGGGCAGCACCCGCCAAACCGGCTGGGTGCGCTACTACCCGCAGATGCGCGATCTGATCGGGACCCTGCAGGCCAACGGATTCGACGTGCGGATCATCTCGGCCTCTCCGGAGGCGGTGGTTCGGGTGTGGGCGGCCGACGTCGGGGTCGGCGCCGACAAAGTGATGGGCGTTCGCACCGACCACGACGGCGGCGCGGTGACCACGCGCCTCGCTTCGTGCGGCGGAGAGACGAGCATGCCCTTCAACGAAGGCAAACGGTGCCGGGTCAACGAGCAGGTGTTCGGCGTGCAGGGGCCGGCGGCGTTCCAGCCGCTGCCGCCGGAGCGGCGCCAGGTGTTCGGCGCCGGCGACTCCGACGGGGACGTGTCGTTCACCATGGACGCCACCGCGCTGCGACTCGTGCTCAACCGCAACCAGATCGAGCTGATGTGCCGGGCCTATGCCGACTCCGACGGCAAGTGGTTGGTCAATCCGACGTTCATCAACCCGCTTGGGATGAGCCCGCCCTATCCGTGCGCGACCCAGGGCTACGACGAGCCCGACGGCGGTCAGGCTCCGCTGCGAATACCCGCCGGGCCCGACGGGAAGCTCGTTCCCGACCAGCCCGACCGGGTGTACCGAATGTGACGCAGCTGCGACGGGCGGGTTTCCAGAAGGTGTCTGCAGCACGCTAAATCCACTGTCCTGCAAGAGTTATCGCTATAACCGCATAACTTCTTGTGAATCTTTGTAAATGCCTGGTCGCCGCGGTGCGCGGGCGCCGGATGTGTGAGATCCTCTCCGGTGCCGTAGTCCCAACTCGTTAAGGCGGTGTTCCGAATGCCCAAATTCATGTCGCGCGAAGGCGTTCCGCCCGCCATGAATCCCATCATTGTAACTAGGCGCGGCAAGATCGCCCGCCTGGAATCCAGCCTCACCCCGCACGAGGCCCAGATCGAGGATCTGGTCTTTGTGCGAAAAGTGTTGACCAAGGCCGATATTCCGTTCCTGCTGATCCGCAATCACAAGGGCCGCCCGGTGCTGGCGATCAACATCGAACTGCGTCCCGCGGTCGAGCGTGCGCTTGCTGCGGCATGCGCCACCGAGCCGATGTACGCCAAAACCATTGACGAGCGTGGACTTTCCCCGGTCCTGGTGGCCACCGGCGGGCTGTCTGGGCTGGTCGATCCGCACATAGTGCGGCTCTACCGGCGCCGCATCGCGCCGGGCGGATTTCGCTACGGGCCCGCCTTCGGTGTGGAGATCCAGTTCTGGGTTTTCGACGAAGACTTGATCCGCTGCCCGGTGGAGAATTCGCTCACCCGCAAGGTGCTGCCCCGCGCGGAGCTGGTCCCGGCGACCGTCAAGCTTCACGGCTACAAGTGGGCGACCATCGAGGGGATGTTCACCCCGCACGCCAGCGACGTGACTTTCGACATCGACCTGGTCTTCTCCTGGGTCGATGGTAACGACCCCGAGTTCCGTGCGCGGCGCGCCGCGCAGATGTCCCAGCACGTGATCGGCGAGGGCGACGAAGCCGAGGCCCGGATTCGTCAGATCGACGAGCTGAAATACGCGCTGCGTTCGGTGAACATGTTCGCCCCGTGGATCCGTCGCATCTTCATCGCCACCGATTCCGCACCCCCGCCGTGGCTGGCCGAACACCCGAAGATCACCATCGTGCGCGCCGAGGACCACTTCTCCGACCCCGCCGCACTGCCCACCTATAACTCGCATGCGGTGGAAAGTCAGCTGCACAACATTCCGGATCTGGCCGAGCATTTCCTGTACTCCAACGACGACATGTTCTTCGGGCGGCCGCTGAAGGCCAGCATGTTCTTCTCACCGGGCGGGGTCAGCCGGTTCATCGAGGCCAAGACGCGAATCGGGCTGGGCGCCAACGACCCCACCCGCAGCGGCTTTGAGAACGCCGCCCGGGTGAATCGCGGGTTGCTCTACGAGCGGTTCGGGCAGGTGATCACTCGTCACCTCGAGCACACGGCGGCACCGTTGCGCAAGAGCGTGCTGATTGAGCTGGAGCGGGAATTCCCAGAGGAATTCGCGCGCACGCAGGCCAGTGCATTCCGGTCGGGCACCGACATTTCGGTGACCAACTCGTTCTATCACTACTACGCGCTGATGACCGGTCGCGCCGTTCCGCAGGAAAAGGCGAAGGTGCTCTATGTCGACACGACGAGCTACGCGGGCCTGGGATTGCTTCCCGAATTGCGCAAGGGACGCGGATACGACTTCTTCTGCCTCAATGACGGCAGCTTCCCCGAGGTATCCGCGGCCGAGCGCGCCGAACTGGTGGTCACCTTCTTAGAGCGCTACTTCCCGATCCCCGCACCCTGGGAGAAGGTGGCCGCCGACGTCAGCCGGCCGGATTTTGCGGTGCCGACGGTGTCAACACCATCGGAGGGTGGCTGAACAGCGAATCCCGCCGGGACGGCTCGATAAAGATGCCGCTCTCGGTGATTTCGCGTTTCGACTGCTCGGGTGAAACGAAGGTGCCCACGGTCTGACCGCCGCCAAGCGGAACCACCGAGTGCACGACGGTGTCCTGGTAGACGTGCACGAGGTTGCAGCCCTGGGCGCCGTCTCGGCCGCGGGTCCCTCCGGCGGCGACGGTGAGGTCCTGGGTGTAGCAGGTGGCCGAGGCCACCGACACCGGGATGCCGACGAAGGTCGCGTTGGTCGAGTAGTGCAGGTGCCCACCGAGAATCGCACGGACATCGCTGCCCTTGAGCACCCGGCCCAGCGCAGCCTGGTCGCGCAGCTCCACCGTGACGGCCATGTCCAGCACGCTCGGAATCGGTGGATGATGCAGTGCCAGAATGGTGCCGTCTGGCGCCGGCGTCGCCAATTCCGCGGCCAGCCAATCCAATTGGGCCGCCCGGACTTCGCCGTAGTGGTGACCGGGTACCGAGGTGTCCAAGGTGATGACGCGCAGGCCGTCGATCATGCGCACCCGGTCAAGGGGTGCCATCGACGGCGCCTCGTCGAGCAGGAACCTGCGCAGTTCGGCGCGGTTGTCGTGATTGCCCATCACCCAAACAAGTTCGGCGCCAAGCGCTTCGGCGAACGGCTCGACCAGGTCGCGAAGCTTGCGATAGGCCGCAGGCTCACCCTGGTCGGCCAGGTCGCCGGTGAAAACGATTGCGTCGAAACGCAACCCGGAATCTTTTAACTGATGAAGCAGGTCGCCCAGCCGGTCGTCGGCGGCTACCGCACCGTAGAGCGGGCGATCCCCTGCGATGAGATGAGTGTCGCTGATATGTAAGAGAACGTAATCCGGCCGCGGATGCTCCGCGGCCCTAAGTCTGTGCACCGGAGGTGCCACACCCTTTCATTGCTTGTTGAAGCTTGTCGATTTTTGACGCGGGCTAACGAGTATAGCGGCGCTGGATGACCAACGCGGCCATCGCGCCGACCTCGTTGATGGCCAGGTGCACCAACATCGGCGCGGCCAGGCTGCCGCAACGTCGCGCCAGCCAGCCGAACAACCAGCCGGCGATGCCGGTGACCAGGACCGTCGGTAGCAGCGGCTGTCCCGCCGCGCGTGCGTCCGGAATGTGGGAGAGGCCGAACGCGGCGGCCTGCAGCATTTGCCCGCCGGAGGAAGCCAGCGCGCCGCGAAACGCGGCCTCCTCGGCCCAGACGGTGCCCAGCGGTATCTGCACCGCCAGCCACGTCGGCACCGATTCAGGCGTTTCGCGCGCCGACATGGCGAGCCGAACCGGCGGCATCGACGTCGAGGCCGCGATGGCGAACACCACCGCCGCCCCGGCCACTGACCCCAGCCGCAATCCCGCCCACAGCCGTGGCGGTTTGAGTCCCAGGGGCGCACGGGTGCCCACAACCAGAGCGGCTCCCATCCCGGCTTGCAGCGGTGTGCGCCACCCAACCGGAAGCCGCGGGCTGACGAAACTCCAAGCGACCAGGCCCGCGGCCAGGCTCAGCGCACTCGGCCGGCTTACCCGAAGAATCGCGGCAGCACCGCCTCGGACGTCGCACGCAATTCGGCCAGCGACACGGTGAACAGACCCTGCACTTCGATCTCGTCGGAAGCCTGATCGACGACGCCGATGCGGACCGCGGGCAGGCCACGCGCTTCGCACATGGAACGGAATCGGCTCTCCTCGGTGCGCGGCACGGCGACCAACACGCGGCCCGCCGATTCGGAGAACAGCAGCACGAATGGATCCTGGTCTTCGGGAAGCACTATGCGACAGCCGGTTTCGCCGGCCAGCGCCGCTTCCACGAGCGCCTGGGCCAGGCCGCCTTCGGACAGATCGTGCGCCGCGGACACCAGCCCGTCACGCGATGCCGCCGTCAGCACGTCGGCCAAAAGCTTCTCCCGGGCCAGGTCCACCGCCGGCGGCAGCCCGCCCAGATGGTCCGCCGTCACCTGCGCCCAGATCGATCCGTCGAACTCGTCGCGGGTGTCGCCCAACAGGATCAGCGTTTCGCCGGGTTCGGTGCCCAGCCCGGTCGGAAGACGTCGGCTCACGTTGTCCAGGACACCGAGCACGCCGACCACCGGCGTGGGCAGGATGGCCGCCGAACCGGTCTGGTTGTAGAAGCTGACGTTGCCGCCGGTTACCGGAATGCCAAGGGCCGCACAGCCGTCGGCCAAGCCGCGCACCGCCTGGGAGAACTGCCACATGACACCCGGGTCTTCGGGCGAGCCGAAATTGAGGCAGTTGGTGACCGCGACGGGAGTGGCGCCGGTGACGGCGACATTGCGGTAGGCCTCGGCCAGCGCGAGCTGGGCACCGGTGTAGGGATCGAGCTTGGTGTAGCGGCCCGAGGCGTCGGTCGACAGCGCGATGCCGCGGCCGGTGGACTCGTCGATGCGCAACACTCCGCCGTCGGCGTGCTCGGCCAGCACGGTATTGCCGCGCACGTAGCGGTCGTATTGATCGGTGATGAATGCGCGGCTGCACAGGTGCGGACTGTCAAGCAGCGCAAGCAAAGTCGCACGCAGTTCGTCGCCGGTCTTCGGGCGCGGCAGCCCCGCCGAGGTGTCGGCGTTGAGGGCGTCCTGCGATTCCGGACGGGCGACCGGGCGCTGGTACACCGGCCCCTCGTGGGCCACCGTGCGCGGCGGCACGTCGACGACGGTCTCGCCGTGCCAGGTGATCTGCAGCCGGTCGCCGTCGGTGACCTCGCCGATCACGGTGGCCAGCACCTCCCATTTGCGGCATACCGCGAGGAAGGCGTCCACATTTTCGGGCGCTACGACAGCGCACATGCGTTCCTGCGACTCGCTGCACAGCACCTCGGCCGGTGTCATGTCCTTGGCCCGCAGCGGTACGGTGTCCAGCTGGATTGCCATGCCGCCATCGCCCGCTGAAGCCAATTCCGATGTGGCGCAGGATAATCCGGCTCCACCCAGATCCTGGATGCCGATCACCAGGCCGCCGGCATAGAGCTCCAGGCAGCATTCGATGAGCACCTTCTCCATGAACGGGTCGCCCACCTGCACCGAGGGCAGCTTCTTGCGGGCCGGTCCCCCGCCGTCTTCAATATCGAACGTGTCCGACGCCAGTACCGACACGCCGCCGATGCCGTCCAGACCGGTGCGCGCGCCGAACAGGATGATCTTGTTGCCAGTGCCCGAGGCGAACGCCAAATGCAGGTCCTCCTGGCGCAATACGCCCACGCACATCGCATTGACCAACGGGTTGCCGGCATAGCTCGCGTCGAAGACCGTCTCGCCGCCGATGTTGGGCAAGCCCAGCGAGTTGCCATAGCCGCCGATGCCACGGACCACGCCGTCGACCACGCGGCGGGTATCGGCAGCGTCGGCGGCGCCGAACCGCAACTGGTCCATGACGGCCACCGGACGGGCACCCATGGCCATGATGTCGCGGACGATGCCGCCGACGCCGGTGGCCGCGCCCTGGTAGGGCTCGACGTAAGACGGGTGGTTGTGCGATTCCACTTTGAACGTGACGGCCCAGCCGTCACCGATGTCGACGACGCCGGCGTTCTCGCCGATGCCGGCCAGCATGCCGGCGCGCATCTCGTCGCTGGTCGTCTCGCCGAAGTAGCGCAGGTGGACCTTGGAGGACTTGTACGAGCAGTGTTCGCTCCACATCACCGAGTACATGGCCAGCTCGGTGTCGGTGGGCCGGCGTCCCAGGATGTCGCGAATTCGCTGGTACTCGTCGTCTTTGAGGCCCAGCTCGTGAAACGGCTGCGGCTGGTCGGGAGTGGTGGCGGCATGTTCGACGGTGTCATTCACATGGGGGGGCGCGCTCGTCACGGACACAGTCTAGAGAAGATGTCTGCCGCGCTTACCGGCCAAAGCTGTCATCACGGCCGATCAACCCTCCTACGATTTGCTGGTACCGAGTTTTCCCGCGGTGCCCGGACCGGACTTGGTGGGAGAAGTGATGTCTTTCGTGATTGCGTCGCCGGACTTGGTGGCGGCAGCGGCCGCAGATCTCGCCTGTATCCGTGCGTCGATCAGCTCCGCCAGCGCCGTTGTGGAAATCCCGACCACGGGTGTCATGGCTGCCGGCGCAGATGCGGTATCGGCGGCGATCGCGGCGTTGTTCGATACCCATGGGCAGGCGTATCAGATGTTGAGCGCTCAGGCGGTGGCTTTCCACGACGAGTTTGTCCGGGCACTCGGCGCGGGCGCCAGCTCCTACGCGGCCGCCGAAGCGGTCAACGCAGCTCCGCTGCAGGCGATACCAGCCGCGGCGCACAACGTGCTCAATGCGGTAAATGCGCCCGCCCAGGCCGTATTGGGCCGACCGCTGATCGGCAACGGCACCGACGGGATGCCCAACAGCGGGCAGCCCGGCGGAGCCGGCGGATTGTTGTACGGCAACGGCGGTAATGGCGGGTCCGGCGCTGCGGGACAGGCCGGCGGTGACGGTGGAGCGGCCGGGATGATCGGCAACGGTGGGCACGGCGGGGCCGGCGGGCCGGGCACAGCCAGCTCAGCACCCGGCAACCCGGGCGGAGCCGGCGGGACCGGTGGCTGGCTATTCGGCAATGGAGGTGCCGGCGGCCCCGGTGGCGTTGGAGCGCTCTCCGTCGGCGCCAACGGAGGGCAAGGCGGCGCCGGCGGCAATGCGGTCGGCCTGTACGGCAACGGCGGCCTCGGAGGTACGGGCGGGATCAGCGGACCAAATGGCGGCAACGGAGGAAACGGCGGCAGCGGCGGCAACGCCGGCATGTTGGGCCTGGCCGGCGCCGGTGGGGACGGCGGTATCGGTGACGACGACGGCGGATCGGGCGGTACCGGCGGCAATAGCGGGCTGGTGGGTTACGGCGGCGCCGGCGGCAATGGCGGCTTCGGCGGCAATGGCAACGGCGGTAACGGCGGCCATGGCGGTACGGGTGGTCTGATCGGGAGCGGTGGGGACGGCGGGATTGGTGGGTCTGCGGGCACCATTAACGGCAACGGTGGCAACGGCGGTGGGGGCGGCAACGGCGGGATGTTCGGCGACGCCGGCGACGGCGGCGACGGCGGCTTGGGCTTCAACGGAGGGCTTGCAGGCAATGGGGGCAACGCATCGTTATGGGGCGACGGTGGTGCCGGCGGCAACGGGCAATTCGGCGACGGCGGAACGCCATCCGCCGGAGGTGCCGGCGGTAACGGCGGCACGTTCGTCGGCAACGGCGGCGCGGGCGGCTCAGGTGGAGCTGGGATCCCGGGCGGCAAGGGCGGTAACGGCGGCAACGCGATCGGGTTATTCGGGTACGGCGGGTCCGGCGGCGTGGGTGGAGCTGGCTTGGGCGGCGGCATCGGCAGCAACGGTGGTGACGGTGGCAACGGCGGCACCGGCGGGCTGATCGGCGGCGGCGGTGCCGGCGGTGACGCGGGCACGAGTCTGGGGCTGCCCGCGGCCGGCGGCAACGGCGGTAGCGCCCAGTGGATCGGCAACGGCGGAAACGGCGGGGACGGCATCTTCGGCGGACCTGGTGGCACGGGTGGTAAGGGCGGACAGCAGTTCGGCTCAGATGGTGCGCCGGGGGCAAGCTAACGCACGACCCGGTCTAGGCCCCGACGAAATTGGGCTGACAGCGTTATGGGGAGTCCGGATAATGATCCGATGTCCCGCCACTGGCCGCTGTTCGACCTGCGCATCACCACCGCGCGCCTGCAGTTGCGGCTGCCCGACGAGGAGCTGACCGACCAGCTGATCGACACCATTCTCGGTGGCGTGCACGACCCGGACCGGATGCCATTTTCCATCCCGTGGACGCGAGCCTCGCAAGCCGACCTTCCGTTCAACACGCTGTCGTACCTGTGGCGGGAATTGGCCGGCTTCCGCTGGTATGACTGGGCGCTGCCGCTGGCTGTCGTCGTCGACGGGAGAGCCATCGGCGTCCAGGGGCTGCGGGCGAAAGACTTTCCGATCACCCGCCAGGTCGATTCCGGCTCGTGGCTCGGCCTGAACTACCAGGGCCAGGGCTATGGGACCGAAATGCGTTCGGCTGCACTATATTTCGCGTTCGAGCAGCTGGGCGCGGAGGTGGCGACCTCAGCGTCGTTCGTCGACAACCCGGCCTCCATCGCGGTATCGCGCCGCCACGGCTACCGCGACGATGGCGCGGACCGGCTGGCGCGCGACGGTGTGATGGTCGAGCAGCTGCGGTTCCGGTTGAGCCGCGACGAGTGGCAGCGGCGCCGCCCGGTCGACGTGCGGGTGGACGGATTCGACCGCTGCCGACCGCTCTTTCGACTCGACTACTGACCGGCCACGCAGAACACGTTGCCTTCGGGGTCTGCCAGCACCACCCAGCGAAAGTTCTCGCCGACCTGGTGGCGTTCGACCTCGGTGGCCCCGGCCGCGGTCAGCCGCGCCACTTCGCCGTCCACGTCAGCGGCGCTGAAGTCGAGGTGCACCCGGTTCTTCCCGGGTGTCGGATCAGCGACCTTCTGGAAACCGAGGCGAGGGCCGTCGGGCCGCGCCACCGCGAAGAACTCGCCGGGCAGTAGCTCGTGCGTGGTACCACCGAAGTTCTCCGCCCACCACCTGGACAACTTCGCCGGGTCGCCGGAGTCGAACGTCACCATCTCTACGTTGAGTGCCATGGCCGGATGGTAAGTCAGGCCGGTGACAAGAACGCCTGCAGCGCCGCGGTGTAGGCGGCCACGTCATGAGCGCCCATCAGCTCACGAGCGGAGTGCATGGCGAGCTGCGCAGCCCCGACGTCGACGGTGGGAATTCCGGTCCGGGCCGAGGTGAGGGGGCCGATCGTCGAGCCGCAGGGCAGGTCGGCGCGATGCTCGTAGCGCTGCAGCGGCACCCCGGCCTGCTCACAAGCCAGCGCGAACGCCGCCGCCGTGCGACCGTCGGTGGCATAACGCAGATTCGGGTGCACCTTCAGCACCGGGCCCGCGTTCACCTCGATCAGATGGTTGGGTTCGTGGCGCTCCGGATAGTTGGGGTGGGTGGCATGCGCCATGTCGGCCGAGGCCAGCAGCGACTCGGTCAGCTGCCGCAGGTAGTCCTCCCTGGTGCCGCCGGCCGCGAGCACGATGCGTTCCAGCACCGTGGACAGCAGGTTGGACTGCGCGCCATGCCCGGAGGACGAACCGACCTCCTCGTGGTCGAAGACCACCAGCACCGGCAGGTATTTTTGCGGCTGTGCGGCCAGCAGCGCTTCCAGACCCGCATAACAACTGGCCTGGTTGTCCAGCCGCGGCGCGCTGAGCAGGCTGGCATCGGCACCGATCACCGCCGACGGCGTCAGGGCATGGGTCATCAGGTCGGCGGCCAAGACGTCGGATTCGGCGACTCCGGCCCACTCGGCGACATAGCCGAGGAACGAACCCACCTGCTGGCCCACGCCCCATACCGCGTTGAGGTGTCGTTGCGGATCCAGCGTGACCGACTTGCGGTCGTCGGCCAGATGGATGGCGAGCTGCGGCACGCGCAGGATCGGGTCGTCTATCCGAACCAGCCGGTGTGTTACGCCCCCGGACCGCTGAGCGTCGCGCACCGAGAGGCGTCCGCTGATGCCCAGGTCCCGGTCCAGCCAGGAGTTCAGCCAGGCGCCGCCGTACGGCTCGAGGGCCACCACCTGCCAGCCGGCCACGGTGCGGTCGGGATGCTGCTTGACGCGCAGGTTGGGACTGTCGGTGTGGGCGCCGATGATCCGGAAGGGGCCGGGCGGGCCGTCGGACTGCCCGGTGGAATCCCAGGCCACCAATGAGCCGGCTCGGACGGTGAAGTAGCGGCCCGGTTCTTCCGGCCAGCGATCGGCCTCGTTGAGTTCGGTGTATCCGGCTTCGAGCAGCCGCGCGGCCACCGTCAGGCAGACGTGAAAGGGCGACGGCGATACGTCGATAAATTCGCCCAGGCCAAGGGCGGTGGCCACCATGCACCCATGTTTAGCATCCGCCGGTGTCCAGACGTTAGGGTCGTGGCTGTGCCCGCTGTGCCGCCATTTCAGTCTCAGCCGGTTCTCGCGCCGTTGACGCCTGCCGCCATCTTCCTGGTGGCGACCATCGACGAGGGTGGTGAAGCGATTGTGCACGACGCGCTTCCGGACCTGTCGGGGTTGGTGCGCGCGATCGGCTTTCGTGACCCGACCAAACGCCTATCTGTGATCGCTTCGATCGGATCCGAGGCCTGGGACCGATTGTTCGCCGGACCGCGCCCCGCCGAACTGCATCCGTTCATCCCGCTGGCCGGTCCGCGCCACGTCGCGCCGGCCACACCGGGTGATCTGCTGTTCCACATCCGCGCCGAGGCGTTGGACGTCTGCTTCGAGCTGGCCGGCCGGATCCTGAAGTCGATGGCCGGCGCGGTAAAGGTGGTCGACGAAGTGCATGGCTTCCGGTTCTTCGACAACCGGGATCTGCTCGGTTTCGTCGACGGCACCGAAAACCCGGACGGCCCGGTTGCGGTCAGCGCCACCGCGATTGGCGATGAGGATCCGGACTTCGCCGGCTCCTGCTATGTGCACGTCCAGAAATACGTGCACGACATGGCGTCCTGGGACTCGCTTTCGGTCACCGAACAGGAACTGGTGATCGGCCGCACCAAGCTGGAAGACATCGAACTCGGCGACGACAAGAAGCCGGCCAACTCCCATGTCGCGCTCAATGTCGTCACCGACGACGACGGCCACGAGCTGAAGATCGTGCGGCACAACATGCCGTTCGGCGAAGTCGGCAGGGGCGAGTACGGAACGTACTTCATCGGCTATTCGCGCTCACCCGGGGTCACCGAGCAGATGCTGCGCAATATGTTCCTGGGCGATCCGCCGGGTAACACCGACCGCATCCTGGACTTCTCCGGCGCGATCACCGGCGGCATGTTCTTCTCGCCCACCGTCGACTTCCTCGACGATCCGCCGCCACTGCCCGGTCCGCAGGTGACGGCTACTGCTGTTACCCCGGCATCTGACGACGGATCACTTTCAATCGGCAGCCTGAAAGGACTCTCCCGATGAACAACCTGTACCGCGATCTGGCACCGGTCACCGAAGCGGCTTGGGCGGAAATCGAATTGGAAGCATCGCGTACCTTCAAGCGGCACATCGCCGGGCGCCGGGTGGTCGACGTCAGCGAGCCCGGCGGGCCGGTCACCGCGGCCGTCAGCACCGGACGGCTGATCGACGTGGAGGCGCCCACCGACGGCGTGATCGCCCACCTGCGCGACAGTAAACCCCTGATCCGGCTCCGCGTACCATTCACCTTGTCGCGCAACGAGATCGACGACGTCGAGCGCGGTTCGAACGACTCCGACTGGGAACCCGTGAAGAAGGCCGCCAAGAAGCTGGCCTTCGTGGAGGATCGCGGGATCTTCGAGGGTTATGGCCCAGCGTCGATCGAGGGCATTCGGCACGCCACCTCGAATCCCAAGCTGACGCTGCCCGAAGACCCGCGCGACATCCCCGACGTGATCAGCCAGGCGCTGTCCCTGCTGCGGCTCGCCGGTGTCGACGGCCCGTATTCGGTGCTGCTGTCTGCCGACGTGTACACCAAAGTCAGCGAAACCACCGCACACGGATACCCGATCCGCGAACACCTGAACCGGCTCGTCGATGGGGAGATCATCTGGGCACCGGCCATCGACGGCGCATTCGTATTGACCACTCGCGGCGGTGATTTCGATCTGCAGCTGGGCACCGACGTCTCGATCGGTTACCTCAGTCACGACGCCGACACCGTGCAGCTGTATCTGCAGGAAACCCTGACGTTCCTGTGCTACACGGCCGAGGCATCGGTCGCGCTGGGCCCGGCGGAGTAAGTGGTGGCGCGGCTGGCTGGTTCTGTCGCGCTGGTCACCGGCGCCACATCCGGAATCGGGCGCGCGATTGCGCTGCAACTCGCCGAGCGCGGTGCCGACGTGGTGGTACACGGACGCAGCGCCGAACGTGGCGGCGAGGTGGTGCGCGAGATCGAAACGGCCGGCGGCAAAGCGCGTTTCGTCGCAGCCGATCTCAACCAGCCCGACGATGTACGACGGCTGGCCACAGCGGCAGGGCCGGTGGACATCTTGATCAACAACGCCGGCATCTTCAAGTTCGGCGGGACGCTGGAAACCGACGACGCGGTGTTCGACGAGCACGTGAACGTCAACATGCGTGCCCCGTACATCCTGGTTCAGGAATTGGCCCCGGGAATGGTCGAGCGGGGTCGAGGTGCAATAGTCAGCCTGAGCACCATCGCCGCCTCGACGCCAAAACATAAGGGCGGCATATACGGTGCCACCAAAGCGGGCCTGGAACTACTCACCCGGGTGTGGGCAGACGAGTTCGGCGCGGCTGGGGTTCGGGTGAACGCGGTGGCCGCGGGACCGACCGACACACCCGGAACGGAAGCCACACCAGGCCTTCTCGAAGAGTTGGCGAAGATCACCGCCTTGCGCAGGGCAGCGGATGCGCGCGAAATCGCCAGTGCCGTCGTTTTTCTCGCTTCGGAAGAGGCCAGCTACGTCAACGGCGCCATCCTGAACGTAACCGGAGGAGAAAGCTCCTTTGCCCCGTAGCTAAGCTAGGCTGCATCGTCATCGTCGTCCCGGTCATCGCCGTCGCAGAACAGCTTCTCGGGATGATGGAAGGTATTCGTTCGGGGTTGGCCGTGGTCAAGATGGGGCGGTGGGATCCATTGCGTGTCTCCTTTGGCGTTCTTGCGTGTGGTCCAGCCTTTTTCGGCCAGCGGGTGATGGCCGCCGCAGGCGAAGGTTAGGTCGTTGATATCGGTGGTGTGGCACTGCGCATATGGGGTGAGGTGATGCACCTCGCAGTAGTAGCCGGGCATGTCGCAGCCCGGCGCTGTGCAACCACGTTCCTTGGCATACAACATAATTCGCTGACCTGGTGAGGCGAGCCTCTTGGTGTGGTACAGCACGACGGCCTTGCCGTCATCGAAGATCGCCAAATAATGATGTGCCTGCCGGCCCAGGCGGATGACGTCGGACATGGGCAGGATGGTGCCCCCGCCGGTCAGGCCACGCCCGGTGGCCGCCTCCAGCTCCCGCAAGGTGGTGGACACGATGATGCTGGCCGGTAACCCGTTGTGCTGCCCTACTTCACCGGACATCAACAGCGCCCGCAGACCGGCGAGCAGTCCGTCGTGGCAGCGCTGCGGCTGACTGCGGACATCCCGGCGTACTGCCTCCTCGGACGCTTCCCCGCCGACCACCGCAGCCTCATCCTCGGGGTTACACATACCCGGGGCCGCTAGCTTAGCCAGGGCTGCCTCCAATGTGGCACGCAGTTCCGGAGTAATCATTCCGCTGATGCGCGACATGCCGTCAAATTGCTGGTTGCCCAGGGTGATTCCGCGCTGACGGGCGCGGTCTTCGTCGGTATATGTGCCGTCGGGATTGAGACAATCGGTAAGTACCTTGGCATATTTGGCTACCTGGTCAGGGCGGTAGTGGGTGGCCTTGTCGGCCAGGTCGGCTTCGGCGGCCTCGCGGGTGAACAGGTCGACCGCGGCCGGCAGCTTGTGCAAAAAGCTGCGGATCTGTTTGACGTGTTCGTCGCCGATCAGTCCTTTCCGCTGAGCTTCCGCGGTGGCACTCAACCTCGGCGCCAACGGTTCCCCGGTCAACGCGCGGCGCTCGCCCAGATCCTCGGCTTCGGCGATGCGCCGCCCGGCCTCAGCCTTGGTGATGTGCAACCGGTCGGCGACCGCCGAGCGCAACTTGCCACCCAATTCCTCCTCACCGGCTTGCTCGGCCAGCTGGTTGATCAACGCATGTCCGGACACCGGCAACCGGCGCGCGACCCGTTCCAGGCGTTCCAGCGCGCGTAGTAGTTCAGGTGTGGTGAACACGTCAAAGGTCAACCCACACAGACGATCCAGCACATTGTCGAGCACATCGAAGACCTCCACGATCTCCTCGCGCGAGCTCGCACCCATGCCTCGAATACTACGAGGCCCCACCGACAAGAATGCCTGCCGCAGCTAGAGATCCAGCACGACATCACTTTCCGGCGCCGCCGAACAAATGAGCACCTCGCCCACATCCGGCTCCTCCAGCGGCGCGTGGACATAACGCGTCGCGCCCGCGACAACTCCGGTGACACACACATGACATACCCCACTGCGACAGGAGAACCTGGTGGGCACGTCACAGGCTTCAGCAAGTTCGAGAATGCTGCCGTAAGCCGGTGACCAATTGACGGTAAGGCCGCTGCGCGCGAAGGTGATTGACGGCCCGGGGCCGGGCTCTCCTGCGGGCAGGTGCGGCGGCGTGCGCACTCCGGTGTCGACCACACCCGGATTGATGGCCGGTAGCGCGCCGAACATTTCGCTGTGGATAGCCCCGGCTGCCAACCCGATAGTCGTGAGATGGCCGCGTATGTCGGACATGAATTGCACTGGGCCGCACAGATAAACCGTGGCATCCAGCGGCTACTACCCGCCGCGGCCAACGCATGCAGCATGGCCAGGACCGGAGTGACGCCGATCCCCGCCGAAAAGAGCACAACCGGACCGGTCCCGTCCACCAGATAGAAGTCACCTCGCGGCGCCGCGGCCTCGATCACCGAGCCCGGTGCGATGTGCTCGTGAAGCCAACGGCTCACCAACCCGTGCTCTTCGCGTTTGACGCTGATGCGGTAGTCAGCTGAGCCCGGATCATCCGAGAGGGAGTAGCTGCGCATCGGCGCCATCGTGCCAGCGTCGGGAATTCGCACGGTCAGATACTGGCCCGGCAGCGACCCATTGCCGTCGGCCGCAAGCCAGATCGACAACACACTCGCGCTCTCGCGTCGCGTTGCCGTAACCCGCATCTGACGCAATCCGTTCCAGGCAGGCATGATTCGGCCAGACAGCCCCGCAGCCAGCATTTCGGTGAATGATTGCCGCCAGCCCGGGCTGAGCGCCGGTACGTCGACGATCTTGCGCAATTGGTCGGCGTTGCGGTTGGGCAGATACAGCAACGCGTCGACGTCGGCCACACTGAGCTCGTGGCGGCCACGGCGGGTGCGCACGATCTCGTCGCCGGCGCAAACCTCGCCCTCGGTGATGACGCGGAAGTAGAAGCCCGGACGATGCTGCGCGACAAGCAGATTGGGCATCTCGGGCTCATCCAGGCGCATGCCGACCCGAAAGCAGGTGACGCGCGGCTGGGTGACTTCGAATTCGGCGCTGCCAATGCGGTAGCGGTCCCCGATGCATACTTCGTCGTCACCGAGACCCGCTACGGTGAAGTTCTCCCCGAACTGCCCGGGTCCTAGGTCGCCGCGGCCCAAGAAGCCACGCCAGAAGTCGTAGGACTCCAGCTGATACACCATGACCGCACGCTGCTCACCGCCATGGCCGGTGAGATCGCCCTGGCCGTCGCCGTCAATGTTGTTGCGGCGCACTATTACCGGACCATCGACCGGTCTCTTCCATATCCCGGTGTGGATGGTTCTGCCCTGCCATTGCACATCCTTGGGCATGCCGACGTTGACCGAAACGAGCGTGCCCAGGTACGTCTCCTCACCGCGCCGGAAAATGGGGGAGCTGACCCAGAATATGCATCCTCGCCCTAGCGGTCAACAGCCGCCGGATGCATAATGGGTTGTACAACCCAGAACACTCGGAAGGCGCTCCCATGCCGACTGTCCATCATCGCTACGCAACCATCGACGGTCATCGGCTGTTCTTCCGCGAAGCCGGCAACCCCGATGCGCCCGCAATCGTGCTGCTGCACGGATTCCCCACCAGCTCATACATGTTCCGGCAGCTGATTCCCGCGTTGGCGGATCGCTACCACGTGATTGCACCGGATCATTTGGGGTTCGGCCTCTCCGACGCACCACCCGTCGAGGAGTTCGACTACACATTCGACGCGCTCGCGGAATTGACCGCCGGCTTGCTGGGCGAACTGGGCATCGGCAGGTACGTAATGTACGTCCAGGACTACGGCGCTCCGATCGGATGGCGCTTGGCGCTGCGGGATCCCGACGCCGTCACGGCGATCATCACCCAGAACGGCAACGGTTACGACGCCGGATTCGTCGAGGACTTCTGGAAGACGGTATGGGCGTATCAAGAAAACCCGGACGACGAGGCCGCGGTTCGGCAGTTCCTCACCCTGGACGCCACCCGCTGGCAATATCTCACCGGCGTTGCCGACGAGACGCTGGTCGATCCCGAATCCTGGTATCACGACTACGCATTGATCTCACGGCCCGGAAATGACCAGGTGCAGTTGAAGCTGTTTCGCGACTACGCAACGAATGCGCCGCTGTATCCGCGCCTGCACGAGTATTTCCGCGATAGCGGCGTCCCGCTGCTGGCGGTGTGGGGCCGCGGAGACGAGATATTCGGGCCGGCCGGTGCGCAGGCTTTCACCGACGACCTGCCCCATGCCGAGATCCACCTGCTGGACGGCGGGCATTTCCTGCTGGAATCCGCCTTGCCGGAGGTTACCGAGCTCATCCGCGGCTTCCTCGCGAAAGTTTCCGTGCCCGCCTGAAGCCGAGTGCGGCGGGTTAGCCTGTTCCGATGGCTCATCCGGACGATCCCACCGCGAAGCGGCTGACCCCTAAGGGGCGCACCACCCGCGATCGGATCGTGCTGGCCGCCGCCGAACTGATTGTCAGCCATGGATTGCGCGCATTGAATATGGATCGCGTGCGACAGGCCGCGTCGGTGAGCGGCTCGCAACTCGCGCACTATTTCACCGGCAAAAGCTCGTTGATCCGGGCGGTCGTCACCCGCCAGGTCGGCGTGGTACTGGACTTTCACCAGCAGCCGCAGCTGGGTGGCTTGAATTCGTTCGACGACTTCGAACGTTGGGTCGATCTCAACATGCGCTACCTGCGGCGCGTCGGCAACACCGGTACACCCACCTACCACGCGCTGGCCGCGCAGCTGGCAAAGTCCGACGACGCGACGCGTGAGGCGGTGGCCACCGGCTACTGGCAGTGGATCGCGTTGCTGGAAGCGGCAATTCGGCAAATGGTGGATAACGGCAGCATCGCCGCGGACGCCGATCCTCGCCGCATTGCGACGGTGATCGTGTGCGCACACCAGGGTGGCGCCACACTGGCCTATACCTACCGGGCCCAATGGCCGCTCGCAGACGCCATCGCCTTCGCCGTCAACTACCTGCGCACGTTCGCCACCGATCCCGCCGAACGACTCCCGCGCCGCCGCCCGCGTGCCCGGCGCCCACGAACGAGAGCGTCCTGAGTGGCCAGGGATTCCCAGCTCACCCGCAAAGGCCTGGCGACCCGGGCACGTATTATCGGAGCGGCCGCCGATCTGGTGTTCGAGCGCGGCGTTTCCAACGCCAGCATTGACGAAGTGCGTACCGCCGCAGGGGTCAGCGGATCACAGATCTCGCACTACTTCGGCGACAAGCGCGATCTGATTCGCCAAGTGATCGCATCCCGCCGTGCTGACGTGGTGGCGTTCCACACGCAGGCGCGGCTTGGCGAACTCGACAGCATTGCAGCGCTGCAAGATTGGGCCACCGCGTGCGTTGACGACATCGAATCCGTATATCGCCGTGGCGGTTGCGTCTACGGTTCGCTGGCCGGCGAACTGATCGACGCGGACGACGAAATCCACGCCGACCTCTCCGCGGGATACGACGCGTGGATCGAGCTGTTTCGCGGTGGACTCGCCGCGATGCGCCGCCGGGGCGACCTGCGCCCCGACGCCGATCCCAAGCACCTGGCGGTATCGCTGGTCGTCGCGCACCAAGGTGGGGCCATGCTCACCCACGCCACCGGCGACCCGGAGCCACTGCGTGCGGCACTGGACGCGGCGGTCGCCTATGTGCGTTCCTTTGCGCCGCAATCCACCAAGCGCAAGCGATCTTGACGCTGGCTCGACGCCCGGCCGTCTCATGTCTTCCCTTTCGACCAGATCCATGAAGCGCACAGCGTCATGGAAGCCGGAGAAGCCGGTGGCAAAATGGTGGTCGTCGTCGAATGAAGTCCCGGAAGCTGGGACCTGCGCGCAACGATCGAAAGCCGAGGCCTACCCGTGCCACCGTCTGTCGTGGTGTTTGACGTGAACGAGACGCTGCTCGACATCGGTTCCATTGCACCGCTTTTCGCTGACCTGTTCGGTTCGGAGGGCGTGCTGCGCGAATGGTTCGGTCAGCTCATCACGTACTCGATGACGGTTACGCTCACCGGCGAGTACGTGGACTTCTCCACGCTCGGACAAGGCGTCTTGCGCATGGTGGCCGACATCCATGGGGTGGACATCACCGAGAATGACGCGGCTTCGCTCAAGTCGGCAATGCTGACGATGCCCGCGCATCCCGATGTGGCTGCCGGGCTGACGGAGTTGCGCGCCAACGGATTTCGACTGGTCACGCTGACCAACTCGCCGCCAAGCGAGGGCGCCAGCCCGCTCGAGAACGCCGGACTGGCAGGCTTCTTCGAGCAGCAGCTGACCGTAGATTTCTGCCGGGCATTCAAGCCCGCGCCGGCCGTGTATCGGCATGTATGCGAAGTCCTCGACGTGGCGCCCGGCGATTGCATGATGGTGGCCGCTCACGTGTGGGACCTGCTCGGTGCGCAACACGTCGGCTTCAGCTCGGCGCTGATCACCCGTCCCGGCAACCGGCCGCTGCCGGTTGGCGATCAGCCCACCCTGGTTGCCCGTGACCTACGCGAGCTTGCCGGGAAACTGGCCAGTCGGCCGCGGTGAAACTGCTACCCTTTCGGAGTGCGGAGCAACTGTTCCATCCTGCTGGCCCTGGTCACGGCGCTGCTCGCGTTCGTCGCCCCGGCTGGTCTCGCTGAGCAGCGACCGGTTCGGCTGACCGACAGCGCCGTCAAGGAGCCGCTGCGCGGGCTCATCTCCATGGGTGCTTACAAGTTCGCGCCGGTCCTCGGCGAGCCGGACAACTCCCTCGACACGGTGCGCCGCAAGACCGGACTGCTGCAGGGCATCGTCATCCTGGCGTCGTGGCGCTCGCTGGTGCCGACGGCCACTTCCGGTCTCGCCGACAACAACGAGATCGACCAGGGTCTGGACGCCGTCCGGAAATACAACCAGGACAATCCGAAAACGCCGCTCGCCGTGAAGATCCGGGTGTGGGGCGGCTTCTGGGCGCCCGATTGGGTGATGGAGGCCAGCGGCGGCAAGATCCCGGTGGTGCACACCAACGGCCAGGGCAAGTCCAAGGACCGCAACCTGGGCCATGTGTGGAGCGATGCCTACCACAAGGC
Organism: Mycobacterium angelicum; assembly: GCF_002086155.1. GTDB lineage: Bacteria > Actinomycetota > Actinomycetes > Mycobacteriales > Mycobacteriaceae > Mycobacterium > Mycobacterium angelicum. Next base: position 25,881 of record NZ_MVHE01000004.1, on the reverse strand, counting down.
GTGGGCGCACCTGCAGGAGTTGCTCGCCGCCAAGTACGACGGCGATCCGCTGGTCCACGAGGTCGCGGTCACCTCCTGCATGATGTTCACGGCCGAGCCGTTCTCCATCGACAGCCATCCCGGCGCGCTCGATCCGCTACGCAAAGCCGGGATGACCGACGCCAACTACAAGGCTTGCCTCAATAACATCGTCGACGACTACGCACCCTGGAAGACAACGCGTTTCGAGACGCCGCTCAATCCGTTCAAGGAAACCGACAGCGGTAAGCCGGTCCGTGATGTGAACTTCACGCTCAGCTGGATGGACGACTGCCGAAAGCGCGCCGGCGACCGCTGCGTCTTCGACAACCACGACCTGGACCTACCGACGAAGGTGCCCAAGGAACTGCAGACCATCTACGCGGCGATGAAGCGCAGCGGCGCGGAGGTGGAATTCCAGACCGGCCCGGCGTCACCGCCCGACCTCGGCGGCGTCATCGGCTACGGCGTCTCCAACGGCGCAACCAGCATCGAGCTGTATCAGGATTACGGCGGATTCACCCTGGTGCCCGACGCGGACCTGCGTAAGTACTCAGCGATGCTGATCAACAACCACTGAGCTATCGGCGGCGCGACTCAGCGGTGGAAGAAACCCGAATGTCCGCTGTCGGTGCCGGGGAAGACACTCACATTGCCGACGCCCGAGTTACGTATGCCGGTGTTGAAGAATCCCGATTGCTGGAAGCCCGCGCCGTCGTTCACGCTATTGAAGAAGCCCGATCCCCGATCGCTGGAGTTCGAGACTCCCGACCCGCCGAAGCCGGAGTTATTGAGGCCCGATGTAGTGGGAGCCTGATTACGCGCTCCCGACGTGTCATCGCCGCCATTCGTGAATCCCGAGGCGCCGTTGCCGGCGTTGAAGAAGCCCGATGTGCCGGTGCCGGTGTTTCCGAACCCGGAGCTGGGCCCGGTGCCGTCGGACACGTAACCGAATCCGGTGTTGAGGTTGCCCGAGCTGAAGCCGCCGGTGTTGACGTTGCCCGAATTCCCCCACCCGGTGTTCAGCTCGCCGGCATTGGCCCACCCGGTGTTGGCGTGGCCGGAGTTGAAGAAGCCGGTGGCGGTCTTGCCCGAGTTGAACATTCCGGTCACTTCCTGGCCGGAATTGAAGAAGCCGGTTGTGTAGCGCCCGGAGTTGAATGCGCCCGTCACTTCGCCTGCGGTGTTTCCGACGCCGGTGGCCTCCAGGCCGGTGTTCCAGAAGCCGGTGTTGGTGCCGCCGGGATTCCATGAACCGGTGTTGTTGGTACCCGCGTTCCCGTAGCCCACGTTCTCGAAGCCGGAATTGAAAATGCCCACATTGCCGGTACCGGAGTTGAAGAAGCCGATGTTCCCGGTGCCGGAGTTGCCGAACCCGATGTTGCCGCTGCCGCTGTTCAGGCCGCCGATGCCGATCTGGTGGTCGCCGGTGAGGCCGAAGCCGATATTTCCGGTGCCGGTGTTGGCGAAGCCGATGTTGCCATTGCCGACATTGGCGAAACCCCAGTTGGAGTCGCCGATGTTGGCGTTGCCGCGGTTGAAATTGCCGATGTTTCCGCTACCGATGTTGGACTGGCCGGGGGTTTCCGTCGGGCCGACGTTTCCGAAGCCGATGTTGCCATCGCCCTTGTTACCGCCGCCGTAATTCCCTTTTCCTTCGTTCCCGAAGCCGACGTTCTGGTTGCCGCTATTGCCGCCGCCCACGTTGCCGGTGCCGTGATTGCCGCCGCCGACGTTCGAGTCGCCGGTGTTGCCGCTGCCGATGTTGGAATTACCGAGGTTTCCGCCGCCCACGTTCGAATTGCCGGTGTTGCCGCTGCCCAGGTTGGTACTGCCCTTGTTTCCGTCACCGGCATTCTGATTGCCGGTATTGCCGCTGCCGATGTTGCCGTTGCCCTTGTTGCCGATACCGAGGTTCCCGGAGAAGCCGAACAGGCTCTGCAGCGACTGCTGCCAGGACGTCAGCTGCGCGGCCGCCGCTGACGCGCCCGAGTGGTAGCCGACCATCGCGGTCACGTCCTGGGCCCACATCTCCTCGTAGCTGCTTTCGGCCGCGGCGATCGCCGGCGCGTTCTGGCCGAACAGGTTCGACAGCACCAGCGACACGATCTGAGAACGGTTGACCGCCACCGCTATCGGTTGCACCATCGCCGTCTGCGCCGCCTCGAATACGCCGGCAACCGCTCTGGCCTGCCCGGCGGCACCCGCGGCCCGCCCTGCCGTCGCATCCAGCCAACTCGCATAGGGCGCGGCGACCGCCGCCATCGCCGCCGACGCCGGACCCTGCCACGCCTGACCTGCCAACCCGGAAGTCACCGCGCTGAACGAGGACGCCGCCGAGCCCAGCTCGGCAGACAACCCCTCCCAGGCCGCCGCGGCTTCCAACAACGGTCCCGAACCAGCACCGGTGAACATCAGCGCCGAATTGATCTCCGGCGGCAGCACCGCGAAATTCGCCAGCATCACGACTCCTCGACTCGCCCCCACCGCGGCAGCCACTCGGCGCGCGGCTGCACATAACCTAGCGGCCCCGGGCCCCGGTCGTGAGCAAATCGGCCAATCCCCTTGCACCCCTTGGAACAATGGTCGTTTGGCGACGCGCGTAGCGTCATTTGTCGTGACTACGCAAACAGATCAACAGGAGCACCGCTCCGATTTGACGGTGGACGTCGTGGTGCTCGGCGCCGGGCCGGTCGGCCAGAACGCCGCGGACCGCGCCGCGGCGGCCGGGCTGCGCGTCGCTGTCGTCGAACGGGAGCTCGTCGGAGGCGAATGTTCGTATTGGGCTTGTGTGCCGAGCAAAGCGCTGTTGCGTCCGGTCATCGCGATCTCCGAAACGCGTCGAGTGGACGGCGCACGCCAGGCGCTCACCGGTGCTGTCGATGCCGCCGGTGTGTTCGGCCGGCGCGATCGCTACGTGAGCGATTGGGACGACACCGGCCAGGCCGATTTGGTGCGCGGAATCGGCGCGACGCTGATCCGCGGGCACGGACGGTTGGACGGCCCGCGGCGAGTCCGCGTCACCACTCCCGGCGGAGAAAGACTCTCGCTGACCGCCCAGCATGCGGTCGTCATCTGTACCGGAAGCCGACCGGCCCTTCCGGACCTGCCCGGCATGGCCGAAGCCCGGCCGTGGACGAATCGCCAAGCCACCGACAGCAGTTCGGTACCACGACGCCTCGCGGTGATCGGCGCAGGCGGCGTGGGCGTCGAAATGGCAACGGCCTGGCCGGGATTGGGCTCCTTGGTAACCCTGTTGGTTCGCGGATCTCAACTGCTGCCCCGGATGGAGCCATTCGTAGGGGAATTCATCGGACGCGGACTCGCCGAGGCAGGCGTCGACGTCCGCACGGGTGTCAGCGTCCGCGCGCTGCGCCGCCCCGAACGCGACGGGCCGGTGGATCTCGAACTGGACGACGGCACCGTATTGCAGGTGGACGAAGTGCTGTTCGCCACCGGCAGGGCCCCGCTGACCGGCGACATCGGCTTGCAGACAGTAGGACTGACGCCGGGCGACTGGCTGGACGTCGACGACACCTGCCGCGTGCGGGCCATCGACGACGGCTGGCTGTATGCCGCCGGCGATGTCAATCACCGTGCGCTGCTGACGCACCAGGGCAAGTACCAGGCCCGCATCGCCGGCGCCGCAATCGCCGCACGCGCCAGTGGGCGGCCGCTGGACACCACCCCGTGGGGCACCCATTCGACCACCGCCGACCACCACGCGGTGCCGCAGGCATTCTTCACCGACCCCGAAGCCGCCGCGGTGGGGCTGACGGCGGAGCAGGCCGCGCAGGCGGGTCACCGGATCAAGGCGATCGACGTCGAAATCGGAGATGCGGTAATGGGAGCCAAGCTCTACGCCGATGGGTACACCGGGAGGGCGCGCATGGTGGTCGACGTCGACCGGGGCCATCTGCTCGGTGTGACGATGGTCGGTCCCGGCGTGACGGAGATGCTGCACTCGGCCACCATCGTCGTGGCGGGCCAGGTGCCCGTCGACCGGTTGTGGCACGCCGTGCCGTGCTTCCCGACGATCAGCGAGTTATGGCTGAGATTGCTTGAGGCGTACCGGGATTCGTTCTTCACCGTCGTTTAGTGTTCGGTCAGCAGGCCTCGTCGACGATGTCGAGCACCTCGACCTCGATTGGGCCGGTGAGCAATTCGGTGACCCGCGCCCGGTAGTCCACATAGTGCGCCGACGCCCGGTGCGCCTCCAGTGCGCGCCGGCTGGCATAGCGCTCGAATAGGACAAAGCCGCCGTCGTCGGCGATTTCATAGAGGTCGTAGGTGCGGCATCCGTCCTCGGACCGGGTCGGGGTAACCATCGTTTTCAGCAGCGCGCGTAGGGCGTCGCGAGAACCGGGCCGGGGCGCGAATCTTGCGATGACCGCTATCGGGCGGGACAGGGCACAGGACATGGCGGGGCCTTTCTGCAGGGGGTTCTTGACCAACTCGACTTAAGACGTTTTAATACGTGTTATGACCTCTGTCAAGCTGGACCTGAATGCCGCCGATTTGCGGATTTCGCGCGGCAGCGTCCCGGCCAGCACCCAACTCGCCGAGACACTCAAGGCGCAGATCGTCGCGCAGCAGCTGCCCCGGGGCGGTCGCCTGCCCAGCGAGCGCGAGCTGATCGAAAGCTCGGGCCTGAGCCGGGTGACGGTGCGTGCGGCGGTGGGCATGCTCGAGCGTCAGGGCTGGCTGATTCGCCGGCAGGGGCTGGGCACGTTCGTCGCCGATCCGGTGAAGCAAGAGCTGTCTTCGGGTGTTCGCACCATTACCGAGGTGTTGTTGAGTTCGGGTGTCACCCCGCAGGTGGAGGTGCTGTCTCATAGCACCTGTGCGGCACCGCAATTCGTCGCTGAGGCGCTGGGACTGGACGAGGTGCTGTGTATTCGCCGGCTGTTTGGGGCCGGCGCGGAACCCCTGGCGTTGGTGACGGCGTACCTGCCGCCGTGGGTGGGCCACGCTGTCGAACCGCTGCTGTCGAGTGCGGCCGACACCGAAACCACATACACGATGTGGGAGCAGCGCCTTGGCATCCGAATCGCCAAGGCCACCCATGAAATCCACGCGGCCGCCGTTTCTCCGGACGTGGCCGAAGTGCTTGGCCTGCCGCAGAATTCGCCGGTATTGGTGCTCGAGCGCACCAGCTACGACAAAGACGACAAGCCGCTCGAGGTGGTGCTGTTCCACTACCGCCCGGAGCGCTACCGGTTCGCCGTCACATTGCCCCGGACAATGGCCGGTCCGGGCGCCGGAATCATCGAGAAGCGAGAAACCCAATGAAACCCAGCGAAACCCACGTCGGCCTCATTCTGGCTCTTACCGTCAACGGTCTGGCGGTGAGCAACTACCCGGACATGGTCACCGTCTCCCAATCGGCGGAGCAATACGGCTTTGATTCGGTGTGGTTGTGCGACCACTTCCTCACCATCAGCCCGGATGACTACGTCAAAGACGCCGGTATCGCCGCCGACTCCGGCCGTGGCCCGTCCGCAAACCCGATATCGATGCCGTTGCTGGAATGCTGGACGGCCCTGACCGCACTGGCCCGCGACACCACCCGGCTGCGCCTGGGCACCAGTGTGCTGTGCAACTCCTACCGTCATCCCGCGGTGCTGGCCAAGATGGCGGCCACGCTGGACGTCATCTCCGAGGGCCGGCTGGATCTGGGATTGGGCGCCGGCTGGTTTCAGCGCGAGTTCGAGGCCTACGGGATTCCGTTTCCTCCCGTGCGTGACCGGGTGTCCGCGCTTGACGAGGCGCTGCAGGTCATTCGGGCGGTGTGGACCGAGCCGAACCCCACGTATTCCGGACAGTTCTACACCCTGGACGGCGCGATCTGCGATCCGCCGCCGGTTCAGCGGCCGCACCCGCCGTTGTGGATCGGCGGGGAAGGCGATCGAGTCCATCGCATCGCCGCCAGGCACGCGCAGGGCCTGAATGTGCGCTGGTGGTCGCCGCTGCAGGTGACGCAGCGGCGCGATTTCCTGGCTCGCGCGTGCGAATCGGCCGGTCGCGCACCGGAGAGTCTGCGGTTGTCGGTGACGGCTCTGCTGGCGCCGACGGAATCGGCCGAGGACGAGTCCCGGATCCGGGCCGAGTTCGCGTCGATTCCCGAATCCGGGCTCATCGTCGGCTCGCCCGAGCGGTGTCTAGCGCGCATTCGCGAGTACCAGGACTGCGGGGTCGGCCAGTTTCTGTTCACGGTCCCGCACGTGGTGAAATCCGACTACCTTCATGTCATCGGACGCGACATACTTCCGGCGATCAAGTGCACGAGCTAGAGGAATTCCTTTCTCCCACTGCGTATCTCGATTCGGCCCATCCGCTCGTTCGGGCGACGGCGGCAAAGCTGGTGGCAGACAGCTCATCCGAGACCGATCGCGTCGGGCGGATCTATCACTATGTGCGCGACCTGCCCTACGACATCCTGGCGTCGTTTCGCTACCTGGCGCAGGGACAAAACCGTGCCAGCGACGTGATCGGCCACGGCGTCGCGTTCTGTATGGGCAAGGCAAGCTCCTTCGTCGCCCTGTGCCGAGCCGCCGGCGTTCCGGCGCGCATCGCCTTCCAGACCCTGGACTGCCCGGATAAGGAATTCCTATCCCCCGAAGTTCGCGCGCTATGGGGTGCGTCCCGGCCACTGCCGTGGCATTCCCTGGGCGAGGCGTATCTGGGCGGACGCTGGATCAAGCTGGACGCCACCATCGACGCGTCCACCGCCGCACTGCTCGGCAAGCCCTACCGGCAGGCGTTCGACGGCAGCACCCCGATAGCGACTGTGGAGGGCCCTATCCTGCGGGATAACGGCAGCTACGCCGACTACCCGGCTGACGTCGCACAGTGGTATGAGCGAATCGCCCGCGCGGTCCTCGCGGCGCTGGAGTCCGCGGAGGTCGCGGCACAGGTCGCCGGTGACGACGAATTGTGGGCCGGTCCGCCACTCGAGGCGGTGGCGCGTCACTCAGCGAATTCTCAACTGATTCTTCGGCGCCACATTCCTTAGTTCAAAGGATCCGCATAGGCGCCGGCCGCAGCATTACTCGCATGATGACTCAGCCGCTCTCGGCAACCCTGATCGAACGCTATCTGCGCACCCGCGGACGCCGGTATTTCCGCGGCCAGCATGACGGCGAATTCTTCTTCGTCGCCGATGTGCACCTGCGCCGGCTACACGTCCATCTCGAGATCTCGCCGGCACACCCCGACGTGCTCACCATCCGGGTCACGCCGGCCTGCTTCTTCCCCGCCGACGACTATGCCTGGCTGGCCCAGTTCGCCGACACCTGGAACGAGAAGCGCCGCGACATCACCGCGATCGTGCACGGATCTTCCGACCCGCGACGCATCGGAGTCGAAGCCCAGCAGTGCCGGTGGTTTACCGAAGAGATTGCCTTCGAGGAATTCGCGGAGTTCGTCGACCGCACGCTGACGGCTGCGATCGATCTCTTCGCGGGCCTGGCGCCGGTTCCCGGATTGGCTTCGCCCACAAGGGCTTTGGTATTAGACGCCGGTTGACAGCGGCGCGCGTGAAGTTCGACGAGCCATTAGGCGGCCAGCACGGCGTCGAGTGCCGAGTAAAACAGGCCGAGGCCGTCCTCGGACGGCCCGGTGAGCGCCTCGATGGCATGTTCGGGGTGTGGCATCAGGCCGACGACCCGGCCATTTGCTGAGCTGATCCCGGCGATGTCGCGCAGCGAGCCGTTGAGGTTTTCGTGGTAGCGGAACACCACTCGGCCCTCGCCTTCCAGTTCGTCGAGCACCTGCTGCGACGCCACATAACGGCCCTCACCCGACTTCAGCGGTACCAGCAGGTCCGCGTCCGGCTCAAAACGTGACGTCCAGGCGGTCGACGTCGACGCCACCCGCAACCACACGTCGCGACAGACGAAGTGCAGCCCCACATTTCGGGTCAGCGCCCCAGGGAGCAGCCCGGCCTCACATAGCACCTGAAATCCGTTGCAAATTCCCAACACCGGCATCCCGCGGCCGGCCGCGGCGACAACTTCACCCATCACCGGGGCGAATCTGGCGATCGCACCCGCGCGCAGGTAGTCACCGTAGGAAAAGCCGCCGGGCACCACCACGGCGTCCACGCCTTTGAGATCGGCGTCGGCGTGCCACAGGCTGACCGCCTCAGCGCCGACCAGCCGCGCCGCGCGTGCGGCGTCCACATCGTCAAGCGTGCCCGGGAACGTGATGACCCCGATGCGTGTCGTCACTGAGCGTCCCGGCTGATGGTCCAGTCCTCGATCACCGTGTTCGCCAGCAGCGACTCGGCGATCTCGGCGAGGGTGGAATCGTCCACCGTGTCATCGACGTCCAGCTCAAACCTTTTGCCCTGGCGGACATCTGAGATCCCAGGATGGCCGAGGCGCCCGAGCGCACCGACGATCGCCTGACCCTGCGGGTCCAGAATCTCCGCTTTGGGCATCACATGCACGACCACCCGGGCCACCGGCGTCCTCCTCAGGGCATAACGGTCGAAGATCGACGCCAACTCTACCGGCGGCCCGTTGCCGCAGCGCGCGCTACTCGCCCTTACGCACCCGAGTAGGTGGCCTCAACCGTCTGTTCACCAAGAACTTTCATCTCTTTGATCCGCAGCTGGTCGGACAGACCCTTCTCCTCGATGACCGCCTGGAGGCGGTCGTAGAAGTGGCGCACCAGCGCCTCAAAAGTCGGTGAAAAGTCGACCGTGCACAGCTTCAGTCCACCTTTTCGGGTGATCGCAGCGATGTCCTCATAGAGCGGGTCGTTCTTATCGACGACGAATGCGTGGTCCACTTCGTCCAGAATGGGCCGAAATGCGTTGTCCAACAGGTCGGTATCCAAGAGGAAGTACTGGTCGTCAAGAGTGTCACCGGTAAGGGTCACCGATACGAATATCGTGTGGCCGTGCAGGTTGGCGCATTTGTTAGCCACCAATTCCGGGGTAAAAAGCTCACTTCCGCCCCGGCTGGTCCGCATGTCGTGCGTCCATGTCCGATGACCCATTTCGAGGCGAATAGTCTGCTTGATGGTGTAGGCCATACCTGCTCCCTGGATGTATTCGGTTAGGACTGACTTCGCTTAGTTAATGCCATAGCTGGCGTTGAGAGTGGATGCGCAACGAAGTTCCGCGCGCCTGAGCACGCAGCCGTCGACCTGCAGCTTGCCGCTCACCTGCTCGTATATGTGCTGCACAAGACCCTCGATGGTGGGGTTGAAGTCGACGGGATAGACCTTGTCGGCCACGTCTGCGAGCTCACAGAGCTTCACAAACTCATCGAATATCGGATCTTCGGTCCAAATGATGAAGGAGTGGTCCAAGGAGTCGATAATGGGCCGCACGACCACAGCAAGTTCATTGGTATCGAACACGGTCCTCATCCCATCGAGCTCTAGCTCCGACTCGAGAATGAGCTTTAACTCCCAGGTGTGGCCGTGGATCGTTTCTTCTTTCTTATAGTCGAAACCCAGGGATCGGTGGCCGGCATCAAATCGAAACGTCTTCTCGATCGTGCGTGTCATAGGTTCTCCACCTCCGGGGCCAACAGCCGTACCCGGATACCGCGGGCTGTTACCGGTTTCGCCTAATGAATGTTAGATCCCTGGCCATGCCCGGCCAAGACCTATCAGCCGGCCAGAATTAACCGGTGACCGCCAAGCTCGTCGATTCGCCGCTGCGCTTCCCCGCGAGAATCCAGCGAAGCCTCGCTGAGGTCGGTCCACGCGCTGAGATCAAGCGGCGCCGCCGGGTTCGCGGACTGCGCTCGCGCGTCGCGTGCGGCCTGGAAGAACTCCTCGATTCGAGGGTGTTCGAGCCGGACATTGACGGCCTGGCACCGCTCACCGGCCAGCTTGGCCAGTGCAACGCTGTTGACTCCCAGCAACACCGGGGGGCGCGGCGACGGTAGTGGAAAGCCGTTCCACTTCGCGTCTCGGTTCGGGTCCCACAGCACGTCGCACAGGTCGAGAATGCTGACGAGGTGCGCGTGCCGATCTCGCATCGAATCGTGCAGCGGAATGCCGAGCACCTCGTGTTCTTGCGCCCAGCGGCTGCCCGGGGCGGCGCCGGCGCCCAGGCCGAATATGAAACGTCCCCCGCTGATCTCTTGCACCGAGGCGGCGGCAACCGCCGTCATGCCCGCCGTCCGGTTAGCCGCGTTGACCACCAGCGTGCCGATGCCGATCGTGGAGGTGGCCGCCGCCAACGCGCCGGCGAGCGTAAAGCATTCCAGCATACGGCTACTCGACAAAACCGAGCCCGACATGTGGTCGTAAACCCATGCGGTTCCGAAACCTTCGGCTTCGGCCCGCAACACGTTCTCCCTCAGCTCCGGCCAGGCGTGCATGGCTCCGCTATAGAGAACGTCGACTGTGACCATTGGCCGAACCTACAGCAGAAATACAGTGCCAGAGCCGATTTCCTGCCGCGCAGTCCTTCAGCATGAACCGATGTAGGCCGCGCACAGCGGGCTGGTCATGGCGTCCAGGACCGCGCTGTCGGAGATTACCGGCCACTGCACCACCGGCGCGGACGACCACAGCGTGAGTTCGCTGAGCGTGCTGCTGGATACGTGCGCGACAAGATAGGTATGCACCACGACCGGCCCGCTGATCACCGCGGCCATCCGCGTCGGTTCGTCGTCGGTGACCGACGGCGATTGCGCCGGTGCCCCCAGCTGGCAGGCGCGCAGTGCGGCTACGGCCGCGCCGAACACTCCGGCCGCGATCGCGCCCCCGCGGGCGGTGTCGCCACGCCAGTGCAGAATCTGGGCCTGCAGCTGCCACTGGCCGTCGGGGCGCGCCGCCGTCACCCGCCCGGCCACCGCGGAGATGCGGCTGTCCTGTGGAAAGGCCGGCGTGCCACACACTTCCTCGAAGCGGAACCGGGGCGTAGTCCCGGTTGTCGCGACGGCCGCTCCGGCCAGTGCGGGCCAGCCGTACACCGAATCCAGTGGGATCGCCTGCTTATGCATCCATGCGCTGCCGGGAATCTGGTCGCACACCGGTGGGCACGTTTCGGGCTCCGCGTGCACGGGCGGCACCACCAGCAGCGTGACCACCAAGCTGCCGGCGACCAACATCGCCGCCAGCATCACCCGCATGTGCACCATCTCATTCCGGGCCTCATCAGTGCACAATCGTAAACATGCAACTGACGCATTTCGGTCATTCCTGCCTGCTCGCCGAGTTCGGTGCAACCAAGGTGCTCTTCGATCCGGGTACGTTTGCGCACGGCTTCGAAGGCATCACCGGGCTGTCCGCAATCCTGATCACCCACCAGCACCCCGACCATGTCGACGTCGCACGGCTACCCGCGCTGCTGGACGGCAACCCCGGTGCCGTGCTGTACGCCGATTCGCAAACCGCGGCGCAACTCGGCGAGCCATGCCAGGAAGTGCACGTCGGCGATGAGCTGCCGGTGGGCGACGTGACCATCCGCGCGGTCGGTGGCCGGCACGCCGTGATCCATCCGGAAATCCCTGTGATAGAAAACCTTTCGTACTTGGTGGACGACGGCGAGCACCGTGCCCGGCTGATGCATCCCGGTGACGCATTGTTCGTGCCCGACGAACCGGTGGACGTGTTGGCCAATCCGGCGGCCGCGCCGTGGATGCGGATCTCCGAGGCGATCGACTACCTGCGGGCCGTCGCCCCGGCCCGCGCGGTGCCCATTCACCAAGGCGTCGTCGCCCCGGATGCCCGGGGCATCTATTACAGCCGGTTCACCGAGATGACCGACGCCGATTTCCAGGTGCTGCCCGAGGAGACCGCAGTCACCTTCTGAGCCGCCGCGTACCTGCCGCGAGCTAGGAAATGTCGTCGGCGGCGCCGCGGCCGGCGGCGCGGCCGGAGAAGATGCAGCCACCCAGGAAGGTGCCCTCCAGGGCCCGGTAACCGTGTACGCCGCCGCCACCGAAACCGGCCACCTCGCCGGCGGCGTACAGGCCGCTCAGCGGCGTCCCGTCGGACTTGAGCACTCGTCCGTCGAGGTCGGTTTCGATGCCGCCCAACGTTTTCCGGGTGATGATGTGCAGCTTGACGGCGATCAGTGGTCCGGCCTTCGGATCGACCAGCCGGTGCGGCGCCACCACCCGGCCGAGCCGGTCGCCCAGATAGCCGCGGGCGGCCCGAATCGCGGTGATCTGGCCATCCTTGCTGAACTTGTTGACCACTTCACGATCCCGGGCGGTGACGGCGGCCTCCACGGTGTCGTAATCCAGCGGAACCACGTCGGGCAGCTCGTTCATGCCGTCCACCAACTCACTCAAGGTGTGCGCGCTGACGAAGTCCACACCCTTGTCGATGAAGGCCTGAACCGGCCCCGGCGGCCCCGACCGCAGCCGCGAGCTCACCAGTTCGCGCAGGCTCTGGCCGGTCAAGTCGGGATTCTGCTCCTGGCCGGACAGCGCGAATTCCTTCTCAATGATCTTGGCGTTCAACACAAACCAGGTGTAGTCGTACCCGGACTGGGTGATGTGTTCCAGCGTTCCCAAGGTGTCGAAGCCGGGATACAGCGGAACCGGCAACCGATTGCCCGCGGCATCCAGCCACAGCGACGACGGGCCCGGAATGATCCGGATGCCGTGCAGCGGCCAGATGGGGTCGTAGTTGGTGATGCCTTCGGTGTAATGCCACATCCGGTCGGGGTTGATCACCCGTGCGCCGGCCCGTTGCGAGATGCCGATCATCCTGCCGTCGACGTGCGCCGGGACCCCGCTGAGCAATTGCCTTGGGACGCGGCCCATCCGCTTCGGCCAGTTCTTGCGCACCAGATCGTGATTGCCGCCGATGCCGCCGCTGGTGACGAGCACGGCCGAGGCGCGAAACTCGAATTTTGCCAATGCTTTTCGTGACGACGGCGCACCGCGCGGCTCGTCTGAGGGTTCCAGCACGGTGCCCCGAACTCCCGTCACCGCATCACCCTCGACGATCAGCTTGTCGACCTGGTGGCGGTGGGCGAACCGCACGTTGGGCCGGTTGTGCAGCCGGCGAGCGAAGATCTCGACCAGTGCCGGCCCGGTACCCCAGGTGATGTGAAATCTCGGCACGGAGTTGCCGTGTCCCTGTGCGTCGTAACCGCCGCGCTCAGCCCAGCCCACCAACGGGAAGATCTTCAGCCCGCGCGCACGCAGCCAGCTGCGCTTCTCCCCCGCCGCGAAATCGACGTAGGCATGTGCCCATTGCTCAGGCCAGTAATCCTCTGGACGATCGAAAGCCGCTGTCCCCAGCCAGTCCTGCAGGGCGAGTTCATGGCTGTCACGGATGCCCAGCCGGCGCTGCTCGGGGCTGTCCACGAAGAACAGCCCGCCAAAGGACCAGTAGGCCTGGCCGCCCAGATTGGCGCTGTTCTCCTGGTCCACGATCAGCACCCGCAAGCCGCGGTCCACTAGTTCACAGGCGGCTACCAGGCCCGAAAGGCCGGCGCCGACGATAATCGCGTCGGCGGTGAACCCGTCCGGCACAGCAGAATCGCTCATGTCGGTACAGGGTAGTGGTAGCGGTTACCTCGCCTGCCGCAAGGTTTTAGGCGGCGTCGAGGATCGCCTTGTCCCGCCGCCACCGGTAGACCGTCGGCGCGCAGCCGTGCATCAAGGCCAGGTCGACGGCATCCAGCATGGCCTGACGCGGCCCGGGCTTGCGCAGATGATGGGCGGCCACCGCGATCCGCACCACCCCCTCGCGCCGGGCGATGCGCTCGGCCGACATGACTACCATCCGGCACCACCACGGCTCGGCCAGAAATCCCTCCCCGATGCCGAGCACGCGGGCACGCACCGTGGAATTGCGGACCAGATCGGTGATCCCGTGGAAATCGGCGAGCATGCGAAAGCCGTTGCCCGGCAGGGCTTTCACCACCCCGGGCGAAACCAGCCAGCCCGGTGCGGCAAACAACCGGGTACGCAGCCCGAGGTGTTCGAGGATCCGGTCGGCGGCCATCAGCCGCAGGTTCGCCTCATGGGCGTGCAACGTCGCGAACTCGCCACGCCGCCTCTTGGTTGCGGCCTCGTCGTACCCGTGCAGCACCAGCGCATCGCCGCCCGCGCGCCGCTCAGCCAGCCAGTCAACGGTTTGCGCGTCCCGGTCAAGCCGGTACTCACCGCGCAGGCGCGGAGACACCAACAACGAGACGGGTACCGAGCGGGCATCCATCTCCCCGCAGAATGCGTCGACTTCGGCCAGGGTGTTCACACCGATGCTCGATACCGAAACGATCAGTTTTCCAGACACGCTTGTAGTTTGCCGATCCCAGGTTTCGGGACGGTGAAGTACATGCAGACAATAGACGTATATCCAGCCCATCTGACCAGCGCAAAGAGCGGCCGTCCGCAGGGTTGGGCCGGTAGCTGTCGCCCGCCCCGATATGCTCAGCAACGCCATGGATGAGGCGCGAGCCGCAGCAGCAGATACCGGGGTGCCCAGCACGGGGCAGTCACACCCCGGCGAACACGTTTATCCCGACAAGCTCGACGCCGGGACACTCCGGGTCGCCGGGGTTTGCCTGCTGGCCGCGTTCATGTCGATCCTGGACACCACGGTCGTCAGCGTCGCCCAACGCACATTCATCGTCGAGTTCGGTTCTACTCAGGCCGTCGTCGGCTGGACCATGACCGGCTACATGCTTGCGATGACGACGGTGATACCGATAACCGGTTGGGCAGCAGATCGATTCGGCACCAAACGGATCTGGATGGGTTCGGTTTTGGCGTTTGTCCTCGGCTCACTGTTGTGCGCGTTGGCGCCGAATATTCTGCTGCTCATCGCCTTTCGGGTGGTGCAGGGAATAGGTGGCGGCATGTTGATGCCGCTGGGCTTCATGATCCTGACTCGGGTGGCCGGGCCAAGACGGCTGGGACGCATGATGGCGGTCCTGGGCATCCCGATGCTGCTCGGCCCGCTCGGCGGACCTACCCTGGGAGGCTTACTGATCAGCGCCTTCGGTTGGCCGTGGATCTTTTTGGTCAACCTGCCGATCGGATTCACCGCATTGATCATGGCGACATTTGTGTTCCCCAAGGACCGCCCAACACCATCCGAGGCGTTCGACCTGGTCGGAGTACTACTGTTATCGCCCGGCCTGGCCGCACTGCTCTTCGGCGTGTCGTCCATTCCAGGTCGCGGCACGGTGGCCGATCGTCATGTGTTGATCCCGGTAGGCATTGGCCTGGCCTTGATCGTCGCGTTCGTGCTGCATGCCTGGTACCGCGTCGACCACCCCCTTATCGATCTGCGGCTGTTCCGCAATTTTGTGTTCACCCAAGCCAATGTGACGCTGCTGGTATTCGCGATCGCGTTCTACGGCACGGGCCTGCTGCTGCCGGGTTATTTGCAGCAGGTGCTGCACCAGACGCCGTTGCAGTCCGGACTGCATATGGTCCCCAATGGGCTCGGCGCGATGCTGACCCTCCCATTCGCCGGAGCTTTCATGGACCGGCGCGGTCCGGGCAAGTGCGTGTTGCTTGGTCTGACCGTGATCGTCATTGGCCTGGTCACCTTTACCTTCGCTATGGCCACGCAGGCGGCGTACCTACCGATGCTGATGGCCGGCCTGATGATCGTGGGCATGGGTATGGGGTGCACGACGACACCGCTTTCCGGAGCCGCGATGCAGACGCTCGCTCCGCGAGAGATCGCCCGCGGTTCGACGCTGCTCAGCGTCAACCAGCAAGTGGGCGGCTCAATCGGAACCGCCTTGATGTCGATGATGCTGACCAATCAAGTGAATCGCAGCGAAAACATCGCCGCGGCAAACAAGGTGGCCGCGGAAATGACACGACGTCCCGTCAACCCGGCATTGAGCAGTGCTGCGCTGCACGACCTTTCCCACGCCTACGCGGTTGTGTTCGCGGTCGCGGTCGTGCTGATGGCGCTGAGCATCATTCCGGCGACGTTCTTGCCCAAACGGCCGGCCGGCTGATCAACCGGCCGGCTGATCAACCGTCGACGACGACCGCCGACTCAAACGATTCGTCCACGGGCGGTCACCCAACGCCCTACTCTTGTCGGGTCGGTTTTGGCGTTCGCCGCGTCGGCGGTTGCGATAGGAAGGATATTGTCGCGATGCAATATCTGGTTCTGCCGCCCGAAGTGAATGCGGCGCTGATGTTTTCCGGTGCCGGGTCCGGGCCATTGCTGTCATCGGCCGCGGCTTGGGACGGGCTGGCAGCCGAATTGAATTCGGCGGCAACGGGATTCACGTCGACGATCTCGGGGCTGGCAGACCAGTGGTGGCGGGGTCCGTCGTCGGCATCGATGCTCGCCGCCGCGACGCCGTATTCGGGGTGGCTAACCGCGGCGGCCGCCCACGCCGAGCAAGCCTCGGGACAGGCTCAATCGATAGCCGCCGCCTTCGAAACAGCGTTCACCGCGACGGTGCCACCGCCGGCAGTTGCGGCCAATCGAGCCCAGTTGGTGTCGCTTGCCCGGTCGAACCTGTTCGGCCAGAACATTCCGGCGATTTTCGCGACGGAGTTCGAGTACGAGCAAATGTGGGTCCAGAATGTCGTCGCAATGGCGGACTACCACGCGAGCGCCACGATCGCCGCCGCGGGACTTTCCCCGTGGCAAAGCCTGCTCAGCGCGTTTGATTGGAATCCGGGGTTCGGGAACATAGGTCGTGGCAACATCGGCTCCGGCAACACCGGCAACTACAACGCCGGCAGCGCCAACACCGGCGACGTCAATTTGGGCAGCGGCAATCTCGGCAGCTACAACGTCGGGAGTGGGAACTCGGCCGGCGACAGAAGACCGGGAAGCGGAAACGTCGGCAGCGGAAACAACGGCAACTTCAACCTGGGCAACGGGAACCGCGGCGACTGGAACTTGGGCAACGGAAACCACGGCGCCGCCAATGCCGGCGGCGGGAACACCGGGAACTCGAACATTGGTAGCGGCAACACCGGAAACACCAACGTCGGCAGCGGCAACAACGGCGATTCGAATGTCGGGTACGGAAACAACGGCACCAGCAACGTCGGCCTTGGCAATACCGGCAGCTTCAACATCGGCTTCGGCAACACCGGCGTCGGCAACATCGGCATCGGGCTCACCGGCGACCACCAAATCGGCTTCAATTTCGCTGGCGGGCTCAACTCCGGCACCGGCAACATCGGCTTGGGCAACTCCGGGACCGGAAATATCGGCTTCTTCAACTCAGGTACCAACAACGTGGGCATCGGGAACGCCGGCACCGGCAACACCGGCATCGCCCTCACGGGCCAAACCAACACCGGCTGGGGCAGCTCGGGCGATGTGAACAGTGGATTCTTCAACTCCGGTGGGCTGAACACCGGGTTCTTCAACTCTGGCAGCGAAAATTCCGGCCTCTTCAACTCCGGTCAGACGAACACCGGCGCTTTCAATTCCGGCAACGTCAACACCGGCAACTTCGACTCGGGCTTAACCAATTCGTTCGGATTCAATTCGGGCGATACGAACACCGGCTTTTTCAACTCAGGCTTCGTGAACACCGGTGGATTCAACGCCGGCCATCTGAACACCGGGTTCGGAAACAGCGGCGACGGCCCCGGCCCCTATTCGGGCTTCGGCAACAACGGCCCGGGGCCCAATTCGGGCTTCTGGAACGATGGCAGCTTCAACTCGGGCTTCGGCAGCATACAGAGCAGCCTGACCAGTGGCTACGGGAACATCGGAAACGCCGTCTCCGGCCTGGGAAACCTGGGCGAATTGAACTCGGGCATCCACAACCGCGGCGGTCACGGAAACTCCGGTTACGCGAATTCTGGTCCGGAGAACGGGTTTGCGAACTCCGGCTTGTACAACGTCGGCTTCTTCAACTCCGGCGGCTTCAACACGGGCAGCAGGTTTTCGGGCTTCTGGCATTCAGGTTGACAAGCCGGCGGTAGCGATCAGCCAGGCGTACTGGAATGCGGTTTCCTTCCAGCGTTCATAGCGGCCGCTGATGCCACCGTGACCGGCGTTCATCTGGGTCTTCAACAGCACCGGGCTGCCCGCAGCGCTGGTGTCACCGTTGGTGTGCCGCAGCGCCGCAACCCATTTCGCCGGCTCGACATAATAGACCCGGGTGTCGTTCAGCGATGTCATCGCCAGGATGGCCGGATACCTTCTGGCTGCGACGTTTTCGTACGGCGAATACGACTTCATGTACTCGTAGACGTCACTGTCGCTCAACGGGTTGCCCCACTCGTCCCACTCGGTGACGGTCAGCGGCAACGACGGGTCCAGGATCGTGGTCAGCGGGTCGACGAACGGCACCTGCGCGAGAATCCCGGCGAACAGATCCGGCGCCATGTTGGCCACCGCGCCCATCAGCAGCCCGCCGGCACTGCCCCCGAGAGCCACCAGCTGCTGCGGCCGGGTGATCCCCGTCTGCACCAAATGCCTTGCCACCGCGATGAAATCGGTGAACGTGTTCTTCTTCTCCAGCATCTTGCCGTGCTCGTACCACAGCCGTCCCATCTCGCCGCCACCGCGGACGTGGGCGACCACACACGCCATGCCGCGGTCCAACAGCGAAATCCGGGCGATGGAGAACCTGGGATCCTCGCACATCTCGTAGGCGCCGTAGCCGTAAATCATTGCCGGAGCCGGGAATTCGAGCCCGACGCGGTGCACGATGGAAATGGGGATCCGGGCGCCGTCGTCCGCGTGGGCCCAATCGCGGCGTTCGACGTAGTCCTCCCGGCGGTAGCCGCCGAGCACCGGCTGCTCTTTGAGCAAGGTGCGCCCGCCGGTCACCAGATCGATGTCGTAGATCCGCATCGGGGTGATGAAAGATCCAGCGCCCACCCTCAGCTTCGGCGTAATCCAGTTCGGATTGGGGCCGAGGCCCGCCGACATCAGCTCGGAGTCGAACGAAACCTCCTCGGGCGCACCGTAACCGTCGTCTGTCAAGGGCCACAACTGAATCCGGGGCAGCGCCTCGCGCCGGTAGCTGACCACCAGATGCTCGGCGAAGGCATCCATGCCGTCCAGCCGGACATCGTCACGGTGCGCAATCAGGGTGTGTTGCCGCGTCGGGTCGCCGACGGGCGCGTCGGTCAGCGTGAAGTTCACCGCGCCGTCGTTGTGCAGGATCAGGAATCGGTCCTGCCCGCCGACGACGGCGTGCTCGACCGAGTACTCGACACCCTCCCGCCGGGGCAGCACGACGGTGAACTCGGCATCGGGGTCGGCCGCGTCGGCGTAGCGGACCTCAGAGGTGACGGACGAGCCGGCCGCGATCATCACGTAGGCGTTGCTGCGGGTGCGTCCGACCGCGAGCCAGAACCGTTCGTCGGGTTCGTGGTAGACCTGCTCGGACGAGTCGGCGGCGCCGAGCCGGTAGCGCCACACCGTATCCGGGCGCCAGGCCGCGTCCACCGTCGTGTAGTAGACGGTGCGGTTGTCGGCGGCCCAGGTCGCCCCGGCGCCGATGCCGACGATCTCGTCCGGATACTGCTCGCCGGTGCGTAAGTCCTTGAACCGCAGCGTATATCGTTCATCGCCGACCACATCGACCGAAAAGGCAAGCAGGTTGCCGTCCAGGCTGATGCCGGCCGCGCCCAGCGCGAAGAAGTCGTGGCCCTCGGCTTCCACGTTTTCGTCGAGGACCAATTGTTCACCGGGTATTTCGGTGTGCTGATCGAACTCCGGCGGATCCCAGTCGTCGGGATCGGCCACCGGGCAACGGCAATGGACGGCGTACTGTTTGCCCTCGAAGGTGCGGCCGTAGTACCACCAGTCGCCGCGCCGGCTCGGAACCGACAGGTCGGTTTCCTTGGTGCGGGCCTTGATCTCGTCGAAGATCTTCTGCCGCAACGGCTCCAGGTGTGCGGTCAGCTGATCGGTGTAGTCGTTTTCGGCCTCGAGGTAGGCGATGACTTCCGGGCTGTCCTTGTCACGCAGCCATTCGTAGGGATCGATGAAGACGTCGCCGTGATGCTCGCGCCGGGTCTCCACCCGTTTCGCCTTGGGCGGAGTCGGATTTGCCGTCATGCGCCCGGCCCGATCCAGCTGTCGAAGCTCAGGCCCGAAATACGTTCGTAGGCATTGATATAGCGGTCACGCGTGGCTTTGATGATGTCATCCGGCAGCGGCGGCGGCGGCACAGTGCCGTGCCGGTCCCAGCCGGACGCGGGACTGGTGAGCCAGTTGCGGACGAACTGCTTGTCGAAGCTGTTCTGGACCACACCGGGCCGGTACTCGTCGGCGGGCCAGTACCGAGACGAGTCGGGGGTGAAGATCTCGTCGGCCAGCAACAGGTTTCCGTCGCGGTCGCTGCCGAATTCAAACTTGGTGTCGGCGATGATGATTCCCTTGGTCAGCGCGTGGTCGGCGGCCTGGACGTAGATCTGCAGGGTGCGGTCGCGCAGTTGGTTGGCAGGCACCACGCCCACCATTTCGATCACCCGGTCGAACGAGATGTTCTCGTCGTGGTCACCCAGTTCGGCTTTGGTTGCCGGAGTGAACAGCGGCGTGCTGAACTTGCTGGCCTCGACCAATCCGGGTGGCAACGCAATGCCGCACACCTTGCCGGTCGCCTGATAGTCCAGTAACCCCGACCCGGTCAGGTAGCCGCGGGCCACACACTCGACCGGGAACATTTCCAGCCGGCGTACCACAAGCGCGCGGCCGAGCACGTCGTCGGGGATGCGCGGGTCGTCCGGTGGGCCGGCCAGGTGGTTGGGCGCGTCGACCAGGCCGAAGAAGAACACGCTCATCGCGGTCAAGATGCGGCCCTTGTCCGGGATCGTGCTGTCCAGGACGAAGTCGTACGCCGAGATCCGATCGCTGGCGACCAGCAACAGATGCTCATCATCGACGCGGTAGATGTCACGGACCTTGCCGCTGGTCAGATGCCGGTAATCGGACAATGCGGGACGCATCGGGTCAGCCTATCGGGCGGGATAAGACCAGCACTGTGCTGGGATCAGCACTATGACGCGGTACTTGCCCTACTCCACCAGACCGGTCCGACTGTTCATCCAACTGATGAGCGACATCGTCGTTGCGGTGTGGACCACGATATGGGTGTTCGTCGGCATCGCCGTGCACAGTGCAATCTCGACGATCGCCGAGGCGGGCCGGCAGGTGGAGATCGGCGCGCACGGCGTCGCCGGCAATCTGGGCTCGGCGGGCCACGGCGCACAACACGTGCCGTTGGTCGGTGACGCGCTCAGCAAGCCGCTCACCGCTGCCGCCGACGCGGCCCTCGACATCGCCGGGGCGGGGCACAGTCTGGACACCACGGCGAGCTGGCTCGCGGTGGTGCTGGCGATCGCGGTGTCCGCGACGCCGATTCTCGCTTTCGGCGGGCCGTGGCTGTTTTTGCGGCTGCGGTTCTTCCGGCGCAAGTGGACCGTGACTGCGCTGGCCGCAACGTCGGCCGGTCAGCAGCTGCTCGCGTTGCGCGCGTTGGCGAACCGCTCGCCGGCCAAGCTGGCCGCCGTCAGCGCGGATCCCGTCGGCGGGTGGCGCCAGGAGGATCCGGCGATCATCCGCGGGCTGGCCGCCCTCGAGCTGCGGGCGGCCGGGATCAGCCTGCGGCGTTATTGACGGCCCGCAGCAGACCGGCGCTGGCGACGATGACCCAGGCCGCCAGTGCTACCCAGAAGAACACCAGCGACACCGTGCTGAGCGAACGCTGACCGAGCTCGGCCGCCGTCGCGGCGGTGGCTGCCGAGTACATGCCCAGCGGGAATACCATCGCCCACCACACACCGGCGAAGTGCAACATGCCGGGCCGCCGGTTGATTCGCTGCAGGCCGAAGTAGATCAACGCCGGTATCCACAGCGTGGCCGCCACCCAGGTAGTCACGGTGAGCACTCGCACCGTCGGCGCCAGCCAGCTCGCGGCCAGGGTATGGATGTTGTCACCGGCCAGCGTGGCAATCGCCAACCCGCCCATGAGAATCCAGGAATCGGGCTCCAGCTCCTTGGCGCGCTCGGCGATCGCGCGCCACAAAATCAGCCAGGTCATCAACCCGTAAAGACATAGAGCCACCAGCCAGACCGGCACGGCCACCCACAGCCCCCAGTGATGCGGGGTGTGCAGATCCACCTGGGTGGCAACGATCGCCAGACCCGAGGTACCCACGCTGGCCAGCTCCCAGGCGCCGTGCGCCCGGTCGCGCAGCGCCCTCCAGGGGCGAGCCTTCGCCATGTTGCGCGCACTGAGCAACGCCAGCGCCAACCACGACGACAACGCAACGGCGCCAAGCACATACATCACCGCGGCAGAGGACGCCAGCCGGCTGTCCAGCACCGCACAGGCGGCAACGAAGGTGAATAGTCGCAGTGTCACGTCGGGATCGGTCAAGTCCCACAATGCGTTTCGTTTGGCGAGTGCAAGGGCCATCACCAATCCGGCCAGGGCAACGAGTGCGGCCGTGGCCAGCACGCCCAACGCGTCACTGATCCGGGTGTACTCATGCTTGCCCGCGGCGATCGACAGGATTCCGGTAGCCATCACCGCGGCGAACACGTCGGGTGCCGGCTCGAGGTCAGCGAGCCGGGCCTTCACCGCAGTTCGACGACTAGGTGCCGGATGCCGGTATGCCGGTTGCTGCGTGTCCATTCCACGGGTTGGGTCACCCGGACGCCCTCGAAGCGCGTCAGCAGTTCCTCATACAGCACCCGCAGCTCCAGCCGGGCCAGATTGGCACCCAGGCAATAGTGCACGCCCTGTCCAAAACCCAAGTGCGGGTTTGGTTTCCGGCGAATGTCGAACTCGTCCGGGCGGTCGAACACATTGGCGTCCCGGTTGGCCGAGCCCTCCCAGATCTGCACCTTCTGCCCCGCCTCGATCGACTGGCCGCCGAGCGTGACGTCGCGGGTGGCGGTGCGCCGCTTCGACGGCGACGGCGAGGTCCAGCGGACCATCTCCTCGACGGCCGTCGGCAATGACTCGAGATCGGTTCGCAGCGCACGCAATTGATCTGGATGCTCGGCCAGCGCCAGCAGGCCGCCGGCCACCGCGTTGCGGGTCGTCTCGGCGCCGGCGCTGAACAGCAGGCTGAAGAACAGGTACACCTCGAGGTCGCTTAGGGCCGGCGCCTGGGCATCGTCGAGCATCGCGTTGGCGACGACCGACAGCATGTCGTCGGTCGGATTGGCCCGCTTGGCCGCGATCAGCTCCTGGCCATAGCTGTACATCCGCGAGCCGGCTTCTTCGAGCGACAGCTGCGACAGCGAGGCCTTGCGGGATCCGCCGAAATCGAATTGCGGCTCGATGGCCTCGAACAGCCAATGCCGTTCGGATTCCGGCACTCCCAGCAGGATGCAGATCATCTGCATCGGCAGCTCGGCGGCGACCTCGACCAGAAAGTCCAACGGCTCACCCGGCTGCACGGCGTCCAGCAGTCGGCGGGTGCGGGCGCGCAGGTCGTCCTCGACGCGGCGGATCATCCGCGGGGTCAGCCCGGAGCTGACGAGTCGCCGGATGTATGAATGCCGTGGGTCGTCCATCATGTTGAGCACCTGGCCGGCAATGGCCAAATCCTGCAGCAGCGTGCCGCCGAACGGCCGGTCACCGCCGGTGACCGACGAGTAAGTCACCGGATCACGAAGTACCTCAAGGGTTTCCGCGTGGGTGGCCACCGACCAGAAGCCTTCGCCGTCGGGAGTGTTGTCGGTCGGCTCGTGCCAGTACACCGGCGCCTGGCGTCGATGGACGGCGAACAAGTCGTGCGGAAAACCATTGGCGAAGTTGTCCAGGTCGGTGAAGTCGATATCCGCGAGAGCGCCGGCGAGAGTCACAGGATCGCTCCCGGAGTGTATTTGGCCGCGTCGGGATAGCGGCCCACCAACGCGTCCACCATCGCGGCGACCTCGTCGACCTGGTCGCCAGCGGCTCCGGTGAACGCCTTCTTGTCGGCCAGTGCGGCGTCTAGCGCATCGCGGCTCAGCGGCAGCCGCGGATCGGCGGCCAACCGGTCCAAGAGGTCAGGCTCTGCGCCCTGTTCGCGCATGGCCAGCGCGGTGGCTACCGCGTGCTCGCGGATCACGTGGTGCGCGGACTCGCGGCCCATGCCCGCTCGCACCGCCGCCATCAACACCTTGGTGGTGGCCAGGAACGGCAGGTAGCGGTCCAGCTCGCGCTGGATCACCGCCGGGTATGCGCCGAACTCGTCCAGCACCGTCAGGAACGTCTCGATCTGCCCGTCGACGGCAAAGAAGCTGTCCGGCAACGCAACCCGGCGCACCACCGAACAGAAGACGTCGCCCTCGTTCCACTGCGCGCCGGCCAACTCGGCCGACATCGAGGCATAGCCGCGCAGCACGACCTGCAGCCCGTTGACCCGTTCACAACTGCGGGTGTTCATCTTGTGCGGCATCGCCGAGGAGCCCACCTGGCCCGGCGCGAAACCCTCGGTGACCAGTTCGTGCCCGGCCATCAGCCGAATGGTGTGGGCCAGCGAGGACGGTCCGGCGCCCAGCTGAACCAGTGCGGACACCACATCGTGGTCCAGCGAGCGCGGATACACCTGCCCGACGCTGCTGAAAACCAGTGCGAAGCCTAGGAAGTCGGCGACGCGACGCTCCAATTCGGCGAGCTTGGCGCTGTCGCCGTCCAGCAGGTCGAGCATGTCTTGGGCGGTGCCCATCGGGCCCTTGATGCCACGCAACGGGTAGCGCTCGATCAACTCCCGCAGCCTGGTCAGCGCGACCAGCGTCTCCTGCGCGGCCGAAGCGAATCGCTTGCCCAGCGTGGTGGCCTGCGCGGCGACATTGTGGCTGCGCCCGGCCATGACCAGGTCGCGATAGACCACCGCACGCTCGGCGAGCCGGGCCGCCACGGCCACTCCGTGCGAGAAGACCAGATCCAGCGAGCGCCGGATCTGCAGCTGCTCGACGTTCTCGGTCAGGTCGCGACTGGTCATTCCCTTGTGCACCTGCTGGTGACCGGCCAGCGCGTTGAATTCCTCGATGCGGGCCTTGACGTCGTGGCGCAGGGCGCGCTCGCGGGTCGCGATCGAGCCCAGGTCGACGTCCTCGAGGACGCGTTCGTAGTCGGCGATCGCCTTGGCGGGGACGTCCACGCCCAGCTCGGCCTGTGCCTTGAGGACGGCCAGCCACAGGCGCCGCTCGGCTACCACTTTGGCCTCCGGCGACCAGATGGCGACCATCTCGGCGCTGGCATAACGGTTGGCCAGCACGTTCGGCATGCTCACTGGGGAACTCACGAAACACAGCTTACGGTCGTGCGGTGCCCTGATTTGATTTCCTGGCTGCGTCCTATCGATGGGCTCCGCGGGGTGTTGGGGGGCGGAAAAGACGAAATCGGCGTTTCGCATTCCCTACGGCGATACAATTCGCTCCTGCCCGTGCGTTGCTGGTAACCGGGCATCTCGCGGGTCGTCCCAGCTTTTTGGGCCATGACCTCATGGGAGGTGTCCGATGTCGTATGTGATCGCAGTGCCGGAGTGGATGGCGGCCGCTGGCACGGATTTGGCGGGTATCGGTTCGGCGATCGGGGCGGCCAACGCCGCGGCGGCGGGCAACATCGAGGCGGTGCTGGCCGCGGGCGCCGATGAGGTGTCGGCGGCGGTTGCGGCGGTGTTCGGCGCGCACGCCCAGTCCTATCAGACGGTGAGTGCGCAGGCCGCGGTGTTTCATGACCAGTTTGTGCGGGCCTTGACCGCCGGCGCGGGTTCCTATGCGGCCGCCGAGGCCGCCAGCGCCGCGTCGATAACCAGTCCGCTACTCAACGCGATCAACGCGCCCTTCGTGGCGGCTACCGGACGCCCACTGATCGGCAACGGCGCCAACGGGGCGAACGGGACCGGGGCTGTCGGGGCCGCCGGCGGGGCCGGTGGTTGGTTGTACGGCAACGGCGGCGCGGGCGGGTCCGGCGTAATTGGCGGTGCCGGGGGGGCCGCCGGGCTGTTCGGCAGCGGCGGC